>NZ_AUFC01000057.1 GCF_000426305.1 Anaerovorax odorimutans DSM 5092 | reverse complement strand
ATTACTTATCTTATATCCTCTTCCATCAAATACTCCACTAAACGGCACACTGCTATTTCCTATTGGTTCCCATTCTTCGTTTTCTAAGTCGATATCGTTTCCAAGTACATAAGTTGCAGCTAAATCATTTGCTATTTGTTTTAATTCTTCTTTATTTTTTATAATTATTGCTCCTGTTAAAAGAGTAGATGAAGTAATTATCTCACTCCATTCTCCTATGGCATCTGATTTTTTAGCTCTTACTTTATACTTATGATTTGTATTTTGTTGTAATCCCGTATGTTGATAACTTAGACTATTTCCGTTATCAACTAATTGTCCATCTACTTCTATATCATATGATGTTGCATCCAACACAGAATCCCATGAAATTGTTATACTTGTTTCTGTTCCTGTTGTTTTTATATTAGTTGGTATTCCTACAATCCATGTAGTTATTACTAATTCTTCGCTCCATTCTCCTATTACACTTCCAGCTTTTGCTCTAACTTTGTATTTATGCTCTGTATTAGGTGTTAAATCTAGATGTTCATAGCTTGTACTAATACCAGTATCTATAACATTTCCATCTACTTCTATATCATATCCTTCTGCTCCCGTTACCTTATCCCATAATAGTTTTATAGAGATATCAGATTTTACAGTAACAATATTTTGCGGAACTGTTAACTCAGTAACTGTTTTAGCAATTATTTCTTCGCTCCAATCTCCAGCTCCATTACTGTTTTTTGCTCTTACTTTATATGTATGCTCTGTTTCCGGAATTAAGTTTATATGTTCATAATTTGTGTTATTATCGTTATTTATAACTTCTCCATCTACCTTTATATCATATCCTGTGGCATTTTCTACTGAATTCCATATTATGTTTATACTAGTATTTTTTCTCTCAATTACAATATTTGATGGTATTCCTACTATTGCGGTTTTTACGGTTAAATCTTCACTCCATTCTCCTATAAAATCTTTAGCTTTTGCTCTAACTTTATACGTATGCTCTGTATTTGCATCTAACCCAATATGCTCATAACTTGTACTATTTCCATTATTTATTATGTTTCCATCTACTTCTATATCATATGATGTCGCTCTATTTATTTCATTCCAATTAAAAGTAATTTTATTAATAGTTATTTCATTAACTGTTATATTAGGTACTTCCAATTCCTCTATAGGCATGTATTCATGTTCAGGTATTGAGACATTTTGTAAAAATGGATAAGAATTACCATCCTTTATGTTCCAGACATTTTCAAAATTCCAATTAGTATAAGTTGTTTTATTTAGTAAATCTTCAGTTATTTTAGCTTGATCTTCCGGAGTTGTTAATCCTGTAACTGTGCTATCATAATAACAATTTGTAATTGTTAATCTATTATAATAAACTCCTCCTACAATTCCTCCTTTATTTTGTCCGGTACTATTTATTTTCACTGCTGCATAATTACTTTTTATTGTATTATTTGATGTACTATATCCTATTAGTCCTCCCACAGAATCTGTTCCGGTCACTTC
>NZ_AUFC01000056.1 GCF_000426305.1 Anaerovorax odorimutans DSM 5092 | reverse complement strand
ACTCAACTTTCCCAGCTTAAAAAACTGGATGCACCTTGAAAAATAAATATGATTACGCACACAATTTTAGTTTTTGATTCCAAACTTGAGGAATTGACGAAAAAAAGGTACTCAAAATTTGCTCTGTCATCTCTTCTGAGATTAGAGAATACGCGGATAGAATTTCTTTAAGCGTTGAAATTATTAACTTTAATGATGTTGAAAGTCTAATGTCTGCTACCTCATCGCATACTTGAAAAAAGAATCCTCCTATAGTTCTTAAATCTATAGTACTTCTAGATTCATTTGCAAGCATAATATAGCGAAGAAACACTATTACAGTATGAGCTGTCATCATATCATAGCTTCTTCCTTGAAATTCTTTTGCTAGGGCCAGATATGATTTACACATTTTAAAGAAGACTTCTATATCCCAACGCTTGCCATAAATACGCAGGATTTCTTCTTCAGATAGCTCCGTATCTGTTGAGAGTATTGTAAGAAATTCTTTCGAATCACGTGCTTCTACAAAAACTAATTTTACAGGTATTAATTCTTCTGAGTCTTTAGATTCTCTAATTGAAACTAAAATTGAACCTGTAATGTTACCATTTTTCTTATAATTTTGAATAGCTATTTTGTATAATTTACTAACTGGCACCCACTCGTTATTGTAGCAATAATGAATTTTAGAACTATTCTTTACCATACAAATAACGTCAAAACCAAGAGTCTTTACCTTACAAATTGTTCTAGGTAAACCAAACCAGCTATCAAAGAGAACATATTTTGCAGGAAGATGCTTAATTGATTTGATAAGTTCAATTAAAACCTCTGTAGACTTTGAAATTGCAAGTTGTCTACGTTTAAATGCCGCAGTTCTTCTATCCTTAATTCCTGATTCGCATAATCTGTTAGTTTCCTTTTGTGAGCTTAAAAGAGAAAAAGCGGCAGGGATAAATGTTTTGCCATCAGACCAACCTACTGTAAGCATTTTAAATCCTTTAATATACTTATGAACTGAATGATCATACACTTTTGCAAGAAGTTCTACTTTCTTGCTTCTATTACGATCATACAAAGAATCGTCTACAATTAAGACCTTGGCTCTATCTGCAGAAGTTGTTTGGTCAATCTTTGAGACAACACATTCAGCTATTAATCGTAGAAGTTTTGCCCAATTATATGTGGTTGAATTAAGAAAACGATAAGCTGTGTTTTTTGAGAAACCAATTTTATCAGCCTGAGTTGCTAGTATTCTATATAGATTTCTTTCTGTAAAAACTAAAGTAAATATTGTTTTCAATACAATAACACATGGAATTCCTGATTCCTTATAAAAATTTGACTGTTTTAAAAGTTCAGATATTCCTATCTTAGAAAAAAACAAGTCGATTCTAGAGTTTACAGTCTGTTCAGTGCGTAAATTTTCTGCTATAATGGAATTCATAAAAAGTCCTACTTTCTTTGATATTTATGGGTTTGTCGTTATTTCCATTATATCAAAAATTAGGACTTTTTTATATATCCTAAAGCAGATTCATATTCATTTTTCAAGGTGCATTAACATTTCCCTAGTGGGAAAGTTGAGT
>NZ_AUFC01000055.1 GCF_000426305.1 Anaerovorax odorimutans DSM 5092 | reverse complement strand
ATATTTATATAAGTTGTAACCACAAGAAATTAAAGTAAGTTCAAGAATTACTCCTTTAAGTCCTCTCCTAAATAGTCTTTTGTAAGACCTGTTCCATTTTATTATTCCAAAAGTTCCCTCTGATTGAATGCTTCGATTCATGCGTAGCAAAGCACCGTGTATTGATTCGAGATTATCTATTACTTCATGATGTATTGATGTTAATTCTCTATTCAGACTTACGCTTCTGTTCCCAGACGTTTTTTTGCAACAATCACTGCGATATGGACAGCCTTCACAATCTTCACATTCATATATTTCTTCGGTTCTTCCATACTTATTTTTGTATATGTGCTTATCATATTTATAAAGGAGCCTTTTCCCATTGGGGCAAATTAGCTCACCTTGCTCATTTTGTTTAAAGTTGACAGCACGATATGGATTTGTATGATATTTCTTGTCTTTTGTTTCTTTTTCAAACATTGTAAATTTCATATATTTTTCCATGCCATGCTCTTCGCAATAAATATAGTTATTAAAAGATCCATAGCCAGCATCTGCAACTGGATATGTTGGATATTTTCCATATATCCCATTAAACTTTTCCATAAGTGGCACAAAGCATTCCATATCAGAAGCATATTTTTTCACATCAATAACTGCTATATATTCATCACATATTGCAGCTTGAACATTGTATGCTGGAACAAGCTGATCATTTCCCATGTAATCTTTTTTAACTCGCATAAATGTTGCATCATGGTCAGTTTTTGCATAGCTGTTTCTTTTATCTCCACATATTTGTATATGATTTGCATAAGACTTTAGACGTTCCAAGTAACCCTGCATTTCCTGGTATTGTCTTTGCTCAATACTCTTTCTATGCCCAATGCCTGAAACAAATGTAGTCTCATTAATCGATGTCGCCTTGGCATAGTTGCAAAGCAATTCCTCTACGTATTCAATCGAGTATTCTTCGCGTTTTTCGAGTTTAATACCAAGCAAACCTAGAACTTGTGAATTCATAAAATCAATAAGAATAGAAACCTTCTCATATACCTTGCTTCTATTTTTAATACAGGATTTCTTCCAAACCCATGTATAGCGATTGGCATTTGCTTCTATCTTAGTTCCGTCAATATATGTATGGTTCAAATCAACATTCTCTACTTCAAAAATGTAGCGATTTACATCATTAAATATCTGCTCGATTGAGGTTGTAAGTTCATTGCGCATAAAATTACCAAAAGTAGCAAAAGACGGAGCTTTCATCTCATCAAGTAAATACATATATCTTATGTCATTCTTACAAAGTTTTTCTAAATCTCTTAATGATCTAATGCCATTTTCCATAAATGCAAACAGTATTATCTTTAATAATTTTAGTGCATCACATTTTGGGCGACCTGTTCTGCAGCCTTCCTCTGCAAAGTATGGTGTTAGGTCAATATGATCCACTACATCACAAAAGGTATACATTGGATCAGACAAATCAATAAGTTTTTCTAAATCCAGTGGTAATTTTAACTGTCTTGTTGTAAAATTAAAGTTGGTATTTTTGTTTTTTTGCATAAATAAATTATACCAAAAACCCGCTATGGTTTCTATGACCACAGCGGGTTTTCTATTTGGGGAGTTTTTTTACAGCCCCTTT
>NZ_AUFC01000054.1 GCF_000426305.1 Anaerovorax odorimutans DSM 5092 | reverse complement strand
TAAATGATATTTCCATTGATGTTCGAAGCAGTGCAACAGAAATGGTCATTCGCAATACAATCCTTGCCATACAAAGCATCTATCCGGAGAACACACGATGCTAGGTGATATTTCACAAGCAGAAAATATCTATCTTGCCTGCGGATATACTGATATGCGCAAGTCAATCGATGGTCTTGCTGCACTGGTACAACAAAATTTCAGATTAGATCCCTTTAGTAACAACCTGTTTTTATTCTGTGGTCATAAATGTGATCGGTTAAAAGCGCTTTACTGGGAAGGAGATGGATTTGTACTTCTATACAAAAGGCTAGAAAAAGGCAAGTTTCAATGGCCAAGAAATGAAGAAGAAGTTCGAAAGTTAACAACTCAAGAATTCAGATGGCTTTTAGAAGGATTGTCTTTAAATCAACCCAAAGCCGTACAAAAAATAAGTGTAAAAAATGTAATATAAAGTGCCTATAATTCCTTGAAAATTCTGGAGTTACAGTACTTTTTATGATATAATATTCTTAGTTAAAAAGAGAGGAAATACAGGTTTTATGAAGGCAAATGAAAAGTTAAATATGCTTAAAAAAAGAATCACGCAGCTAGAACTTGAAAACAAGAACCTTCATGAAACGGTAGCTTATCTGACGAAAAAACTGTACGGGAAAAGTTCCGAAAGCACTAAGAATCTTGGTGTTGAAGGACAGCTTTCTTTTTTTGATGAGGCAGAGGTAACAGCAGATCCTAAAGTAGTAGAACCGGCTCTTAAAGTAACCGAAAAAGTTATTGTAAAGAAGTATAACGGACAGAGAAAAGATAAACTGGATAAGTTGCCTCACCACAAAGTAGTATTTAAACTCAGCGATGAGGATTTGAATTGCCCTGAATGTGCGGCTGAATTAAAACCGGTAGGCGAGGAATTTGTTCGCAGTGAGGTAGAATATATTCCTGCTCAGCTGAAGGTTATTGATATCTACAAAGAAGTCTATGAGTGCCGTAAATGCAAACAAGCAGGACAACCTCTTATGGCTAAAGCACCTACAACAAAACCTGTAATCTGGCATTCCTATGCTTCTGCTTCTAGTGTTGCACATATCATGTATCAGAAATATGTCAACGCAATGCCTCTTTATAGACAGGAAACAGACTTTAAGAATCTTGGGCTATCTTTGAAAAGGCAGACAATGTCCAATTGGATTATACAGGCATCAAAAGAATGGCTTTTTCCAATTATTGATCTCCTTCATAAAAAGATGCTGCAAGAGAAATACCTTCATGCTGATGAAACCACCATAGAAGTGATGAATGAGGAAGGACGAAAGAATACTTCTGATTCATATATGTGGGTATATGGTACTTACAAAGATTCCAAGATGCCTATCCGAATTTTTGAATATCAGCCCACAAGAAATGGAGATCATCCAAAGAAATTCTTAAAAGGATTTAACGGATATTTGATAACGGATGCCTATCAAGGATATGAGAAAGTAGAAAACATTACTAGATGCTACTGCTTTGCACATCTAAGAAGATATTTTGTAGATGCACTCCCTGTAGACACATCGAAGCCGGAATCAACCATTCCAAGCCAAGGAATTGAATACTGTAATAAACTCTTTAGGATAGAGCAACAAATAGAAGCACTATCCTCAAAAGAAAAGCAAAAACAGCGTCAGGAACTTTCAAA
>NZ_AUFC01000053.1 GCF_000426305.1 Anaerovorax odorimutans DSM 5092 | reverse complement strand
AAGCCGTAATGACGAATTTTCATAAATCCTTGGGGCAAGATGTGCATGAGAAAACGACGGATAAATTCTTCGGCTGCGATGGTCATAATTTTCCACTTGGAATTGTCCTTGTAGTCCCGCCACTTGAATGTGACAACTCCGTTTTTGACACTAAGTATTCTATTGTTTGAAATAGCAACCCTGTGGGTGTATCTGCCGAGATATTCAACCACACTAGCGGCAGTTTTAAAAGGTGGTTTGCAGTAAACAATCCATTCTTTTTTGTAACAGCTATCAAGTAAATCATTAAAAACAAACGGGTTTGAGTTCCCGAAAAATTCAAGATTTGCTTTTTTTAGAAGTGCAAGAAACTTGCCTCTGAATTTACGTGACAATACTTTAATTGGCAGCAGAAACTTTTTTCGTGAATTAACCCATTTTCCAAGTTTGTTCAATCCGCCGCCAGCCATAACACAATGAATGTGCGGATGAAAACAGAGATTTTGCCCCCACGTGTGTAGAATGGAAGTAAAACCAATTTTTGCACCGAGATATTTCTTGTCAGCACAAAGTTCCTGCAAGGTTTCGGAAACTGTCCGAAACAGGATATTGTAGCAGACTTTCTGATTTTGATAGATTACGATATTAAGCTCACTTGGAACCGTGAAAACAATGTGGAAATATCCAACGTTCAGAAGATTGACTTTCTGCCCCTCAATCCATCGCTCTTTGGCGAGAGTTTGGCATTTGGGACAATGGCGGTTGCGACAGGAATTGTAGGAAATCCTTATACTGCCACAGTTTTCACATTGATCGGTATGGCCACCTAAATCAGCAGTTCGACATTTTGAAATTGCTAAAAATGCCTTTGATTGAACATGAGACAACTTATGATTTTGCAGATACTCCCAACCATATTGCTGAAAAACATCTTGAACCTCAGGCATGATTTTTTACCTTTGGCTTTCTACTACGTTTTTTAGGAAGTGTATCGAGAGGACTTTTTACTGAATTACTCATTTTTTGTAAATGTAGGTAAAAAGATGTTGTTTGTACAAATGTATGACCTAAAAGCTCTTTAATACAACAAACATCCACTCCAGACTCTAGCAGATGAGTTGCAAAGCAGTGACGCAATGTATGGGTTGTAAATGACTTGGGCAGATTTGCTAATTGACGATATTTACAAAAAGCGTTACCGATAGACCTGGTAGTCATTACATGATTTTTTCTAGATTTAGAATAAAACAAATATCCAGCAGGATGAGTAGGACGATACTCTTTCCAATATTCACGTAAAAGTTCAAGGTTTCTCTGTGACAGCAGAGTATATCGATCCTTTTGACCTTTTCCCTGATGAATGAATATACGCATTTGTTTACTATCTATATCTTGTACACGAAGTTTAACAAGTTCAGACACTCTTAGCCCTGAACCATAGATAGTTTCAAATATTGCTTT
The DNA here is from genome assembly GCF_000426305.1 of Anaerovorax odorimutans DSM 5092. Taxonomy (GTDB): domain Bacteria; phylum Bacillota; class Clostridia; order Peptostreptococcales; family Anaerovoracaceae; genus Anaerovorax; species Anaerovorax odorimutans. The sequence goes on along the minus strand of NZ_AUFC01000053.1, from coordinate 475 downwards.
ATCTCGTAAATTGTCGATGACACTAAAGAAGCGAATAATTTCGTCCTTGCTCATAATTGCTGGAAATTCACGTCGATAACGGCGTCTTGGGATCATACGACAGTTAAGATTTATTTGCATAACGGCACCGAAGATAAAACGCAATGCACTATTGTAGATATTCACAGAACCAGTAGATTTACCTAAGTCTATTTGATATAGTAAAAATTCTCGTATTTCGGTTTCCCCCATTGTTTCAATAGGACGATTTTCGAAATAACGTAGAAATGCGTGCAGAACTCTGAAATACTCTGCTTCTGTGTGTGGCGATAAACCTCGTAATTTAATTTCTTCTTTGGCGTTTAAGATGATTTCTTCGTTTGTCATGTCTATTCTCCTTCAATATATATTCGCTTTTCTGCGTACGTCTATTTTAAAGGAGTTTTTAGGGAAATAAAACTGCAGGTAAATCGACAGTTGGGTTTTACGCACTTAG
>NZ_AUFC01000052.1 GCF_000426305.1 Anaerovorax odorimutans DSM 5092 | reverse complement strand
ACCCATTTCAGTTATACTTTCAAATGTGTATCTTGATAAACTAGATAAGGAATTGGAGCAACGAGGTCTGCGTTTCGTAAGATACGCAGATGATGGTGCGCCACGAAGGCGTGTCCAAGTAGCGTAGTTACTTGAAGACAGCTATGCTGTACAGATGATGGCGGTGGGCCCGCCGAAATCGCCATACAGGTGGAGGTTTCAAACCACCCTAAGGTGCTATAGGCAAAAGCTATGGTATTGAGCGTTAGGGAAAAGGCAGAATAAATCTGTCAGGTGAGTGTAATGGAGATGAATGGCCAAATGAACCACTTACGGAAATGTCGAAAGCGTAGAGATTCCATCAAAACCAGGGGGTAGTCGTTAATCTGGGATGAGTCTGGAGGAAACCTGTTTACCGACCAGATGGTGGGCGGCATAAAGGTGGCATGAACATTACACAGGCGTTTGTGCAGAACGTGGGAACCCACGGGCTGATGTTAAGGGAGTATATCAAGCGGAAGAACCGTAAGATAAGAGTACCGATGCAGTCATGGGGGCAGACCGTATTGTAGTAGTGATGAAAGTCTTGTAATGAGATCGGAGCGAAGAATACGGATTATTCAGCTTTGAGAATAAGTCAACTTTGAAAGGAGGAGGAACTTATGCAAGAAGCAAAGCCATACAGTATTTCAAAAAGAGCAGTAATAACAGCCTATGAAAGAGTTAAGGCAAACAAGGGAACATACGGGGTAGATGAACAGTCAATAGAGGATTTCGAGAAAAGACTGAATAACAATCTGTACAAAATCTGGAATCGGCTTTCATCAGGAAGTTACTTTCCCAAACCAGTAAAAGCAGTTGCAATACCGAAGAAGAACGGTGGTACACGTATATTGGGAATTCCAACAGTAGAAGATAGAATTGCACAAATGGTGATTAAATTATATTTTGAGCCGTGTATTGAGCCAATGTTTTACGAGGATTCCTATGGGTATCGACCGAACAAGTCAGCAATTCAAGCACTAGATGTCACAAGAGAAAGATGCTGGAGAAAAGACTGGGTACTGGAGTTTGATATCAGAGGGTTATTTGATAACATACAACATCCTTATCTAATGGAAATGGTCAGTAGGCATACAGAGGAGAAGTGGGTACTTCTATATATTGAACGATGTCTGAAAGCACCATTTCAAATGGAAGATGGAACGATAGTGCCTAGAACGGCAGGAACGCCACAAGGCGGAGTTATTAGTCCAGTGCTGGCAAATCTATTCTTGCATTATGTATTTGATGACTACATGGTCAAGGAATTTCCGTCCATACAATGGGCGAGATATGCTGATGATGGTATAGCACACTGTGTATCGCTGAAACAGGCGAAATATTTACAGAGAAGATTGGAGCAACGCTTTGCGAGCTTTGGGTTGGAGCTAAACTTAGAGAAAACTAGGATTGTATACTGTAAAGATGATGACCGTAAAGGAAAACATGAGTATACATCATTTGATTTTCTAGGGTATACATTTAGACCAAGACATGCAAAGAATAGATATGGAAAGTTCTTTACAAATTTTCTGCCAGCAATGAGTGGGAAAGCAAAGAAATCCATGCGTAAAGAGATTAGAAACTGGAAGCTTCAATTGAAAGTAGATAAAAGCTTATGGGACATAGCAAATATGTTTAATCGGCAGATACAGGGGTGGATTAATTATTACACTCACTTTTACAAATCTGAAATTTATGATGCCTTACGATATCTGAATGGGTGTTTAGTCAAGTGGGTTCGGAGGAAATACAAAAAGCGTAAAGCAAGAAGAAGAGCAGAACATTGGCTTGGAGAGATTGCAAAACGTGACCAGAATCTGTTTGCACACTGGAAGTTTGGAATACTGCCAGCGGCTGGATAATGGGAGCCGTATGAGCCGAGAGGTTCACGTACGGTTCTGAGAGAGACTTAGGGGGAAGTTCCCTAGGTCTACTTACTTGCTGATATTCACAAAAAGTGAAGTTGCAGCAAATAGAGTTATGTATTCAATATCAAGTTGGATTGAAAGGAAATTATTTCTGAAAGTGAATGCA
>NZ_AUFC01000051.1 GCF_000426305.1 Anaerovorax odorimutans DSM 5092 | reverse complement strand
AATGGAGGAAATCTTTTCTTGTGGGGGGCTTCGCACTTAGATGCTTTCAGCGCTTATCCCGTCCATACTTAGCTACCCAGCTATGCCCTTGGCAGAACAACTGGTGCACCAGAGGTATGTCCATCCCGGTCCTCTCGTACTAAGGACAGCTCCACTCAAATTTCCAACGCCCACAGCGGATAGGGACCGAACTGTCTCACGACGTTCTGAACCCAGCTCGCGTACCTCTTTAATGGGCGAACAGCCCAACCCTTGGGACCTACTTCAGCCCCAGGATGAGACGAGCCGACATCGAGGTGCCAAACCTCCCCGTCGATGTGGACTCTTGGGGGAGATAAGCCTGTTATCCCCGGGGTAGCTTTTATCCGTTGAGCGATGGCCCTTCCACTCGGAACCACCGGATCACTAAGCCCGACTTTCGTCCCTGCTCGACCTGTTTGTCTCGCAGTCAAGCTCCCTTTTGCCTTTACACTCTTCGCGCGATTTCCGTCCGCGCTGAGGGAACCTTTGGGCGCCTCCGTTACTCTTTAGGAGGCGACCGCCCCAGTCAAACTGCCCGCCTGACACTGTCCCAATACCGGTTTACGGTATCTGGTTAGAATTTCAACGTTACAAGGGTGGTATCCCAAGGGTGACTCCTCCAATACTGGCGTACTGGTCTCTCAGTCTCCCACCTATCCTGTACATGCAACGCCGAAATCCAATATCAAGCTGCAGTAAAGCTCCACGGGGTCTTTCCGTCCTGCTGCGGGTAACCGGCATCTTTACCGGTACTACAATTTCACCGAGTCTATTGTTGAGACAGTGCCCAGATCGTTACGCCTTTCGTGCGGGTCGGAACTTACCCGACAAGGAATTTCGCTACCTTAGGACCGTTATAGTTACGGCCGCCGTTTACTGGGGCTTAAGTTCTATGCTTCACTTACGTTAACACTTCCCCTTAACCTTCCAGCACCGGGCAGGCGTCAGCCCCTATACTTCAGCTTTCGCTTTAGCAGAGACCTGTGTTTTTGGTAAACAGTCGCCTGGGCCTTTTCACTGCGGCCTGCTTTCGCAGGCACCCCTTCTCCCGAAGTTACGGGGTTATTTTGCCGAGTTCCTTAACAATAGTTCTCTCGCTCACCTTAGGATTCTCTCCTCATCTACCTGTGTCGGTTTGCGGTACGGGCACCTACAGTCTCGCTAGCGGCTTTTCTTGACAGCTTGAAATCAGTTGCTTCGGTACTTTATTTCCCTCCCCATAACGCCTCAGATTTGCAATACGGCGGATTTGCCTACCGTATCTTCCTTGACGCTTAGACGCACTCGACCAACGGTGCGCTCAACTTATCCTTCTGTGTCCCCACTTCACTCAATCAACTTTCGGTGGTACAGGAATCTCAACCTGTTGTCCATCGCCTACAGCTTTCGCTCTCGGCTTAGGTCCCGACTTACCCTGAGCGGACGAACCTTCCTCAGGAAACCTTAGATTTTCGGTGGACAGGATTCTCACCTGCCTTACGCTACTCATGCCAACATTCTCTCTCGTATACAGTCCACCTTCCCTTTCAGTTTGGCTTCTGCCCGTATACGATGCTCCTCTACCAATTACATTACTGTAATTCCAAAGCTTCGGTGGTAAGTTTTAGCCCCGTTTATTTTCGGCGCAGAGTCACTCGACTAGTGAGCTATTACGCACTCTTTAAATGAGTGGCTGCTTCTAAGCCAACATCCTAGTTGTCTATGCAGCTCCACATCCTTTTCCACTTAACTTACACTTTGGGACCTTAGCTGTTGGTCTGGGCTGTTTCCCTTTCGACCACGAAACTTATCTCACGTAGTCTGACTCCCAGTAAACAATTTCTCGGCATTCGGAGTTTGATAGTTTTCGGTAACCGGTGAAGGCCCCTAGAACATTCAGTGCTCTACCTCCGAGTATCTTTTACTGAGGCTAGCCCTAAAGCTATTTCGAGGAGAACCAGCTATATCCGGGTTCGATTGGAATTTCACCGCTATCCACACGTCATCCCAGCCTTTTTCAACAGACATGAGTTCGGTCCTCCACGAGATTTTACTCTCGCTTCAACCTGCACATGGATAGGTCACCCGGTTTCGGGTCTACAGCATATAACTTGACGCCCTATTAAGACTCGCTTTCGCTACGGCTCCGATGCATAACATCTTAACCTTGCTACATACCATAACTCGTTGGCCCGTTCTACAAAAAGTACAAGGTCACTTGCGCTCCCTTTGCTTGTAAGCATAAGGTTTCAGGTTCTATTTCACTCCCCTCCCGGGGTTCTTTTCACCTTTCCCTCACGGTACTATTCTCTATCGGTCACTAGGTAGTATTTAGCCTTGGGGGGTGGTCCCCCCTGCTTCCCACCAGGTTTCACGTGTCTGGTGGTACTCTGGTGCCTTTCTATGCTTTATGCATTTCGTCTACGGGGCTTTTACCCTGTTTCGCTGAACTTTCCAGTTCTATTCGACTATACATGCCACATGTTATGAAAGGTCCACAACCCCGGATAAATCCGGTTTGGGCTCTTCCCCTT
>NZ_AUFC01000050.1 GCF_000426305.1 Anaerovorax odorimutans DSM 5092 | reverse complement strand
TTATGATTGAACCAGCGTTGCTGTAAGGTAAGAATCATTGAATCATGCTTGGCAGTTTGTGTCATGATATAATGATATAGTAAAAAAAATATTTTACACTGAAAGGAGATGTTGAATTTTGATTACAACAAAAACAATGGATATTGTATTACACATGGAGGTATGTGTAAAATAAATATCATGCATAATGCCTCCCAAAAGCTTTTATGTATATAGGAGGATATTATATTGAAAAAATTAGAATTATACGGTCTTAATCCAAGATTTGAAGCAGAGTCAACTCTTTATCCTGACTTTGTTTTGGGCAGGGTTATTTCACAATATAAAGATTTATACAAAGTAGTTACTAATGAAAAAGAACTTTTAGCTGAAATTTCCGGTAAATTTCGTCATCAAACAAACTATATAAGCGATTATCCTGCCGTTGGAGATTTTGTCATGCTTGATAGGATAAATGATGAAAACGGAAATGGAATCATACATCATGTTCTCACAAGGAAAAGCTCCTTTGAAAGAGCTGCTGTAGGTATAAAAAATGAAACACAAATAGTAGCTGCAAACATAGATATTATATTTATCTGTATGTCGCTGAATAATGACTATAATTTACGAAGGTTAGAGCGATATTTATCTATTGCTTGGAACAGCAGAGCAACTCCTGTTGTTATTCTTACAAAATCAGATTTATGCAGCATTTTAGAAGAAAAATTGTTGGAAATATCTAAGATTGCAATAGGTGTTGATATTATTGTTACCTCTAATTTAGAACCTGAATCATATGAACCATTAAAAAAATATTTAAAATATGGAATTACTGCATCATTTATAGGTTCTTCAGGAGTTGGAAAATCCACCCTTATAAATTGTCTTTTAGGGGGAAATTTTTTATCTACAAATGAAATAAGAAAAGATGATAAAGGGAAACATACCACAACACGAAAAGACCTTATTTTATTACCTGACGGCGGTATAGTTATTGATACTCCTGGCATGAGACAACTCGGTGTTGATAGTGTAGACTTAAAAAAATCTTTTACAGATATAGATAATCTTGCAAAGCAGTGCAGATTCAGAAACTGTACGCATACTATTGAACCTGGTTGTGCAGTTAAAGCCGCAATTGATAACGAAAGCCTTGATGAAAAAAGATTAAATAATTATATAAAATTAAAAAAAGAAGCTCGCTATGATGGGCTAACTTCAAAACAAATAGAACATGAAAAGTTAAATGATATGTTTTCTAGTTTTGGTGGTATAAAAAATGCAAAAAGAATTATAAAAGAAAAAAACAAAAGAAAATATTAAATATTAATCCCCTAACTTGAGTGGATGAAAAAGTCTGTAAATTGACTTTCTATGATAGCTAGGGGATTATATTTTTAAGTTCAACTTTATCATCAATTTTTAAAACAACTTTGTTTCTTCCTAGTCTTTTTGCTTCATATAAAGCTTTATCTGCATTCTTAACTATAATATCTAAAGTAGTTTTACCATTCGTTGTAAAAATTCCAAAAGATGATGTCGTCTTTATTTGTTTATTTTCATATATAACACATGAATTTTGTATTTGATATCTTAAATTTTCGCCTATATCTAAAGCTTTTTCTGAATTTACATTATCAAGTAAAATTATAAATTCTTCTCCTCCATAACGTCCTATATAATAATCATTACCTATTAATTTTATACAAACATCCATGACTTTCTTTAAAACAAGATCACCTGCTATATGACCATATGTGTCATTTGTACTCTTAAAATTATCTATATCCATCATTATTAAAGAAATAATATCTTTTTCATCAAATGATTGAATTTTTTCATTTGCTAATTTATAAAAATAATTCCTGTTATACACTCCAGTTAATATATCTGTAGTACTTAAATATTCAAGTTTCTTAATCAATAATACTTGTTCGGTATTATCACTTAAAACAATTACTTTTCCTTGGGTATCTTTATTATTTAACAATGTAACTTCACATTTAAAATAGTGACTTTCATTATTAATAATAATTTCACTGTCAAAATTATTATTCTTATTATTCAATATTTGATATACAAAATGTTCGTAATCATTAAATTCTTCTATATTCTTTCCTATCATTAATTTTGATTTCATATTAAATATTGCTTCAGCCTTATTGTTCATATCTATTATTTTGTTATCTTCATCTAAAATTAATATTGATTCTGAAATATTATCAAAAATTGTATTTCTTGCTATTGATACTATATCAAAAACATTAGACTTTAATAAAAAATAAATATAAAACAAACATAATATTGCAATAAATACAGGCACAACATCAATTCTTAATGGCAACAGATCTAACCTATATACTAAATAACCAAACCAAGGTATAAATGATGATAACATAAGTATAAAGTATTTTCTTTTATAAAATCTATTGCTTTGTATATAACTTCTAATATATAAAAGGTTTCCTATTATAAAACATGCATTAATAAATAAGCCAGAGATAATATAGCCAATTCCGGGCTCAATATTTGCTATAGATAAATTATTAACTACATTATATGTATAATTTTTATAAAATAAATGATGATAATCATTTGTAAAATTCAGAATTACCAACAAAACAGGTAGTATGAACATTTCAATATATAAATAACGATTAATGTATTTTCCTAAGCTTGTATATTCAAGTGCCATAATTATCCAAAATGCTGGTATAGATAGAATCCCAATGTATTGAATACCTGCAAAGATCTTCATAAATGATAAATTAGGCGATATCAATTCTAAGGAATAAAAAAAGCTATAAATAAGTATGGATATAATAAGCCCAAAAAAACCTCTTAAATAAATTCTATTTTTATTTAAAAATAAGAATACTAATAATTGAGCTGATATAAAAGATGTTAAAAATATTATAGAAAAAATAATATAATTCAAAATGTTACCTCACTCAATAATTATTAGATTTTGTAGTAAAAAAAGTGCAAATTACGAAATCAAAGATTTCTATTTGCAGATATTGGCTGTTTAATAACCTGTATTCTGCCAATTATTAAGGTGCTTTCTTT
>NZ_AUFC01000049.1 GCF_000426305.1 Anaerovorax odorimutans DSM 5092 | reverse complement strand
GAAAGGGTATATATCATTTTTTCTGGAACGAAGTAAGCCCTCGTCTCCAAACTCTTTATAATTCTTTACCCATATTTCAATTGAAGATTTATGTGCTATATCAAATTTTTTTGCTAGATATCTGGTACCACCTTCACCTCTAATATAGGCAATAACTACTTTTTTCTTAAATTCATAACTATATTTTGCCATGAAAATACCGACCTCCCAATCGTTAGATTCTTAGGTCTAACTTTTGGGGGTCGGTTCAAATCCGGCTATTTTTGTTATTAGATAAATATATCTAATAATTATATATTATTATGTAACATCTTGTATATTATTTAAATATTATAAACAAAGTATAATTTTATGCTTTAATTTTTAATAAGGGGCTTTTTAAATGAGATATAATTTTGATAATATTCAAGGTTGTAACAGTGATGAATATTGGGTTAAAGATCATTGTTATCGCAGAAGAGAATGTCCGGATAGAGATAATTTTGATAATGATAGCAATAATGATGGCAATAACGATAATAATAACGAAAATCAAAACTGTAATCGTGTAAATGTATTTCTAAATGGTAAAGATTATGAAAAAAATTATGGTAAAGATTATGAAAAAAAATATTGCAAAGATGATGAAAAAAAGAAAAAATATGGTTGCTGCTGTGATACAAAAAAATTAGAATTTATCTTAAAAATTTTCCAAAAAAATCAGTCTAAAGTTTGGATTTTTACTCATCACACTTATTTCCCATACTTTAGTCTGAGTGATGGTTTCCATTATGGGTATATTCGTGATATAAAGGATAATTTGGTTTATCTTGCACTAGATGATTATAACAATGAAACAGAGTATGTAATCCCTATTTGTAATATAATTTGGGCTATAGCAGAAAGTTGTCAAATTGAAGACGATAAAAAGATCAGGCGAATAATGAAGATTCCAACTTTAGAAAAAGAATGTTGCTGTTCATGTGATATTCTAGAGGCTGTAAAAGAAAGATTTAATTATTTTGGACCATTTTTACCTTGGTTTGGGGTTCAATTAAAAGATGGTTGGCTTACAGCTTTGTATGCATGGTATTTATGGTATTGTGTATTACCTTATCTAGATGATCCAAAGATTGAATTAATAGCCAATTGTGATCTTATAATTGAAAGCTTATGTTATGATGATAAAATATATTATAGTATCATACCAAATTGTGCTATTGATACTATTTCAACAAAAGAATTTGATAATAGTGATTTGCAAACACAAGAATTGTCCGTTCCTAGTAATATAATTATGAGTGACGATATGAGAAGAGCTTTCGAAAAATTGATAGAAGAAGCTAAGAATAAATAATAATTAAGATATATAGATGTAATTTAATAAAGAGTAAGGCGAGCTTTAAAAGGCTCGTCTTATTTTACGTAAATATGTATATAAGAATAGAGAAATCACATTTATGGGATTACCTTTGCTAATTACAACCTAATTTAGGAAATAAGAACAAAAGTATAAATTGCGCAGTATATTAAAAGATGTAATTGAATATTTACAGAATCCTAATTATTAAGCTGCTTATCAATATAATGAATATAAAATTTTTGATTTAGTAATTTAAAAAAGCGCCCATTATTAATGAGCGCATTGAAAACATTATAGAAAACTTTATTATAATAACCTAAAGGATAGCTACGTTTGTTTCGTAGCAGGTATAGTTTAATATATGATAAAAATATGAATTGTGTTAATAAATTATAAAAACTTTAAATTTTTATTAGTCTATCATTTTTGCTGCGTTCCATATTAAGAAAATTTAATACATTAAAATTATAAAGCTTATAAAAAAATATACAGTATATACCATATCAGAGTATAAATTCTATTAAATTAAATCATAATAAATAAAAAAAGAGAGGTTTAGTAATGAAAAAGTTTACTTGTAATTGCATAAAAGATCAATTTAAAGCTTCAGATAAGGTCTTTGTTGAATATAACGATGAATATATCGCTGAAATTCCATGTATATATGTTCCTAATGAAAAAGTTAATTTAAGAAAAGTTAGATTAAAAACAAATTATTGCCCTATGTGCGGAGCAAAACTAGAAGAAATAAATAATAGTAAAAATTAATATATTTATTATTTTTTTGAAATTTATAAAATAAATAACATATAAAATATTTTATTATTATAAAACAATAAAAAGTTATTTTTATTAAATTTAACATTTTTATGTAAAAATTTGCTTTAGCAGACTGATTACGTCACATTTCGACATAACAATAGTATAAAATATATGTAAATTTCAACAAGGTGTTATGTTGGAGGAGGGATTTTTATGTTAAGAGATATAAAGCTTAAAGTGTTAAGAATCAGTAATGAATGGCATTGGTGGGTAATCGAAAGAAAAAAAAGAAATGGTAATAAGTTAATTGAAAACGGGGAATTATTAACTTCTGATAAATTGATAAAATTAAGCAGAAATATTGAAATGCATGAAATAAAAATATATAAAAACAGGTTAAAATATAAAAAGTATATTTGAAAGTAAAATTTATATTTACATAAATATGTTACTTTTGGACAAAATCTCCTTAGGAGGTGATTTATTATGAATAATGAACAACTTAAAAAAAATGTCACTGAAGAAAAAGAAAAAGTAACATCAGACCAAACAACTGAAATATATAAAAAATCAAGAAAAAATAATTCAAATAAAGAAGTCGAATAAAATTATATAATAATAAGTATATAAAAAGTAGTTAGAGTTAGGTAATAGTTTAAATTATTACCTAATTTTTATTTAGTAAGAAATATCAACTTACAATTATAACATTAAAAATACTTTCATTAAAAAGAAGGTATGTTTTTTTATCTTATAAATTACCATTTCTATTTTGATATTACTGATTTTAACCAAAAGGCATAAACTACTATCATTTAGATTTTAACAATAGATGTTAAAAAAATGAAAGCATTTTAAATCTGTATAAAGGTGAGTATTTTTTTATTCCAAAAAATAATTCAATCTTTAAAATCGTATAGTTAGAAATCTCTAATTATTGTTTGCTTTAGACTTTTAGTAGGTATATAATTTAATATAAATGGAGGTATTAAGTAATGGATGATTATAAGAATATATTAAGAATAGAGACATTAAATGATGGAACAATGAATATTCTTTTAAGGAATGGGAAAAGAGCACTTATAGAAATTAAACGTTTGAATAAAAAATTTGAAGCAGCAATTTTTCATATGCTTGTTGGAGATCCGGATTTAGGTGAAGAGAAAGCACGTGTAAGCATTATGGACAAATTAAATAAGCATGATGCGTATAAAGAATGTGCAAAGGAAGCAATCGGTTGGATTGATAGTAATTATGATAAGTATTTCCAACTAGAAGAAACGAAGGAACCTTATAATAAATAAAAAAATTGCAGATATAGTTCTATTATAAAAAAGCCAGCTAAGGATTTAATGATTTAAATAATAGTTGGCATTTTATTATGCAGTAAATATAACGAAATGATTAAGTTAAAGTGGCATTATTTTGTTTTGCATGATAAAATATAAAGGGTGCTTTTGGCTCCAAATAAGTAAAAATATTGCATACCAAAAAGTAGAAAGGAAAAAATAATGCAAATTAGTGAAAGTGATTTAAAATATCTTGAACTGCTTTCTGATAGTTACAGAACCATTGGTGAGGCCAGTACTGAAATAATTAATCTAATGGCAATTCAGAATTTACCTAAAGGAACTGAGCATTTTATCAGTGATATTCATGGAGAGTACGAATCTTTTCTTCATATATTAAAAAACGCTTCAGGTGTTATTAAATTAAAGATTGATGAGTTGTTTCAAGATACTGTTAGTGAAGCAGAAAGAAAATCTCTTGCTACATTAATTTATTATCCAGAACAAAAACTGGAGATTATTAAACAGACAGAACCTAATTTAGAGGATTTTTACAGAAAAACATTATGTCGTTTAATAGAGCTTTGTAAAAAAGTAACCTTTAAATATACTCGTTCTCATGTAAGAAAGCAGACTCCAAAGGAGTATGGATATATAATAGAAGAATTGCTTTATGGAGCCCCAAGTCATGAAAATAAGACAAAATATCAAGAAAGTATTATAGATAGTATTATTGAAATAAGCGCCGCGGATGATTTCATTATAAAAATGTCAGAACTAATTTCAAGAGTGTCTGTAAACAGATTACATATTTTGGGAGATATATATGACAGAGGTCCTGGTGGCGATATAGTTATGGATGCATTAATGAAGCACCACAGCTTGGATATACAATGGGGTAATCATGATATCCTTTGGATGGGCGGAGCAGCAGGAAATATGTCCTGTATTGCAAACATAATTCGTATATGTACAAGGTATGACAATTTACATACATTAGAGGTTGGATATGGGATAAGTATTCGTCCCCTTGTCACATTTGCTTTAAGTACTTATGCAGATGATACATGTCCTAATTTCAAGCCTAAGGTGAGCAAAAAGGATGCTTTATATGCATCAGATGTTAATTCTCTTGCTAAGATTAATAAGGCAATTGCTATTATTCAATTTAAATTAGAGGGTCAATTAATAGAAAAGCATACTTGTTATGAGATGGATGCATTAAGATTACTTCATAAAATTGATTATAAAAATTTTACAGTTGAAATAGATGGAAAGGTATATGAGCTGAACAATAAATATTTTCCTACAATAGATCCAGAGGATCCATATAAGCTGACAGAAACAGAAGAAGCCGTTATGGAAAGATTGACTGCCGCATTTCTTGAAAGTGAAACATTGCAGAAACACGTACAGTTTTTATTTTCTAAAGGAAGTATTTACAGCACATATAATGATAATCTGTTATTCCATGGGTGTATACCCCTTGAAAGCAGCGGCGAATTTTCTGAGGTCAAAACAAGTGATAGGGTGGTAAAAGGTAAAGAATGGTTTGATTATGCCGAAAGGATTGTAAGACAAGGCTATTTTGGTGAAGAAGGATCAAAAGAAAAAGAACGTGGAATAGACTTTTTCTGGTATTTATGGTGTGGTTATAAATCACCGCTTTTTGGTAAGAAAAAGATAACTACTTTTGAAAGATGTTTTATTGATGATGAATCCACTTGGCATGAAGCTAAAAATCCATACTATTCTTTAATAAATAATGAAAAGATAGTGGATAAAATCGTGGAAGAATTTGGTTTGACTAAAGGAGTAGCGCGTATTATAAATGGACATATGCCAGTAAATAAGGGTACCAGTCCTTTACATGCAGGTGGAAGAGTATTTGTAATAGACGGCGGATTTGCAAAGCCATATCAAAAGAAAACAGGCATCGCAGGGTACTCATTGATTTATAATTCATATGGATTTATACTAGCATCTCATGAACCCTTTGAATCTGCGCATATTGCAGTAGAACAAGAAAAAGATATTCATTCCACAATGGTTGCTAAAGAAGATATTACAGAACGAATTTTAATAAAATCAACTGATACAGGAAAGATGATACAAGAAAAAATTGATAATCTGAAAAAACTTCTTTATTCATATCGTAATGGATTAATTAAAGAAAAAATATAATTAAATGGCTGCTGATGCAGCCATCTTTTAATTTTAAGCCTGTTGAGTTTACAAAGCGTGTGAAAGTATGACATGATTTCTGCGTGTCATATGACTTTAACTATACAAAAGTTTCTAAGAATATTAATTAAAATTAAATTATGATATATGTTTACGAGTAAATTTATATTTTATTTGAGACTGTGAAAAAAAGTCTGTAAAATATTAAAACTATATAGCTTTCTATGATAAAATCAAATTATTATAGGAGGCTATTTTTATGGCAAAGAAAAATGTGTACAAAGTTGGTCCATTGACCGAAGGGAAGAAAAACATTATTGCAAGTTTAATTGAAGAGTATGATATCGAAACAGCAGAAGATATTCAAGATGCTTTGAGAGATTTGCTTGGAGGTACTATTAAAAGTATGATGGAATCTGAAATGGATGATCATTTAGGCTATAGCAAATCAGAAAGAAGTTCTAATCCTAACTATCGCAATGGTAGTAAATCCAAACAT
>NZ_AUFC01000048.1 GCF_000426305.1 Anaerovorax odorimutans DSM 5092 | reverse complement strand
ATGTTTGGATTTACTACCATTGCGATAGTTAGGATTAGAACTTCTTTCTGATTTGCTATAGCCTAAATGATCATCCATTTCAGATTCCATCATACTTTTAATAGTACCTCCAAGCAAATCTCTCAAAGCATCTTGAATATCTTCTGCTGTTTCGATATCATACTCTTCAATTAAACTTGCAATAATGTTTTTCTTCCCTTCGGTCAATGGACCAACTTTGTACACATTTTTCTTTGCCATAAAAATAGCCTCCTATAATAATTTGATTTTATCATAGAAAGCTATATAGTTTTAATATTTTACAGACTTTTTTTCACAGTCTCAAATTACTTCTTTTTTTTATCTTATCTAGTCTATAAAAAGTCAAATTATAGACATAAAACTATTAACCTATTGCTAATTGCTATATATAAAATTCTTTCATTAATCTTTAAGGTTTATAAAAAAATTGTTACTATCATAAATAATTAAAATGGTTTAATTACATAAATGCCTAATCTAATTAATGTCATCTTTTTCTTCATCTACTTTTACAGCACCAACAGTTATAGCACCCACAGCAATAACTTTAATTAAGGTTTTTGTACTTTTGACAACCTTTTTTTTATCTCTTTTTTTTACACCATCAATTATTTCAGAACCATTGCTTACAACTGTATTTATATTAGTGACAAAGTTACCTACTATTTCATTGGTTGCATCTTTTAAATCATTGGTACCTTCTTTTGTTTCTATGGGATTTTTTCTTATTTTTCCAGCTACTATATGGCTTGCCCCGCTGGCTACAGTTCCAGCTATACTTCCAGTAAGTATTGTGGAATCTATTACACTTTCACCTAATTCATCAATAAATTTATTTTTAGATACTTTACCCACAACTGATATAGTACCTCCAATTATGCCTCCAATTGTAGCACCGGTAATAATTCCTGCTTTTTTGATATTATTCATTCTTTTACCTTTACTTTCATGAAATTGCATTGAAAAAAGTTATATATATAGTATACTATAATTTGAAATATTATACTATTAAGAAAAGGAAATAAAATGAAACAGGCAATTAAAGCAGCTTTTCCAATTACTATTCCGGTTTTTCTTGGATATATTCCATTAGGAATAGCTTTTGGATTACTTATACAAGATGCAGGTTATGGGCTTTTATGGGCAATTATATCTAGTATTTCTATATATTCGGGTACAGGTCAATTTGTAGAAGTAAACTTTTTATCATCAGCAACACCACTCTTAGAAATTACAATGATTATAATTATTTTAAATGCAAGATTAATGTTTTATGGTTTATCATTTATAGATACATTTCAAAAAATGGGCAAAAAAAAATGGTATATAATATTTGCTCTTACGGATGAAACATATTCTATTTTATGTGCAATAAAACCTCCTGAAGATGTAGATGAAGATAAATTTATGTTTGCACTTTCTATGATGAATCATTTGTATTGGATTATAGGGGGTATTATAGGCGTTATAGCAGGGTCTTTTATAACTATAAATACTGCAGGGATGGATTTTATTATGACTGCATTATTTGTAGTATTATGTATGGATCAATGGAAAGCATATGCTTGTCACGAACCTGTTTTTGCAGGATTTATTTGTTCTGTTATGGCGTTGCTCATTTTTGGACCTGAAGGATTTATGATCCCTTCAATGATAGCAATATTAATTGTTCTGTTATTCAGAAGAAAAAAAATAGAGGAAAAAATGATTAATGAACCCATAACATTAGATGAAAATACAGAAAAGATAGGGGGATTAAAATAATGGAATCCAGCTCAATTATTTATTCTATAGTTATAATTATTTTAATTGCAGTTTTGACTTTTGGTGCTAGATTATTCCCATATTTAGCGTTTAGTAGGGGAGGGGAAACTCCAAAAGTTATTACATATCTTGGTAATGTATTACCTCCTGCAGTAATGGCTATGTTGATTATATACTGTCTTAAGAACATATCACTTATTAAGGCTCCTTTTGGTTCCCCAGAATTAGTTTCTATTTTAGTTGTTATGGTTCTTTACAAAATAACTAAGAATAATTTACTTGCAATGGTTGGCGGAACAATTCTTTATATGGTATTAATTCAATATTTTTTTGTATAATTTTATAAGGTTTTTATTTACAAAAAAATGTAAAAAGAGGTTATATTCTGTATTAAATTGTTGATATAAAATTATTATAATGTTATAATAAGATTTAATTTGATATTTTAATATTCTTTATATTTAGAAGAATCCAATTCTATGATGTTATAAAAATTTCAGAAGGTAAAAAAAATGATATATCTGCCATTAGAGCATTTGAAACCAGGAATGGTTGTAGCAAAAAATATTTATATGGACTTTAGTTTTTTACCACTTATAACAAAGGGACAGGTATTAAACACTTTTATAATTCGACAACTTAAATTAAAAGAGATATCAGGACTGTATGTTGAATCTGATGTTGGAAATGATATTGTAGTTAAAAGTATTATAGACAATGATCTTAAAAGAAGTACAATTTCCGGTGTTAAAGAAATTTTTTCTTCTCTTGAAAAAAATACACAATTTACCCAAGACGACTTTAAGTCGGTATCAAAAATGGCAAATGATCTTGTATTAAATATTCTTTCCAATGATGAGTTATTAATTAATATGATTGAGCTTAAAAGTCATAGTAATTATACCTATTATCATTGTCTTTGTGTTTCTATTATAAGTGTTGTAATAGGGATAAAACATGAATTGGAATATGCAGATTTAGTTAATTTGGCAACTTGTGGTTTGCTGCATGATATAGGGAAGGCCATGATACCTATTGAAATTTTAGATAAACCTTCGTATCTTACGGATGAAGAGTTTGAAATTATTAAGACTCATCCGGGATGTGCAAAGCTTCTTCTTGAAGCAAATAAAAATATTTCATATGAAATGTTGAATAGCATAAAGGGTCATCATGAAAAATTTGATGGTTCAGGATATCCTGATGGGTTATCAGGGTATGATATACCCCTTTTCAGCAGGATTATAGCTATTGCAGATGTATATGATGCGTTAACATCTCAAAGAGCTTATAGAAAAGCTTGGTTCCCAAGTGATGCTATTGAATATATGATGGGATGTGCTGAATCACATTTTGACACAGACCTTTTAAAAACATTCTTAACTACTGTTGCAGTATATCCAGAAGGTACAATTGTTTTATTAAGTAATGGTGAAAAAGCTGTTGTTATAAAAAACTATTCAGAGAATACATTACGACCTTCAGTACGTACTATAAATGAAAAAGGTGAACATATGGAAGAATTAAATTTAATGCATGATAAAAAATGCATGAATATAGTTATTACAGGAATGGGATATGATAAAGAGTCAGGTAATTTTGTTACTTTGCAGAAGAAAGAATAGTAAATATCTAAATTAATTCTTTACAAGAAAGCGAAATATGTTGTATAATAAATATCAGCTGCAAAAGCAAGCTATTAAGCGCCATTAGCTCAGCTGGATAGAGTGGCACACTACGAATGTGAAGGTCGGGGGTTCGAATCCCTCATGGCGTACCAGAAACGTTGGAAACACTAGGTTACAAGATTTAATCTAGTGTTTTTATTTTACGCTTTATAGATTTTAGCCGTTTTTTAGCCACTTGTTTTTTACCTGTTAGTATAGTGCTTATTTTGTTTACAGCTTGGGTTTTTTCCTTGTTAGAAACAAAGGTATAATATTTAGCTGTAACAGTTACATCTTTATGCTCCATTAATTCTTGTACAGTTTTTAATGGAGCGCCAGCCAAGATCAGTCTAGTCGCATATGTGTGTCTAAGTGTTGTATAAAAATAGAATGCAGTATATAGCTGTAGGGCTTAATCTTTAGTAGCTTTGTTGCATATCAGGAACCAAAATAAATTTAATACCACATTTAGTAATCATGTTTAAGCCGGTTAAGTAGATAATACTCAGATGGCTTTTTTTGTTTATAGAAAAGCATCCTAAACAATCAATTATATTATAGAAAATTATGGAAGAACAGACTGTTATATAGTTTGCTCAAATGGTAATATATTCTAGTAAATTATATTGAAACAATTATAGGAACAAAAGGGAGGAAGAAATGAAACGATTTTTAACAATTATTTTAACTTTGTGTATGGTATTAAGTATATCAGGGGTCAGCGCCTGGGCGGATAATAAAGATTTAGGAACTTGGCAAACTAAAGCTAATATGCTTTCAGAGAGGGAAAGTTTAGGAGCAGCTGTATTAAATGGGAAAATATATGCTATAGGTGGATATGAGAATAAAACGGAAGTAGAAGAATATGATCCAATAACAGATACATGGACAACTAAGGCTAGTATGCATACAGCGAGAACTTCAATGGAGGTAGTGTCTGTAGATAATAAAATATATGCGATAGGCGGATTAGATAAGTCTGAATTAAGTAAAGTTGAAGAATATAATCCGAGGACTGATACTTGGACTTATAAAACAGAGATGCCTACAGCTAGATGTTATTTTGGTGCGGCAGAAGTTAATGGAAGGATATATGCTATTGGAGGAGGAAATAGCACTGGGGGTAAAACTGCAGTAGTAGAAGAATATAATCCTGAGACGAATACTTGGACTACTAAAGCTAGTATGCCAGCTCCAAGAAGCAAATTTGCAATAGCAGTAGTTAATAAAAAGATATATATTATTGGGGGAAATGATAATAATAATCAAGTTACTGGTATAGTAGAAGAATATGATCCTCAAACGGATACTTGGAGTACAAAAAATAGCATGCCTACAAAAAGAGAGTATTTTAGAGCGGCAGAAGTTAATGGAAGAATATATGCTATTGGAGGTTTCAAGGGTGCGGGCTTAAATATGGTAGAAGAATATGATCCGAAGACAGACACGTGGAGAACAATGGAGCCTATGCTTACAGGTAGGGGACAATTTGGTATAGCAACAGTAAATAATCAAATATTTGTTATGGGAGGATATCTTCCTTATAATACATCTAAAGTAGAAGCATTTACTCCACCAGAAACTGCACAAAATTATGTTTTATCAGTACTATTAAATATAAATGAAACAGTGCAACTAAGTGCATCATACAATTTAACAGATAATACCAATTTTACATGGAGTTCTACTAATGAAGCCGTAGCCACAGTGGATGCTAATGGAAAAGTAACAGCTGTTGGAGAAGGACAAGCTGATATTTATGCTCAAAATGCAGATGGAACATTTAAGGAATACATACCGGTAAAAGTAGTGGAGGGCACCGCAGACGAAATGCGTTTGGCAGTGTATTTGACCGCAGGAGATAACTCTAACCTATATTTAGATGCTGATCCCAGTAAAGTAACTTGGACATCTATGGATGAAAGCGTTGCCACAGTATCAGCAATTGGAGAAGTGACAGCAGTAAAAAAAGGACTTGCTATAATTAAAGGAGAACTAGAAGGACAAACTTATCAAATTTATGTTAGAGTGAATGGATAGTAAGATTATAAAATTTCTTGATGCCAGCTGAGGAGCGATCCTTGGCTGGCTTTTTTGGTTTTTGAAATTAATTTTTAAATATTTACTTAGACATACTAGTAAAATTATCCAATTAAATATATAATATTTTAAGCTATACTGTACTATTGTAATAATTTATAGAAGAGATATGAGGCATAAATTACAATGAAAATAATGGAAATAATAGAAACTAAAAAATATAAAGGACTTTTAGAAGTAATAATATCCTTTTTAATTTTTTTGTTTTTTAGTTTTGGGAGATTAGATAAAATTTTAGGAGTATTTATTTTAAAATACATTTTTTTAGTTGTAACATTTATTTTTTTAATTTTAATATTTATAAGATTTACTATTAATGATGATAATAATGGACTTATAATACAAATAAAATTCTTAAAAAAATATAAAACAATAAAGATTTGTTATGAATACATAAGGTTTTTAAAAGTTAAAAAAGATTCAATAGTTTTAGGGTTTTGGTATAAAAGTAAAGAAAATAATAAAAAAATAAAAATGCAATTAAATATGTCAACATTTCTTTTAAAAATACAAGAAGAAGAATTATCTCACATTATAGAAATATTAGAACAACAAAAGATTAATGTAAA
This sequence comes from Anaerovorax odorimutans DSM 5092, assembly GCF_000426305.1. Taxonomy (GTDB): domain Bacteria; phylum Bacillota; class Clostridia; order Peptostreptococcales; family Anaerovoracaceae; genus Anaerovorax; species Anaerovorax odorimutans. The sequence goes on along the minus strand of NZ_AUFC01000048.1, from coordinate 1,179 downwards.
AGTTTTTAATTATAAAGCAACTTTAAAAAATCTTTATAAAAGACAAACAACTTTACATAAACTTTATTGTGAAATGGGAATTTTATTTATAATAATGAATATAATTTTCGATATATTAATTTATACTAATACTTCTTTTTCTATAAATATAACATTTTAAAAAAACGGATATTAATAAAGTGGTGAAAAAAAGAAAGGTAAATTTTTAGTAATATATTTAAAAAATTTTCCCACATTTTTTCCACATTAAGTGTGTGAAATTTACGATGAATTTTGATAGTTAGTAATTTATATAGTATACTATATAAAAATACATGTACGGTTTACTAGGGGGACTAGATGAAGAAAAAATTTGGATTTGGAACTTTATCGATTATATTATTTATTTTTGCAATAGTATGGTCTAGAGATATAAAATCATTAAACAATTTTTGTCTAGGAGACGCTGTTTTGCATTTTATTAATTTGCCGGCATGGTCAACTCATCTTAATGGTAATATCGGGTTACACTATACTGTTTTTTATTCTTTTGCAATTTTAATATTAGCAATTATAGTTGGTCAGAAATATCCTGAGCATATATTTGCGAAGTCTGGAAAAATTCTCTCTGCTATTTTTGCTATTCTATTTGCATTCGCTTGGTTTATTTCTTCCACAATGATACAAGGATAAGTTACTTAAAAAACTACTAGCTATTAATATTTGGCTAGTAGTTTTTATTGCCGTGTGCCAGGCATGGCACTAATCTTGCTGGTGTAAGTCCAGTCACGGGTATTTACCGCCAAGTGTAGCGAACCACAAGTTGGTATCAGTAATGGTATGGATGAAGGAAGTGGTGTAGCAAAATTCTTGAGCCTACGAACAGAAACTTGATAAGGCGATTAGGTGGGTGAGGCTGCGGAACAAGCTTAAGCCCAAATGGTAAACGTAAACCGAAGTTGTAAATCAAGAGGTTGTGGAATGAAAGATTAGTGCCTTACCCTGGGAGACCCTACCCACATATTAAATGATATGGTCGAAAAAGGTTTAGGGAGGGAGTCAGATGAAGTCATAGTAGGTATAAAAGCTGAAGGACTGAAGCGATTTATAGTACAAATCGCTACTTATAAAATAATACATTAGCCAGAAATCAGATGAATAAGAAGAGTAGGAACGTAACCGAGGAATATTATTTATATC
>NZ_AUFC01000047.1 GCF_000426305.1 Anaerovorax odorimutans DSM 5092 | reverse complement strand
AAAGATTAAAGTTGGAAATTCAGAAATAACACCTAGGGATTTCTTGGTAAAAGTAATACCTAATCCAATTGAGCAGGCAAATGAGATGGTAGGTAAAGGATGTGCAGGAACTTGGGTAACAGGAACAAAGGATGGAATGAGAAGATCTGTATATTTATATCAAGTGGCAGATAACAGAGAATGTGTATCAAAATACGGAACAAACTCTGTTGTAGCACAGACAGCAGTAGGACCTGTAATCATGATGGAATTAATAGCTAAAGGAATCTGGGATATCAAAGGAGTACATGGACCTGAAAGCTTTGATCCTGACCCATTTGTAGAAAGACTAAAAAAATATGAATTCCCGGCAGGAATCAGAGAAATGGATTCGGAGTATTCTGATCATATCAACGAAAAGAAATTTTTAGATGCTCTAAGATAAAAATTAAATAGAAAAAGATAGGCATAATTAATAACAATCTATATATTAAAAAAATATAGGGACGGTCAAGCGTTTCTTGACCTACCTTTATTTTTTTTCGAAAAAAACAAATAAATAAAATAAAGAAAAGGAGACTCTTATGAGCAATAGTGAGTTATTAGTTGAAAATAGAAAACAAAGCAAAAAAAAAATAGGGAATATGATTTTTGCTATTATTATGTGTTTGATAATTGGGTCTTTTATAATTAAATCACCATCACCTGATAATCTGGGATGGTATACGTTAGTTCCTTCAGTATTTGCAATTACATATATTTTTTGGGCAAAAGATGTAATTATGGCATATATGTTAGCGGGTCTTTTAGCAACATATTTTATGGCACAAAGTATATCATTTATACCAGAATATTTTAACAGAATGTTTGATACTGCAATGGGCGAGGCTTATATTTGGTTAGTTATAGTATGCGGAATGATGGGAAGTATTATTGTTTTAATTGAAAAATCTGGTGGAGCGAAAGCCTTTAGTATTTGGATTGCAAAATATATAAAATCTAGAAAAGCAGCGTTACTTTGTACATTTGGATTTGGTGGAATTATTTTTACAGATGACTATTTAAATAGCCTTGCGGTTGGACCTAGTATGGCTGTCATTACCGATGAAAAAAAAGTTTCAAGAGAAATGCTTTCTTATATTGTAGATACTATGGCGGCTGCACCTTGTGTATTAATTCCTATTTCAACATGGGGGGCCTTTATTGCAAGTGTACTTGAAGTCAATAATATTGCAGAAAAAGGTGAAGGAATGAAATATTTTATAAAAACCATTCCATTTAGCTTTTATGCTATGGCTACAATCGTAGTTTGTTTTTTAGTAATTATTGGTGTTATTCCATTAGTTGGTAAGATGAAAAAAGCAGAATACAGAGCTTATAATGAAAATATTTTAGCACCTCCAGGATCAGAAAAAATAGCAATGACTTCAGAAAGTGATATGCAAACTTTTGAAAATCCAAGAGTACATAATATTTTTATTCCATTAGTAGTTTTAGTAATAACTACGTTATTGTTTGACATGGATATGTTCATGGGTTGTATAGTAACTTTGATATTTTGTTTCTTCTTTTTTATTGGTCAAAGACTATTAAATCCATCAGAATTTATAGAATGTATAGTACAGGGATTCACAAATATGTCATTTCTATTTGTATTAGTATGTTTTAGCTATACTTTTACAGCTACGTTGACAGAACTTGGATTTGCAACATATGTAGTAGAAAATGCTCAAGGCTTTATGAGTCCACAATTGATGCCATTTATTCTGTTCTTAATATTCGGTGCAACTGAATTTATGACAGGTACAAATTGGGATTTATATATGCTCATGCTTCCTGTAGTAGTACCATTAACACAAGCTATAGGCTGTGATCCAATTTTAAGTGTCTCTGCAGTTATTTCAGCAGGAGTTTGGGGAAGCCATGTATGTGTTGCTTCCGATGCTACTGTTTGTACTTCATCAGCTTGTGGCTGTGAAAACTATGAACATGCAACATCACAAATGCCATATGCATTTATTGCATATGCATTAGCTGCAATAGCTTATTTAGTAGCAGGATTTATAATTGGATAATTATTAAAAAACTTCTTTTGTCTTAAAGGAGCTGTCTGACTATTAGTTATTTAACTATGAACTGCTCCCTTCTAGGTGGATAAGTGAAATAATAAAAACTTGTTTACTTAGAATGGAGCATTTTATTTCTTGTTAATCTATATAAGATAGACAACAAATAGTAAATTACTCAATTTTACCAGCTTAAAAAATTGTATGCACCTTGAAAAATAAATATGATTACGCACACAATTTTAGTTTTTGATTCCAAACTTGAGGAATTGATGAAAATAGGTTTGTCGGAAGTGTATTGAGGAGTTGCAGAAAAATCCAATAATATTACCATGTAATCTAATAAGTATTAAAATACATAATGTAAGCTAGATTATGCTGTGATGAGTTGAGATAGGTTAAGCCAAGATAGGTTGTATTGGAGAATCTTAGGTGAGTTTTTTTATCCTGAAAACTTAAAGTTAATTAATTGAAATAATTGATAATTTAGCGTATAATTTGTATACATGAGTTAAGAAAACGAATAAAAGGAGAAATAGATATGGCAATCCAAGATAGTTCCAATAAGACCAGTATACTTTTAGAATCAGGGACAAATGAGCTAGAGATTATTGAATTTAAAGTTGCAGAAGAGATCTTTGGAATAAATGTAGCTAAAGTACGTGAGATTATGGTGGCTAGAGATGTAAAACCGATGCCTAATTCACATCCTGTTGTAGAGGGAGTATTTAAACCAAGAGATGAGATTATAACTGTTATAAACCTTGCTAAATATCTTAACCTTGCGGAATGTGAAAACTCTGATCGTGATATTTTTATTGTTACTCATTTTAATAAATTAAATTTTGCATTTCATATAAATACTGTTATAGGTATCGATAGAATTTCATGGACAGCAATTAAAAAACCAGATAGAGTAATTTATGGTGGACAAGACGGTGCTTCTACAGGAATAGCAGAATATCAAGGACATCTTATAACTATTTTAGATTTTGAAAAAATAGTTGCAGATATTAGTCCTGAGTCTAGCATTCAGGTTGATTCTATAGAAAAATTGGGAGAACGCAATACTATTGATAAAACCATTTTAATTGCTGAAGATTCTATGCTTCTTTCAAAATTGATTATAGAATCATTACATAAAGCTGGTTATAAAAATATTGTTAAAACTGATAATGGGCAAGAAGCGTGGGATTATTTGCAGAAGGCAAAAGAATCAGGAGATGCCATAAAAGAACATGTTGATTGTATTGTATCAGATATTGAAATGCCTCTGATGGATGGGCATAGATTAACAAAGTTGGTGAAAGAAGATCCAGTACTTAAAAGTATTCCAATCATTTTATTTTCTTCATTAATAAGCCAAGAAATGCGTGTAAAAGGTAAGCAGCTTGGTGCAGATGAACAGATAAGTAAGCCAGAAATCGGGAAACTGGTTTTAATAATTGATAATCTTACTGAAAATCATTAATTAAACTATTAAAAAATACTACAGCAAAGCCAACTAATTCAGCAGCCTTGCTAATGTAAAATAAGTGCTATTTAAAGTTTCAATTTACAGAAGAACAATTTATTATGCTTAAGAAGTACGATCCTGCTTGTTGGCTTTGTGGTAGTATGAAGGATTTTGTTAATTTTGAGGTGAAGAATATTTGTAGGAAGTGTATTAGTGAGTTGTAGAAATTAAGAATTTTTAATCTCTTTATATGTATGTATGCTACCTCAGACAAGGCATGTGGAGTGTTGTGCACTGCTATATCCGAACCCTCCCAAAAAAATTTAGACCTATAACGATTGGAGGTCGGTTTTTATTATGCAAAAATACTGTTTTGAATTTAAAAAGCAGGTTGTTGGTAAGCGTCAAATCAAAGAATACCTACCAATCTTTACTTTTGTTTATTTTGTGAATTTCATATAAAAAAGTTACAATACCTATACCTAATAAACATTTAAATGTATTACGCCAGAAATTAAGTGTGTTAATATCATTAGTAGTAATCTGATTTTTTGAAGTGATAGTATTAGAAAGATTTGTATAATACCACTCCGATGTATATACAGCAATTGCCAAAAGAATAAAGAATAAATATTTTATTCTTTTTATTGTTTTTTTATTCATATAAATAACCTAATAATGTCTTTCTCTTAAACGACCTTGTGCTAACAGCACTTATATAAAAAGCTAACTTCTAAATAAATGATATAATGATTCTTGTGATGGAGACAGTATTGCTGTGATGTAAGAATCATTGAATAATGCATGTTAGTTTGTGTCATGATATAATCCCTCTAAGCAAACAATGTAAATAAAATACATGGGGGGATTATTTTATTTAAAATTTTAGAATCTGTCATATTTTAAAATTTTATTTGAAGAAGTTATCTTAAATGTTTACAAAGTAAATCGATAAAAGTATCTATATATTCATATTTATTGAAAATTGCACGAGCATTGTTTTTGTTGCCTCCGCCTTTTCCGTTATATATAGGGGCGTTTTCTTTTACCAGTTTATTACAATCATGACTCCCATCAGAAAAAAGAATGAGAGTATTTTCTTTAGTGCATATCAGTAAAAGTAAGCCTTTAATATATGGAGCTGCCTGTTTGCCTATATTTAATAAATCATTGATCTTTAAGTTATCATATTTTTTTGTTAATATTATAGCGTTACTACTTTTATAATAATTTTCGTTTGCATAATCGTTTTTTATATCAGAAACATAGTTTGTAATAAGCAATGTTTTTATTTCATGAAGCTCTTGCCTGATAACTTTATTTTTTTCATCCTGTATTTTAATCTTATCAATTAAATCATCATCAGATGAAGAATATTTATTGTTTAATGCAGTAATAATATCATTTTTATTTTGATAGTCTAATAGAGCACCTTGACCGGCTTTAATATATACTCTGGTCATGCCCTTATATTTTTCAAGCTTCAATATTTTTATTATACCAACTTGACCTGCGGTACTTGGATGAGTTCCGCAACAAGCCACACAGTCAGCAGGATTGTTTATGTCCCCTACACATACAATAGATATATTTTCCTCTAGGGATAAAGGCTTTCTTAGAGGAAGATTTTCTGCATCTTTACGTTTTTCAAAGTAACGTGTAATTACGGGAGTATTGGACCAAATAACTTTGTTTGCTAAAGTTTCTATTTTCATTGCTTGTTCCCAAGTTATATCTTTTATATCAATATCTAGAGTCATATAACTGTCACCCATATGGAAACCTCTATTGACACCGTTTAATTCACTGTAGAAGATTCCAGATAAAATATGTTCTCCACAATGTTTCTGCATATTATTAAAGCGACGATCCCAATCAAGAGATAGTTTTACCGTTTGCCCTTTTTGAAACATTTGTGCAGGTGAAGGGCTACAACTGCCCATATGCATATCATCATCTTCTAAAACATGATAAACAATGTCATTTTCTTCGAACACATCAATTACAGAAATACCGTTTATAGTACCCAAGTCACAAGGTTGTCCTCCCCCAGTTGGAAAAAAGATAGTTTTGTCCAGTACAAGTATAAGGCAAGAAGAATTATCTGTGCCTGAATTTTTATCAATAATTTCTAATATAGTACTTTCGCAAGTTTTCAAATAAACGTCATGTTTATATAATTTGTTTGTCATAATATTAATCTCCTAATCAAATAAAGAAGTGCTAAGAAAATTATACCATTAATGTATTGTTTGGTATATAATTATTGTAAAACTTGCATTTAATCATTAACTAATATGAAAATAAAATTTTTTGAATAGTGGAAGAAACCTTCTCATATAAATGAATGGGAGGGACTGCCATGATAAATAAAAAACTAAAATGGAAAGTTGCTATTATTATTTTAGCTATTGCTATGATTACAGTATCAATGCCATTCAAAGAAGAAATTCTTCAAAGAGTACAGTTTATTACAAGTGCAGATGTGATAGTATTGGATCCAGGTCATGGAGGTATAGATGGTGGTGCTGTAAACAGCAGCGGAACTTGTGAAAAAGATATTAATTTAGCTATTGCTTTAAAAATTAAAAAATTAGCAGAGGCAGATGGTTGGCATATAGTTATGACAAGGGAGGAAGATAAGGGTCTTTATTCAGAAGATGGTAGATCTATAAGGAGTCATAAAACAGAAGATTTACTAGAGAGAAAAAAGATTATAGAAAAAACGAAACCTTTAATGACAGCCAGTATTCATCTTAATAGTTTTAAAGAAGATCCTTCTGTTAGAGGTGCACAAGTGTTTTATTCTACAGGAGGTAGTAGCAAAATCACTGAAGAGGGAAAAAAATTAGCGGAATTAATACAAGAAGAATTAGTAAAAGGGATAAATGATGGAACTAATCGGGTGGCATTAGGTAAAAAAGATGTATTAATTTTGAAAAATCCCGTTGCTCCAACTGTAATTATCGAATGTGGATTTTTGTCTAATAGAGCAGAAGCAGAATTATTACTTGATGAAAAATATCAAGAAAAACTGGCAAAATTTATTTATAAAGGAATGTTGACGTTTAGTAATTTAGAGCCACAAGAGAAAATAGATAAAATTGACAGTTTGCATTTGATTTAAATATTTATAAATTTCTTTGAATTAACTGTGTATAACTTTTGAGTTTATAATCTTATATGTTTTTTTAATATTGAAATTTAAACGTTTTATAATTAAAATGTTATCCACAAGCAGCTTGGGATTAATTTTAAATAATTATAAAATGAAATTTTTAAATCTTATTTTTAAGGGTTTAAAAATAAACTGATATCAGTTAACATAATGTTATAAAATAAGCTATAAACCATAAAAATTGTAATAATTACAAGGGAGAATAACAATGTTAAAAGAGAAGAGTTTTTACAAGGAAGGACTGCCGATAAATGTAATAATAGCAGAGATAGAAGAATATCCCATTCATTTTCATGATGATTTAGAAGTGGTATATGTTTTGGATGGATCGGTTATTCTTAAAAATGGATATTACACATATACACTAAATGCAGGGGATATTTTTATTCTAAATGACAGGGAAATCCATAGCTTTAAAAATAATGGTCATCCTAATATTGTTATGATGCTACAGATGGATCTTTTCTTCTTCTCAAAATACTATGATAATCTTAAAAATAGCTTTTTTGTAACAGATATGAAAGATGCTGATGATGAAAGTTTAGAAGTTCTGAGAGGAACCTTGGCTCGTATAATATTGGAACTTTTAGAAAAAAATCCGAATTATGAGCATAAAGTAATCGAAAATATACATAATCTTATAGCATGTTTATTAGCTGATTTCCAATATTTTGCCATGGAAGATGGAAAATTTATTAATGAAAGCAAAAATAAAGGAAATAAAATTTTAGCGGGTAGATTAAACAGAATAACAGATTATATGTATGAAAATTATACAAGAAGATTGACATTAAATGAAGTTGCAGAGCAAGAGCATCTCAGTATATATTACCTTTCTCATGTAATTAAAGCTGCCACAGGATTGAGCTTTCAAGAATTGCTAAGTTTTATAAGAGTAGAAGAATCTGAAAAGCTTTTACTTGGGACAAATAAAAAAATAGGAGTTATTTCTGAAGAGTCAGGGTTTTCTGCTGTAAGATATTATATAAAATATTTTAAAAAATGGTTTGGAATGCATCCTACAGAATACAGAGAAAAATATACTAATCAGGTCAGCAGCAGAGAGACCTCCGCAAAATATACTTTAATCGAGCCTGAAGAGATTTTGCAGGCAGTAAAACATCAAGCGAAGGAAGTTTATAGCTCCTTTATTAAAGATAAAGGACCATTATTAACGATTATAAATATAAATCTTGAGGAACAGAATAAAATAATAAAGAAAAAGGACTGCCACCTCAGTAACTTGTTTAAATATGAACATATGAAGCCGGCTGCTTTAGCATACAAGATGCTTTGTGATTTAAATGAAACAGTTATAGCTTATGGTAAAGAATATGTAATTACTACTTCTTCTAGAAACAATAAAGACGGAATAAGTTTATTAATTTATAATTATAATGAAAGTATTGAGAATTTAGCTAAAAATAGTGTAAGTTTAGAAGAAACTTTGTCTGAATTTGAAAATGATTGTGAGGAATCAGAAATTCTTGTGAAGTTGTTTGGTCTTACCGGTGAATACAGGTTTTACAGATATAAGCTTACGAGAGAAAATATTATGTACGCTTATCAAGCGAAATTAGGATTTCCAAATGCCAAAGATAGAAGAGATATTATGATAGGGAAATGGGGAATTAATCCTCAAGTTAGCTATTCTGATATAACCGTATCAGATAGTGTGAGTATCCAAAGTAATTTAATTGGATTTAGCGGTGAACTAATCTTAATAGATAAAATTTAAATAGATAAATAACAATAATTAGCAAAAAAACCACAAATTATTAACAAGATAGTTAATTAGTTTGTGGTTTTTTTATTTGTAAAATAGTATAAACGGCAAATTAGTATAATTTTTAAGCAAATGCATAATTGAATATTCAGAAAATATTTGCTATTATGAATTCATAATCAAGTTAAACAATTTTGTTTGAAATAAATACATAATTAGGAGGAAATGATTATGAAATTATTAATTATCGGAGCAGGCGGAGTTGGTACTTCAGCAGCTAAAATTATAAAAAGAGCCGGCGAAGGCGGTATGTGGGCAGAAAAAGTAGTTATTTCTGACTATAATGAAGCCAGAGCAAAGCAAGTTTCTGAAGAATGTGATGACGAAAGATTTGTTTACGAAAAAATAGATGCAAGTGATTCAAAAAATATTAAAGACATTATTAAAAAACATGGTATTACATTTGTAATGAACGCAGTAGAACC
>NZ_AUFC01000046.1 GCF_000426305.1 Anaerovorax odorimutans DSM 5092 | reverse complement strand
TATGATGACAGCTCATACTGTAATAGTGTTTCTTCGCTATATTATGCTTGCAAATGAATCTAGAAGTACTATAGATTTAAGAACTATAGGAGGATTCTTTTTTCAAGTATGCGATGAGGTAGCAGACATTAGACTTTCAACATCATTAAAGTTAATAATTTCAACGCTTAAAGAAATTCTATCCGCGTATTCTCTAATCTCAGAAGAGATGACAGAGCAAATTTTGAGTACCTTTTTTTCGTCAATTCCTCAAGTTTGGAATCAAAAACTAAAATTGTGTGCGTAATCATATTTATTTTTCAAGGTGCATCCAGTTTTTTAAGCTGGGAAAGTTGAGTAAATAATACTAAAATAATTCTAATTCAATTTTTATGTTGATTTGAATTTATATATTATTGTAAAAAAGTAACTAAAAAGAATTCATAAAAATAAACTCAATTTTAAGAAGTTTTATTAGCTTAAAGTTTTAATAAAGATAAATTCAAGAAAAAAACTAGATTGATTTAAAAATCATATAATGATAATATATATTCATAAAAGGATTACCGCTTTTCGTATGGCGGTCAGTCCAAATAGTTTGGTTTAGACCGCCTAAATAACTAGTTTAAAAATTAGTTAGGCGGCCTATTTCATTTTTGAGCTTTTCCCTTTTTATCTTATTTTCATAAAAAATAGATAACTACAAATTTGCCAATATAAGGACAAAATTATAGTTATCTATCTACTTTTTACTATTATTTTTTATCTTAAAATTTTTATAATGAATATGTCAAATTTTAAAACTCTTATTATGAGAGTTCACTGCAAATAATTATCCGTTATATACTTCTGTGGTCTTTAATTCAAATCAATATATTTTGCAGTAATTCCTTCAAGCTCATTTAATTCAGTTACCAGTTTCTCAACTTCTTCTTTTTCGCCACAAGGCTGCAAAATAATCAGACCATCTGTACCACAAACATCTTCACTTGCTTCATGCAAACCGAGACGAGCTTTCAAATTACATCCATTTTTAGTAAGTACCTCTTGAAATTTTAAAGAATTATTAACTCTATTATCCAAGCGAACTCCAATAACATAATAACAAGACATCTTTCTACCTCCTAATATACACTAAATATTACTTTTTCTATTATGTCACAACCTTTAAAAGGCTATTCCTGCTTAATAGCTGAATACAACTTATTTACATATTATAAACTATCCTCTTCGTACCTTTCTCTTCATTTACTATTCTGTTTAAAATCTTTTATAAATAGTAATATAAAATTCTTCACCAATCTCATGTGATTTCATCTAATGCTGTTACGTATTTAATACCCGGTAATTTCAGCATTTAATCCAAAATAAAGTAGATTTTCAGAAATCAGGAATACCACTATTTTTTTATCTTGTAGGTAGCTTACTTTTAAATATTTTTATGCTATCATAATAAGCCTTTAAAATCAACAAATTTCTATTAATATTAAGGACGTTTTATCTTTCTACTTACACCTATAATTTTTAACAATTAAAACAATAAGAATTGCCGCCCTAAAAGGACGGCAATTCTTATTGTTACAGTTGCATGAGACTATATTATTCGCTCGGCGGCATGGAATTGACTAAAAGGCTTTCAATGTCTTTACGAGTTACATCAACATGATAAATTACTTTATAATAATCAATGGCTTCGTCAACAAAATCAATGCCCATTTCATCGGGATACAGCAGATCCGCAAGCCATAAAAGCCCGATGTAGCGGTTTGCACCAGGAGGTCTGTCGGCCCAGCCAAATGGTTTGTTTGGCATCTCATAGACATGTCCTTTTTTAACAGCGCTTATTGATGCCCAATCTGCGCTTTTTTTAATGATATCATATGCGCCTGTACCTCCCTGAACAATTATTATTTCAGGATTCCAACTGAACAGAGACTCCATAGAAACTGCTGACTGTCCAAATCCTGAAAGCGCTTCCACCGTTGCAACGTTTTTTGTGCCGCACATATTAAATACTATGGAACGATTTGAGTTTCCCGGCTCGGTTGACAAGCCATCCTTGGCCTCGGCATAATAAAGAGTGAGCCGTTTATCTTCCGGAATTTTCGAAACTACTGACGTTACTTTTTCCACAATACCGTTAAAGTAATCGACAACTTTAGCTGCTTCCTTCTCATGACCTAGAGCCTTCCCTAGCAGAGTTAGTGAGTCTGGCAATTGTTCAAGCTGCGTGCTAAACACGATTACCGGTATATCAAGCTGCTCCTGCAGTTTGTCGGCAGTCTCGATGTCGCTGTCAGAGGCTTTGCCCTGAACGGAGCTAATAATCAGTTGTACATCTCCCGCCTTAATAGCCTCATAATCCAACACACCGTTGCTTCCAGAAATAGTACCATAGCTAGGTAAACCAATCATATCAGAAAGAACGTATGGAGCATCGTCTTCGGTGAATTTGGAAGGTGACGCTGTGATCATATCTGGCGCAAGTATATACATGAGAACAAAGCTATTGGTTGAATCTGCATATATTCGCTTAAGGTTCTCCGGAGTTGGTATTGTAACGGTTCTTCCAATACCATCTACGAATTCCACAGTATTAGCATTTCCACTTACAGCCACGTCACCAGTCTTTCCTTGCTCCTTCCCTTGCGAGCAGGCCGCCAGTGAGAATGTTAGTACAATAATTAAAATAAGTGCAAGAATTTTAATGTGTTTTTGCATTTTTTCTTTCCTTTCTATCATATTCTTAATAGTTGTTTACATAACGCGGAAGCCTTGAAAATTAAAGCTTTCTGTTTCTAATTATATATAAAAAGCTCAAGTAGCTTATTAACGAGTGTTGTTTTCCGGCTCATCTGAAAGATTTGGCAGCGGAACACATACTGTAATGTGCCTGTCAGCAACTATATCTACATCACGAACCTTGACGTCCATGCCATATATATCACGCAGCACGGGTTCACTGATTACTTCACTGGTGTCACCCTCACAGATGACCCGTCCGTCTTGCATTGCAATAATACGGTTGGCACAGTAAAGTGCATGGTCTGGATTGTGAGTTACCATGAGGATGCTCATTTTATGTTTTGAAAGGCGATGCATCTGCTCAAGCATGAGATACTGATTTCCAAAATCCAGGCTAGCAGTAGGTTCGTCCATAATCAGTATTTTGGTCTGCTGCGCAATGGCTCTTGCAATGATAACCATCTGGCGCTGACCACCGCTGAGCTCAGTGTATTTTCTGGATGCATACGACAATATCCCCAGCCTGTTCAGTGCATCCATGGCAATATCCTTGTCCTTAGCAACAGGGCAATAGTACTTGTTCATATGAGGCGTCCGTCCCATAAGGACTACATCCATAACGCTGAATGGAAACGGCGGAACATGATTCTGAGGTATATAAGCCACTTTCTGCGCAAGCGCTTTTTCATCCATTTTATGTATGTCTTCACCATACAAAAGGACGTTTCCGCTTTGCGGCTTCAATAATCCAAGCATTGTTTTCAGAAGAGTCGTCTTGCCGCAGCCATTTGCGCCTAAAATACACACGAACTCTCCCTCTTCCATGCGGAAGGACAGGTCTTTTAATATTTCTCGTTTGCCATAACTAAACTTAATATTATTTACCTCAATCATCGCTCTGATCCTTTCCCCTGTTGTACCTGAGTATGAAATAGAAAAATGGAATGCCGATAAAGGAAGTCAGGATTCCTATGGGAAGTTCCACACTGAAGGCGCACCTTGCCACGTCATCCACGAAGACAAGAAACACAGCACCAAGTATGGCGCAGGTTGGGAGCAGATATCTAAAATTTGGTCCCACAATAGCCCTGCCAATATGTGGGATAACGAGCCCAACCCAGCCCACAAGTCCACAAACGGAAACGGAGGATGCTGTTATCAGAGTCGATGCAATGATTATCATTCTTCGAACCCGCGTAGTTTTAATTCCAAGGCTACGCGCCTCATCTTCACCAAAAGACAGAACATTAAGCTGCCATCTTGATAGAAACAAGCTAACGAATCCCACTGCCATGGGCAGCAATATACTTATAATGCGCTCCTTGTTGATTGTATTGAACCCACCCATTAGCCAAAAAGTAATCTGCGGTAGTTTGTCGTCTGCATCCGCAATAAGTTTTACCATAGAGGTTCCTGCAGAGCACAGCGTGCTTGTCATTATTCCGCCGAGCACAAGTCCGAGAATGGGATCGTGACCCAGCCTTTTCGTTACATTGGATGCCAGTGTAACCGCAATGAGACCGGTGCAGAAACCAAACAACTGTACAAGATAAGTGTTCAGACCCATTAGCATTGCCACGCAGGCCCCAAAAGCCGCGCCAGCGGAAGCGCCAAGAATATCCGGAGATACCATTGGATTCTTGAACATCCCCTGATAAGAAGCCCCCGCAATGGACAGACCACCGCCAATACCCAGTGCCGCAATAACGCGAGGCAGGCGAATATTAAACAAAGTCGTCTCCATATTGGTGTTTGTTATTTGGGAGGGATCTGCATAGTGATAATATATCGTTTGTATAATGTCTGGTATTGAAATATGGTATTTGCCGATTGAAGACGAGACCAAAAACGCAAAAACCAGAAATATGAAAAAGACAGGCCAACGAGAAGCCAAGCGTTCCTGAAGGCTATTATCTGTCTGGAGTATTTCCTTGTGCTTTGAATTCATTATCGTTTCTCCTTCTTAAAATACAGCCTTTTAGCCCTCCAAGATGTCAGAGATACTTAACACAGGACAGACCGCCATAACTACGCCGTAGACGGAAAGACTCAGAGACGTAATTTACTTGTAAGCGAGAATACGCTTACAAGGCGAATTGATTAAAGCTCGAAATAGTCCCGCTGCAGCTGTGTTCGAACATCCCACAGCATCCACACATAGGTGCTTTCAAACGGAGATGTCAGTTTGCCATCGTTATCGGCGTTTTCCATAATGTAGCGATATATTTTTTCTACTGAATCGGCGTCGTTAGAGCTAATCCCAATATTATCCGCTAATTCCTGAGCAAGCAGCATACCGGCTTCAACTATGTCGTCACTTTTCTCGGTATAATATGTAACATATGGGCAGAAGCCACGCAGCCATAAAATATTAAACAATGCGTAAAACACACGTCCATCCCATCTAGCAAGCGGTTCTTTGCCAAAAACGTTTCTCGATATATCCGTCAACAAGCCATCGCTCCCATTGATGAAACTACTGTTAAAGCACCAGCCGCGGCTCATGGACATGGCCTTTTCAAGGTCTTTTTTGTGGCTAACTGCCGGCGTAATCGAAGTAAACACAAGGTCAAATCGATTACGCCAACCGAGCGCGTCTATATCTGCCTGTTTAAAATCACAAGCAGTGAACGAAACGTTGCCGATTCCCTGAGAGGAGGCAAAGTCAGCGGCGTGTTCAAGCATTCTGGGCGATAAATCTGTCCCGGTAACATGATTTGATGTCTTTGAAAATTCCGCGACAAAGCGTCCTGGACCGCAGCCGATATCAATTACGTCATCATTCGCTCCGAGCAGACCGTGAGCACGCAGAAAATCCGCTGTTGTCGAAATACGCAGGTCACTTCTCTTTCGCCGTGCAGCATCGTTCTGCAGCCCGTTCTCCCAGCTATCGGCACGTATATCCCATAACTCTTTGGTGTGGCGCTTCACAGAGTGAGGCTTGTCGTTCCATAATTTCGTAAAGCGTTCAAGCTCTTCTTCTATTTTCCTATTTTGTTCCATAATGTGTCTTCACCTTTACGCCATATGCTCTCAGTGAATAAACTCCCTTCCTCTCAGTAATTCTACCTCTATTTTTTCGCCGGCCTTCTTCTTGCTTTCTCCTATCGGTGAGACATACATTGCGTTCGATGTAAGGCAGGAGGGCATAGTTCCACTGCGGAATGAGCGCGGCTCGGCTACATATCCGTCCTCTCCCTTTTTAACCTCAATACGGCAAAGTATGGCCATGGTCGGACTTGAATCTATGTCTTGTGTAAGCGTACATACCACACGCTCTTTCTGTGGCACCGGTATATGCAGTGCTCGGCAAACTATTGCGCTGAGACACCAGTCTGCACCAAAAAACGCGGCGATGGTAGGCCCGGGCAGGTTGATAACCGGCTTATCATTTATCATACTGACAGCCATTGGTCTACCTGGAGCTGCAGCTACATAATGATGCAGAAGCTGACCCTTGCGTTCAATGAGCGCGGCGTTATAATCTTCGCCGCCCTTTGCGGTCCCTCCGTTCAGTACAACTATATCCGCTGTCAGGAGAGCAGCGTCAAGCGTCTTCTCTAGCAGTTCATTATCATCAATGATTATGGGAAATATGACAGGCTCTGCCCCCAATGCACGCAACGTTTCTCTTACCAGTAGGCTGTTGGTATCAATGTTTTGACCGCGTTTGGGTCTCATCTGCGGCGGTATCAGTTCAGTACCGGTGGGGATAAAGGCAATTCGCGGCTTCCTCCGTACAGGGACCATACAGCATGCGCCCATTGCAAGAGCCGCCAGGTCAGATGGACGTATCGGCATATTCGCACCAATAATAAATTCGCCCGACACTATACTTGAGCCAATTGCAGTCGTATTTGTTCCGGAAACGATATCAATATCCTCGCTAATAAACTTAATCATGCCATCAGGTGTCAAATCTACTTCCTCTATCATAATTACGGCGTCGTATCTATCGTCAAAATCATCTCCAGTATCTGCTCTCTCAAATTCCACCCCTTCATGCCACATTTTATAATCGGGCATACCATTTTTGAAAAGCTCCGATTTTACAGCAATTCCATCACAGGCGGAGGTTCTGTACACGGGAAGCGTATTGACTGAAAACAGCTCGCATGTGGTGATTCGTCCTATTGACTCGTCAAGTGGAACTAATTCTGTTTCATCACTTGGTGTCCACCTTGAAAACAAATCGGCAAGGACCTGCTCTCTTGAGGCAAAACCATCCATTTTCTTTCCTCTCATTGTTTTTTATTCTTTACTCCTCTCATATGAATCATAAAAATTTCGTCTCATATTTTACCTAATTCTTTATATTTAAACATAAAAAAAAGCGAAAGTATGTTGTCATGACAACATTTTTCACTATTATTTTATATATTTCCACATTTTTTTCTTATTTATTCGGATTATATCCATAGGAATCTTCGTAAAATATCGGTTTGGCTCAAATTGCATTTAACTGTATTTTCTCAAGGGAATAAATAAAAGTCTCAATCCCTCCTTGGGAATGCAGATGCCTTCTGTACGCATTAGAGCCTCCAAAACTAGTAAGGAACAGCAGTTCAATGAACTGCCACCCCAATTATTTCCTATCAACTTTAAATTCTACTTAAAAATATCTGCCTTTTTTATATAGTTTTATTTTTAAGTATTAAACATATCTGTTATACTATTTCTATCGATGGTAAGGAGATATAATAATATGGTAATCGGGCAAAGAAGCCATTATATCCAAAACGAACTGAAGTTGATACGAAAACAACTTGGTACGAAAATTGGCTTTGTTGACAAATATACTGATGTGCGCATTGACCAATATGAATTAGGGCTAAGAACTTCAAAAGGAAAGGTGATAAAGACTATGACACAGGTACTAGGCATTTGTCCAGAGACATTTAATACTTCCAATATTGGAAGATATTATGATCTCATACATTCTTTGTTTGCTTTAAAAGATATATATAATTTAAAGGTTGATAGGTTAGATGAGTAAAATGAATCAGATACCTAATATTATTACTGCATTTAGACTGCTATGTTCCTTCATTCTTCTGTTTCTGAAACCTTTTTCTTCTCCTTTTTTCTTAATCTATCTCATTGGTGGACTAAGTGATATAATTGACGGATTTTTGGCACGAAAGCTATGTATTACCAGTAAACTTGGTGCAATGCTGGACAGCATTGCAGATGCATTTTTTATACTGGTATTGCTCATCATTTTCATTCCACATTTTGATTGGCCAATATGGATTACCTACTGGGTAATAGCAATTATTATCATCCGCCTGCTGTCATTAGTTGTTGGATTCTTCAAATACCATACCTTTGATTTTCTTCATACATACGCTAACAAAGCAACAGGTCTGGCATTGTTTTCCTTTCCATTTCTTTATTTTTTCTGGGGGTTAGATTTTATGGCGATTTTTCTATGTATTTTTGCCAGTATATCCGCTATCGAAGAATTACTCATTAATATGGTTTCTGAAAAGTTAGATAGGAACGTTACCAGTATTTTTGCATCACTAAAAGCAAAGTAACACTACCGATAATTGAATTAACGAAATATGCTTGTTAAACTATTATACGGTATTTCTCTGCTTTTACCTTGTATCTGTTGTCTATTTTATCTTGTACCTACGCTTTTATATGCTCTATCTAATCTGCTATTTTCTTTATTGCTCTCCATCTTTTTCTTCATTTGAGTTTTTATTTATAATACTTTGTGAAGCCTTTAATATCAAATATAAAGCCTCGCACAATAACCAAATTAAAATTGTGTTAAGAATTACACCAGAAACAATGGAATTAAAATATATCACTGCATATGGATAGATATACAGTAAAATGTGTGGAACTACTAGCAAAAATATTGCTGTTATAAGAATTCCCATTACTATAAATTCTGGTTTTAGTTTTCCAAATTTAAATTTCATAATATACCTCTTTTCCCAATTCTAAAAATATACATTTTCTTAAGGATACCATATATGTAAAATTATAGCAACTTTGTGTCTTGATTTAAAATGCAAAATCAAAACATAGCACAAAACCGCTAACGCGGTGGCATCCGATACGCCAACTAAGTGCGTAAAACCCAACTGTCGATTTACCTGCAGTTTTATTTCCCTAAAAACTCCTTTAAAATAGACGTACGCAGAAAAGCGAATATATATTGAAGGAGAATAGACATGACAAACGAAGAAATCATCTTAAACGCCAAAGAAGAAATTAAATTACGAGGTTTATCGCCACACACAGAAGCAGAGTATTTCAGAGTTCTGCACGCATTTCTACGTTATTTCGAAAATCGTCCTATTGAAACAATGGGGGAAACCGA
>NZ_AUFC01000045.1 GCF_000426305.1 Anaerovorax odorimutans DSM 5092 | reverse complement strand
ATTCAATCAGAGGGAACTTTTGGAATAATAAAATGGAACAGGTCTTACAAAAGACTATTTAGGAGAGGACTTAAAGGAGTAATTCTTGAACTTACTTTAATTTCTTGTGGTTACAACTTATATAAATATTACAATAAGCGAAATCGAGTTGCATTGGTGGCATAATAGAAATCGAAAAATAGCCTTCAAAAAGATAACTCCTTATTTTGTGCACTCATTTTTCAATGATATATATTGAAAGCACTATAAAAATTAAAAATCCATCATCATCGAAATTATCTCCGATGATGATGGATTTTTTTAGAGACTTATTTTACAGCCCCTTTTTTATCTTTTTATCCAAGTATCTTTTTTAAATCTTCTTCTGGCGTTGATATAGGTGAAATATTATAGTTTTTCACCAAGATATCCAAAACATTTTTTGATACAAATGCCGGAAGTGTAGGTCCCAGATATATATTTTTAATGCCAAGGGCAAGAAGTGAAAGCAAAATACAGACTGCTTTTTGTTCGTACCAGGAAAGTACCAATGTAAGAGGCAAATCATTCACTCCGCACTCAAATGCTTTTGAAAGTGCTACTGCCACTTGAATTGCACTATAGGCATCATTGCATTGACCCATGTCCATTATCCTTGGTAAGCCTCCGATTTCTCCGATATTCAAATCGTTAAATCTGTATTTACCACAAGCAAGAGTCAATATAACAGAATCATCAGGTGCTTTCTTTACAAAATCAGTATAATAATTTCTGCCTGGTTTTGCTCCGTCACAGCCTCCTACTAAAAAGAAATGCTTTATATCTCCATTCTTAACAGCTTCAACAACCTTATCTGCTACTGATAATACTGTACCTCTTGCGAAACCAGTTGTAAGTGTAGTTCCTCCATTAATTCCTGTAAACACTTTATCTTCATCATAACCACCAAGTTCCAATGCTTTCTCAATTACAGGGGTAAAGTCCTTATCACTTCCTATATGCATCATCTGAGGATATGCCACAACTTCAGTTGTAAAAACTCTGTCAGAATAACTTTCTTTTACAGGCATTAAACAATTTGTAGTAAATAAAACTGGTGCAGGAATATTATCAAATTCCTTCTGCTGATTTTGCCACGCGGTACCAAAATTGCCTTTTAAGTGAGGATACTCTTTAAGTTTTGGATAAGCGTGAGCCGGAAGCATTTCACTGTGTGTATAAACATTAATTCCCTTATCTTTGGTTTGCTCTAATAGTAAATACAAATCATATAAATCATGTCCAGAGATAACTATAAAAGGACCTTTTTCTATCTTCATTGTTACTTTTGTAGGCTCAGGAGTTCCATAAGTATCCGTATTAGCCTTGTCTAAAAGAGCCATACATTTTAAATTGACTTCACCGGTTTTAAGTACAAACTCTAAAAGTTTATCGGTATCATTTTCATATCCAACCGCATACATTCCTTTATAGAAAAAGTTATTCACTTCTTCATCTGAATATCCTAATACTAAAGCATGATATGCATATGCAGCCATACCTCTAAGCCCGAATAAAATTAATGATTTCAACGACCTTATGTCCTCATCATCATTCCAAATCAATCTCATATCAAAATTTTCATTATTATCATTGTTACTAACTTTTTTAGTTTTATCCATTTGCTTTAAAACCGCATCTCTGTCAAAGTTTACATTTGTAACTGTTGTAAATAATCCCTCAATCATAATTTTATGAGTTTGAGAGTCAGCTAAAGCTCCCCCTTCAATTTTCTTGGCAAGCTCTATTAAAGCCCCTGTAAGTTCATCTTGAATATTAGAAACCTCCTCAGTTTTACCACATACCCCCATACATCCTTGACATCCACTTCCCTTTGCCGTTTGTTCACATTGAAAACAAAACATATTTGACATATTATTACCTCCTAAATATTATTTTTAAATTTTTATTATTTCTAACTTATGCTTTAACAATAATATAAAAAAAGTAATAAATCTGTTGCAAATGCAACAGATTCTAAAAATTATTTTTTATTTGTAATAATCGTTTTAAAATACTTAAAAATTTTTATTAACATGAATAATGGCTTACAAACTTAAATTATATCTAATTATAAATATGCTTTATCATATTAAATAACAAATAAAATTTATTTATTTTCCGGGAAATATAGTTTAAAATTCACATATTGCCCGGTATCATGCATGAATATGTAAGCCGAATATGTTTTATCCTTTTTTTCTGAATAAAGTCCTACTGCTTTTATCCTTCCCTTTAATAAAAAAGCTTTTACCATAGGCTTTGTAAGGGGTTTCCTCTTGCTTGTAAAAAATTTATCATTTTTCCATATAACAAAATTACATTCCCTGCCCGACTCACAATAATAATTTGTCTTTCCTTCAAAGATATTTTTTCCGCACCTAGGACATTTCCCAATAATTTCCTTACCGTTTTCTGCATAATTATCTTTATAATTTCCTATCAATTCTTTTACAAAAACTTCAATATCAGAAATAAACTCTTTGCCTGTTAATTCACTTTTATATATCTGCTCTAATTTTTGTTCCCATTCTGCTGTTAAAACAGCACTTTTAACTTTTTCGGGTACAACATCGATAATTTCATATGCCTTATTTGTGGGAATAAGATTTTTACCTTTTCTTTCTACAAATCCTGTTTTAATAATGCGTTCAATAATTCCTGCCCTGGTAGCAGGTGTTCCAAGCCCGGCTCCAGCCACTTCTTTACGCAATTCTTCATCTTCCAAAGTTTTCATTGCATTTTCCATAGCTGAAAGTAATGTATCTTCAGTATAAGGTTTTGGAGGTTTTGTACTTTTTTCTTTTGAAGTAACTACTACATTCTCAATAACCTGTCCTTCTGATAAGGGAGGAATAATTTCTTCTTCTTTTTCCTCTGTATTTTTCTTTTTTTTCTTTTTTTTCTCTTCTTTTTTTATTTCTTTTAGCAAATCAGTTAAATGAGATGAAATTTCTTTAAATCCCATTTCAGAGATTTGCCTGCCTGTAACTTTAAATTCTTCTCCTTCAATATCTAAAATTAATTCAGTCTTTATATATTCATATGGAATATATACTGCCGTTAAAAATTTATATATGATAAGCAATAATATACAAAACTCATTTTTTGATAATTTATCTGATGCTTTACATGCTTCTATTGTAGGAATAATGGCATGATGATCCGTTACTTTCTTATCATTTATTAATCTGTCAAAATCAGTGATATTTAAATTGTAAATATCTATAGTCTTTTTATTGATAAATGATGCATTTATTAAAGATTTTAAAATAGCCTTTGAACTTTGATCCATGTCAGAAGTTAAATATCTGCTATCTGTTCTTGGATAAGTTATAAGTTTCTTTTCATATAAATTTTGTGCTGCATCTAAAGTTTGTTGTGCTGATAATCCCAGCATTTTATTTGCTTCTCTTTGCAACGTTGTAAGATCGTAAAGTGCTGAAGGATTTTCCTTCACTAAAGTTTTATTCATGGACTTTACCACAGCATTTTTACCATTACACTTTTCTATAATCTTATTGCTTTCTTCTTTATCCTCAACTCTTTTAGATGCATTAAAAATATACCCGTCATAATTGCACTCAGCATTCATTATGTAAAATGGCTTTGATTCAAAGTTATCTATAGCCTTTTGTCTCTCAACAATTAAATTAACCGTAGGAGTTTGAACTCGTCCTACATTTAAAGGTTTATTTGACATACATGCAAAAAGTCTGGAAAAATTTATACCTACAAGCCAATCAGCTTGAAGCCTGCAAAGGGCTGCATCATATAATCTGTCATAATCACTACCGTTTTTAAGCTTATCAAATCCATCCTTAATAGCTTTTGTTTCCATTGAACTGATCCATAGTCTCTTAAAAACTTTCTTACACCCTACTTGATTATATACTAATCTAAAGATTAATTCTCCTTCACGACCAGCATCAGTTGCACATATGAGCTCTTCAACATCTTTTCTCTCCATAAGTGATTTTACAATATTAAATTGCGACTTTACACCTTCCGATACTCTATATTTCCATTCATCTGGTATTATAGGCAGATCAAAAATTCTCCATTTTCTATATTCTTCTTTATAATTTTCAGGCATTACTGTCTCTATTAAATGGCCTACACACCACGATACTAAATATTCAGTACCGGAATAAAATCCATTATGTTTTTTTGTAGATCCCATTACTTTGGAAATTTCTGCTGCCACACTTGGTTTTTCTGCAATAATTAATTTCAATCAAGTTCCCGCACTTTCATTTTTTATTTTGAACTATTATATAATAACATAGATTTAGCAAAACATACAAAAGGACAAATAAATTATTTGTCCTTTTACTTTTACATCCTATACATATTTTCTCATATATTTTAATGCATTTTTTTCAAGTCTGCTAACTTGAGCTTGACTGATTCCAATTTCATCAGCCACTTCCATCTGGGTTTTTCCCTCAAAAAATCTCATAGTTAAAATATGTTTTTCACGACCCGATAATTTTTTCATTGCTTCGGAAAGAGATATATTTTCTATCCACTTGGAATCTGTATTTTTAGTATCTTTCACTTGATCCATTACATAAATAGCATCTCCATCATCATGAAAAACAGGCTCAAATAACGAAATAGGGTCTTGAATCGAATCTAATGCCAAAACAACTTCTTCTCTATCAACTTCAAGGTCTTTTGCAATTTCACTTACAGTTGGTTCTCTTTGAAGTTTTCTGGATAATTTTTCTTTAACTTGAAGTGCTTTATATGCCATATCCCTTAAAGATCGGCTTACTCTTATAGCATTGTTATCTCTTAAATACCTTCTTATTTCCCCAATTATCATAGGTACTGCATATGTGGAAAATCTCACACCATGAGAAGTATCAAAATTATCTAATGCTTTTATAAGACCAATACAACCTACTTGAAATAAATCATCAGGATTTTCTCCCCTATTGTTAAAACGCTGTATCACACTTAGCACAAGCCGGAGATTTCCTTTTATAAATTCGTCCCTAACCTTTGTATCTCCCCCTTTTATCTGTTCTATCATTCGCTTCATTTCAGCATCTTTATAGACCGGCAGCTTAGATGTATTTACACCACAGATTTCAACTTTGCTAGCCATAAATAAGGACCTCCGCTTTCCTGTTTTGCCCCCTTAAGCAAATCATTTTGCGTATACCTTATTTTTAACGAAAGAGGTATATTTTATTCCGTATATTTTGTTTTTTAGCCTAGCTTTTTTATTTCTTTTCTAAGTCTGGTTATAATCTTTTTTTCTAATCTTGAAATATAAGATTGTGAAATTCCCATCTCATCTGCTACTTCTTTTTGAGTCATTTCCATACCGCTTATAAGGCCAAACCTCATCTCCATGAGCTGCCTTTCCCTCTTTGTAAGCTTTTCAAGTGCATATACAAGCAAATTACGATTTACTTCCTCTTCTATGTGATTATAAACTATATCATTATCAGTCCCCAATATATCTGATAATAAAAGTTCATTTCCGTCCCAATCCACATTCAGAGGTTCATCAAAGGAAATCTCTCCTTTTGTTTTATTATTTCTGCGTAAGTACATCAATATCTCATTTTCAATACATCTTGATGCATATGTAGCTAATTTAATATTTTTTTCAGGATTAAAAGTATTTACAGCTTTAATTAATCCAATCGTTCCAATAGAAATTAAATCTTCTATATTAACACCTGCATTTTCAAACTTCTTTGCAATGTATACGACTAATCTAAGATTTCGTTCGATAAGAACCGTTCTCGCATCCGGATCATTATTCACCAGCTGATCTAAAAAAAATTTTTCTTCCTCTGGCTCTAAAGGAGGTGGCAAAACATCACTTCCTCCTATATAAAATACTCCCTCAGGATTTTTACCTCTAAGCAGTAAAAGTAATCTATATAAAATTGTCTTATACATCACATGCAATACCCCCTTCCAATACCTCTCTGTTTAACAGCAAGTCATATTCAAATTCTTTGCTTCCCCTTGCAAAGTGTTCTTGACTAATCGCTAAAATAGCTCCGTCCATTTTTCTTTCCCCCTGTTTGTCTTTTATAATCATACTGTCCGACCTAAAACCAATAAGCATCCCCTCATTCTTCCCCACAGAATGAAAAGGAATAAGTTTTAATCTCCCACAAAATTCTGTCTCCATAATTTTTTTGTAAACCATATCCCACATAATATCTTTGGTTATTAAATCAACAATATCTTCCGGTAATATTTTAACAGCTATCCTCTTAGAAATAATAGATACTGGCTTGCCCGAAATAGGATCTCTAAGAAAGTTTCCTGTGTCTACAAGTCCATTAACCACAATTACCTTTTCATTTAAAAAAATTTCCACTTGTCTTATGGTTTTATCATTTAATAATCGCCCCTTAAGAAAAGATGCAAGCCCACTCATTGCTAAATAGGTTAAAAAACATCCAAAAGCTACATTTATGTAAGTTGGTCCTGAAATATATGTAGAACTATTATTTGTTACCCCTTCTGCTCCGAAAAAATACATAGCTCCAATGGTAATCCCACCCATCGCAAAACTGACAATATAAAAAATCAGTATTATTTTTCCAAAGAGCTTAACTCTACCAGGCCAAAATACAAGTACTACTACAAGTCCCGAAAACGCTAACTTAGATACTACTGCTAAAAAATTAGACATATCCTCGAAAAATATAGTAAACGAATAAATCCCACACAAGACTCCACCTAATACAAGAAATACTTTTTTAGGTTTTATCCCACAAATTTTACTCGTTAAAATCAGTATTATCATTCCAATAATAAAATTTTCTAAAAAAAGATATTCCGCATAAATTACCACATAAAAAAACCCCCTTTCTTGTATAATCCATTTTAGATTATAGACTGAAAGGGGGGCGAATTATGTCAAAACGTAATGTCGATTTGTTTTTATTTCACAGCCTTCTTTGCTGTCTCAACTAGCTCTTTAAATCCTGCAGCATCATAAACTGCCATTTCTGAAAGCATCTTTCTGTTAATTTCAACTCCAGATAACTTAAGACCATTCATCATCTTACTATATGAAATTCCATTCATTCTAGCTGCTGCATTAATTCTTGCAATCCAAAGTCTTCTATATTCTCTCTTCTTATTTTTTCTTCCTACATATGCAGAACGAAGAGATCTCATAACAGCAGGGTTAGCAGCTCTAAAAATTTTACTTTTAGCTCCATAGAAACCTTTTGCCTGTTTTAATATTTTCTTATGTCTTTTTCTAGCATTTAATCCTTTTTTTACTCTTGCCATTTTATCTTACCTCCAAATTTCTCTTACTTGCTTAATACTGATTTAATTCTTTTTAGGTCTGCACTTGTTAAAGTAGTAGCCTTTCTTAAGCCTCTTTTTCTCTTAGCGCTCTTTTTAGTAAGAATATGGCTTTTATATGCCTTGTTTCTCTTTACTTTTCCAGAACCAGTTAACTTAAATCTTTTCATTGCTCCTCTATGGGATTTCATCTTATTTTTCGCCATTTTAATCGTTTCCTCCAAATGTTATTTATCAATTTTCGGTGCTAAAATCATAATCAAACTTCTTCCTTCAAACTCTGGTTTCTTTTCTACTACTCCCATTTCCGAAATAATCTCAGCAAATTTAGCCATAACAGCTTGACCTTTGCTGATATAGTCTCTTTCTCTTCCCTTAAATCTTAAACTTACCTTAACTTTATCTCCTTCTTTTAAGAATTTAGTAGCATTGTTAGCTTTTACGGTAAGATCATGTTCTTCAATAAACGTACTTAAGCGAATTTCCTTAACCTGAGTAATCTTTTGCTTTTTCTTAGCTTCTTTTTCTTTTTTCTGAAGCTCATATCTGTATTTTCCGTAATCAAGAATCTTACAAACCGGTGGCTTTGCCATTGGGGCAATATTAACCAAATCCAGCTTACTTTCAATAGCTAAATTCATGGCCTTGTCTATGCTCATAATCCCCAATTGTTCTCCATCGCTACCTATAACTCTTACTTCCTTGTCACGAATTTCTTCGTTGATTTGATTTTCCTTACTAATGTCTGGCACCTCCTAAAAATACTAAAAAAGCGGGTAGAATACCCGCTGCAATAAAACAAACCTATTTGGTTTTCTTAGTCTTATTAACCTAAGTAGCTTTTGCCCTAAGGTGAGAAGCGGATAACTTCTTCTTTATTACTAAATTATGATAACATTTCAATAAATATGTGTCAAGTATTTTTTATAATAATACTAATAATTTATGATTTATTTATGATAATGGCACTCTTAATTTTTTAATATTTTTTGTAAATATATTTTACTAATAATTTAAAAATTATTATAACTCAAATATGCAAAAATTCCACTACCTTATATAATTTAAATATAAAAACTATGAAAATAAAAAGTTTGAATTTCTTCAATTACCTTTTTACATAAAATATATGATTTTATGTAAAATTTGAATTATAATATATGTATATACAAATAATTTTGTTTTATATACAAGACTAAAAATTACTCATTAAATTCTATTAACAATGTGAAATCTCTACTAACAATTTATATTCTTTTGAATGTCAGTTTATATTACATAGATAATTAATGTATAAAGTATTCTTAATTAAAAGCCAGTCGACTGTTTATAAAATATATTATATAATATAGAAAAAATATATTTTAAATTACATTTTTATATATTACCTAAAATTCCCGCAATAAGTTAATAAAATAATAGGAGGTAAAATATGCCTAATACTAAGAAAAACTTAGCAACGCTTTCAATTGATGAACTAGTCCCAATCTTAGATAGTATAAGTGATGCTATATTCATAGACGATGCACAAGGTTACACCATATGGGTTAATAAAGCAAGTGAAGAACTATATAAAATAAAAAGAGCAGATATTATTGGCAAGCATGTCTCTTACCTAGAACGTTCAGGCATTTTTACACCTTCTGTTGCCTTACTTGTTATGGAACAAAAAAAAGAAGTAAACATTATACATGAAAACAAAGATGGTAAAAGACTTCTCACAACAGGAATACCAATTATGGATAAAGAAGGTAATATGACTAAAATAATTACTACATCCAATGATATAACAGAACTTATTAATTTACAAAATGCATTGGAAGATGCACAAAATACAATTCATGGACTAAAAACCCAAGAAAATTTATTCTATGATAATGTAGTGTTTACAAGCCGTTCAATGTATAATGTAATTCAATTAACAAAAAGATTAGCAAATGTAGATTCAACTGTACTAATTACAGGTGAATCAGGAGTAGGAAAAGGTGTTATTGCAAAATTACTGCACGAAAATGGCAATCGAAAAGCACACCCTTTTGTTACCGTAAATTGCGGTGCCATTCCGGAAAACCTCATTGAATCAGAGCTCTTTGGATATGAAAGAGGAGCTTTTACCGGCTCTAAAAACGAAGGTAAAAAAGGTCTGTTTGAAGTAGCTCAAAAAGGGACAATCTTTCTGGATGAAATATCAGAATTACCTTTGAAAATGCAAGTAAAATTACTTCAGGTAATTCAGGAAAAAGAGATTACAAAAATAGGTGGTATTACAAATATACCTGTTGATGTGAGAATTGTATCCGCAACAAATAAGGATCTTATTTCCTTAGTACAATCAGGTCAATTTCGAGAAGATTTATATTATAGACTTAATGTGGTTCCCATTAGTGTTCCTCCATTAAGAGAACGATTGGAAGATATTATTCCTTTAATTAAAATGACTTTAAATAAACAAAATAAAAAATTTAAAGAACATAAAGAATTGGATTCCGCTGCATTAGCTATATTGATGAAATATTCATGGCCAGGTAATATTAGGGAATTGCAAAATTTGATAGAAAGATTAGTAATAACAACTAAAGGTAATGTTATACTCCCTGAAAATTTACCTTCATTTATTCTCGAAGAAACAAGGCAATACCAAGAAAAAGACATTACAGTCCATAAAATTTCTAATCTAAAAGAACTATTGGATACAGCAGAAAAAGAAATACTTGTAAAGTCATTAGAGCAATGCAAGTCTACAAGAGCAATGGCAAAAATGCTTGGAATCAGTCAGCCTACCGTAGTTAGAAAACTCCAAAAGCACAAAGTTTTAATCGGTGATACAAAATAGTATCACCGATACATTTTTGTATCTTTTCTGAAAACTACATAATTTTCAGACTTTTTATTAAATTATATATATTTTTTATAGATTTCGATTCATTTTTGTATCGATTTTTTGTACATGTTCTTCTAAAAATTCTAAAACATATAGTTTTTACTATTCTTTTCAATTTTTTTCTTCTCGTTAAAATCCTTTAATTTCAAAGCTTTTCACATTTCATTAATTATTATTATTAAACTTTATATTTCATTTAAAACTTTATTATTTACTTTGGCACAGCTATTGCAATTTATGTAATTGTAACTGTAAAATACAATATAAAAATACAATTACATAATCAAAGTTATAAATTATTTTAAGGAGGAATATAAAAATGTCTATTAATTATGCAGAATATGTGGCAACACTAGTAAAAAAAGCTAAAGCCGCTCAAGAAATTGCTGAAGGTTTCACTCAGGAAAAAGTTGACCAACTTACAGCTGCCGTTGCTTATGCTTTAACCAAACCTGAAGTAGCTCTTAAGTTTGGTGAAATGCTTGTTGAAGAATCTAATATGGGTGTTCCTAAAGACAAAGAACTAAAAATGTATGGTAAAGTTAAAGGTGCATATTATCAAATGAAGGGGCAAAAATCTGTTGGTCTTATAGATGTAGATGAAAAAATGGGTATGGAAACATATGCTAAACCTATGGGCGTTATCGGTGCTATTATTCCTGTAACTAACGGTGAAGCTACTCCTGTAGTTAAATCACTTATGGC
>NZ_AUFC01000044.1 GCF_000426305.1 Anaerovorax odorimutans DSM 5092 | reverse complement strand
GTAAAAACTAAAGTAAATATTGTTTTCAATACAATAACACATGGAATTCCTGATTCCTTATAAAAATTTGACTGTTTTAAAAGTTCAGATATTCCTATCTTAGAAAAAAACAAGTCGATTCTAGAGTTTACAGTCTGTTCAGTGCGTAAATTTTCTGCTATAATGGAATTCATAAAAAGTCCTACTTTCTTTGATATTTATGGGTTTGTCGTTATTTCCATTATATCAAAAATTAGGACTTTTTTATATATCCTAAAGCAGATTCATATTCATTTTTCAAGGTGCATTAACATTTCCCTAGTGGGAAAGTTGAGTTAATAATACTAAATTATCAAAAGCTATTGAAAAATTATCAAGCGGTTTCAAAATAAATAAAGCATCAGATGATTCTGCAGGATTAGCAATATCAGAAAAAATGAGAAGTCAAATAAGAGGGCTAGAAATGGCTTCAAGAAATATCAAAGATGGAATTTCACTTGTACAAACTGCAGAAGGTGGATTAAATGAAATTTTAGATCCAACATTGTTACAAATGAGACAGTTAGCTTTACAAGCTACTAATGGAACTTTAACAGATTTAGATAGAGAACATTTACAGTTAGATTTTGAGCAAATGGGGATGAATATAGATAGTATAGCGAATAATACAAATTTTAATGGGGTAAATCTTTTAAATTCAAGTGAGATTTTTAACGCAGAGTCAATACAAAATAATACAGTAGTAAAACCAAAGTTAAAAAATATTGATTGGACTTACATAGATAATGGAAACAATTTTACAGCTAAAGATATAGAATACAATGGTACCGATAAATATGTGACAATAGGAAAGAGCAATAATAAAAACCAAATAATGTATTCTAATGATGGTGAAACTTGGATAAAAGCAAATTATGATCCATTGCCATCAGATGTTATTTATGAGAATGGAGTATTTGTAATAACTGGTTCTAAAAGTGGAAGCTATGGTGATGATGATGGCATTATTTATTCAAATGATGGAATTAATTGGAGTAATATTGTTAACACGAATCCCCCAATAAGATTAGATTGCCTTAGCACAAATAGAAATTCAATTGCGTATGATGGAAGTAAATTTACTATGGTTGGATATTCCTCTGAATTGGGAAACCATAAGATACTCACGTCACAAAACGGAGCTGATTGGGAGGTATTTAATAACCCTTATGAGATAAGCTCTATTTGTTTTGCTGATGGTAAATATGTAGGAATAGGATTTAAACGTTATATATATACTTCAAATGATGGAATTAATTGGGATTATAAAACTAAAGTAAGTTTAGATCATAGAGATTCTATTTTACATGAAGGAAATAAATATTTTATTGTTGGAGAAGAACATGGAAACCTATTTGTATCTGATAATGGTGATAAATGGTATCAAGTTAATATTGAAAAGGAAGTTAATTTTGAAAGCATAGCTTATGATGGTAATCAATATGTTGCTATTGGTTTTGAAAATGAGGGATCAAAAAGCTTAATTTATAATTCTTCTGATGGAGTTAAATGGACTTTACAAAAAGAATTATCTAATAATTTAAGTAAGGAAGTATCAAAAATAATTTGGGATGGAAATAGTTTTATAGTTTCTGATGAAGATGGTTTTTCAATTGGAGTACCAGAATATGAATCTAGTGAACAAACACAAGCATATGACAAAAATGTTAAAAGAAATGCAGAAAATATTATATTACAGATAGGAGAAAGGTCTAAAGATACAATGTCAGTTACTCTTTGTGATGTTCGGACAAGTAGTATAGGTCTTGATTCATTAAATATAAAAAATATAAAAGATGCTAAAAATGCACTTTTAAAAATTGATAATGCAATAGCAATTATATCATCACACAGTTCGAGAATGGGAGCATATCAGAATTCATTAGAATACATTTCAAATAATGTTGAAAATTATAACCAAAATATTATTTATTCTGAATCCAGAATTAGGGATTTAGATATAGCAAAAGAAATAATGATTTATACAAAAAATAATATATTAGCTAAGGCTAGTGAAGCTGTTGTAAGTCATGCAAATCAGCAAAAAAATCAAATTTTAAAATTATTAAAATAGCTATAAATTAAATTTAAAATAAAATAAGAAAAGAGGTAATAATATGGCAAAAGTTACGTGCCCAATATGTAGAGGTAAAAAGATAGTATCGTGTGAAGAATATGGATTAACTTATGGTACATATGATCATAGTGATGTAACCAATGCAGGTCCATGCCCAGCATGTGGAGGCACAGGAAAAATTCCATGTCCCGAGTGTCATGGAACTGGGAAAGTAGATGAATAATTAGAGACTTATAGGAGGTAAAAAAATAGTGGCAGGATTCTTAGAAGGCTTATTTACTTGGGGACTAAAGATAGTAGATGATAAACTTTTAAATGGAATAATGTTTGATTCCGCATATAAAGAAGCTGGAAAAAGAGAAAAGAGAAAAGATAATATTTTAAAATTAGCAAAGAGCATGGAAAATAAAAGTGATGAAGAATTAAAACGTATTTTTCAGTCAAATTCAGGAGATATGAAACTAGCAGCATCTTATAATTTGAAAAAAAGGGGGTACTAAATATAATTGAATAAGAACTAAAGTTGTAAAATAAGAAATTAAAATTAAATATCAAGATTATTAATAAAAACCTAAGAAGGCAAATAAATTACTTTCTTAGGTTTTTTATTATTAAATTTTAAAAAGGATTTATTATAAACAATGATAAAAATAGGAAAAAGAAAAGATTTATATAATATTAATCATTTACCTATACCTGTGGTAAGTGAGATAGAGAAAATAGTAGGAGTATTAGATGATGAATATGGAGTATCAAGGAATATTGAAACAGATTTAGGAGGATATGTAGCACTAATTGAAAATGCAGATGATGTTGAGAAACTTAAGAATTCTCATTTAGATATTAAAGAGGATATAGCTGAATGGGGAAAGGAGATAACAATTAAAGGTGAAGAAGACTGGATAATGATGTTATTTATTTTAAATTCGGATTATTCAATTGTAGTGGTAAGTAAAGAACTTTTTCTTAGAGAGGAGAGTTAATGGAATTAGGAGCATTTTTATTAGGATTCATAACAGGATTAGGAATTTGTGTAATTATTGATACTATTTAATAGAAGAATGGAGGATAAAAATATGCTATTTGGATTAATTACAGCAACAACAAGTACAGCTTTTATAGAGTATTTTACAAGTGGAGTTTTTTTAGGAGGAACATTATTTTCAGTTGCAAAAACTAAGAAGTCACCTAGTAAGCTTAGATAATTAAGATTTAACTGTATATGGATATTTTTATAGGAGGATAAAAGTAAATTGAAAAAGGAAGTATCAGCAAAACGTGTAAATATAGTTAATGTTAAGTTAGTTAAAGAAAAGAGTATTAAATATCAACCGAGAAAAATAACAACACCTAAAGATGTTGTAAATTTAGTTGGAAACCTATTAATAGATTGCGATAGAGAAAAGTTAATACTAATTACATTAAATGTTAAGAATGAGCCAACTTTTATAGAAGTAGTATCAGTAGGAAATTTGCAAAGTGCAATTATTCATCCAAGAGAGATTTTTAAGACAGCGATATTAGGCAATGCAGCAAATATTATTATATGTCATAATCATCCATCAGGAGATTTAGAGCCTAGCAAAGAAGATATTAAAATAACACAAAGATTAAAAGAATGTGGAAAGCTTATGGGAATAGAATTGACGGATCATATAATTATCGGGTCGGAAGGTAGGTTCTGCAGTCTACAAGAAAAAGGATTATTTAAGTAAAGAACATAATGTAAATATTAAAATACTTATAATTGATACAAGGATTATATTAAAATTAGATACTAAGCTAAAATTGTGACAATATATATAGGGGAATAATTTCCATAATTATTCCCCTATATATATTAAACGTAGATAAAAAAATTTTTTTTAATTTTTTTTAATGAATATTATTTAGGTTTAAAAAACTTTTTCCGTCGTTTACACTTATAGACTAAGTGTGAACGCTATGTATAGACTTTTATGCTTAGTCTATAAGTACGTACGTCTGAAAAAATGAAAAAAAAGCACATATAATGAATAAAAATACAAATACACTCAAAATAATGAATTAAAATGCATAAAATATTGAAAAATAGCCATTTGACAAGTATAAATATTCATGATAGATTAAGTTGTCTCTTGAATATCATTTATTTTAAAATACTTTTAGAGATAAATCTGTACCTTGACAACTAAATAAAAGAGTATTTTTCTTCTGCCTTATTTAGATTAAGGCTAACCGATGAGAGAGTGGGGATGGAAGAGAATATATTCTTATCAACTAGAGAAGGAGAAATATATGGAAGAAAAAGAAACTAATGAAACTGTTATTGCAATGCGAAATTATATCAAATTAGGATTACCAGTAATTCCTTGTAAAGACAAAAAGCCTTTAATAAAGGATTGGCAAAAAAGGCAAAAAACTACTAACGAAGAAATTGAAAAATGGCAAGAAACTATACCTAATATAAATGTCGGATTACCAATGGGTGGTGGTTCTGGAATAATAGGAATTGATATAGATGGTAAGGAAGCAGTAGTAAGGCTACAAGAATTAAGTAAAGGCAATTTGCCAGATACTTGGAAATTTGAAACGCCAGGTGGTGGTCAAAGGTATTTATATAAAGTGCCAGAAGGAGTTATTACAAAAAAATATGTTGAAACTTTAAAAGGTGAACATAGTGAGCTTGCATTACTTGGAGAGGGTCAACAAACTATTCTTCCTCCTTCAGTTCATCCTAATGGTGGAATCTATAAGTGGTATAAGGGTAATAGTCCAGAAGAAAGTAAACTTGAAGATGCACCTAAATGGATGCTTGATTTAATGACTGACAATATAACTAAAAAAGTTACGGAAGTAAAGGAATTTAAGCATAAAGTAGATAAGCGTAAACTTATAGAGTCTTCTAAAGTATTTGAAAGGCTTGCAAATAGATGTAGTGTATTTAAGAATTCTTTAGAAATCCAAAGGACAAAAGGTATATCAGAAGATGATTGGTTTAAATGGTGTAAGCTTCTTATTTCAGCAGGGTATGGTGATGCTGCAATGGACTTTTCAATTTTGTCTACTAAGCATAATGAAAGAAGCGAAGAGCGAATTTTAAACCTTATAAATGAAACGCCCAATGGTGGACCGATGGTAAGATGTAGTACTTTTGGTTGTGATTACTGTGATATAGAAGAGTGCTTTTGTAATATTAATGAAAATGAAGAAGGAGAAATTACAAATTCTCCTGGCAGCATAATAAAAAAAATGAATTCTGTGCTTCCTCCAAAAAATAGAGTTTATAAACCTTATTTAGATGCTTTAGAAAATATAAAGGAATATGATATTGATGAACATGGAAACTTATGTAGTTATGATACCAAAGGAAAACCATATAGTATAGCAAATTTTGTGGCAAGACCAGAGCTTGAAATTATAAGAGATGATGGTAGTTCTGAGCAAAGAATATTTAGAATTGTTGGGGTTCAGAATGGTATTCCTCTTAAAGCTGTTGATATATCTGCATCTGACTTTATTACAATGAATTGGGTTATAAATTCTTGGGGAATTAAAGCTTCTATTAGAGCTGGTATTGCTAAGAAAGAACAATGCAGGGATGCAATTCAAAATATGTCAGCCAATACTGAAAAACTTATAATTTACACTCATATGGGTTGGCGTAAACTAGAAAATAATAAATGGATATTCTTACATTCACATGGGTGTATTGGTGCAGATAATATCAAAGTAGAATTAGAAAAGAGTTTAGAAAGATATAGTTTGCCAGAAAAAATAGAGAATTTATATACAGCAGTAAAAGCGAGTAAAGAATTGCTTGACATCGCTCCAAAAGAAATAACAGTGCCTTTATTAGCTCACTGTTATCTATCTCCATTAACTGAGGCATTTAAAAGAGCTGGTATAGAACCAAACTTTCTTATATGGCTTTATGGAGGTACTGGGACTAGAAAAACTACAACAGCTTTACTTTTTTTAAATCATTTTGGAATCTTTAATAGTACTCCTCCAGCGAGCTTTAAAGATACTGCAAATGCAATTGAAAGAAAAGCTTTTGCTACAAAAGATGCTTTACTTCTTATAGATGACTATCATCCTGAATCAGTAAAAAATGAAGCTAACAAAATGTCATATATCGCTCAAAGGGTGTTGAGAATGTTTGGCGATCGTATAGGAAGAGCTCGTTTAAAATCAAGTATTGAATTTCAAAAAGATTTTCCTCCAAGAGGTCAAGCGATTGTAACAGGAGAAGATGTACCTGTTGGTCAATCCTCAGTTGCTAGATTTCTAGGTGTAGAAATTCTTACAGAAGATGTTGATCTTAGTAAACTTTCAGACAGTCAAAAAAATACTAAGCTTTTTGGAGAAGCTATGAGGGGATATATTGAATGGCTAGTACCACAGATGGAAGAACTCCCAAATGTTTTAGAAAAAGAATTTAGCGAAAAAAGAAGACAATTTCAAAAGTTATCCTCACATGGAAGGATTGGAGAAGCTGCAGCTTGGTTAATTATTTCATATAAGATAATGTTAAAATATTTTAATTTTGCTAGAGTTTGCAATCAAGAGGAATGTGAAATTTTATTTAATGAGGCTGAAAATATTTTGAAAGAATTAATTTTCAAACAAAATGTTCTAGTAAATGAAGAAACACCTACGGAGATATTTTTAAGAATATTAAAAGAAATCATAGTATCAGGAAAAGTAAGAATAGAAGAATTAAAGTCAAAAAATCCTCAAGATTCACTTTTTAGTTCTGGTGAAATAATTGGGTGGAAGGATGAAAGATTTTATTATTTAAGACCTTTAATCATATATAACTTAGTAAATAAATTCCTTGCTGCAAGAGGGCAGAAGTTTCCTATACTAGAGAGAACTTTGTGGAAGCAGCTAGATGAGTCTAAGCTAATACATATTGAGAAAGGAAGTGATGGTAAAATACAAAGATGCCCTAAAAAAGCAGTTCCCCAAATTTCAGGAGAACAAGGAACTCAACGTCTAAGACTACTACATTTAAATATTACAGCCTTGGATTTAGAAGAAAAATAAAGAGAAGTACTCGCCAAAGTACTTCTCTACTGAAAAAAATTAGGGCATATAGGGCAGGTATGCCCTCTTATCCCTCTTAAATTTAGCATAGTAAGTGATGTAAAAAGAAACTATGCTAAGAAAAAGATTATTTTATATTATAACATATTATAAAAGAAAAATTTTAAAAAGTAATAGAAGGAGAATTATATGATAAATAAGATAATAGATAATAACGAAGATTTGTTTGTGGTTACAAATACTAAGAGAGAACCTAAAATTCAAGAAGGAGAGTATATAGCAACGGTTAAAGCTATATTAGCAGACGAGAAGGTAAGTTCTGAAAATAATAAATGGATTAGAATAACTTTAATCTTTGCTATTGAGAATTCTGACTTTGATGATCCAGTAGAGATAAAATTTTTCGCTAGTAAAAACTTAAATAAGATGAGCAGACTTTACCCTATAGTGAAAGGGATTATAGGATATGAACCTGAAGACAATTTTAATTTAAAAACTTTAAAAGATAAAAAGACTAAGGTTTTGATTAAACACAAAGTAGATGATAAAGAGGATGTATGGGAAAATGTTGTAAAGACGAGTACATACTTAGATGAGGATTAAATTTTTATCATATATAGGATGTAAAGTAATAAAAAAATTAATAAATATATATTATTAATTAAAATAAAAAGAAAAGGAGCAAAAATGCAGTATTTAAAAACAATAATTTCTAGAGATAAATTATATCAAAGAAATTATTTAAGTGATAAACAAGAAATCATTTTTATGGAGGATTCTATATCCAATAACAGTATAATATCATCAGCATTAATTGAAATATTGCTTAATAAGTATAAAGAAAAAATTAATTAATTAAAAAAGTAGGGAGAGTATTAATTCTCCCTACAATATAAATGGAGGGGAGGAACTATAATGGCAAAAGTAAAAGAAATACAAGGACGAGCAGCGATTTACAGTAGATATTCAAGTGATAATCAAAGAGACGAATCTATAGATGCACAAATAAGAGCAATAGAAGAATATGCTAAAGCAAATGGATATGAGATTGTTAAAATCTATGCAGATAAAGCAAAGTCAGCTACTACTGCTAAAAGACCTGAGTTTCAGAGAATGATTAAAGAAAGCGGGCAAGACTTATTTGATATTGTAATCGTACATAAATTAGATAGATTTAGCAGAGACAAATATGATAGTGCGGTTTATAAGAGAAAATTAAAGCAAAATGGAATCAGATTAATAAGTGTAACTGAAAACTTAGATGGTTCGCCAGAATCGGTTATACTAGAATCTGTAATAGAAGGTATGGCAGAATATTACTCTAAGAATCTTGCTAGAGAAGTAATGAAAGGTATGAAAGAAACAGCATACCAAGCAAAGCATACAGGAGGTCTTCCACCTTTAGGCTACGATGTAAATGAAGAGAAAAAATATGTAATTAATGAAAAAGAAGCAGAGTGTGTTAGACTAATATTTGACATGATATTATTAGGTAAAAGTCATAGTAAGATTATAGATGAATTAAATGCCAGGGGATATAAGACAAAGATTGGTACTATGTTTAAAAGTAATAGCATTTACAGTATTATTACTAATGAAAAATATACGGGTGTATATATCTTTAATAAGACAGCAAAGAAGGATGCTTTTGGAAGGAGGAATAATCACAAATGTAAAGATGAAAGTGAGATTATTAGAATTGAAGGTGGTATGCCAGCTATTATTTCTAAAGAAACCTTTGAAAAAACAAGAGAGCTACTAAATAAAAGAAAGCATGCACCTGGAACAAATAAGGCTAAGGAAAATTATTTATTGTCAGGATTAATTAGATGTGGCTGTTGTGGGTATGCGATGCATGGTAATAGAAGAATACCAAAAAATAAACCTATTTATGTATCTTATAGGTGTGGGCATAGAAGTAAGACTAGTACAACAGTATGTAATAATAAAGAAATAAGGAAAGAATATATAGAAGAGTATGTACTAACAGAATTAGAAAAGAAGATATTTAGTGAAGAAGCAATGCCAATATTGGTACAAGGTCTTAGAGAAAGACTTAAAAATCTTAATAAGGAAAATAATGAAAAAAGAAACATAATAGAAAAAGAGCTTTTAGAAATAAATAAGCAGATAGAAAATATAATAGAAGCAATCTCAAATGGATTTTATCAAGAAGAATTTAAAACAAAGATTGAAAGTTTGAAACAAAGAAAGATTGACCTAGAAGCTAGTTTAAAAGAGATATCTGTAGAGAATAAAGCTCCAATAGTTACAGAAACAGATATTAGAAAGCTAATTCTGGATTTTAAAGAATATGTAATTAGAAAAAACGTACCTGAATGTAAGAAGTTCATACAGGATTTTGTAAAAGAAGTTATAGTATATAATGAGCACATTGAAGTTATCTTCAATGTGTCTTTTTTAGTGCTTAAAAAAGGTGAGGGTATAGAGCTTATTAGCAGAATTGGTAGATATGATCTTATTAAGAGGTATAGTAAAAGTTTTTATATAAATGCTTCATAATACCAAATTATTCCACAATATTGTATAAAATATGATAAACTATTATAGAAAATGATTAATTTTAAAATACTAGAAAGAAAGATATGATTAACTAATTCTAAAAATTAGTATAAAGTATATGAAAACTTATACGATTTATAAAAAAGTCCAGCATAAGTTTTTATAACGGATAAAAAATAAAGATTCGCAAATATTATATTTGTTTATTAAAAAATTAGTAGGAGGAATATATGAAAGCAGATAGTATTAATCTTTTGGAGTTTATTAGTACATCAAAAAGAACATTTATTATTCCTGTATATCAAAGAAATTATGATTGGAAAAAAATACAATGTTTGACGTTATTTAGAGATATTGAAAAAATTGCAATTGATATAAAAAGATCAATACATTTTTTAGGCACAATGGTTTATATTCAAGGAGAAGATACAGCAACTTTTAGGGAATTTATAGTTATTGATGGACAACAGAGATTAACTTCTATAATGTTACTTTTAAAAGCTATAAGTGAAAGAACAACAGATGAGGATATAAGAGAAGATATCTATGAGTTATATTTAATTAATAAAAGGGCTCCGGAGCAATTTAGAATAAAGCTTAAACCTATGAAGTCTGATTTCGCTACTTATAAAGAATTAATTAACGGAGAGGATGAAACATTGAATGAATCAGCAATAACATCTAATTATAAGTACTTTTTAGAATTAATAGATTCTTCAGATTTAACTCCAGAGCAAATATATAAGGGTATACAGAAAATTGAAGTAGTTTATATACAATTATCTAAAGAAAATGAAAATCCTCAATTAATTTTTGAAAGTTTAAATTCAACGGGTTTGGATTTAACAGAGGCAGATTTAATAAGAAATTACTTGTTAATGGGACAAGAATATAGTAAACAAGAAGAACTTTATAATAATTATTGGGTAAAAATAGAAAGAATATTACCAGATCAGATGATTTCTGATTTTATAAGAGACTATCTAACTTTAAAAACAGCTATAATACCAAATAAAGATAAAGTTTATAAAAATTTTAAAGAATATTATGAGAATCTTAATAATTTTGATGCTGAAGGTATTTTGGATGAATTAAAGACTTATGGAAAGTATTATAGCTGGTTCAAATATTGTAGTTGCCCAGATATAGAGGTTAATAAGAGATTAATTCAGTTAGATAAATTAAAATCTACTGTTGTATATCCATTTCTACTTAGTGTTTTTGAAGATTGCTATTTATATAGAAAAATCACAAATAAAGAAGTTTGTAATGTTTTAGATACTATTATTTCATATGTATTGAGAAGAATGATTTGTGAGTTACCTACTAATGCATTGAATAAAGTATTTGCTATTTTGGCTAAAGATGTAATAAAAGAAAAACATGATGAACTAGAATTGAGTAAGAAAATAGGAATAATACTATTAAATAAAAAAGGAAAAGTAACTTTTCCAAACAATAATTTATTAAAAGAAAGTTTTATAAATAAAGATTTTTATCATTTTAAGCAGGTTCGTTATGTTTTGGAAGAAATAATAAAAAGTGAAAGTAAAGAAAATGTTCAATTAGAAGAATTGACAATAGAACATATTATGCCACAAAATTTAAATCCTAGATGGCAAGTTGATTTAGGGAAAAGATATAAGGAAATTCATGAAACTAACTTACATAAAATTGGTAATTTGACTTTAACGGCATATAACCCAGAATTATCTAATAAAGCATATGGTGAAAAAAAAGAGTTTTACTTAACCTCAAATATAATGCTTAACAGGAAGTTGGCAGAAATAGAAGAGTGGAATGAAAAAGAGATAAATGATAGGGCAAATATGTTGTTTGAGAGGGTTATTCAAATTTGGAAATTTCCAGAGATAGAGGAAGCTTACATAAATCCAATTAATGTAACGAATGAATTTGAAATTATGGATGATGTAGATGTAACGGGTAAAAGTCCTTATGAAATTCAGATTTGTGGAAGCTCGTATAGGGTTGATAGTTGGAGAAATTTCTTTGGTAAAATATGTAAGGTAATGTATGAATATGATTCTCAAATTTTTAGAAGTTTGCTTAGGCATAATGATTTTAAAGGAAGAAAGAAAAGGATTATAACTATTGATAAGGATTCTTTAAATAAGGCTGAAGCGGTAGCAGAAGGAATATACATTGAGCAAACTTTAAATGCTAATGATGCTCTTAATTATTCTAAATTAGTTGTAGATAAGTATGAAGATATGGAAAACGAAATAACTTACAAAATAAGGTGATAGCAAGAATTATATGGATTGTTTCAATAAATAAAATTAAAGGGCAAAATAGTATAACTGTGAGGAAAAAGGAATGTTTATATTTGAAAACTTAATAAGAAATGAATATTTCCCAAGTGAATTACCCCCATGTTTTACAACAGAACAGCTTGGAGATAAATTTAAAGATATAAAAAACTTAATTGAAACAGTAAATGGTAGGAATACATCCGTACCAATAATTTTTAGTGGGTTTAAAAAGGAAAATGCAAGACGGAAATTTGCATTACCAAATCCATATCATTATTGTAAGGCTGTAAATGCAATAGTTGAAAATTCTAGTGAAATTTTTAAAATATTAGATAAGAGTAAAGCTTCTTTAACTAAACCATTAGACAATAATCCTTTACGGTAAGCGTCAAATAAAATAGTGTATTGTCTTCGGTTTCTTAATCATGGGATAATATCCAATGTAAATATAAGAATTCTAAAGTACCTTAAGGATCTTAAGGATATTTAGATTAACATTGGAGGATGTATTATGGATAAATTGACTAGAGTATCTCACGAATATAAAGTTTCCCTTTGGGCCGGCAGAATTAAAGAATGCAGGCAGAGTGGCATCACCGTAGCTAAATGGTGTGATCAGAATAATATCGGAATTAAAACCTACTACTACTGGATGCGTAAACTCAAGAGAGAAGTTTTTGAGAATCTTTCAGATGAGCTTGCACACAGCCCTTTGGTACCCGTTGATTCAAAACCTCCTGT
>NZ_AUFC01000043.1 GCF_000426305.1 Anaerovorax odorimutans DSM 5092 | reverse complement strand
GATATCGTACTCTTCAATTAAACTTGCAATAATGTTTTTCTTCCCTTCGGTCAATGGACCAACTTTGTACACATTTTTCTTTGCCATAAAAATAGCCTCCTATAATAATTTGATTTTATCATAGAAAGCTATATAGTTTTAATATTTTACAGACTTTTTTTCACAGTCTCATTATATAAGAAATTCAGTGTTTTAATCATCCTTTGTATAAAAGCCTTTCCGATTTTTCAGAAAGGCTTTTTTATCTTTTTACGTGTATTTAAAAAACTTATTTAACCGGTATAAAACCACTGTCCTGAACAATTTTTTGTCCTTCTTCACTCATTACAAAGTCTAAATATTTTTGTGCTGCCTCTGAAAGTGTACTTCCTTCAACATATAAAAATGGTCTTGAAATTTTATATTCTCCTGATAATACAGTTTCTAAAGTAGGAGTAACATCTTCAACTTTTAATGCCTTTACAGTATCACTTAAAGATCCAAGAGATACATATCCGATTGTATTTGGAGTAGTTGCAACTGTTTGCATTACTGCACCTGTTGAACCTTGAACTAATGCATCTTTTGTAGTATTATCAATTTCTTCTCCTGCATCATTTTTAGATAACACTTTTGTAATTTCTGTAAAAGCTCCTCTTGTTCCTGAACCTTCTTCTCTTGTTACTACTACAATCTGAGCATCATCACCACCAACTTCGCTCCAGTTTTTAATTTCTCCAGTAAAGATTTTTCTAATTTGTTCAAGACTAAGATCATCCACTTTTGTTTCAGTATTTACTACAACTGCTACGCCATCTTTTGCAATTACATGTTCTTTTGTTACAAATTCTTTTTCTTCATCTTTTACATTTCTTGATAATGCACCAAGATCAGCGATGGCCTCTTTAATTGCTTTAACGCCTTGCCCTGAACCACCTCCCTGTACTTCTACTGTAATCCCGGGATTACTGTCCATAAATGCTGATGCTAATTCCTCAGATAAAGGCTGTACTGATGTTGAGCCTGCTGTCACAACTGTACCACTAACATCACTTCCTGTATCTTCAGAATCATTGCCCTTTGCAGAGCAGCCCGCCATTGTTGCAAAAGCTAATAACATAATTAAAGTAATCGATAAAAATTTTTTCATTATTTTCTCCTTCTTGATCTTTATAAATTTTATATATTTATCCTAAACAATTATTGTTAAAATATAATAAAAACTGTATTAATATTATGTTAAAAGATTTTTTATTTAATAAACTCAATAAATCATAGTGTTTAAGTAATTTAAAATATTTTAATGCTTTCTAAATGTTAACTCTATGTTAATTTTTTAAACATGATCAAAAGTTTCTTAAAAATCAAAAACAACAGTACTAAAAAAAAGAGACCTTTAAGTACTTTAAGTCTCATTTTTTTATGATGCTATTATGTTAATATCAATATCCTTTATATTTTTCAATTTAAACGTTCTTATTAAATCTTTTAATATTTGTGCTTGTCCTGACAATTCTTCTGCAGCAGCAGCACCTTCCTCTGAAGTGGCAGAATTTGACTGTACTACATTAACAATTTGTTCCATACCTTGTGTAATATTATTTAATGTTTTAGCCTGCTCATTAGATGCTTGCGTAATGTGTTCCACTGTTACAGTAACTTCTTTAGATTCATCTACTACAACGACTAACGCTTTTTGGGTTTGTTTTGCAAGCTCAAGTCCTCTTTCAACCGTCTTAATAGAACCTTCTATCAATGATTCCGTATCCTTTGCTGCCTCAGCACTTTTTGC
Source organism: Anaerovorax odorimutans DSM 5092 (assembly GCF_000426305.1). Classification (GTDB taxonomy): domain Bacteria; phylum Bacillota; class Clostridia; order Peptostreptococcales; family Anaerovoracaceae; genus Anaerovorax; species Anaerovorax odorimutans. Next base: position 11,629 of record NZ_AUFC01000043.1, on the reverse strand, counting down.
AGCAAGATTTCTGACTTCATCAGCAACTACAGAAAAAGCTCTTCCTTCATGCCCTGCTCTTGCTGCTTCTATCGCTGCATTTAACGCTAAAATACTTGTTTCAAATGCAATATCTTCAATTGTTTTAATTATTCTTTCTATCTCATTGGAAGATTCATTTATTTCAACCATTACACTCATTAAATAATTCATATGTTCATTACTTGTATTAATTTGTTTGCTAAGATTTGCCAATTTACAGTTTGCATTTATTGCATTATTAGCGTTTGCTGATACTTGTTCAGATATTGAAGTAATATTTGATGACAACTTCTCAGATGTAGCTGCCTGCTCAGTAGAACCTTTAGCTAAAGCTTGTGATCCGCTTGACACTTGTTCAGAACCAAAGGAAACTTCTTCTGCTGAAATATCTATTTTTCTTAAAGTTTCGCTTAATGATATAACCGTTTGATTTATATTTGCTTCAATGTCTTCAAATTCACCTACATATTTTACTTTTGTATGTATATCAAAGTTTCCTTGTGACATTTCTTTACAAACTTCAGACGTATCATTTATGATTTCTTTTAATATCTTTTTTGAATTTCTAATTGAGAATATCAATTGTCCTATCTCTGTAGAATCCATTTTCAAATTAAAATTAGTAGAAAAATTACCCTTGCCAAACTGCTGCATTTCTTCATTTATAGCTTTAATAGGTGTTGATAAGGATTCTGCAAATTTTATGAATATAATGGCTGATATAACAAGGATCAATAATGCTATTCCTACACAAAACACAAGTGAAATATAGGTAGCTTTAAAAAACTCTTTTTTTGAAACGTCTATTGCTATACTCCAACCATTAATTCCTTTTATGGGTGCATACGCCATTAATTTTTTATCATTGTTATTTGTATATTCTCCAAATCCTGAATTTCCGTTAACCATATCAGATTCCAGTTCAGCAAGCTTCTTTAATTTTTTATCAGTTTTAACTGATTCAATAATATTTTTTTTATTTTCAATAATACTAGAATCATAAGATGCTATCCTGTTCCCTTCTTTATCAAGAATATAGGTTGTCCCCGTTTCACCTACGCCAACTTGTTTTACATGCTCCGATAGAATATATTGATTCAAACCGGCATAAAGAATTCCATCAAAAACACCATCTTTGAAAATGGGAGAAGCAATAATAAATACCTTCTGATTTGTGTCCTTACTGACTAATGGATCTGATATATAAGTTTCTCCAGAATTTTTACATACATTAAAATATTTTCTCTCAGAAACATCGATATCACTACTATAAGAAACCCCTGCTTTATCTGTTCTGTTCATAAAAGCAAAATTGTTTAATAACGCTTCATCATTTAATTTTTTAGAAACTTCTTCTTTAGTATTATCGGAGCTGAATTCATTGCTTTGGGCTATTTGGTATATTAAATTCTTTGTACCTTCCATCTTTGCAGCTATTTGATCTGAAGCAACCAAAGCTGTTTCTTTTAAGGCTGTCTCCAATGTATTCATATTATTATTATAGTTTATAATACTATTTACTGCTGTTATTAAGCTAAGTGAAATTACAAAAATTCCAAGGGTTAACGCTAATAGTTTAGATTTAATTTTTTTAAATTTTATTGCTTGTTTTTTCTCATTAAATTTTATTTTGGCTAATCTTATTTTTTTTAATTTGCTAAAAAGTTTTGTTTTCATTCTTTATTCCTTTTTTCTTTAAACTATATTAGATTTAATCATTTAATTTTACTGCTTTAAATTAAAGTTTATGGACTTATTGTTAAACATCTATAAAGTAAATGTAAATTATATGTTAAATTCTTACAAAACAGCTAAAGAAAAACGTATTATTACTCATATTAATCAAAAAAACAGCTCACTGGTTAAGTGAACTGTTTCTTTTTTTCTCTATTTTATTTATCTTACCTTATTTTAATTTATCCATTAATTTTATCATTGGATCTTTATTCTCAAAACTCTCAAGTAATTTAGCTGATTTTGATACATCGCCCAAAAGAATTCCTCCGCAGAATCTATTATTTACAAAATATAATTTTTCATAAGTATGTTTCGCATCATCAAAAATTTCAAAACTCTTATATTTCTTATCAGGATCTCTACCGTTATCTCCCAAAGCAAATAATTGAATGTTCATACCTTGAAATGCATTTGAAGGTATAACTGTTTCATAATTTGATTCATCACCAACTGCATTTATTCCTGCAACTTTACCCATTTCAATAGCCTGACTCCAAATAGCAAAGTTTGCTCCATCATATTGTGCACAATCTCCACAAGCATAAATATCAGCAACGCTTGTTTCCATTTTTTCATTAACTACAATGGAACGTTCTACTTCAGCACCAATTTCTTTAGCTAAATCTGTATTTTGCCTTACTCCGGTTGAAAGAACAACAATTTGACCATCTGCAATTACTCCGTTTGATAGTTTTACACCTGTGGCCTTATCCGTTCCGGTAATTTCCTCAATTCCAGCACCAGTTAAAACATTGATTCCAACTTTTTCCGCTGCATCTCTCAATAATGCTGATGCTTTGTCATCTAGCTGTTTAACCATCAATCCTTGAGATTTCTCTATTACAGTAACATCTTTACCTGATTTTTTAAATTGCCAAGCGGCTTCAAGTCCAAGAATACCTCCGCCAATCACCGCTACACTATCAACTTTATCAAGTTCTTTATGAATAACATTAATATCATTTAATGTTCTGATAGCATATACTCCTTTTTTATCAGATCCTTTAATTGGAGGAATAAATGATTTAGCTCCTGTAGCCAAAATCAATTTATCATATTTTCTTGTCTCTTTATTTAAGAGAATTATATTTTTATTTTTATCATCAATTGAAGTTACCTTTGTATTTAATGTAACTTTTATGTTATTTTCTTCATACCATTCAGCTGGTTTAATATAAAAATTCATTTCATCAATATCTGTAAGAATTCCTTTTGTAAGCATTGGTCTGTTATATCCAATTACATTTTCATCAGAAATGATTTCAATACTGCATTTCAAATTTCTTTTTCTGATTTCTTCTGCCGCAGTAGTTCCCGCAGCACCATTCCCTACAATGATAAAGTTTTCTTCTCTTTCTGAGCTATATTCGATATCAGAGATTTCAACTTCAACAAATTGCTCCGGTCCAACACCACATACAGGACAAGCCTGCGGAGGTTCTTCTCCAGGTACAATTTCACCACATACCAAGCATTTCCACATCTTATTAGCTTTACTTGGTTTTGCATTTTCTACTATTTTTCCTGCTAATACAGAAACACCAAACCCATATCCAAATTCAAAGGCCTCTTGAAGCTGTGCTTCATTAGGTTTAAATTTTATCCTTAATCCTTCTCCATAAAGTTTCATTCTTAACTGTTTCAATCTTTGCATAATGTTTGGAACACCTTCACCACTCCAGCCATAAGAACCAAAGGCTGATGCAATTTTGCCTCCATGAGTTTTCGCAAAGATAGAAGTCGTCATATCCCAAATTGGCTTTAATGCTTCACCTACTATAGTAGGTGTACCAAATAAAATACCATCTGCCCAATATAAATCTTCTAATGCCTTATGAACATCATCTGTTACCAAATCATAAAGTCTTACTTCAATGTCTCCTGAAGCTTTTATTCCTTCAGCAATTTTTTCTGCAAGCATACCTGTATATCCATAAGCTGTAACATAAGGAATTACAACAGTTTTTTTCTCATTAGGATTCGTCTCAGTTGACCATTCTTTATAAATATCTACAATTTTTCTTGGATTTTCCGTTAACACCGGACCATGACCTGTGCAAATAATTTTAATATCTAAATCTTTAATTTTTTCAATAGCTTCTAATGAAAATGATTTAAAAGGACCTATAATATTATCAAAATAATATCTTAAAGCCTTCATATAATCTTGTTGATTTTCAATTTTATCATTAGTTATTCCTTCTGAAGAATAATGGGCACCAAAAGAATCACAAGTAATTAATACACCATCTTCTTCAATGTATGTATACATTGTGTCTGGCCAATGCAAATTTGGTGCACTAATAAATCTTAAAGTTTTATTTCCAAGTGAAAGTTTATCCCCATCTTTTACAATAATACTATTAAAATCTTTATTACAAATTTCCTTCATAAAATTAATTGCAGCAGCAGATCCTACTACTTTTAATTTTGGATTTAATTCCAAAAGCATTTCAATTGATCCCGTATGATCGGGTTCAGTATGATCTACTATTATATACTCAATCTCATTCAAATCTACAATTTCTTTAACTTTTTCTAAATACTCATCAAAGCATTTTGCTTTTGATGTTTCAAAAAGAGTAGTTTTCTCTGAACCTTTTAATAGATATGAATTATATGAAGTACCAAATTCTGTATACATAATAATATCAAAGACTTTTAACTCTGGATCTAAATTACCAACCCAATATAAATCCTTTGCAATCTGCTTTGTTTTCATATATTACCTCCTAAAAAACATTTATTCTTTTAATTTACCCTTTTATTATAATATTTAAACTGCTTATATCTTTTTATTTGAATTTATATGAAATCAGTTTTAATATTTTAAGGTCTAATATAAACTTGCTTTTAGTAAAATTATACAATAAAAAAAGACACCTTGTAATAAATATTGGTATCTTTTATAAATTAATCCCCTTTTAATTTTACTTAACTCATCACTTGCATTAATTAACTGTCAATTGAATTGTTTTGTATGTATGATATTATATAAAATAAATATTAACTAAAAATAAATTTTTCTAAAGTTTATATTGAATTAACATTTCTAAGTTATTATATAGTTAGTATGCTAATCTACGACAAATACTGTGTTGTAATTATTAACACAAATATTATAAGCAAATAATACAGTTGGTATGATAAAGCTTTTATTATAGAATAATGATAATGGAGGTAGTAAAATGTTTCGAATTTTAATAGTAGAAGATGATACAAATACAAGAAAACTAATGAAAGCAGTTTTGTCCGCTAATGGTTATCTTACCTTTACTGCCTCTGACGGACTTAAAGCTTTAAAAGTTTTAGATTCAGAACATATTGATTTAATTGTTCTTGATATTATGATGCCAAATATGAATGGCTATGAACTTACAAAAGAGCTGAGAAGTTCCAGTTATGATCTTCCTATTTTAATGGTTACAGCAAAGCAAATGCCTACTGACAAAAGAAAAGGATTCATAGTTGGAACAGATGACTATATGACAAAGCCTGTGGATGAAGAAGAAATGCTTCTTAGAATTAAAGCACTTCTAAGGCGTGCTCAAATTGTGAATGATCATAAACTGACTATTGATAAAGTTGTCTTAGACTATGATTCTCTGACTGTTACAAAAGGAAGTGAAGTTCAAACATTACCGCAAAAAGAATTTTATTTGCTCTATAAGTTACTTGCTTATCCAAATAAAATATTTACAAGAATTCAGTTAATGGATGAAATATGGGGAATAGACTCTGAATCAACTGACTATACAGTAAATGTGCATATAAATAGATTAAGAAAAAGGTTTGAAAATTATCCTGAATTTACCATAGAAACAGTAAGAGGTCTTGGGTACAAAGCCGTTAAAAATATATAAAGATAACTAAAGATATTTATCTAAAAAAATAACCTCCCAGCTTATACAAAATGTAATTAGCTAGGAGGTTTTTTTCTATTCTATAAAAAAATTTATAAAATCGTATAAAAGCAGCTATATTAAGCTGCTTTTATATAGATTATTATAATAAATTTATTTAGAAATTTTTTATTTTAAACACTTTCCACAGCCATATCCTTCTCACGGAGAATATCCTGCTTACGAACCTTCTTTCTGTACATTATTGAATAATATACAGGAAGCATTATTAATGATAGTATAGTTGATGCAATAAGCCCTCCTACATTTACAAGTGCAAGACCCTGCATCATTTTTCCTCCGTCACCAATTGCCATTGCCATTGGCATCATGGAAACAATAGTAGTTAAAGTAGTCATAAATATTGGTCTCATTCTAGTAACACCTGCTTCAATTAATGCTTTTTCAAGAGGCATTTCCTCTCTAAACTGCGTAGCTGTATCAACATATAGAATACCATTATTTACTACCGTACCTACCAACATCAGAAATCCTAACAGTGAAGTCATACTTATAGGTATATTAATCAAGAATAGCAGCAAAAATGATCCTATTAATGCAAATGGTATTGTAGTCATTACCATAAATGAAAATCTTGGTGATTCAAATTGAGCTGCCATTACAACAAAAACAAGAAAGATTGCAGTCAATATAGCCTTGCCCAATGATGCAAATTCATCATTCATAGACTCATTTATGGAGTTTATTCCTATAGAAACAGTTCCTGTTAAATATTTCTCAGCTACTTCCTTGTTTAGAACCGTCTTAGTATCTTTACCTGCTTTATCTGTATAATCTGCATTTATAGTCGCTTGATATTGCTTGTCTTCTCTTGTTATTGAATTAGGACTGTCCTGAAAATAAATATCTGCCACATCTGATAAAGCTACAGATCCGCCATTTCCATTGGAAAGAATGATTCCTTTAACTTGATCAATAGTATCATATTCTCCTTCTGAATATTCAACTTTTACATCTACATCTTCTCCATCGACCTTCATCGTAGTAGATTTTATACCGCTTAACATATTATTTACACTCTGTCCTATCTGAATAGGAGACAAGCCTTCTGCCTTTGCTTTAATAGAATCAACAGAGATTTTTACTATAGGAGCAGCATTTTCAAGACTTGAATGAACTTTAGTAACTTCAGGTCTTTTCATAAGTTCTTCAACAATCTTATCAGAAGTTACTTTTAAATCATCATATTGTGTACTATTTAAAAGCAATTCATATCCACTGCCCATTTGCATATCAGACATACTGGAACCTACTTCTAAAGTGATATTGCAATTCTTGATAACATTCATTGAAGGCTTCCAAGAATTCATTACTTTCTCAGGATCTTTTACCTTATCCTTCAAATAAGCAGTTAAAGTAGCTTCCGAGTTACCATTTAGGGATAGACCACTTCCACCATAATTAACCATGTAAGATTCTACATTTTTATCATTAGCCACAATCTTTTCAGCTTGTTTTAATATTCCATCTACCTTTTCCAACTTTAACCCCGGTCGACTTTCTATTGTTACGGTAATAGTACCATCATCAATAGTTGACATCAATTCCATACCTAACTGTGAAGCTAACACGAATGCAATCAATAAAAATACAACCGAAACAAGCATGACCGTTTTACGTTTAGGCAAAATTGTTCTCATTATTTTACGATATTTTGTTTGTAATATTCTTATTGGTCTTTGTGCAGGTGCCTTTGTTTTTTCCTGTGGTCTATACATATAATAACAAAGAGGTACAATAGAAATAGCCGATACAAACGATGCCAGCATACAAAATACAACTGTAAAACCTAAAGGCTTAAAGATTTGTCCTGACATACCTTGTAAAAAGGCTAAAGGCAAAAATACAACACAGGTAGTAATTGTGGAGCCAAAAATTGACATAATTACAGTTTTTGTTCCATCAACAGCAGCTGATTTGTAACCTTTTTTTAATAAACCATTTTCGCTGCCTTCCTCTAACCCAAGCTCTTCATCTGAACTTAGAGATCTTGAGGAGATAGATCTAAAACAGCTTTCCAACACAACTATGGAATTGTCTACCATCATACCAACTCCAAGAACCAATGCTCCCATAGTTATTACATTTAACGAGAACCCCAATTGCTTCATCAATATTAACGCAACAAATATTGAGACAGGAATTGAACTTCCAACTATCAGAGAAGCTTTTATATCTCCAAAGAAAAGATAAATAATTATCATGGAAACTATAACTGCCAGTATTAGTGTTTGAAGTACAGAACTAAGAGAACTAAGTATGTCATCTTTTGTATCACTTACTACTATTATATCTAAGTTTTCATCTGATTTTTCTAGTTGCTCCACAACTTTCATTACTTCATTGGAAACTTCTACTGCACTGCTACTCTGTTGTTTTTTAATCGACACAGAAATAGTATCTTCTCCATTATATCTGCTTATACTGCTTTGATCTTCCAATGCTTCATAAACTGTAGCAACATCTTGCAGCTGTATTACACTTCCATTTGACACGTTTATTGGAATTTTATTTAAACTTTCTATATCATCATAATCTGCACCTGTAGTAACTGAATATTCCGAATCTCCGGTTTCAGTGCTACCTGCAGGATACGAAAAATCACCACTTGCAATTGCCTGAGATACACCACTCATTGTTATCCCATATTGATTTAGTTTCTCTGAATTTAATTCAATTTTTATATATGAGGCTCTGCCTCCGGAAATGTCAACGCTGGCTACAGAGCTTATCTTTTCAAATTCAGGTACAATTTTTTTGTCTACATAATCATAAAGATTCGTTTGTACTTTGTTACTTACCGACAAGGTTACAACAGGTGAATCATTAATATCTATCTCCATGATAGTAGGAGTTCCTGCATCATCAGGTAATTCTTCCGTGAGTCCGTCTACTTTCTTTTTCAAGTCTAAGTAAGCTTCATCCATATCCGTACCATATACATATTGGATCAATACCATAGAACTATTTTCATTAGAAATAGAAGTTACCTTATCCAATCCGCTCAAGGTATCTACGGCATCTTCTATAGGCTGTGACACAAGCTCATCTATATCATCAGGGCTTGCACCTGAATAAACTGTACTTACTAGCATAATGGGCATTTCCATTTCTGGAGTCTGCTCCAAAGTACTACTAGCCACTGAAGATAAACCAAATACTAAAAGGCATAGAACAGCCAATACTGCCGTTACAGGTCTTTTTAAAACAAATTTAGTTAGCCACATTTACAGATGCCCCCTCATAAAGTTCTGAGCTCCATGTTGATATAACTTTATCATCATTGCTTAGACCTGAAATCACTTCTATATTTTTGTCATCAGATATTCCAACTTCCATAAATACCTTATGAGCTTTTTTATTTTCATATGTATATACAAGGGCCTTACCATTTTCATAATAAACTGCATTTGCAGGTATAGTCATTACATTTTGAACTTTATCGGAAGTAACATAAACCTTTGCAGACGTTCCTGTTGCCAAAGCTACTTTAGAATCAAGGTTTGCTTTTACCTTAAATAAGCCCGACGTCTGATCAACCATGGTGCTTATTTCGCTAATAGTTCCCTCGTACTTTGTTCCTCCCTTTTCTAATACCAATTTATCTCCAACCTTCATATTCTTTGTTATTCTCTCTGTTGCATCAAAGGATACAATTTTATCACCACTTCCTGAAATAACACAAAGCTTTGTCTGAGGACTTACATTATCATAAACCTCTACATCGCAGGATTCTACAAGCCCGCTTGTAGATGCTGTTATTGTACTGTAACTGGATTGATTATTATATTCATTCTCTGCTGATTCATATGATAACTGTGCCTTTGATAATACATTTTTTGCATCTTCATAGCCTTGTGTTGATATACCTCCATTTTCATACAGAGCTTCTGTCCTCTCCATAGTAGTTTTTGCATCTGATAATGTTATCTGTGCTGTTTGAAGATTAATTTTTGCTGTCTCCAGCTGTTTATTCTCTATAGTACATATTACCTGACCAGCTTTAATAGTCTGACCGGCTTTAATTTTTACACTAGTTACCTCTCCTGAAATTTCAGGATAAACGTCTTCAACCTCAGAAGGCTCTACTGTTCCTATAAGTGAACTGACAACTTCTATATCCCCCGATTTAGGATTTACAACTTCCACTGTAGGTGGTATAGCTCCCTCATAAATTGTCTGTCTTCCACTAAGAAATCTTGGCAGAATTAATATAGCAAGTATGATAATTATTACGACAATGATTATTATCTTCTTTCTGCCTTTTAATTTGATTTTCATATATACTCCCTTCTTCTAAGCTTCTTATTTTTCTGCTGCTTATGTTAATTATTAAAATGTGTGCCAAAACTTATATAATCTCGTTTGCGTTTTATAAGAAACTCTAATAACATAAATTTGGCATTATCACATATATAACAATAAAATATAATTAGAAACTCAACATAAACAAATGAGAAAATTACTAAAAATTTACTATAAAAAATATTTTTTGTTTATTCTCATGAAATGAAACTATGCTAAAATAACATTATTCAAGGATAAAAGGTGGTGTATGTATTTTGAATTTAAATTTTAGCTCACAAACTTTGGAAGTAATCCGTTACAAAATAGGCAAGAAAGCTTTAGCAATTATGCTTTCACTTATTGTTTTTATAATACTGCTAATAACCATGAGCATTATAGGTTTTACTATCGTGCTTTTGTTCAAGCATGGTCTGCTGCACGAAATAAGAGAGCCATCTATTTTAGGTCCAATATTAGTTTTGATTATAAGCAGCACCATTGTAGGAACTACATTAACAGCTATACTAAGCAGAATTCCACTAAAACCCATACGTAGAGTTGTAGCTGCATGTAATAAAGTGGCTGATGGAGATTTCAGTGTCAGACTTCCTGTTTCAGCCATTGATGAATTTAATATATTTGCAAATAGCTTTAATAGAATGGCTAAAGAACTTGGCAGCTTGGAAATGCTTCGTTCTGATTTCGTAAATAATTTTTCCCATGAATTCAAAACACCCATTGTTTCTCTTAGAGGTTTTGCAAAGATATTAAAGAGTCCTGATTTATCAGAAGAAGAAAGAAATGAATATTTAGATATTATCATAAGTGAATCCGATAGGCTGGCTGAACTAGCAACCAACGTATTAACTCTAACAGCCATAGAAAATCTTAATATTATCTCTGATAAATCAAAGTTTGACTTATCAGAACAAGTTCGTCGTAGCGTGTTAATGCTTGAATCAAAATGGTCTAATAAAAATTTAGAAATGATTATAGATATTGATGATGTATATTATACGGGTAATGAAGATCTTTTAAATCAAGTCTGGATAAATCTTATTGATAACGCAATTAAGTTTTCTCCAGATAAAGGAAAAGTTAAAATTAAAGTTAAGAACTTAGATAATAGTATTGAATTTAAGGTGATGGATAATGGCTATGGTATAGATGAAGAAAATCTAAAACATATATTCGATAAATTTTATCAATGTGATAAATCTCGTAATACAGAAGGTAATGGGTTGGGTCTGCCTATCGTATATAAAATTGTTAAGCTTCATCAAGGGGAAATAATAATTGAAAGTGAATTAGGCCTTGGAACAATATTTACCGTTATACTTCCTATAATAAAATCATAAAATAAAAGAGTGTATGAAAAAAAGTCTGTAAATTAACTTTCTATGATAAGATTTTAAATGTGGTCGGCTCATTTGAGCTGACCTTAACTGTTTTCAATATATTAAATTTTTCTAAGCATGTCAAGAACATCTTTAATAAAGATGTAATTTATTACCATATTTTGCTGCTTTTAAAATTGGAATCTTTCCTCGTACATAATTGAAAATTCACCATATACCTTACCCCAGTTTTTAAGTGGCTGGCTCCATTTTTTTGTGGCTTGAAGTGTAGCAAGATAAAGGGACTTTAAAAGTGCCTTATCA
>NZ_AUFC01000042.1 GCF_000426305.1 Anaerovorax odorimutans DSM 5092 | reverse complement strand
ATATAAAATTCGATTTTCCATTGCTGCAAATATAGTAAAGAGCCTTTTTCTCAATGACATTCCACCACCTGATGCTGAAATTCTTATACTGAGAAATCTAACTCCTGTTCGACCAAACAGGAACTATTCACGTAAGCCAAGAGCAAAGGCCCAAATACAATTCATGTATAGAGTATCATAAAAACACTATAATTGACAGAAAATGTGGCAGATTATTAATCTGTCTGTTTGCCATGCAAAAAAACATGAAGAACAGATAATACACTTCGGCATTCTCTATCCTTCACTTTTTACTTTGTTGTATCCATGTTTTAAAATGCTTAACTTAATGCCATTGCCGTTTGACGGGGTGCTGATTTATTTACATTGTAAACTCTTGTGTTAGCTCAGGTGTGCTATCTTGTTCTTGCTGTGAAAGTTCCTGTTTCATTAGCAGCTCCATGCTGTAATCAAGGATTTTTTCCTTTCTTTCCGATAGCATCACCTTATAAAAATCTTTCTGTAGCTCTGTAATCATAGGAGTTTCTTCCACCAGCTTATTGAGTACATTCATATCAATGTGTCCTGCAATCCTTTTCAGCGATCGATTACAATCCTCATTTTTCAGTGAGGAAATGTAATCAAAGTAGGAAATTTTGTTGCCATTTTCCAAAATAGTAGATGTGGGAAACACATAAACACGTTGATTGATTTCCTTTTCATCATTTAGCACTGTCTGCATACCTGCCTGATCCATTTGAGGGTATAGGCAGGAGCCACAATCATAGATTGGCGCAATCTCAGCAGACTGCTGCACCTCATCAATTAGTATACCCCAGTTTCCGTTGTGACGGTCGAAGTTCCCCAAGAAAGCATCTGCAATAAACATATCCCAAAAGAAGTCCTTCAGCTTTTGTGGTTCCACAAGGGATTGTTCATCAATGGCTTTCAGCATAGAGGAAAGCTCTGTGCCATATCCACTTTGCTCGCTGTCCACGCAAGTGTTTTTGAGATGTGCAAACTCCATCAGCTTTTTGCCGTCAGCAGTAAAATCCTTGCAGGCCACTACGATTTTTTCTTTTCCTCGCTTATCCGTATAGGTTCCAAGTAGTGTTTCCTGTACGGTAAATCCGAGCGTTTGAAAGATATGGCATGCTAAATATTCACTGATACAGCTATTGGTATAGCTCATCACTTTGCTTTTCGTTGGTACCAGCGGAAACTTCAGCATATAGCTTGTACCGTTGTACAACACATTGATTTTATTTCCGTTGGCACCGCCATAGCCTTTAAATTTGTTGACTTGGCAAGCAGTAAAATCAATCATTTTATCACTCCTGTTCTTCCCCATGGAGATATTTTGTTCTCAGAAAATTTGCCTGTTCCTCTGAAATGATACCCGACCAGAGGTCTGCATTGATAGAGCCATACAACTCGCCCCACAGGCAGTCCATGTAAGACACCTTATCTTTTTCACCTTGCACATAATCATTGATTGCCTTTTGGAGGTGGGCAGAGAGGTTCGTTTCCAAGTAGGAGCGGTCACAGGGCTTCCCATTTTTCTGACTTTCCGAAGGCTCTACCGCAAGGGCTAATATATCTTCAATGGTCATACCAAGTACACTCGATAGTTTCTGAAGGGTTTGAGCGTTACAGCGTGTCAAGCTTGTTTTGCCAGAACAGATATCCGACAAAGTTGCCCAAGGAATACCGCTTGCTTTTGACAGACTGTATCTGGACATTCCTTTTTCTTTTAATAATTCATTTATTGTCATTTTTATCACCAACATCATTATATCGGATTTCCGATATATCATCAAGGATATTCAATAATAAGACCAGCTCAATTTAACAGACGTTGTCTGCTAATTATGGATTTTTTTCACCTATGCTTCACCTTACGTTATATAGGAAAAGTTTACTTTCCTTCATGAAAAAAGGACATAAAAGCATCTACTCTCATATCCTTAATCATTGCATATTATTTTTTTAGTCATTTTTAGCCGTTTTTTCGATGCAACAGGGCTATGGCCTCCACGTCCTTGAGTAAACGATAATGATTACATAAGAAGACGATGGTTCCTTGGCGGTATGCAGATGATCGGTCTATACTCCCTGATCATCAGAAAGTTTTCTAATATAGGTATTAGTGTCAGATGAACAGGAATTTCCCATAGAAATTATCGAGCAATGCGTCAAATTTTGCACATCACTGATATAAGGTATTTTTTGAGCATAAAACTAATTTTTCTGTCCAGTTAAGTGTAGCCGATTTAAAAACACACGCCCATTATTTAATCAAAACGTTAAAAAATTTAATTTATTCAGAATATTAACCATCTCCACATGTATAAAGTATTGGCTATAAGACAAATGAAACGGCAATATCTCTAATTTATATATCCAATAGAAAACCTATCGCATTCAACAATTAAATCTTGAATCAATACATGATTTTCTTTTACAAAATCTTGTATGTACATCTTATTTTCATTTATTATTTCATACTTTAATTCACCATCAACTAATTTAAGTTGTTTGATATTAGCATCTTTACCATCAACCTCTATAACTTCAATATCATACGTCAACCCCATATAACTCATGACATCCTCATTAATAGTGTAGACTTGGTTAAATTGACGCAAAAAGAAATAATTAAAAAAATCACCTTTAAAAAAGATTTCATTTAGCTTACAAAAATTGCTCACCGAACCGTTATAATTTACCACCCCTCGGTAGATATATACCTTATCACTATTATCAATATCAATAACTAATTCAAAATTTGGAAGCAACAGAGGGTTATCATTCTGTAATGCTATTAAAATCGATTCAATTATATTATCAAGATTATTTATAACAATATTAATGGAGTATTCGTCATAAACATTCCCTCGCTTAGTGAAGTTAGGTACAAGCATTACCATCTACTCAAACTCCTGTAACCTTGTGCCATACATAAATAATTTTGACATTCTCATCTTTCCTTTTTTTGTTTTGGTCATAAAAAATAGGCTAAGTCCGGTATGTCTTTTAAGTTGACCTACAGCTTAGCCTTTATTTATAATTTGCAATTCTATGTAAAAATCATATAATCCTGTAAAAAAGTTGATGTGTCAGTTAAATTTTGAATATGTATTATGCTAACATCTTTAATATAATGAATTTTTTATGGCTTAATGTTAAGTTCGGTTTTAAAGTGTGCTATTAGCAAGGCTTCAATATCATTTAAGTGTTTTTATCCGTCCTAGGGAACAAGTCAAAATATAGTACGGGTTTTGGTTACAGCGTATGTTGCCTCGTTTTGTCGTCGTTAAATTGGAAGTTATAGCTTATCCTTATACCACTAAAGGGAACTCACTGTATAATAGAATGACTGTAAATATAAAATTCTTCCTGACTTGGCTGAAATTTCTTCTCCATTTTTTCCAGACTCTCATCAAAGCGCCCTGCTTCTTGTTCGTCTATCTTCATCACAGGGCTGTCATAGTAAACCCATTTCCTTCCATCCAAAGCTTCTGGCTTTAGTTCTTTTACCATCATTGCTGATGGGAATGTTCCATTGTCAAGACAGATATTGTACTTTTTACAACTCTTAAAGCCACAGCTTACATAATTGCTTGGGTTACCAAATATTACAATTACATCATAACCAAGCGCAATCGCCTGATCAAAAGAATGCTCGATAAGCATTTTTCCGTAACCCATTCTTTGGTATTCCGGAATAATGCAAACCGGACCGAAGGTAAGGATTTCTTTTTCTTCTCCAGACTCATCAACCAGTTTTGCTTTTGTGTACATTATATTCCCGATGATCTGATTATCAACTTCAATTACCAAATCCAACTCCGGCAGAAAGTCCTTGTGGGATCGCATGATATTAACTAAATAGTGTTCAATGCACCCTGGAATATATAAATTCCAAAAAGATTTCCTCGTGATTTCTTCTACTCTCTCATAATCTGTTTCTTTTTCATTCCTAATCTTAACTATTTTACTCATTTATAAACCTCCTATAATTTACCTAAGACCAATTTTATGCTTTTAATTATGGTTATCTGCTCAATAAATTCCTATTTGTAGCTATAAAATAGCATGTTGCATGATAACTAGCCCGACCTGTTCCCACGCACACGTAAAAATTCCAAAAACAGCTATCCTGTACGCTCGTAAACGGAATTCGACCCGATAGACTGATTCCCATACACAGGTAAAATCACTAGACATCTCTTTTATTATTTCTCGATAATGAAGCATTACATCATTATCCTATCTTGACTTCTATATTTTACCATTATTAATTATCTATGCCACTAGAATCTATGAGTTTAACACTTATCCATATTTCTATCCATTTTAAAAGGGCAAAATCGCCATTTTTTTATTCGATTTTTACGCCATTTTTTTTAACTATAATATATCGTGGTCATATTTAGTTACTTCTTATCATAACCACATTTTGTCATCTTTTTTATTCATTCAAGGTTATCCGAAATTTCGGTTACACCAATCTCTTTTAACCCTCTATTTTTCAATGCTTTTTCACATTGTAACAAGCAAACGACTTCCGTATTCCTTGAACAGATAATACTGATGATATAGGAATGTAATGGTCCCTTGACGGAATATTATTATTTTATTATCTATTAACAACAATTTTAACATAACCATCCCCTTTTTCTAATTTTATATTGCAAGATTCTTAATAAGCTTATTCATAATTTCTCTTAAAACAACAAATGTGAACAACTTCTATTGTTCACATTTGTATTATCATCCTTTGTTTTAAAAAAATATGTTTTTCATTTAGTGTCAAGACTAATCAATAATAATCGGATCTTAAACCCACATTTCTTATAAGAAAATATGTTTTGCCTCACCCAATATACTAATTGCGCGTTACAGTCAAGGTATATCCATTACCAGAACCATCAATCCATCCAGTACAAGGTGGAATATCGCCAGTATCGTTATTATACCAAACCATAAAAGCTAATTCGTTGTCAATTTCCCAACGATTTGATATAGTATTCCAAATAATACAATATGAATCAATAACATAATATGGCTTGGAATCTTGTGTTCCATCTTTTTTATAAGTTCCATTCTCACCCCGCGATGGATTTCCATTTACTGATACCGTATATCTAGTAGGTACACAGTTCTTCACTACTGTGTCAGTAGTATTACTTCCTTGATTCCCATAACTATCGGTAAGGTATAGTGTTAAGGTCAGGGTATCATCGTCCAGACTACTCACATCAATACCTGTAATCTGGTCTGTTGCTGTTTCGATAGTTCCACTACCTGTTATAGCCGCTGTTCCTTCATTTGTATCATCGATTGCATAATAATAGGTTGCACCCACTTCTGCACCTGAGAAAGTGAAGCTCACTGCTGTGCCATTAGTGATATTTACTGCACTCTGATCGAAGCTGATACTGTAACCACTTGGTGCCGTTGCTTCCTTAGTTATACTATCCGTCGCTGCTGTTCCTACATTTCCCGCGGCATCGGTCAATGTCACACTCAAGTTTAAGTTCCCATCGTCTAAGCCGCTGATATCTATACCAGTAATTTGATCTGTTGCTGTAGCTATACTGCCACTTCCTGTCACTTGATTGCTGCCATCGCTGATGCTATATGCATAATCTGTACCCACTTCTGCTGATGCAAAGGTAAAGCTCATAGCGGTATCATTAGCAGAAGTAATTGTACCTTGGTCTATATGTATGCTATAGCCACTTGGTACGATCGTTTCTTTTGTAACGGTATCTATTGCATTACTGCCTTGGTTCCCATTGTCATCTGTCAGATACACTGTCAATGTTAAGGTATCATCCGCTAAACCGCTGACATCCAATCCACTAATCTGATCTGTTGCTGTAGCTATGTCACCACTTCCTGTAACAGCTGCTGTTCCGCCAT
This sequence comes from Anaerovorax odorimutans DSM 5092, assembly GCF_000426305.1. GTDB lineage: Bacteria > Bacillota > Clostridia > Peptostreptococcales > Anaerovoracaceae > Anaerovorax > Anaerovorax odorimutans. Next base: position 8,033 of record NZ_AUFC01000042.1, on the reverse strand, counting down.
TGTTATCGTCTACGCTATAGTTGTAAGTGGCTCCCACTTCTGCTGATGCGAAGGTAAAGCTCACGCTTGTATCATTGGTGCTGTTCACAGCACTTTGATCTATATTGACACTGTAACTACTTGGCGCCTCTGTATCTTTTACTATCGTATCTGTTACATCATTTCCTTGGCTGCCATAGTTATCCGTCAGATATATGGTCAAAGTTAAGGTGTCATCATCTAAGCCGCTGACATCCAATCCACTAATCTTATTTGTTGCTGTGACTATATTACCACTACCTGTTATAGCCGCTGTTCCTGCATTTGTATCATCGATTGCATAATAATAGGTTGCACCCACTTCTGCACCTGTAAAAGTGAAGCTCACTGCTGTATCATTAGTGGTATTTACTGTACTTTGATCAAAACTGATACTATAGCCGCTTGGCGCCGTTGCATCTTTCACCACTGTGTCGGTAGCATTGCTTCCTTGATTCCCATAACTGTCGGTCAGGTATACCGTTAAGGTCAGGGTATCATCGTCCAAACTGCTCACATCAATACCTGTAATCTGGTCTGTTGATGTTGCGATAATTCCACTACCTGTTATAGCCGCTGTTCCTGCATTTGTATCGTTGATGCTGTAGGTGTAATCAGTACCGACCTCGGCAGATGAGAAAGTGAAGCTCACTGCTGTGTCATTAGTGATATTTACTGCACTCTGATCGAAGCTGATACTGTAACCACTTGGTGCCGTTGTATTCTTTACCACTGTATCGGTAGTATCGCTTCCTTGATTTCCATAACTATCGGTGAGGTACACCATTAAGGTCAGGATATCATCGTCCAGACTGCTCACATCGATACCTGTAATCTGGTCTGTTGATGTTGCGATAATTCCACTACCTGTCACAACTAATGTGCTGTCGTTTATATCGTCTATGCTATAATAATAGGCTGTACCTACTTCTGCACTTTCAAAGGTAAAGCCTAGATCGCTCTGGTTCTTATTATTTATGGCACTTTCATTAATTGTTGCTTGATATCCTGATGGCGCAGTAGTATCTTTGGTAATCGTGTCTATCGTATTAGAACCTTGATTTCCTGCTGCATCTATTAAGTACACCGTCAGTGTTAATATATCATCATCTAACCCACTTACATCTACATTGTTGATTTGGTCTGTTTCCGTAACAATTATTCCGGTTCCTGTTATTGCACTTGTTTCATCATTTGTATCATCAATGCTATAATAATAGGCTGCACCCACTTCTGCACTTTCAAAGGTAAAGGATAAATCGCTCTGGTTATCATTATTTATGGCACTTTTATCAATTGTTGCTTGATATCCTGATGGGGCAGTAGTATCTTTGGTAGTAACATGATTCCCATGACCACTACTGCGACTTCTGTATGTTGTTCCAACTATTTGGGTACTTCCGGCCACAACCGTTTTTGTTCCTGCCATAATATTTGTTGTTCCCGAAGCTGCTGTTACGGATGTGCCTTGCGCTGTAACTGTAATGTCATCACCCTTTGCTTCAACCGTTCCAATGGTTCCAAAGCCACTAATTTTTACTCCATCACCGCTTGCCACAACATCTTGGATTTTAGACCCAGTCTCCACTTTTATTTGTGCGTTTTCTGCTTCAACTATTGCTGTTTCTATTTCTGAATCATCTGAAACAATCATTATTGAATTTTTACCTTTAATTGTTGCTGATACAAAATTTGCTTTTGTTGCAGTCACTGTAATATCAGGTGCCGTAATCGCGACATTATTCACATCACCTTCAAGAATAACATTATCACTGCCATCAACTAAAACATCACCAATTTCTACTTCATTATCACAGTAAACTCTAGTCTGTCCATCAACTCGAGCAATCACAACATCCTGTATATTGGAGTTTCCTATAATTTTGATAGAATGAACTCCGCCACCACGAATTACAGTTCTTCCTGTAACATTTACACTGTTAAGTGTTATATCCCCATTTCCAACACCATCACCAACAATCAAGTCTCCGCTGACAGTCATATCTTTAAGAATTACGTCAGAGACATTAATCATTACATTTCCACTCATATCCTTTGTATATGTGCCTGCTTTTGTAATATAATTTTTTAAAAGATTATCCATTATTTGAGCGAATTCTGCTCTTGTGATATTCTCTTTTGGATTTAATTTATCATTTGAGCCTGCAATATATCCTGCCCCTACAAGGGATGCTGCAGACTCTTTTGCCCAACTGCTTACCAAATCGCAATCTGTAAACTTGTTTAATACGCTGGTCGTACCATTTGATAATTTAAACGCACGGGCTAATACGACAAAAGCTTCCTCCCTAGTAATATTATTATTAGGATTTAAGTAATTGTCATTACCAACAAATGTTTGCATTTCTACAGCTTTTGACATGTCATCATAATACCATGAGTTTTCTGTTATATCAGTATATTGGCCTAAATCTGCCTTTTCTATTGTTCCAAAGGCTCGATTAACAATGGCAGCCATTTGAGCTCTTGTAAGATTTTCTTTTGGCATTAACTTACCCTTGTTACCTTTTAGTAAACCATTACTTACCGCATTTTCAAGTGCAGTTTTTGACCAATTATTTGGAATGTCTGTAATATCTGACGCAAACACTGCTGTAGTAAATGTTGTAATAATCATAGCTAATGATAATACAATAGTAAATATTTTTTTCTTCATATATGATCCTCCTATTTAACTTTATCCCTTATTATGCTGTAGTAGAATGGATAACTTAAAGTGTTATCTTCTTCCATCTGCTTAATTTCCTCTATTTTTCAATGTTATTAATGATTTCATCAATAGTCATCTGACACAAGTTATTCCAGACAATAGTGCTCTCATTTTTAATATAAAATACTTTAAATCAACCCAAATTAGAAAGAATATTAAATAGAATCCCTTTTAGACTTGGTTTCATATCGTAGATGATTTTATGGCGGTTATCTAACTCAATCCATTGTGTAATCATCTTTTGCTATGACGTTAATAATTTTAGACATAGTTCACCTTTTTAATAAAACTCTGCTATATAAATACTAGCAGAGTTTTGAACAAAAAAATATTATTGTATCCGATACATTTTGCAGGTTTGACATAGAGTCACCCCACTGATTTCTAAGATTTATTTATTTTTTGATAAAGTGGAAATTAAGATTCTTATACTACTAAAGTAATAAATTGTGACATTTTATTTTCAAAAATTTATTGAATATTTTTATAAAAATTCTATGTTTTACTTGGGTTATCCTATATCATCTATATTTTTTTGTCAAGGGGCAAAAACCGTCATTTTTCAGCTCGATTTTTATCCCATTTATTCTTAAAAGCCACTTCATATTGTGTTCAACTTTCGCTATTCCTTGTTAGAACCACATTCAGTCATCTTTTTTTATCTACTCAAGGATGTCCGTAATCTCGGTTACGCCAAAATTTCTTCGAAACCCCTTATTTTCCAACACTTTTTCCACGTTCCAACAAACAGACACATTCAGTGTGCCTTGAATAGACAATAAGTGTGCCGTAGATGCCTATTGATTCCATGATGTCATCTACAATAACTAACCTAAATAGTTTTTATTGAAAAATGAGATCTTTTGAATTAGCTTATCACTGTTTGTAATGTTTGATAAATTTCTAATTTGAGGCTTTATTTCATTAAGTAATGATAAAACGCCATCAGATATAATATTAGGCTGAATATAGCCAATCATTTCTTCAAACTTTTGTCTGCACAAACTAAATTGTAATTTGCTTTTTATCTCTTCATCCATAAATGAAGTCAATGCTATAAATGCCTGTTTAGGGTTAAAGCTCTTTATTAAATCAATGTGGATCTGTTCCGCTGACCATGCTACGCCATTGCTATTGGTTAAAAATACTTAAATAATTGTTTTTACATATGGATAATTTAATTGTGCCGGAACAGCACAAAGGGGCATATGCCCTATATACAAAGATAACAAAAAAACTACAACAATAAATACTACCATAATAAAAATATGCAATCTCAGTCACTCCTCAAAACCCGATTACTTCATCTTTTAAATATATAATATGTCACTATAAAGAACTACACTACTTATTGTCATCTAAAAAACTCCGTATTTTCTCGCGCTCTTTGCTTCCATTGGTAGGTAACCGTAGTATTGGCACTTCATATTTTGCTAAAATTAAATTTTTTAGTTTATCACGACGCTGTTGCTCTGGATTATTTTCATGAAACTCAAATCCATCTACTTCGACTACAAGAGCACAAGCTTTATCTTGCTTATAATATATAACAAAATCAAGCGATGCTCTGTTATTGACAAAATTCAACTCTTCAGAAGTAAGCAAATCAACAGAATTTAACAAATTCCGTAATAACATCCCATGTACGTAGCTATATCGGCTATATTTCGGCTCAGCGAGAATCTCTTCCAGCAACACACGAAGAGCTTCTTCCGACTGATACCGTGCACTTTGATCCATCTTCGCTTTCAATGGAATCAATTTGCTGGAATACCGTTGATAAAGAAGATCAAAAACTGATACTACTTTACTCTCTATCAGATTTTCATCCAGCGTACTGTACTGCATATATCGTATTAAATCACCAACATTTTTACCTTTTTTGAAAAAAAGTTCATGATCCGTCACTAGCACAAACTGCTTTATAGCACGCGAAACCGCCACATTCACCAGCTGCTGGTCATCCACAAATTCAAGCCCCATCTGACCTTTCCAAGTGCTATCCAGTACAGTAGACATAATTATTACATCCTTTTCTCTACCCTGATATTTATGTACCGTATCACTTTCTATTCCATCAGGTAATAGTTCTTCCGCCGCGTTGGCTTGTTTACGATATGGGGTAACAAATCCAATATACCCACGAGCCTCAAGATCTGGGTTTCTCAGGATTTCTTCTACTGAAACATCTAGTTCTCGTTGGTTATAAAGGCCCTTTTTTTGACCCCTTGTAACTTGTCGCATATGATTTCCTTCAGCAGTTTTGTAAAGTACTAAGGGACTCTCCGACATATTTAAGCTAGTATATGGAATCAATTCTCCGTTATAATATTTCTGATTACAGAATTCAATAATATGGGGATGACAACGATAATGTTCTCTTAAAATTTCATGAGGAAGTCTATTCCCATAGATGCTGATGATTGATGACAATATATTATGTTGAAAATAGTTATACGCAGCTTGAGGCAGTACCGTCTTCAGCATTTGCTCAATTTTATTATTGGTGATCTGGGGAAGTTGCTTCACGTCACCAACAATAATTACATTTCGGCAACAAGAAAGAGCCAATGTACCAGTAATTAGATCCACCTGAGAAGCTTCATCGATTATAACATAATCGAATAAATAATTATTTGGTATAGACCGACGCAAGGCATGGGTTGTACTAAGAATGATTGGAAACCTTTTTATAAACTTTTCAAATTCCTTTTTAAAACTTTTTCTAGTAAAAGTAGGCGTTAATAACTCGTTATGGCTTTGATATATGCATTTACGAAAAAATTTCTCAGAATACTGCTGGTGTTTATTTATTAATGTCTCAAAGGATGCATTGTTTAATTGATTTTCTAAGAAAGCTATTTCATCTTCTAGCTTTCGAATCTGTTTTCTATAAAATTCCTTTTGTAGTAACAACAAAACAGATAATTCTTGTTGCTGTAGCTTTTTATGATTGAATACTCCATATTTAAAGAGTAGTCTCAATTTATATAGAAGCTTATTATATTGATTTCTCTCTTTTGCCAAAGAAGTTTCAGCTAGAAAAGCAATAATTCGGTCTGGCGTTGCCTTGAACAAAGGAAGGTTACCAATTTCTTCAATATCCTGTCGGTCATAATATTCCTCAAAATGTTCTTGTTCCAATTGCCATGCACGCAATTCTTGACTGAGCTGTGCCTTTTTTCTATCAACCCTCAATAATTTATTCAGATTAGTATTCAGAATTTCAATTTGCTGAATTAGTTCTTCCGTTTCTTCTTCACAATTCCAACCTTCCACATTTGCTACAGGCATGTTGGCAAAAAAAGCATCTTGATTTTCCCCTTTGCCTAACAATGCTGTTAAAAAACCGTACCCTTGATTTGTCATTTTTTCAATAACATTTTTAACAGCTTCATTATTATTAGACACAACAGCTACGCTTTTACCTTGAACCGCAACAAGATTAGAGATAATATTTAATATCGTCTGTGTTTTTCCAGTACCAGGAGGGCCTTCGATAACTGAAATAGCGCTTGTAAGAGCATTTTCCAATGCGGATTTTTGACTCAAGTTAAATCGGAACGGAAAGATAATATTTTCTGTTTCAGGATTTCTCAACTCAATATCCTGTTGATTAAGGTAACGACTCAGAACACTTTCTGGATGAATAAATGTAAGATTATCCATTTCCTGTTTCAAAAAAGCTTCTTCCTTCAAACTTTCTGACGTATATTGAGATATATCTCTTAAATATGCCTGTATCTGTTGAGCCTTCTGATTATTAGTACCATCACTAACTGCTAAAAATAATTGTGGTTTTACAGACTTAGATTTGCCATTATCTTCAATAATTCGAATTCGTTCTCCAAAGTCAAGAATAAGCTGTGGCTTAAAGACAGGAAATCCATTTAAATATGCGACTTTTCCACCCAGTTCAATTACTTTTGGGTTTGTAATAATATTTACATTATTTTGATTGTATTTATAAATTTTTTTATTTTCTTTATAAGTAATTATTATTTTCCCATTTTCATCATCACAATGCATATGACTAATTTTTTCAGTTTTATCTTCTCCTTTAACTATAACCATTATTTCTTTTATATTCATTTTCCTAATACCTTTATGACCTTTGTAAATCTTAAAATGCTGCTCTCCTTATTAGTAACATCGTTACTGGGAAACTTGAAACGTCAAATCTTTCAAAAGATATACTTCAGAACCTAACTTCCAGGAATCTGTAGGGATTCTATTTATGAAAGGTAGCTTCCGGTTATCAATATAAATCCTTTAGCAATAAAGTTCAGTTGAATATCATGTAATAAACATAATGGGCAACTGACTTTGCTAAGAATTATGCTCATAATTTGAAAAATAAACAGGAATTTATACTTGCTCTTTTTTGCCAAACAGGATAAATAAATACGGTGTTAAGCTACCAATAAATGAAGCAACCCTAAGATTTTCATTTACTAGATACAATAATTGAGGTACAATACTACTCCACTCGAAAATTTGATAAGCATACATGAAAAAGACAGCACCCGGACCAGTTGTGATGTTAAATGCCCATTGAGTTAAATCCATTATCAAACCTATAACGACAATAATTGATGCAGAAAAGAAAATTTCTTTTCGAGTCATGTTCCGAAAAAAAACCTTGCCGCCAACTATCAGTGTCACAATAAATATGGCTCCATACATTATAAGTACTCGTGTATTGTCTGATGTAATTGTCCCATCTGGAAGCGGAATAATAGTAAATTGACCTATAAAAAAAACTACCGCATTAAAAGCAATCACACCTGCTGCGATACAAAACAGCGGTACTTTCCAAAATATTTTCTTTTTCTCCATAATTCTTCTATCACTCCACCAACAAATCTAGATATATTGCTCACTCTCTGATTATATAAAATACGTGCTGCTTATTAATTTACTAATATATAGTATATCAGAAACATAGCACAAAACCGCTAACGCGGTGGCATCCGATACGCCAACTAAGTGCGTAAAACCCAACTGTCGATTTACCTGCAGTTTTATTTCCCTAAAAACTCCTTTAAAATAGACGTACGCAGAAAAGCGAATATATATTGAAGGAGAATAGACATGACAAACGAAGAAATCATCTTAAACGCCAAAGAAGAAATTAAATTACGAGGTTTATCGCCACACACAGAAGCAGAGTATTTCAGAGTTCTGCACGCATTTCTACGTTATTTCGAAAATCGTCCTATTGAAACAATGGGGGAAACCGAAATACGAGAATTTTTACTATATCAAATAGACTTAGGTAAAT
>NZ_AUFC01000041.1 GCF_000426305.1 Anaerovorax odorimutans DSM 5092 | reverse complement strand
AAATCTTAATCCTTCTTCGATTGCGATTGGTGTTATCAATGTAATTGTCATCTGTACGTTATCTCCAGGCATACACATTTCTGTTCCTTCTGGTAACTGTAAATCTCCTGTTACGTCTGTTGTTCTGAAGTAGAACTGTGGTCTGTATCCGTTAAAGAATGGTGTATGTCTTCCACCTTCTTCTTTCTTTAATACGTATACTTCTGAAGTAAACTTTGTATGTGGATGGATTGTTCCTATTTGTGCTAGTACCTGTCCTCTTTGAATCTCGTCTCTTTGTACTCCTCTTAGTAGTGCTCCAATGTTATCTCCTGCTTCTGCTTGATCCAAAAGCTTTCTGAACATTTCTACTCCTGTTACTACTACTTTTCTTGGTGCTTCCATCAATCCTACGATTTCTACTTCGTCTGATACTTTTAGGATTCCTCTTTCTACTCTTCCTGTTGCTACTGTTCCTCTTCCTGTTATTGAGAATACATCTTCTACTGGCATTAGGAATGGCTTATCTGTCGCTCTTACTGGTTCTGGAATATAGCTGTCTACTGCTTCGAACAATTCTATAATCTTATCTCCCCATGGGCCTGCTGGATCGTTTAATGCTTCCAATGCACTTCCTCTGATGATTGGTGTATCATCTCCTGGGAATTCATATACGTCTAATAATTCTCTTACTTCCATTTCTACTAAGTCAAGAAGTTCTTCGTCGTCTACCATATCACATTTGTTTAGGAATACGATGATATATGGTACTCCTACCTGTCTTGATAATAAGATATGCTCTCTTGTCTGTGGCATTGGTCCGTCTGTTGCTGCTACTACCAAGATCGCTCCGTCCATCTGTGCTGCTCCTGTAATCATGTTCTTTACATAGTCAGCATGTCCCGGGCAGTCTACGTGCGCATAGTGTCTGCTTGGTGTTTCATACTCTACGTGCGCTGTTGCTATTGTTATTCCTCTTTCTCTTTCTTCAGGTGCTTTATCGATTTGATCGAATGCTACCTTTTCTCCTAATTGATATCTCTGTTGTAATGTAGTTGTTATCGCTGCTGTAAGTGTTGTCTTACCATGGTCTACGTGACCAATTGTACCGATGTTTACATGCGGCTTATTTCTCTCAAATTTAGCTTTTGCCATTTTTTTAATCTCCTTTACTAAAGTAGGGTTTAGGACATACTTATGAGTATGTCCTTTTTATCTAATTATTTATTAATCTTTTCAATTAAAGAATCTGGTAATTTTTCAAAGTGATCCATTTGCATTACGTATACTCCACGACCTTGTGTCTTAGATCTAAGGTCTGTTGCATAACCAAACATTTCTGAAAGAGGTACAAATCCTCTTACTGCAACAGCTCCTGAATGCATATCTGATCCTTCAATTCTTCCTCTTCTTGAACTTATATCTCCGATTACATCTCCCATATAATCTTCAGGAACAGTAACCTCAACTTTAAAAATAGGTTCAAGTAAAACAGGTTTCGCTTTTTTAGCAGCTTCTCTAAATGCCATAGAGCCTGCAATCTTAAATGCCATTTCATTGGAGTCAACTTCATGATACGATCCATCATAAAGCTCAACTGAAACGTCTACTACCTGATAACCTGCAAGCGGACCATTTTGCATTGCTTCACGAATACCATCTTCAACCTTTGGAATGTATTCTTTTGGAATAGCACCACCAACAATTGAGTTTTTAAATTGGAAACCAGACCCTGGTTCTCCCGGTGCAACTTTAATTTTAACATGTCCGTATTGTCCACGACCACCGGATTGTTTTGCATATTTATGATCTACATCTGTAGGTACAGTTAATGTTTCTTTATATGAAACCTGAGGCTTACCAACATTTGCTTCTACTTTAAATTCACGTAAAAGTCTGTCTACAATAATTTCAAGGTGAAGTTCACCCATTCCTGCAATAATTGTCTGACCGGTCTCCTCATTTGTATAGGTTTTAAAAGTTGGATCTTCTTCTGCTAACTTAGCAAGTGCAATACCCATCTTTTCTTGACCTGCTTTAGTCTTTGGCTCAATAGCAATCTCTATTACAGGATCTGGGAATTCCATAGATTCTAGGATAATTTCATTCTTTTCATCACAAAGAGTATCTCCTGTAGTAGTATCCTTCAAACCTACTGCTGCAGCAATATCTCCAGAATACACTATTTCTAACTCTTCTCTCTTATTTGCATGCATCTGCAATATTCTTCCGAATCTTTCTTTCTTTCCCTTTGTTGAGTTATATACGTAAGAACCGGATGTAACAGTTCCCGAATATACTCTAAAGAATGCTAATTTACCAACAAATGGATCCGCCATAATTTTAAATGCAAGTGCTGAAAAAGGTCCTTTATCATCAGCAGGTCTTTCTGCTTCTGTTTCTGTTCCAGGAATGATACCCTTAATAGGAGGGATATCAAGTGGGGAAGGCATATATGCTACTACTGCGTCAAGCATCATCTGCACTCCCTTATTTTTATAAGCTGATCCGCATGTTACTGGAACCATTTTACCTGCAATTGTCATTTTTCTAATAGCTGCATTGATTTCACCTTCAGAAAGTTCTTCACCTTCTAAATATTTCATCAATAATTCTTCGTCAGTCTCTGCTACAGATTCTAGCAGATTGTGTCTCCACTCATCCGCTAAATCTTTTAATTCTTCCGGAATTTCAGTAATTTCTATTTCTTTACCCAAATCATCTTTATAGACTTCAGCTTCCATTTTAATTAAATCAATAATTCCGACAAAAGTATCCTCAGCGCCAATTGGCAATTGAATAGGAACTGCATTTGCTTTTAATCTATCTTTTACCATACTAACTACACGATAGAAGTCTGCTCCTAAAATATCCATCTTATTGACAAAAATCATTCTAGGAACACCGTACTTTTCAGCCTGTCTCCATACAGTTTCTGACTGAGGTTCTACTCCGCCTTTTGCGCAAAGTACTGTAACTGCTCCATCAAGAACACGAAGAGATCTTTCTACCTCAACGGTAAAGTCAACGTGTCCTGGTGTATCAATAATATTAATTCTTGTATCTTTCCATTGTGCTGTAGTGGCAGCCGAGGTAATAGTAATACCTCTTTCCTGTTCTTGTTCCATCCAGTCCATAGTTGCAGCGCCTTCATGAGTTTCGCCAATCTTGTGAGTCCTTCCTGTGTAGAACAAAATTCTTTCTGTTGTAGTGGTTTTTCCAGCATCTATATGTGCCATAATACCAATATTTCTTGTTTTCTCAAGTGGAAATTGTCTAGGCATACTAGAATCCTCCTTTCTGCTTTAATATAAACTCTCTCATAACTACCATCTGTAGTGTGCAAAAGCCTTATTTGCTTCTGCCATCTTATGAGTATCTTCTTTTTTCTTTACAGATGCTCCAGCATTATTGCTTGCATCTACTAATTCCTTGTATAATCTTTCTGACATGGTCTTTTCGCCTCTAGTTCTTGTGTATTTAGTAAGCCATCTAAGACCTAAAGTTTGGCGTCTGTCCGCTCTAACTTCCACTGGTACTTGATAGTTTGCACCACCTACACGTCTAGCTTTTACTTCTAAAACAGGCATAATATTATTCATAGCTTTTTCAAAAATTTCAAGTGGATCTTCACCTGTATTATTTTTTATCATGTCAAATGCATCATATACAATTGACTGTGCTACACCTTTTTTTCCATCTAACATAATGCTATTGATTAGCTTTGCAACAACAACACTTCCATAAACTGGATCAGGGAGCACTTCTCTTTTAGGTACGTTTCCTTTTCTTGGCACGTCTCTTCCCTCCTTACTTTCTACGCAATCTTATGATTATAATGCGCGACGATTCGGTACTCGATAGCATCAGATCTATCGCGGTGCCAATGATAAATAATTATATATATATCAAGGGCACATGTGAGTGTTCCCGATTATTTTGCTTTTGGTCTTTTTGCTCCGTATTTTGAGCGAGCCTGACTTCTATTTGCTACGCCGGCAGTATCAAGAGTTCCTCTTACGATATGATATCTTACACCAGGAAGGTCTTTTACTCTTCCGCCTCTGATTAGTACTACACTATGTTCCTGAAGATTATGACCAACACCAGGAATATAAGCAGTTACTTCGATACCGTTTGTTAGACGTACTCTGGCTACTTTTCTTAATGCTGAGTTTGGTTTTTTAGGTGTAACTGTCTTTACAGAAGTACATACGCCTCTCTTCTGTGGAGAATCCACATCTGTAGAAACTCTTCTAATTGAGTTTAAACTTTTTAATAGAGCAGGTGCTGTTGATTTCTTTTCAGCTCTTGTTCTTCCTTGTCTAACCAACTGATTAATAGTAGGCATTTAATTTCTCCTTTCTTCTGCTTGCATATCAAGCAAAAAAATAACTAATATATTTCAAACCAAATGGCTTAAAACTCTCTAAAAATTTTAAATTTCTTGTTGAAAAAATTGCTCAACTGAAAAATTTTGTCCAATCACAGATTGGGGAATTTCTGTATGGCACCTACGCTTCGCTTCGCTGTCCCATTTCCCATTACAGCTGAAGCTGTGGTAAATGGGCTCCTACTTAGAATTTACTTCGTAAATTTAGTTAGGTGCTCAACTGAAAAATTTAGTCCAATCATAGATTGGGAAATTTCTGTATGGCACCTACGCTTCGCTTCGCTGTCCCATTTCCCATTACAGCTGAAGCTGTGGTAAATGGGCTCCTACTTAGAATTTACTTCGTAAATTTAGTTAGGTGCTCAACTGAAAAATTTTGTCCAATCATAGATTGGGAAATTTCTGTATGGCACCTACTAAAATTTGCTCCGCAAATTAAGTTAGGTGCTCAAAACCAAAAATCAGTATATCACAAATGGCTGAATTATGTCAAACCATTTGTGTTTTATACTGGTGTTTTTATATTTATAGTTCTACTATATCTGAAATATCGCTTATTTGTGGCATTTCGGGCATATCTGACAGGGTTATTTTTCTTTCTTCATATGGTTCTTCTCCATATTCTTCTTCTTCTGATAATGGTTTAAATGACTCCATAAGGTCTGTGTTTTCTCCATAGTCGATTTCTACTGTCTTATATCTCTTCATACCTGTTCCTGCAGGAATTAGTTTACCAATGATTACATTTTCTTTAAGTCCAAGTAAATTATCAGTCTTGCCTTTTATTGCTGCATCTGTAAGAACTCTTGTTGTTTCTTGGAATGATGCAGCTGATAAGAATGAATTTGTAGCAAGGGAAGCTTTTGTAATTCCAAGAAGTACTCTTTTACCCTTTGCTTCTATTCCATCTTCACCAACCAGGCTGTTTGCTTCTTCTAATTCAAATTTACTGTATAGACCTCCCGGTAATAATGAAGTATCTCCTGCATCTTCAATTTTATACTTAGAAAGCATCTGGCTTACAATAACTTCAACGTGTTTATCATTAATATCTACACCTTGCATTTTATATACTCTTTGAACTTCCTTAAGAAGATATTGATATACCCCTTCAACTCCGTTCAATCTCAATATATCATGTGGATTTAATGGACCTCTTGTAATCTGATCTCCTGCGAGAACATAATCTCCTTCTTTTACATTTAATCTTGCACCATAAGGGATTACATAATCTCTTTCTTCTTCTCCACGGACTTTAACCTCAGTCTTATTATCTTTTCTTGATTCAATAGCAACAACTGTACCATCTGCTTCACAAATTTCTGCAAGTCCCTTTGGCTTTCTTGCTTCGAAAAGTTCTTCTACTCTAGGAAGACCGTGGGTAATATCTCCTCCGGCTACGCCTCCTGTATGGAATGTACGCATTGTCAACTGTGTCCCAGGCTCTCCAATTGATTGTGCAGCTGTTATACCTACTGCTTCTCCAATATTTACTTTACCACCTGTAGCAAGGTTTCTTCCATAGCACTTCGCACATATACCGCTCTTACTATGACACGTCATAACAGATCTGATTGCTACTGACTCTATGCCGCAATTTTCTATTTCTTCTGCTGCATCTTCTAAAATTTCTTCATTTTGCTTAACTATAATCTTTCCAGTCTGTGGATTGACTATATCTGTTAATGCTGTTCTTCCTATAATCCTTAACTTAAGTGGTTCTATAACTTCTTTACCATCCGCAAAAGCTTTAACTTCAATGCCCTCATCTGTTCCACAATCAATTTCTCTTACTATTACATTGTGGGAAACATCTACTAACCTTCTTGTTAGATATCCAGAATCGGCAGTTCTAAGCGCCGTATCTGCAAGTCCTTTTCTTGCTCCATTGGTTGATATGAAGTATTCCAGTACCGATAATCCTTCACGGAAGTTCGCTTTAATAGGAATTTCAATAGTTTTTCCTGTTGCATTAGCCATAAGTCCACGCATACCGCCAATCTGTCTGATTTGGTTTTTACTACCTCTGGCTCCTGAGTTAGCCATGATAAACAGATTGTTAAGAGTTCCAAGGGAATTCATTAAAGCATCTGCCACATCGTCTGTAGCCTGTGTCCAAGTTCGGCAAACTTGTTCGTATCTTTCTTCCTTAGACATTAAACCCCGTCTATATGCAGTTTCATATTTATTTACTTTTTCTTGTGCTACATCAATAATTTGCTTTTTTTCCTTTGGGATTTCCATATCAGAAATACTAATTGTAATAGCTGCAATAGTTGAATAATGGAAACCCATATCTTTTATGACATCTAACATAATAGCTGTCTGAGTATTCCCATGTACTCGATAGCATCTATCAATTATCTGCCCTAATTTTTTCTTATCACATAGGAAATCAATTTCAAGTGAATATTTATCAGCTTCTCTATCTACATAACCTAAATCCTGAGGTATATTTTCATTAAAAATAAATCTACCTACAGTTGATTCTATTAATTTTCCTCTTGTGTCGCCTTCTATAAATCTTCTGACTTTAACTTTTGCATGTATTCCTACAACATGGTTTCTGTATGCCATAAGCATTTCATCAAAATCAGTAAATACTTTTCCGTCTCCCTTTTCTGCATCTGTATTTCTATGTTCTTCACCAGGGTGAGTTAGATAATAGCTGCCTAAAATCATATCCTGAGTTGGCGTAGTAATAGGCGAACCATCTTTTGGTGCCAAAATGTTATTAACAGAAAGCATTAAAAATCTGGCTTCAGCTTGAGCTTCAACAGAAAGAGGTACATGAACCGCCATTTGGTCTCCATCAAAGTCAGCATTATAAGCTGTACATACAAGAGGATGAAGCTTAATTGCCTTACCTTCTACAAGAACCGGCTCAAAAGCCTGAATTCCAAGTCTATGCAACGTTGGAGCACGATTTAACAAAACCGGATGTTCTTTTATAACATCATCAAGGACATCCCAAACTTCTGCTCTTACCTTCTCAACCATTCTTTTTGCACTTTTAATATTATGTGCGTGACCGTTTTGAACTAATTTTTTCATAATAAACGGTTTAAATAATTCGAGTGCCATTTTTTTAGGAAGCCCGCACTGATAAAATTTCAATTCCGGTCCTACTACAATTACGGAACGACCTGAGTAATCAACACGTTTACCCAATAAATTTTGTCTAAATCTTCCCTGTTTACCCTTCAACATATCTGAAAGGGATTTTAAAGGTCTTGATCCCGGGCCTGTAACAGGTCTTCCTCTTCTGCCATTATCTATAAGTGCGTCTACTGCTTCTTGAAGCATCCTTTTTTCATTTCTTACAATAATATCAGGTGCTCCTAAATCAAGAAGTCTCTTTAATCTGTTATTTCTATTAATAACTCTTCTATATAAATCATTCAAATCGGAAGTAGCAAATCTTCCTCCATCCAGTTGAACCATAGGTCTTAAATCAGGAGGAATTACAGGAATTACTTCTAATATCATCCATTCAGGTTTATTATCTGATAATCGAAGGGCTTCTATTACTTCCAGTCTTCTAACAATTCTTATTTTTTTCTGTCCCGAAGCATCGGCTAATTTTTTTCTCATTTCTGTAGAAAGTTCCTCTAAGTCAATCTGACTGAGAAGTTCTTTAATTGCTTCTGCACCCATACCAGCTTTAAAGCCGGATCCAAAAGTTTCCTTTGCTTCTCTATACTGTTGCTCTGTAAGAATTTCTTTATATGCGAATCCTGAATTACCTGGATCTGTAACAATATACGCAGCAAAATAAAGTACTTTTTCCAAATTCCTTGGAGAAATATCAAGGACAAGTCCCATTCTGCTTGGAATTCCCTTAAAATACCAAATATGAGATACTGGAGCAGCAAGTTCAATATGCCCCATTCTTTCTCTTCTTACTTTTGCTTTTGTTACTTCAACTCCACAACGATCACATATTATACCTTTATATCTGATTCTCTTATATTTTCCGCAATGACATTCCCAGTCTTTCGTCGGTCCAAAAATTCTTTCACAAAACAGACCTTCTTTTTCCGGCTTTAATGTTCTATAATTAATTGTTTCCGGCTTTTTAACCTCACCCATTGACCAGTCTCTTATCTTTTCTGTAGATGCAAGACTTATCTTTAATGCCTCAAAATTGTTTAATTCGTACAAGGAGCTTCTCTCCCTTCCTATTTTAATCTTCTTTAAATAATAACTGAAAACTTTTAATAATCAAAGATTATTAATATAAACAGAACTTGTAAAGCTACAAAATATAATGTAATTGTTCAAAACTATACTAAAAATCAACGATTAGTAAAATATATAAACTTATTTATATCCCCAATTAATATCAGGTATATACTACGATCTGACAACTCTAATCAATTTCAGTAAAGTCTTCTTCAAAATCATCTTGTTCTGTATCAATGTCTATATCATCTAAGTCATCATTTCCCGAATACTCTGAAAAGCCAGTATCTCCATCAAAAATTTCTTCTTCATCAGCAATGTTTTCTATATCTATAACACCATCTGCAGTACTGGTTCCATCAAATTCAGGCGATTCCTTAATTTCAATTTCCTCATTATCATCAGTTAGAACCTTTACATCAAGTCCAAGGCTCTGCATTTCCTTAATCAATACTTTAAATGATTCAGGTATACCTGGCTCAGGTATATTCTCGCCTTTTACAATCGCTTCATAAGTTTTTACACGACCTACTACATCATCAGATTTTACAGTTAATATTTCTTGTAATGTATAGGCAGCTCCATATGCTTCTAATGCCCATACTTCCATTTCTCCGAATCTCTGTCCGCCAAATTGTGCTTTGCCGCCTAATGGCTGCTGAGTAACTAAGGAATAAGGTCCCGTACTTCTTGCATGTATCTTATCATCAACCAAATGATGCAGTTTCAGCATATACATATAACCTACAGTTACTGGATTATCAAATTGTTCTCCTGTTCTTCCATCTCTTAAAGTTAATTTTCCGCTTGTAGGGAAACCACATTCATCAAGAAGTTCAATAATATCTCTTTCATTTGCACCATCAAATACAGGAGTGGCAATATACCAATCTTTATAATCCGCTACAAGGCCAAGATGCACTTCAAGCACCTGTCCAACGTTCATACGTGAAGGTACGCCAAGTGGATTAAGCATAACCTGAAGTGGCACACCATTTTCCATGAAAGGCATATCTTCTTCCGGTAAAATTCTAGAAATTACACCTTTATTACCATGACGTCCAGCCATTTTATCTCCAACATTAATTTTCCTTTTAGTTGCAATATAGCATCTAACAAGCTTATTAACCCCCGGTGGAAGTTCATCGCCATTTTCTCTGCTAAAGATTTTTACGTCAACTACAATTCCAGTTTCTCCATGAGGCACTCTCAAAGAAGTATCTCTGACTTCTCTTGCTTTTTCTCCGAAAATAGCTCTTAACAGTCTTTCTTCCGCTGTTAGTTCAGTTTCTCCTTTAGGCGTAACTTTTCCAACTAATATATCTGAGGCTCTTACTTCTGCACCAATTCTAATAATACCTTCTTCATCCAAGTCTTTTAGGGCATCTTCACCGACATTCGGAATATCTCTTGTGATTTCTTCCGGCCCCAATTTAGTATCCCTTGCCTCTGCTTCATATTCCTCAATATGAAGTGAAGTTAACGCATCATCCATAATAAGTCTTTCATTTAGGATAATAGCATCTTCATAATTATAGCCTTCCCATGTCATAAATCCTATTAAAAGATTTTTACCAAGAGCAACTTCTCCAAGTTGTGTAGATGGACCATCTGCTATAACTTCACCTTTTTCAATAAATTCATTTTTATTTACTATAGGTCTTTGGTTTATGCAAGTTCCCTGATTTGATCTTTTAAATTTAAGCATGGTATATTCGTCAACGCCCTTGCCGTCAGCTCTTCTAATTTTTATTTTTCTAGCATCTACATATTCAACCGTACCTTCATTTTTCGCAAGAATAACTACTCCTGAATCTCTGGCTGCAGTATATTCCATTCCTGTTCCCACAATAGGAGCATCTGTTATCAATAGCGGTACTGCCTGACGCTGCATATTTGATCCCATCAAAGCACGATTGGCATCATCGTTTTCCAAAAACGGAATCATAGCAGTTGCTACAGATACAACTTGCTTTGGTGATACGTCCATATAATCAATTAATTCTCTAGGTACAAGGTCAATTTCTCCGCCTGCACCTCTTGATGCAACCCTTGCATTTACAAACCTTCCCTCTGAATCTAATGGTTCATTGGCCTGTGCTATAATAAGCATTTCTTCTTCATCTGCTGTTAAATATTCTATTTTTTCAGTTACTATACCTTTTTCCTTATCAACCAATCTATATGGCGCTTCAATAAAGCCATACTCATTAATTTTACCATAAGTAGTAAGAGATCCTATTAATCCAATATTTGGACCTTCAGGCGTCTCAATAGGACACATTCTTCCATAATGTGAATGATGTACATCACGAACTTCAAATCCCGCTCTTTCTCTTGAAAGTCCTCCAGGGCCCAGAGCAGAAAGTCTTCTTTTATGAGTTAATTCTGCTAAAGGATTGGTTTGATCCATAAATTGAGAAAGCTGAGAACTTCCAAAGAATTCTTTAATCGCTGCTGTAACAGGTCTTATATTCATAAGAGCTTGGGGTGTTGTAACCTCAATATCTTGAATTGTCATCCTCTCTTTAACAACTCTTTCCATACGGGAAAGTCCAATTCTAAATTGATTTTGAAGAAGTTCTCCAACAGTTCTTAATCTTCTGTTTCCTAAATGGTCAATATCATCTGTACTTCCTATTCCATGGCTTAAGTTTAAAATATAACTAACAGATGCTATAATATCATCAATAATAATATGTTTTGGATATAGGCTATTTCTGTTTTTATAAAGTGCATCTTTAATAGCTTCTTCGCCTTCATTATTATCTAAAATTTCTTTCAATACAGGATAATATACCTTATCTTGTATTTTTACATTATTTAAATCGAAGTCCAAATAAAAGGCAGGGTCTACAAAATTATTACCAATAACTTTTACAACCTGTCCTTCTTCGATTTTGCTGTAAGCCATAATATAATTAACGCCAGCATTTTCAATAAAAATCCCATCATCTCTGGAAATTTTTTTATCTTTTTCTACTATTATTTCCCCTGTATTCGGGTCTATAATATCTTCGGCTGCAACGCACCCAATAATTCTATTTGATAATCCTAATTTCTTATTATATTTATATCTTCCGACTTTAGCTAAATCATATCTCTTTGGATCAAAAAATAAAGAATCTAAAAGTGACTTTGCACTTTCCACAGTAGGAGGTTCTCCCGGTCTTAGCTTCTTATAGATTTCTTTTAATCCATCTTCATAATTCTTTGTTGAATCTTTCTCTAAAGTTTTTAGAAGTCTTTCATCTTCACCAAAAATATCTAAAATTTCTTGATCACTGCCAAAGCCTATTGCTCTAAGCAATGTAGTTACCGGCTGTTTTCTCGTACGATCAACTCTAACAGAAATAATTTCATTAGAGTCTGTCTCATACTCAAGCCAAGCACCCCTATTAGGAATAATAGTGGTTGAAAATAACTTGTTATTCGATTTATCTATTGTCACATCGTAATATGGTCCAGGGGAACGGACTAATTGAGTTACCACGACTCTCTCAGCACCATTATAAATAAAGGTTCCTTTTTCTGTCATCAGTGGAAAATCTCCCATGAAAACTTCTTGTTCCTTTACTTCTCCTGTTTCCTTATTAACCAACCTAACTTTTACCTTTAATGGAGCTGCATATGTTACGTCGCGTTCCTTACATTCTTCTTGACCGTACTTTGGTGGATCATTCAATGAATAATCAATAAATTCCAAAACTAAATTCCCTGCATAATCTTTGATTGGGGATATATCTTCAAAAACTTCTTTCAAGCCTTCTTTGATAAACCAATCATAGGATTCAGTTTGTATATGAATTAGATTTGGCATTTTAGCTACTTCATGAATTTTAGAGTAGCTCATTCTTTTTTTTCTACCTATTTTAACGGGCTCTGGCATATTCATCACTCCTTGCTAACAAAACAAAATACTTTGCGTGGCAATATACTATAATATCACAAGACTATCAAGTAGTCAAGAAAATATTAACAATTTTTTTTACAATATTTTTAATAAAGATAAATAAAATATGTCAATAATAATAAGTTAAAATAAAATATTATTATGTTAAATAATATAAGTACAGATTGTAAAAAATTAATATTTCAATTTGATTATTGGCAATTTTACACTGTAATAAACTACCAATGTATATAAGTTTTTAACTTTTTCAATATTACCATTTAAGATTTCATAAATTATATCTTTATGATACTTATTTTTGCAGTAATTTTTTTTAGTTTCACTTCGATGACCTTCTCAGTAATTTTTGAAACTTTGTCAATATTGAAAAATTATATTCCTATGTTATAAAAAGAAGATTCCATCAAGCATATCATTGATGGAATCCTTTTTATTAATTGAATTATTAATTATTTAAGTTCAACTGTAGCTCCAACTTCTTCTAATTGAGTTTTAAATGCTTCAGCTTCTGCTTTTTCAATACCTTCTTTAATGTTTGAAGGAGCACCATCTACCAATTCTTTAGCTTCTTTTAATCCTAAACCAGTTATTTCTCTAACTGCTTTGATAACTTTAATCTTTTCTCCGCCTGCTGCTGCTAGAACTACTGTGAATTCTGATTGTTCATCAGCTGCTTCACCTGCTGCTCCTGCTGCTCCTGCTACTGCTACTGGAGCTGCTGCTGATACTCCGAATTCTTCTTCACAAGCTTTAACTAATTCATTTAATTCTAAGATAGTCATACCTTTTATTGCTTCAATAATTTGATCTTTATTCATTTTTATTATCTCCTTTTTTTATTTTTACGTAAATTCAAATTACACTTTTCGTTTTACTTCTCGTAAGCTTAACGCTAATTTGTGAATTCCTGACGAAGCACTTTCCATACATTTGCTTATCATAGGTTGACAAGCGCACGCGCCGTAGAATTCTACAAATCAAAGAATTTGTGAATTCCTGACGAAGCACTTTCCATACATTTGTTTCACAAATGTGGACAAGTGCACTTATTCAGTTTTTGCATCTGCTACTGCTTGGAATGTACGAACTAATGCTCCAACTGGGGATTGAATACTTCCCATAAATTTAGCAATTAATTCGTCTCTTGATGGAAGTGCTGCAATTTTCTGTACTCCGTCTGCATCGTAGTAAGTTCCTTCAATTACACCTGCTTTAAATTCCATCTTTTTGTATTCTTTAATAATTCCATTAATAACTCTTGCTGGAGCAACTGCATCGTCGTAGCTAAATGCTACAGCACTTGGACCTGAAAGTACATCTTTTAAAACTTCATATTCTGTACCTTCAATAGCTCTGTTAATTAAAGTATTCTTATATACTTTATAGTCTACATTAGCTTCACGTAATTTTTTTCTCATTTCATCTGCTTCTGATACTGAAGTTCCAATGTAATCAATTACAACTGCAGACTGCGCTCTACTAAGTTTGTCTTTAATTTCATCAATTATTACTTGTTTCTGCTTTAAATGTTCTACTGACATTTTTTACTCCTTTCCGGTCTTTATTATAAAAAGACCTTTTCATCCGCAGATAAAAAGGTCACATACTCAGGCTATGCCTTGAAAGAGAAATCTATTTAAAGAAATACTCATGTATATAAAGACCTAGGTGGGATTTATGCATAGGCACCCACTGTCTACGGCTATTTTTCAATTTTAAAATTTAAATTAATTAACCTATTTTAATAGGGTTAACTTTGATTCCAGGACCCATAGTAGTTGTTACTGTTACGCTTTTTAAATATTGTCCTTTTGCTGCAGTTGGCTTAGCCTTTATAACGGCTTCCAATAATGCATTAAAGTTTTCTGTAAGCTTTTGTTCTCCAAATGAAGCTTTTCCAACTGGTGTATGGATAATATTTGTTTTATCAAGACGATATTCAACTTTACCAGCTTTAATCTCTTGAAGCGCTTTTTCAACATCCATTGTTACGGTTCCTGATTTAGGGTTTGGCATTAAACCTTTAGGTCCCAAAACTTTACCAAGTCTGCCGACAACACCCATCATATCCGGAGTAGCGACTACTACATCAAAGTCAAACCAATTTTCACTCTGAATTTTCTTTGCTAACTCTTCTGCACCTACATAATCTGCCCCTGCAGCTTCTGCTTCAGCAGCTTTAGGTCCTTTAGCAAAAACTAAAACTTTTTTAGTTTTCCCTGTACCATGTGGAAGCACAATTGCTCCTCTTACTTGTTGATCTGCATGTCTTGAATCTACGCCAAGTCTAATATGAACTTCTACAGTTTCATCGAACTTAGCTTTTGCTGTTTGTACTAATAATGCCATTGCATCTTTAACATCATATAATGTTGTTTTATCAACTAATTTAGCTGATTCAGTATAATTTTTACCTCTTTTAGGCATTTTTCTACCTCCTTGTGGTACTAACGGCGACAGCCTCCCACTTAATTATTCTTGAACTACTATTCCCATACTTCTTGCTGTACCTTTAATCATTTCAGTAGCACTGTCAATGTTTGCAGCATTTAAGTCTGGCATTTTTACTTTAGCGATTTCTCTAACCTGTTCAATAGTTAAAGTAGCAACCTTTTTCTTGTTAGGTTCGCCTGATGCTGTTTGAAGATTTGCTGCCTTCTTCAGCAATATTGCTGCCGGAGGAGTCTTCGTAATAAATGTGAATGATCTGTCAGAGTATACTGTAATTACTACTGGAATAATCATTCCTGCTTGATCAGATGTTTTTGCATTAAATTGTTTACAAAAATCCATAATATTTACACCTTTCTGACCAAGTGCTGGACCTACTGGAGGTGCTGGATTTGCATTTCCTGCAGGAATTTGAAGTTTAATCAATCCTTCTACTTTCTTTGCCATGTCTATTATCTCCTTTCTCTGCCCAAGACAGTTATTTTATTAAATTTTTTCAACCTGCCCAAATTCTAATTCCACAGGTGTATCTCTTCCAAACATTGAAATTTTTACTTTAAGAATCTGCTTGTCCATATGAACTTCTTCAACAATACCCATAAAGTTTTCAAATGGACCGTTAATTACTTTAACATTATCTCCAACGGCTATATCAAGCTCAACGTAAACCTTTTCAATTCCCATTCTTCTAACTTCTTCATTAGTAAGAGGAATCGGTTCAGACCCATGCCCTACAAATCCTGTAACACCTTGCGTATTTCTTACAAGATACCAAGACTCATTTGTTACAATCATCTTAACAATTACATATCCCGGAAACATTTTTCTTGTCTTAACTTTACGTTGACCATTTTTCATTTCCACAATATCTTCCGTAGGAACTATAATATCAAGAATTAAGTCTTGCATTCCCCTATTCTCAACTATTTTCTCTATATTTACCTTAACCTTATTTTCATGTCCGGAATAAGTATGAACAACATACCACCTAGCTTTTGTTTCCGGATCTTCATAAGCGGCATCCATATTTATGGATGTATTTCTTTCAGAAAATACCTTCTTAACATCTACTTCAGTTTCATCCTTTTTTTCTTCTTCATTTAAAATTTCTTCAGAAGTTTCATCCAGGACTTCTTCTTCAAGCATTTCTTCGTCATAATTTTCATCTATTAAATCTTCGTCAAGGTCAAATTCTTCTTCCAAATCTTCGAACTCAAAGTTCTTTTTAATCTTGGCCATTTGCACCCTTCCTTTACTAGAAACTAATATTCAAAACAACTTTTAAAGCAGCTAGGAATGCAGAATCTACTGCCCATATGCCCACACCAAAAATTGCGCAAGTAAAGATTACAACACCAGTGTAAGATACAAGCTCTTTCTTAGTAGGCCATATTACTTTTTTAGTTTCAGTTTTTATTCCTTTAAAATAATCTCTTAATGAAACTTTAGGTTTCTGGTTTGCTGCTACCCCCGGTTTATTTTTTTTAACCTTTTCCATTTTACTCACATCCCTTATTTTGTTTCTTTGTGAAGTGTTTGTTTCTTGCAGAACTTACAATATTTACTGAATTCAATACGATCAGGATCATTCTTTTTATTCTTAGTAGTATTATAGTTTCTCTGCTTGCATTCTTGGCATGCTAGTGTTACTTTTACTCTCATGATTATCCTCCGTTTCAATCTAAAATTCAGAGCTTAAACAAAAGCTCCGTTTTTTATATTAATATTTCATTGTTAAATGACATAAATATACGATTTTATCATCATAAAGTCGCTTATTAAGGATATCACTTGCATTTGTCTATGTCAAGATTTTTTTCAATATTTATTATAAAATGCCGAGCAATATACTTATGATTGTACCATAAATATACTCACCCGGCAAATTTTATATTTTTTAATATAATTCCTTTAATTATTTCTTATTTTATAATAAGTTTATGGTAAAAGCATCTCCTATTTGTACAAATTCATTATTCATCTTTCCACTCTTTTCAGGCATTTTTGCTGCATAAGGTTTTAACGTTATTGAATCTGCGTCTTCTGATATATTTCCAGTAATGGAATCTATATTAAGTCTTCCCGATTTTTCATCTCCTTTTATATAACTCACATCGAATTCAACTTCGTTTCCTAGATTATCTGTTCCTTCAAGCTTCAGATCATACATAGGATCCTTTTTAACATCCCAATCCTTTAGTTTAAAATATATTTTTTGACCTAAATCATTTGATGAATATTCTGTTAAAATAACTTGGCTTCCATTTGGAAGGTTAAAGCTTTTATTTAGAGAGATGCGAGTTGTATTTTCAGACAACTTAGCCCCATCAGCCTCAAAATGAAAATCCCATTTCCCCTTAATCTCCTGTTGGTCTACAAATATACTATCGTAAATAATTTCAATATCAAGTTTTCCATTAGTATTTACACCTTCCAGTTCATAAGCTATAAGCGATTCTTCAGTATACTCATCAACTATTCTGCTGCTTCCTCCTCCTGCTACAGAAGCTCTTTTGCCATTTACATAAATATCCGCTATTTTACTAATTCCTCTTTGAGAAAGCTTCTTATCAGACTTTGCAGAAGATGATACTACAAGTTGATTATCATCAAGAATAACCTCATTTAAAGTAATAGTATAACCTTTATTTGTCTTTGAAGTTCCGATCACAGTTGTATAATCTTGCAAATTTTTTTCTATACCCAAAAAATTACCGATTTGCCATGCTACATTTCTAGCAGCAGCATATGCAGTATCATTAAACCCTATAGTTCCTGTGGCAATTATAAGTGCCACAATACAAGCCGCTGCCACTTTATATTTTTTTCTCTTATTTTTATCACCGTTCATTTGCTTTATCCCCCTTATCATTTTTCTTTTTTCCATATCTGTTAGTTCTTCTTTATTATAATCATCAAGATTAATCTCTACATTATTTAATAATGAATATAATTTTTTCATAAATTATTTCCCCTCCCTGTTGCGGTTAAATGGTCTCGCAGCTTCTTCTTTCCTCTTGAAACATGATTATAGATTGCTGACTCCTTCATATCCATAGATTTTGATATGGATTTTACAGACTCACCTTTCCAAAACAGCTTCTCAAAAATCCTTCTGTCATTGGAGCTTAAACAAGACAGCATTTCTTCCATATTTTCTAAAATTTCCTGTTTTAACAAAATGTAAGAACTTTGTGTGTCCTCAATGTCTTCTGCCTTTTCCAAGGATTCTTCTTTTACATTTTTTAAGTATTTTCTTTTACAGTCAATGGCTTTATACCTGCTTACTCCTGCCAACCAATTTTTAAAACTATTTTTATTTATATCAAAAGTATCTATATTCTCCCATACAGCAAGTAATACATCATTTAAACATTCATCCAACAAATCATCTTTTTTATACAAATACTTTTTTGCCACTGTTTTTATTACCCATCCGTATTGATTAATAATAAATTCCAAAGCCCTTTCATTCCCAAGCTTTAACTGTTTTATAAAATTTTCTTCTGTGATTTTCAAACTTCCCCTCCTTTCTCCGATCTAAAAATAATCAATATATTTCAAGTCAGATCTTTTATTTTGTAAGGCCTTTACATATATTAATTCGTTAACCTGCTATATTTTTCTATCAGCTTATCAAAACCACTAGTTGAACTAGTGGTATGTACCAGCCCTATAAGGGCATGTTACTAGCAACGCCTTAAGACGTACTGGAAGTCCCGCCAACCGCATGATTTTTCAGGCTACGCCTAAAGGCGTTTTCTTTTGCCTACTTATTCTGGCTACCCGTAAACGGGTCAATATATTCTTTCATGCTTATTTGGTCATTTGCGATGTCTTCCTGTAATTGATTCCTTATATACTCGGCAATCGCATTCTTATTTCTCCCAACTGTATCAACATAGTATCCACGACACCAAAAATGACGATTTCCATATTTGTATTTCAAATTCGCATACTTGTCAAAAATCATGAGTGAACTTTTTCCTTTGAGATATCCTACAAAGGCTGCAACGCTTAATTTAGGTGGTATTGCTACAAGCATATGTATATGATCTGGACAAAGCTCTGCCTCAATTATTTCTACGTCCTTTTGCTGACACAAATTTCTAAGTATTTTTCCAATGTCTGCTTTTATTTTTCCGTAGATTTCTTGTCTACGATATTTCGGAGAAAATACTATGTGATACTGGCATCTCCATTTGGAATGTGATAAACTTTGTATATCTTTATTATTCATTTGTTAATATCCTCCTGTGAATTTGATAACTTGCGGTTGGGGAACCACATTTATCTTATCACGGGAGGTTTATTACTTGAAGCTAAAGCTTCTTATTCCACTAGCATAGCTAGTGGATTTTTTACGCTAAAGCAAACA
>NZ_AUFC01000040.1 GCF_000426305.1 Anaerovorax odorimutans DSM 5092 | reverse complement strand
AAAGATTAAAGTTGGAAATTCAGAAATAACACCTAGGGATTTCTTGGTAAAAGTAATACCTAATCCAATTGAGCAGGCAAATGAGATGGTAGGTAAAGGATGTGCAGGAACTTGGGTAACAGGAACAAAGGATGGAATGAGAAGATCTGTATATTTATATCAAGTGGCAGATAACAGAGAATGTGTATCAAAATACGGAACAAACTCTGTTGTAGCACAGACAGCAGTAGGACCTGTAATCATGATGGAATTAATAGCTAAAGGAATCTGGGATATCAAAGGAGTACATGGACCTGAAAGCTTTGATCCTGACCCATTTGTAGAAAGACTAAAAAAATATGAATTCCCGGCAGGAATCAGAGAAATGGATTCGGAGTATTCTGACCATATCAACGAGAAGAAATTTTTAGATGCTCTTAGAAAGTAAAAAGATAATTTTGTAGAATAGATGTTAATGTACCTCATTATTTAATTTAAAATAGAGACTGAATCTGATTCAGCCTCTATTTTTATAACATATTTTATTCAAAAATATCGCTTGCTTTTTTCATAATCTCTGAGATTGGCAGATGTTGAGGGCAGTGATCTTCACAAGCTTTACAAGCTATGCACGTTGAAGGAACCCTTTTAGGAGGTATCCAAGTTTTAAAATCAGCTCTTGTTTTTTTGCTTCCGTCATAAAGAAACCATTCGTTATAAAATTTAATTATAGTTGGAATATCTATTTTCTGAGGACAGGGTAGGCAGTATTTACAAGCTGTACAAGAATACTTTATAAGTTTATTATATTCTTCTGATACCTTTCTTATAATTTGATGCTCATTTTCAGTTAAGCTTTTCGCATCTGCCTTTGAAATTATTCTTATATTTTCATTTACCTGCTCCATAGTATGCATACCGCTTAATATAGTAAGTACTTCAGGGAAATCAGCAACAAATCTAAGAGCCCATTCTGCAGGGGTTCTTTTTATTTCTGAAGAGTCCCAGAATTTTTCTACACTTGGAGGAAGAGAATCTGTTAGTTTTCCGCCTTTCAGCGGTTCCATAATAATAACAGGTATTTCTTTTTTACCTGCATATTTTAAGCCTTCTATTCCTGCTTGAAAATTTATATCCATATAGTTTAGCTGTATTTGACAAAAATCCCAAGGATAACTGTCAATTACCTTTTTAAACAAACTTAATTCATCATGAAAAGAAAAACCTATATGTTTAATTTTACCTTCTGCCTTTTTCTTTTCCAAAAAATTTATAACATTAAATTCTTCTACCTTTTTCCAAATAGGAGAAGTAACATTATGCACTAAATACATATCTATACAATCAACATCAAGCCTTTCCAATTGTTCATTAAAAATACGTTCAATGTCAGATTCGTCTTTTGCCATCCAAGCAGGCATTTTATCTGCCAAAAGAACCTTTTCCCTGTAACCATCTTTAAGGGCCTTTCCAACAACTACTTCACTTTCTCCATTATGGTACATGTAAGCGGTATCTACATAGTTAATACCTTTATCAATAGCGTTTCTAATCATTTGTATGGCTTTTTCTTCTTCAATTTTGTTAGAATCATTAGCCATAACAGGTAAACGCATAGTTCCAAAACCTAAGAGTGAGACTTCTTGTCCCGTTTTCTTAAACGTTCTATATTTCATATATAGCTCCTACCTCTTCTAAAATATATGGTATAATAACCGGATTAATTAGGCTATTATATTATTAACAGTTAATAAAAAATTGATATTACAGTATAATTACAGCCTAAAATAAGTCAAAAGATATTGATATGGCTGTGTTATAATGGTTCCTATGATTGAGACAGCGTTGCTGTAATGAAGGAACCATTGAATCATGTTTTGCGGCTTGTGTCATGATATAATGATTCCTATGATTGAGACAGCGTTGCTGTAATGAAGGAACCATTGAATCATGTTTTGCGGCTTGTGTCATGATATAATGGTTCCTATGATTGAGACAGCGTTGCTGTAATGAAGGAACCATTGAATCATGTTTTGCGGCTTGTGTCATGATATAATGGTTTCTATGATTGAGACAGCGTTGCTGTAATGTGGAAACCATTGAAACATGCTTGGTAGCTTGTGTCATGTTATAATCTTATCTTATCATATAAGTTTCTGTTGGTCAAAAGGAGAAAAAGAGTGGATATAAGAAATAAAATTAATGAATTTATGGATAAAGCATTATTTAATTATGACTTGCCTGGATTGGCAGTTGGAATTAGTATTGGCAATAAAAGCATAAATATAAATGCGGGACTTAAATATGCTAATGCAGTAGGATATGAAGATTTTTCAAATAAAAAAATCTTAACAAAAGACAGCATTTTTCATATGGCTTCTGTGACTAAGTTATTTGTAGGAACTTCAATAATGCAGCTTTGGGAAAAAGGTTTGATAAACTTAGATGAAAAGGTAGTTTATTATTTACCCTGGTTCAAAATGGCAGACACTAGATATAAAAGCATTACAATAAGGCAGCTTTTAAGTCATACATCAGGTATGCCGGATGTGAAAGATTATTGCTGGGATAAGCCCCAGCTTGACGAAGGTGCATTGGAAAGATATGTACGTTCTAAGGAAGTTTCAGAGGCGTATCTTCTATGGAATCCTGAAGAAAGAAAATTTGCTTACAGTAATATTGGGTATGAAATTTTAGGAGCAATAATTGCAAAGGTTTCAGGAATTTCATTTGAAGAATATGTTGAAGAAAATATATTTGAGCCACTTTCAATGGCTAATTCAAAGCTGCTGACTTTTGAACGTTGTAAAAACATTAAAAATGCAGAAGAAAGTCTTGATATTGAAAAGCTTAATAATTGTTCTGTTTGTGTGCCACATAAAAAGAACAAAGATAATCATATAATAAGGGAAAATTATTTTCCTTACAACAGAGCTCATGGGCCAAGCTCAACTCTTACTTCAAATATCAGTGATTTAGAAAAATGGGCCAAAGCTCATCTGAATAAAGAAATTTTAAATGAAAAAACATATGATATAGTATGGAAGGAAGAGGCTTTAGTTCCGAATAATAAAGAACATATTTGTTTGAGTTGGTTTAAAAGAGAGCAAAATAATTATACATTGTATGGACATGAAGGTTCAGATGATGGATTCAGATCCAGCTTTTGGATTTGCCCCATGGTAGATTTACACATAATGGTTGCTTCAAATTTATCTAATGCACCAGTTAAAAAAATTAGTAAGCAAATTTTTGATATGCTTACTAATTAAAGTTATTAACTATTTTATTGGTCATCTAGTCATTAAAATCATTACTGAGAGAATCAAGGAAATCTATAAAGTCATCAAAATCACTTTGGATGAATTCATATAAAATAGGTTCTTTGAATTCGTATTTCGCAGAGGGGATTAAAAATTGATCCAGAGTATTGTTTTTTAATTCCCTTTCTAATTCCTGAATTGCTGGTAGGCTGTAAGCTGCGATTAGAAATTGACCCAAATTAGTTATATAGTATAGACCATGTATGTCATCGTTTAGCCTAAAGATTTTTTTATTTACATGATTATTGTTCTTTTTAAATTGAAGAGATAATTTACCGTTTTCATGTATTGTCTGTAATGAAGCAGTGGAAAATGCATTAAACTGCATTTCAAATTCATCCACATCATTTAATATTTCGTATACTGTGATAAATTCCGCTCTGTTGAGCATCATTGCAGCTTCTGCAGATGAAATATAAAAAGAAGATTTTTTATTAACAGATACAATTTTATAATTGCTTGTAATAAATTCTGTAATAACTAACATGTATTTTTTCTCAAACTCAATAAGAGATTCACAAATATATGAAAGACCTTTTTCATCTATAAATTCATCTATTGTATTTTTACATAGAGTAGCAGGAATTAATTGAGAAATATCAGAAATTTTGCTGTTTTCTTCAATTAAAGAAGTAAAACCATCTTTATCTTTTGCAAAAGATCTCATTAAAAAATAATTAATAAGTTGATAATCGGATATAATCGGGGTACACATTTTAGATAAGGCCGTCATTTTTTCTTTTCTAGACATGTTTTCTGTTTCTTTTTTATCAAGTAGAAATTCGTACTCAACCTTACCTTCGGGTAAATTAAGAGAGAGTCTCTTGTTTGTTTCAGTAAAATGTGAAACTAAAAAATATGATTCTTTTTCTGTAATCTCTACTTTTTGACCTCCTAATCCACCTAAAAGCGCCTGTTCTATAATAGATAAGGCTCCGGGATCATCTCCGATATGGCTTTTATAACTTTCTAAGCCATATTCTTCAGCATCAAAATAGAAAAATTGGTGAAAATTGGAAGAATAATTGTCATCATCTAATTCCCAGTGTATATAAAGGACAACGACGCCCATAAGTCTCGTATCTGTGACAAAAGCTGATATAAACGTTTTCTTTTTATTCTGAATGGTAGCGCTGATACCACCTTTTATTATTTTAAAATTTCTTTGTGTCAAAATATACCTCTTTCTGATGTGATTTCTCAAAGTACATATTAAATAAAAGTATAACCTATTTTAATAAAAATACAAGTAATTACCAATGGAGTGAAAAATAAGTTTATTATATCTATTGACAATTTAATGTATAGAATATAAGATTATATTATTATACATCAAAATTTAATTTAAATAAACCTTATTAAGAGAGACAGAGGGAATAGGCCCTATGAAGTCCGGCAACCTGTATTTATAAATTATTATAAATGTAGAAGGTGCTAAATCCTACAGAATTATATTCTGAAAGATGAGGAAACATAACGGAAAAAAGCAAAAACCTCTTCTTTTGAAGAGATTTTTTTTTTTACTATGAAATATTCTTTGATATATTGATATAAATTTAATAAAAATATTATTAAATTTAAGAGCTTTGTTAAAAATTGTAAAATACATAAATTGAAATCTTTGATTTCACAATAAGTAATTTAGGAGGAAAAAATGAAAAGATTATTTACATCAGAATCTGTTACAGAAGGGCATCCTGACAAAGTATGCGATCAAATTTCAGATGCAATAGTTGATGCCATATTTGAAAAAGATCCATATGGAAGAATTGCAGCAGAAACTACAGTAACTACAGGCCTTGCTATGGTAGTAGGCGAAATTACAACAAATTGTTATGTTGATATCCCAAGTTTAATAAGAAAAGTAATTTGCGATATTGGATATACAAAAAGTGATTATGGTTATGATGGAAACACTTGTGCGGTAATGACTGCAATTCATGATCAGTCAGGAGATATTGCCATGGGTGTTGATAAGGCACTAGAATATAAAGAAGGTACATTAAATGATAATATTGATACGA
Organism: Anaerovorax odorimutans DSM 5092; assembly: GCF_000426305.1. GTDB lineage: Bacteria > Bacillota > Clostridia > Peptostreptococcales > Anaerovoracaceae > Anaerovorax > Anaerovorax odorimutans. Next base: position 14,092 of record NZ_AUFC01000040.1, on the reverse strand, counting down.
TAGGTGCTGGAGATCAGGGAATTATGTTTGGATTTGCTTGTAATGAAACACCTGAACTAATGCCAATGCCAATAGCGTTATCCCATAAACTAGCGTGGAAATTAGCTCAGGTTAGAAAATCAGGTAAATTAGCTTACCTAAGACCGGACGGAAAAACTCAGGTTACAGTAGAATATGACGGAAATGAAGTGGTAAGAGTTGATACCGTGTTGGTTTCAACTCAGCACGATCCTGATGTTTCACAGGAACAGATTAAAAAAGATATTATTGAATATGTTATTAAACCAATTATTCCTAAAGACCTTTTAGACGAGGAGACAAAATATTATGTTAATCCTACAGGCAGATTTGTAATTGGAGGTCCTAATGGTGATGCAGGATTAACAGGAAGAAAAATTATTGTAGATACTTATGGAGGATATGCAAGGCACGGCGGCGGTGCTTTTTCAGGAAAAGACCCTACAAAGGTAGATAGATCTGCTGCTTATGCAGCGCGATATGTGGCAAAGAATATTGTTGCTGCAGAACTTGCGGATAAGTGTGAAATAGAACTTGCGTATGCAATAGGTATAGCTAAGCCAGTCTCTGTTCTTGTAGATACATTTGGAACAGGTAAAATCGAAGATGAAAAATTAGTAGAACTGGTAAACAAACACTTTGATTTAAGACCGGCAGCTATTATTAAAGAGTTGGATTTAAGAAGACCTATTTACAGACAGCTTGCAGCATATGGCCATTTTGGAAGAATTGATTTAGATATTCCGTGGGAAAAGACTGATAAAGCTGAAATTCTTAGACAGGAAGCAAAAAACATGATATAATTCAGTATTATGTTTAATTAGAGGTGATTAAAAAAATGGGAGTAAAAGTAGCCAAATTTGGAGGTAGTTCAGTAGCCGATGCTATTCAATTAGCTAAAGTTAAGAGTATAGTAGATGCTAATCCAGACAGAAAATATGTAGTAGTTTCGGCACCTGGAAAAAGATATAGTGATGATAATAAAATTACGGATTTACTATATTTATGTAAAACACATATAGATCATAATGTAACTTACGAGCAAGTTTTTCAAGTAATATGTGACAGATTCAGAGCTATTGAATTAAATCTTGGAGTAGACGTTGAATTAGAAAAAGAATTTGATCAGATTAATGAAAATCTTAAAAATGGAGCTTCTGCAGATTATATTGCCAGCAGAGGTGAGTATTTAAATGCACTTTTAACAGCGGCATATTTAGGATATGATTTTATAGACACGAAGGATTTAATTAAATTCGATAAAAAAGGAAAGTTTTTAAATGAAGAAACTAATGAAGCTCTTGCAGCGGAATTAGCAAAACATGAAAAAGGTGTTCTTCCTGGTTTTTACGGAGCTTATCCTGATGGAAAAATTAAGACTTTCTCAAGAGGAGGTTCGGATATTACAGGAGCATTGGTTGCAAGAGCAGTAAATGCAGAAGTTTATGAAAACTGGACAGATGTTTCAGGATTTTTGATGGCGGATCCAAGAATAGTTGAAGGGGCAAAGCCAATAAGTAAAATCTCTTATAAAGAATTAAGAGAACTTTCTTATATGGGAGCTTCTGTACTTCATGAAGATGCCATTTATCCGGCAAGAGCAGCAGATATTCCTATTAATATAAGAAATACAAATGAGCCTGAACATCCGGGGACTACAATAATTGCAGAAGAAAGCAATCATGACAATAATATAATCAGCGGTATTGCAGGAAGCAAAGATTTTACCGTTATTGGAATCTATAAAAATATGATGAGCGTAGATGTTGGATTTGTAAAGAGAATTTTAAGCATCCTTGAAGATTACGATATCTATTTTGAGCATCTTCCAAGTGGTATTGATACTATTTCTGTTGTAATTTCCAATAAAGTTCTTGCAGGTCATTTGGATGACATTGTTGAAGATATTCAAAGAAAATGCCAGCCAGATTCAATAGATGTGTATACAGATATGGCACTTATTGCAACAGTAGGTTATGGAATGGCTAAAAGACCAGGTGTATCAGCTAAACTATTTGGAGCCCTATATGAAGCAGGTGTAAATATTAGAATGATAGATCAAGGTTCCAGTGAAATGAATATAATTGTTGGTGTGGAAAATACACAATTTGAAATTGCTATTAAAGCAATTTATAATGCGTTTGTAGAATAGTAAAATTTCACTAAACTTTCATAAAAGGGCGTACGCCCTTTTTTGATTTTTTTGTTTCTCTATGATATAATTATTCCTATGGTTTAAACAGATTTGTAGTAAGTAACAAATCATGAAATCATGTCTGTAATGTAATGTAATTATTCCATTGATTAGTACAGTGTTGCTATAATGGGAAATCATTGAATTCGGTTTGAATAATTATTTCTAAAGGCTATTGACATGATATGGTATAAATCTGTTAAATTATTATTATTTAAGAAAGAAATTAATATCTTAAAATCAAATAAATTCAAAAAGAGAGGGACATAAATTATGGGATTTATGGAAAAAATATTTGGTGATATAAATGCCAAAGAAGTAAAAAAAGTAGAAAAAATAGCAGATAAGATTTTAGTCTTAGATGAAGAAATGCAAAAACTTACAGATGATGAACTAAAGGCTAAAACAACAGAGTTTAAGCAGAGATTAGCAAATAATGAAACCTTAGATGATATTTTAGTGGAGGCTTTTGCTGTTTGTAGAGAAGCTTCATACAGAAGTTTGGGAATGAAGCATTTTAAAGTACAGCTTATTGGTGGTATTGTACTTCATCAAGGAAGAATCTCCGAAATGAAAACAGGGGAAGGTAAAACTTTAGTAGCTACATTGGCGGCTTATTTAAATGCTCTTGAAGGAAAAGGCGTTCATGTAGTTACGGTCAATGATTACTTAGCAAAGCGTGATATGGAATGGATGGGTAAGTTATATACTTTCCTTGGACTAACAGTAGGATGCGTAATTCATGGGATTACAAATGAGGTGCGAAAACAAGCATATCAGGCTGATATTACTTATGGAACAAATAACGAATTTGGATTTGATTATCTGCGTGATAATATGGTTATTTATAAGGAGGATATGACTCAAAGAGAGCTAAATTATGCTATTGTCGATGAAGTAGACAGTATATTAATAGATGAAGCAAGGACACCTCTTATAATTTCAGGTCAAGGAGAAAAATCCACAGATTTATATAATGTTGCAGATAAATTTGTAAGCACATTGAAAATTGAAGAGGATTTTACTATGGAAGAAAAGGATAAAACCGTTTCAATTACCGAAGATGGTGTAACAAAGTGCGAAGAATTTTTTAAACTGGAGAACTTTTCAGATCCTGAAAATATGGAAATCAACCATCATGTACTTCAAGCATTAAAAGCACATAATTTAATGAAGAGAGATGTGGATTATATTGTAAAAGATGGTGAAATAGTTATAGTTGATGAATTCACGGGACGTTTAATGTTCGGAAGAAGATATAGTGACGGACTTCATCAAGCTATTGAGGCAAAGGAAGGTATGAAAATAAGGCAGGAATCTAAAACTCTTGCAACAATTACTCTTCAAAATTATTTCAGAATGTATAAAAAACTATCAGGAATGACAGGTACCGCCAGAACTGAAGAAGAAGAATTCCGAGATATTTATAATATGGATGTTGTGGAAATTCCAACAAATAAACCTATTGCGAGAAAAGATTATGACGATTCCATATATGCCTCTGAAATTGCTAAATTTAAAGCTATAGCAAATAAGATTCAAGAATGTCATGAAACAGGACAACCGGTTCTTGTAGGTACCATATCCATTGAGAGATCAGAAATTATCAGTGATCTTTTAAAGAAAAAAGGTATAAAACATAAGGTACTTAATGCTAAACAGCATGAAAAAGAAGCCGAAATTGTTGCAGATGCAGGAAGATTGAATTCTGTAACCATTGCTACAAACATGGCCGGTCGTGGAACCGACATTATATTAGGAGGTAATCCCGACTTTGAAGCAAAACGTGAAATGAGAAAATTTGGGTATGATGAAAACGCTATATCCTATGCTTCCAGTTTTATTCCTCTTGAGGATGAAGAACTAATTAAAGCAAGAGAAGAATATAACAAACTTGCAGATAAATATAAAGAAGAACGTGCAGAAGAGCAGAAAAAGGTAATTGAACTAGGTGGACTCTATATTATTGGTACAGAGCGTCATGAATCACGTCGTATAGATAATCAATTAAGAGGTCGTGCAGGTCGTCAGGGAGACCCGGGAGCAACACAGTTCTTTATTTCATTAGAAGATGAATTAATGAGATTATTTGGAGGGGAAAGAATCCAAAATATTGTGTCTAAACTAGGTATGGATGATGAAGATCCAATAGAAGCGGGGATGCTTACAAAATCCATTGAAAATGCTCAGAAAAAAGTTGAAGGAAGGAATTTCTCCATAAGAAAGTATGTATTACAATATGATGATGTAATGAATAAACAAAGAGGCATAATTTATGAAGAACGAAGACGTGTTCTGGAAGGTGAAGATTTGAGAAATCATATAATGGTTATGGTTTCTGAACTTGTTGATGAATGTGTAAATCCTGTAGTTGTTGAATCAAAATTTGCAGAACAATGGGATTTGGCAGCACTTGAAGCAGCTTTAAAAAGAATTTGCGGAGAATTTAAGGGATTTAATTATACTGAAGAAGAAATTCAATCCTTAGATGTAGATTCTCTAAAAGAAGATATAATGAAGAAATTTGAAGATCTCTATAAGGCTAAAGAAGAAGAAATAGGCCAAGAGAGAATTCGTGAGCTTGAAAGAATGATTTTGATCAGAGTAGTAGACAATAAATGGATGGATCATATTGATGCTATGGATCAGTTGAGATCCGGTATTGGTCTTAGAGCCCTTGGTCAGCAGGACCCTGCGAAAGCTTATTCCGCAGAAGGCTTTGATATGTTTGAGCTTATGATTCAATCAATTAAAGAAGATACTGTTAAATTCTGCTTTAATGTAACTGTTCAGACAAATACAGAGAGAAAACAAGTAATAGGTGAAGGAAAAGAGAAAAAAGAAGATTTTGAAGGAAACGATTTAGATAATAATGGTCAGATGCCTTCAGAAACAAAAGTTCCAGAACGAGAAAAGAAGCAAGAACCTATTCGCAGAGGGGAAAAGATAGGAAGAAATGATTTATGCCCTTGTGGATCAGGGAAAAAATATAAAAATTGTTGCGGCTCAAATTAATATAAGGAGTTGAAGATATGGTTGAGTTAGATCAGATAAAATATGAACTTACAGATATGACTGTAAATTTAAAAGAATTGGGTGAATCTCTTTGACTTGCCTAAATTATTGGAAAAACAAAATGAAATAAATTTTAGAATAGAGCAAGAAGGATTTTGGGATGATCACGAGGAAGCCCAAAAGATATTAAAAGAGAAAAAAAGCTGTGAATCAAAGATAGAAGAATACAAATTATTGGAAACAGAGCTGGAAGATATAGGTGTTCTTATTGAAATGGCTATTGAAGAAGATGATGAAGGTATGGTAGAGGAAATTCAATCATCTTATGATAAATATAAGAATGATATGGAGAATTTACGTCTGAAAACATTGCTTAATGGTGAATATGACAGTAATAATGCCATAATTTCCGTGCATGCTGGATCTGGTGGTACTGATGCCCAGGATTGGGCAGAAATGTTGCTTAGAATGTACACAAGATGGTCAGAATCAAAAGGATATAACGTTAAAATTTTAGATTATCAAGATGCTTCAGAAGGGGGCATTAAAAGTGCTACTCTGTTGATTGAAGGTGAAAATGCCTATGGATATTTAAAAAACGAAAAAGGAGTACATAGAATAGTACGTATTTCTCCGTTTGATTCATCAGGAAGAAGGCATACTTCTTTCGCGTCTTTAGACGTGATGCCTGAAATTGATGATGATATTACAATAAATATTAATCCTGATGATTTGCGTATTGACACTTACAGGTCTAGCGGTGCAGGAGGTCAGCATGTAAATAAAACAGATTCAGCTATTCGTATTACCCATATACCTACTAATATTGTAGTGTCTTGCCAAAATGAAAGATCGCAGCATCAAAATAAAGAAACAGCAATGAAGGTTCTTATGTCTAAACTTATAGAATTGGCAGAGCGTGAGAAAAAGGCTAACCTTGATGAACTTGCAGGTGATTATAGTCAGATTACTTGGGGAAGTCAGATAAGATCATATGTATTTCATCCATATTCTATGGTTAAAGATCATAGAACGAACGCTGAAGTAGGCAATGTCCATGCGGTTATGGATGGGGATTTGGATTATTTCATAAATGAAAAGCTTAAACAAAAAGAAGTAAATGCACAGTAAGTTAATAAAAACATATTCTTCAAAGGAGAACTAAATGAATATAATTGAAAAGTTGGCTCAAGAATTTAATATTAAGATATCACAAGTAGAAAACACGGTTCAGCTTATAGATGATGGCAATACCATTCCATTTATTGCTAGATACAGAAAAGAAGTAACAGGAGCTCTTTCTGATATTATTCTTCGTGATTTAGATGAAAGATTAAATTATCTGAGAGGTCTAGAGACACGTAAAGAAGAGGTAATAAAAATTATTGAAGAACAAGGAAAGCTTACCGACGAATTAAAAGAAGAAATCGTAAAAGCGGAAGTACTTCAAAGGGTGGAAGATTTATATAAACCATTTAAGCAGAAAAAATCCACACGTGCATCAAAAGCAAAAGAAAAAGGTCTTGAGCCGCTGGCTAATCTTATTCAGAATATGGAAATAGAAGAAGGTACTCTTGAAGAAGCTGCATTACCTTATGTAGATGAGGAAAAGGGTGTAAACACATGGGAAGAAGCTATAGCAGGTGCTGCTGATATTATTGCAGAAATAATAGCAGATGACCCTGAATTTAATTCAGCTGTAAGAGAAAAAACATTAAAAGACGGATATATTGTATCTGAAGCTACGGACAAAGAAGAAAGCACAGTATACGATATGTATTATGAATATAGTGAACCTATTGCTAAAATTCCAGATCATAGAGTTTTGGCTTTAAACCGAGGTGAAAAAGAAAAGAAATTAAAAGTAAAAGTAAAAGTTTCAGTTGAATACATACATGAGTTTTTAAAGGAAGCTTGTATAAAAAATGAAAAGTCCATTTTTGCAGAGGTTATGAACAATACTATTGAAGATGCTTATAAAAGACTTATGGCACCTTCAGTTGAAAGAGAAATGAGAAATTTGCTTACTGAGAGGGCGGAGAAGGAAGCTGTAAAAGTATTTGCAAAGAATACAGAAAAACTTTTAATGGTTCCGCCTGTAAAAAATGCGAAAATAATAAGCATTGACCCAGGTTACAGGACAGGCTGTAAGGTGGCAGTTCTTAATGAAACGGGAAAACTTGTAGCCTACACTACAATTTATCCTACAGAACCTAAAAAAGATATAGCCGGTACAGAGCGAGTTCTTTTGAAACTTATAGAAAAATATGATTGTAATGTAATAGTAATTGGTAATGGAACAGCATCAAGAGAAACAGAATTAGTCGTTGCTGATTTTATAAAAAAGAATAACCTTACAAATGTGAGCTATACAATTGTAAATGAGGCTGGAGCATCCGTTTATTCTGCTTCTAAACTTGCAACGGAAGAATATCCGGATTTAGATGTTACTACTAGAGGGGCAATGTCAATAGGAAGAAGACTTCAAGATCCATTGGCTGAATTAGTAAAGATATCACCAAAACATATTGGTGTTGGTCAGTATCAACATGATATAAATCAAAATCTTTTGGATAGTGCACTTACCAACGTTGTGGAAGATTGCGTAAATAGAGTGGGGGTTGATTTAAACACCGCATCAGCATCCCTTCTTTCATATATTGCAGGTATAAATGCAGGAATAGCTAAAAACATAGTTGCTTACCGTGAGGAAAACGGTAAATTTAAAAATAGAAAAGAATTAAAAAAAGTAGCAAAATTAGGTGAAAAAACATTTAATCAATGTGCTGGATTTATGCGTATTTCTGAAGGAGAGAATCCTTTAGACGGTACATCGGTACATCCGGAATCTTATGAAGCAGCTGAATCCATGTTGAATAAATTAGAAATTGACAAAGTGGAAATATCAAAGGGTGGTTCAAAACAGATAGAAGATAAAATTCTGAAAATGTATCCGTCAGAGAAAAAGAAATTGGAGAACGGTCATGGCAAAGGATTAGCTGCCCTTGCAGTGTTGGTAGATGATAAAAAGGATAGTAAAAAAAGCCTTTCAAAAAGCATTGAAAAAATGGCAGAAGATATTGGTATAGGGTCAATGACTTTAACAGATATCGTAAGTGAAATAAAAAAACCGGCAAGAGATCCTCGTGAAGATGCTCCCACTGTAGTTTTCAGAAATGATGTTTTAAGTTTTGAAGATTTAAAAATAGATATGGAACTTACAGGAACGGTGAGAAATGTAGTGGATTTTGGAGCTTTTGTGGATATAGGAGTGAAAAATGATGGGTTAGTCCATATTTCGCAAATAAGTGATAAATATATAAAACATCCTATGGATGTAGTAAGTGTAGGGGATACAGTAAAAGTTAAAATTTTAAACATAGATTTTGAAAAGCAAAAAGTTGCTTTAACCATGAAAATTTAGTAAGATGTATACAGTATTAATCTTATAATTTATTGTAATTGATATACGTATGTGTTACTATTTTATCGTCATAATTTACCGAAAATTTTGAAAACCGTTGTGGAAAGGAGAAAGAGATCTATGTTGTTACAGACAATAAAAGATTTTTTAGGAACTACTGGTATCCTTAATATGGATTACAAAAGTGCAATTATGATAGGCGTTGCATTGCTGTTTTTATACTTAGCCATCAAAAAGGGCTTTGAGCCGCTCCTGTTGGTCCCAATAGCTTTTGGGATGCTGTTGTCAAATCTTCCGTTAACCGGTATATTTGACGAAGGTGGATTATTCAATCATTTTTATCATTTTAATAAACTGGGGATTTTCCCGCCTTTGATTTTTTTAGGAATAGGAGCAATGACAGATTTTGCACCATTAATTGCAAATCCTAAATCTTTATTAATAGGAGCAGCAGCTCAATTTGGAATATTCTTTACACTTCTTGGGGCATTGCTTTTCCCGTATTTAGGTGGATTTAATGCGCAAGAAGCGGCAGCTATTGCAATTATAGGCGGTGCAGATGGACCTACTGCCATATTCCTTACTACAAAGTTAGCACCACATTTATTAGGTGCAATTGCAGTAGCAGCATACTCATATATGGCTCTTGTGCCGGTTATTCAACCTCCTATTATGAAAGCTCTTACAACAAAGAAGGAAAGAGTCATAAAGATGGACCAATTAAGAGTTGTATCACAAAAAGAAAAAATTCTTTTCCCAATTATAGTAACTATTATTGTTGTATTAATTCTTCCTGCCGCAGCACCACTTGTAGGTATGCTTATGTTAGGAAATTTATTTAAAGAAAGTGGAGTAACAACAAGATTATCTGATACAGCAGCTAATTCATTAATTAACATAGTTACAATTTTATTAGGAATTTCTGTTGGAGCATCAGCACAAGGTCCTACTTTCTTAGTTGCAGCAACAATTAAAATTGTAATACTTGGAATTATGGCATTCTGTATAGGAACTGCCGGTGGTGTACTTCTTGCTAAATTGATGAACCTTTTAACAGGAGGAAAGATAAATCCGCTTATAGGATCCGCAGGAGTTTCTGCAGTACCTATGGCAGCCAGAGTATCGCAAAAAGTTGGTCAGCAGTATAATCCAACAAATTATTTGTTAATGCATGCAATGGGTCCTAATGTTGCAGGTGTTATTGGATCTGCAGTAGCAGCAGGAGTTATGCTGTCTATGTTTGGCTGATCTATAAATTAATTTAATAAAAACTTTTTAACATAAGGTTCGTTTGCAAAAGCAGGGGAACCTTTTTGTGTTTAATAAATATTATTTTATCAATTTACTTTTTTATTTAGGTAATGTTAACTACACATTTTGATATAAAAAAAGAATTATGATATTATATGGTTATAATAAAAGTTATTAAGAGGATAGGTGAGTATAAAAAATATGGAAAAAATAAATACAATATTATTTGATTTTGATGGAACAGTAATGGATACAAATGGTGTAATTATTAATTCATGGCAGCATACTTTCAGAACTTTAGAGGGTAAAGAAAGAACTGAAGATGAAATTATAAATACATTTGGTGAACCCTTAGCTATTACTATGGAAAAATTACTTCCCAATGTTCCTGTAGATGAGGGAGTGAAAATTTACAGAAGCTACCATTATGAAAATTTCAGTGATTTGATTACTGTTTTCCCTGGAGTAATAGAGTTATTAAAAAAATTAAAGAAAGAAGGATATAAAACCGCAGTGGTAACATCAAGAATGATGTACACCACAAAACAGGGCTTGGATAAATATGATTTAAATGACTATTTTGATGCAATTGTAACTTGTGAAGATACAAATAAACATAAACCTGACCCTGAGCCTATAAATATCGCACTTGAAAAACTCAACGCAAAGCCTCAAGAAGCTATTATGTTAGGTGACAGTATGTTTGATATTTTATGTGCAAAAAATGCAGGAGTAAAATCCGTCCTTGTAGGATGGGCCCTTGCTGTAAATGAAGAAGATAAAAATGGTCCTGATGCACCGGATTACATTATAGAGAAAGCAGAAGAATTATTAGATCTAATTTAATAAATTTGTATTTGTTTGTTTGAATTTTATAATTATCTTGTTGACCAATAGGATCCTACTAAGGTAAAATATTAAAAGACAACAACATTTTAAATATTTCGAAAGTTTTTATTTTAAAAATTGTCATAAGAGAGAGGTAAAATATATTAGAAATCATATTGTTATTAGATAAACATAGAATAATTAACTGTCAATATGGGAGAATAGAAATATTTAGATGTAATTTACGCTTTTTTTGGAGGTAAAAAATTGAAAATTTTAATGGTAGGAACCGGTGGTGTTGGCGAAGCAGCAGCGGTAATTGCAAGTCAAAGAGACCAAAGAGGTGATTGGCTGGAATTAATGGTACTTGCCAACAGAACGTTGGAAAGAGCTGAGATGGTATCAAAGAAAATTGGAGATAAAAGGTTTCCGGCTGAAAAGGTAGATGCAGAAAATAAAGAAGATGTAAAAGCCTTAATAGAAAAATATAATATTGATATTTTGTTTAATGCATGTGATCCAAGTTTAAATGAAAATTTATTTGATGTGGCTTATGAATGTGGTATTCATTATATGGATATGGCATTGAGTTTAGCAGTACCACATGAAACTGATCCATATAATAAAACAAATATTAAAATGGGTGATTATCAGTTTGCAAAACATGAAGAATGGGATAAGAAGGGATTATTAGCCCTTGTAGGGGTTGGAATTGATCCAGGAGCTGTAAATGTATTTGCAAGATTCGCTCATAAACATTTTTTTGATGAAATAGATGAAATTAACGTTAAAGATGGTGGCAATTTAACGGCAGAAGGTTATGATGTTTCATTTGGTTTTTCTATTTGGACAACCATTGATGAATGTTTAAATCCTCCGTATAAATGGGAAAAAGATAAAGGCATTTATACGGTAGAACCATTTTCTGAACCGGAATTGTTTACCTTCCCTGATGGAATAGGTGAACAGGAACTTGTAAATGTTGAACATGAAGAAATGGTAATGCTGCCTAGATATATGGGTGATGTGGCAAAGAAAATGACCTTTAAATATGGGCTAGGCTCAGATTTTATTACAATGTTAAAAAACTTAAAAGCATTGGGCCTTGACAATAAACATAATAAGGTAAAAGGAACACAGCTGACTCCGAGAGACGTTGTCAGCATGGTAGCACCTAATCCTGTGGATATTGCAGATAAAATAACAGGAAAATGCTGTGTAGGAACTCAGGTCATAGGGAAAAAAGATGGACTTGAAAGAAAAATATTTATCTATCAGACAACTGATAATAAAGAGGTTATGGATAAAATAGGTTCCGGCTGCGTAGTTGCTCAGACAGCATATAATCCAATTATTGCATTAGAATTATTAGCTACAGGAAAATGGAAGGGAAAAGGCGTATTAGGTCCTGAATGTTTTAATCCGGATGATTATATTAAGCTGGCAGATGAATATGATTATTATATGGGCATGATGGAAATGGATTCAGAATATAAAAAAGTATTGGATAAAAAAGTTTTATTAAATGTAAAATAAAATATTAGTCATAAAAATACGAGGTATAGACCTCGTATTTTTATTATTAAAGCTAATGCCCTTAAAGATGTTTGATTTTTCTGTCAACTTTATCTTGACCACTTGCTTAGGGTATTGTAAAATATATATAGCAGAGTACTGAGGGGTACTTTGCTGAACTTCATCTCGCTTAGCAAAGCTCTGCCTCACGGGAAATTGCTAGGGTAAATTATTTACCTGAAAATTTATAATCGTTTGGAGGCGAAATTTTGAAAATTTTAATGGTGGGAACCGGTGGAGTCGGTGAAGCGGCGGCTGTTATAGCAAGTAAGAGAGACCAAAAAGGTGATTGGTTAGACTTAATGGTACTTTCTGATTACGATTTAGAAAGAGCACAGGCAGTATCAAAGCGAATCAATGATTCAAGGTTTCCGGCCGAAAAGGTAAATGCAAGAGATAAGGAAGAAGTTAAAGCTTTAGCAAAGAAATATGATGTAGATATTATTTTTAATGCATGTGACCCAAGTTTTAATGAAAATTTATTTGATGTGGCTTATGAATGTGGAGTAAACTATATGGATATGGCATTGACTCTTTCAGTACCACATCCAACAGATCCATATAATAAGACTAATATTAAAATGGGCGATTATCAATTTGAAAAGCATGGAGACTGGGAAAAGAAAAATCTTCTAGCTCTGGTTGGTATAGGGATGGACCCGGGAGCAGTAAATGTTTTTGCAAAATATGCACAAAAGCATTATTTTGATGAAATTGATGAGATTAGTATTAAGGATGGTGGAAATTTAACAGCGGAAGGGTATGATATTACATTTGGTTTTTCAATTTGGACCACTATAGATGAATGTTTAAATCCTCCTTTTAAATGGGAGAAAGATAAAGGTATTTATACGGTAGAACCATTTTCCGAACCTGAGCTATTTACTTTCCCGGACGGTATTGGAGAGCAGGAGCTTGTAAATGTTGAACATGAAGAAATGGTTATGTTACCAAGATATATGGGTGATGCTGCAAAAAAGATGAGCTTTAAATATGGGCTTGGATCTGAATTTATTACTATGCTTAAAAATGTTAAGGCTTTAAGACTTGATGATAAACATTCTAAAATTAATGGAACGGATTTGTCGCCTAGAGATGTTGTTGGAATGGTAGCTCCAAGTCCAACAGAAGTGGCTGATAAGCTAAAAGGTAAATGCTGTGTGGGTACAGCAGTTACTGGAAAAAAAGATGGTCTGGAAAGAAAAATATTCATTTATCAGACAACTGATAATGAAGAAGTTATGAATGAAATTGGTTGTGGTTGTGTTGTTGGTCAGACGGCGTATAATCCTGTTATTGCACTGGAACTCCTTGCTACAGGAAAGTGGAACGGTAAAGGTGTATTAGGTCCAGAATGTTTTGAACCCGACGATTATATAAAACTTGCCGATGAATATAATTTTTATATGGGCATGATGGAAATGGATTCAGAATATAAGAAAGTACTTGATAAAAAAGCTTTGCTGAATGTATAATAATTAATGAAATAAGAATTTTTAAATACATATGATTAAATAAAAAGGGGCTGTAAAATAAGTCTCTAAAAAAATCCATCATCATCGGAGATAATTTCGATGATGATGGATTTTTAATTTTTATAGTGCTTTCAATATATATCATTGAAAAATGAGTGCACAAAATAAGGAGTTATCTTTTTGAAGGCTATTTTTCGATTTCTATTATGCCACCAATGCAACTCGATTTCGCTTATTGTAATATTTATATAAGTTGTAACCACAAGAAATTAAAGTAAGTTCAAGAATTACTCCTTTAAGTCCTCTCCTAAA
>NZ_AUFC01000039.1 GCF_000426305.1 Anaerovorax odorimutans DSM 5092 | reverse complement strand
AGTTAGGATTAGAACTTCTTTCTGATTTGCTATAGCCTAAATGATCATCCATTTCAGATTCCATCATACTTTTAATAGTACCTCCAAGCAAATCTCTCAAAGCATCTTGAATATCTTCTGCTGTTTCGATATCATACTCTTCAATTAAACTTGCAATAATGTTTTTCTTCCCTTCGGTCAATGGACCAACTTTGTACACATTTTTCTTTGCCATAAAAATAGCCTCCTATAATAATTTGATTTTATCATAGAAAGCTATATAGTTTTAATATTTTACAGACTTTTTTTCACAGTCTCCAAAATCAAAAGACCGAAACCGGTGAGTATAAGCGATTTTCTTATTTTTTTCAATTTATCCATATAATTCCCCTCAAATAGGATATGTGGAATAAAAACCCACATAAATAATAAACGCTTTATTGTCCAATCTTTCAACTCATTTTATCTGACTTTATTTACAATATCATGGTAATAGAGGCCAACTATTATTGTCATTATACGTTTAGTCCTCGTTATTATTTATGACATTTCCTATGTCATAAATACTTAAATTCGTTTCTTAAATAAAATTGTTTCTCCTTAATTGAAACAGATTTGTATCGTTTCTTAGTTTTGTTTTATTTTAACATATTTCTAAAATTACGTCAGTAATTTCAAATTTATTAAAATAGATTTTCTAGTTTTTTGATAATCTTAATCTTCTGCCCTTTTTTATAACATAAACCCTCTAATAATCTTTCCCATTTACTTATTTCCACCCTTTTAGCAATCCTTTAATCCCAGGCATTGTATAATCCAAAAGATTGTAAGGAATTGCACACTTTCAATTCTCATTCTCATATAATGACTATATTGCCTTACTAAGATTTTAGTTCTTAATATACACCTTCATTCTCCGTTTTTATAGTCCTTAATCTCTAATTACAATATTGTTACATCTTAAATGGATTAATTACAGCTACGAATATACCTTGGTCTTATAAATAGATTAGCACATTTTAGTTCGTTACACTAAAGCTCATCTATGAGTTTCAACCTGCTTAATCGAATGTTTAGAATAAGGGGTAGTTGACAGTTTTTCTGACGGATGAAAAAACCAAAAACAGGTTGACTATACCAATTACTTTCCCTTATTATAAATACAAGTGCAAATATTAAATTACTAATGATGTGTTTAACATTTACACTTTAATGGCACTAAAATAGGCTAAGTCTGTAGGTTTTAAGTTGACCTAATGCTTAGCCTTTTAATTTTAAATAAATGGATAAATTTTAATATACTTATTTTGTTAAAACTTTTTTCGTTAATTATCTCTGATTATGGTATCAAATCTCATAAGTATTACTACAACCTCTGCTCTAGATGCTCCTGACTTAGGCTTAAGCATATTCTTGTCATCTCCCTTTATAATATCCTGTGCATTAGCCCATGCCATAGCTTCTTTAGCCCATGCAGAAACCTGAGTGTAATCTGTAAAATTAGAAATATTTTGGGTATTCTGACTGCCTGTCTTTACAAGCTCTTTTTCCTGTGCCATTCTGTAAAGTAATGTTGCCAGCTGCTCTCTTGTAATGTTTTCCTTTAGTCTGTCGTTGTCCATAAGATCATTTACATCTGCACCCATTCTTCCAAGTACAATTCTGAACATTTCTCTTGTCATTGAATTATTTGGACTAAAGGTGTTTTTTGTCGTTCCTGCAAACCACTCGCTTCCTAAAGCATAAGCTGTTCCTTCATAATACCATGAGTTTTCCTTTACATCCTTAAAGCTTTTAGCTTTCTCTGCTCCGTCCTTTTTAACCGTTTCAAGGCTCTTTGGCGTTTCATTCTGTGATGGGTTTTCCTCCTGTGTTGCAGGTTCTGTCTGGCCTACAGTACTGCCGCCACTATGACTATGACCGCCGCTGGAAGAGCCTCCACTGGATTTTTTAACTTGTTGAGTAATTGTTAGGCTGGCACTTGTTGTATTACTTTCCACTTTTAACTCTGCCGTATAAGTGCCTATTTCTTTTCCTGATTTTAATGTAACTGTAAAGTTTGCAGTAGCATTAGGTGCAAGTTCCGTAGCACTTAGCGCTACTACTTCAAAAGCATCTTTTGCATCTCCAGATAAATCTACTTTTAAGCCACTGTCTGTGGTATTTCCTGCATTGGTTACAGTGTAGGTTACGCTATTTCCTTTTTCATACCCATAAGTTAAAACTGGTAAACTACTGTCTCCCTCTAATTTTAGTTCATATCTTGGTTCTTCAATAGTTAATGCAACTGGTGTATTATCACCTTCATAATTATCAGCAAAACTACTCTGATAACGTACATAATATGTGCCTGGTGCAAGTTCAGTGAGTGTTCCATCTTCTGTAATATCTGTTTCTGTAATAGATGTGTAAGTACCCTCTTCACCTTCTTTATATTTCTTATATTCCATTTCTGTTGTTAGATTCGTTAAGCTGCCATCACCACTACCTTTTATTGTTTCATTTGTTTTTCCTATCTGAGACAACTTTGACGCTGCCTTATTTACTTTTTGAGTAATGCTTGTATTCGTACTTATCTCATCACCCAATGGGGGCGTTTTGCCTGATACATCAATGCTTGCTTCATAGCTACCTGCTGGCTTTCCTGACTGAAATGTAATAGTAAATGTTGCTGTTTCACTAGGTTCAAGTTTTGATACATTAAGATCACTTACTTTAAAATCAGCTTTTGCTTCTTCAGGTAAAGATACTTTTAAAGCACTTACTGTTAAGGCACTGACTGTTGTATTTCCTGCATTGGTTATGGTGTAGGTCGCACTATTTCCTTTTTCATACCCATAAGTCAAATCTTGAAAACTGTCATTTGTCGTTAATTCCAATTTATATATTGCAGCTACACCCTTATTAATAGTTCGTGTAACTGACATATTCTCACCCTCATAATTATCAGCGAAACTATCTTGATAGCGTACACTATATGTGCCTGGTGCAAGTCCAGTAATTGTTTCATCTTCTGTAATATCTGTATCTGTAATAGATGTGTAAGTACCCTCTTCACCTTCTTTATATTTCATATATTCCATCTCTGTTGTTACATTCGTTAAGCTGCCATCCTTAAAACCTTCAATAGTTTCGTCCGTTGCTTCTATCTCAGAAAGTTTTGACGTAGCTTTATTAACATTTTGACTAAAGCTTAATTCAGTAGTTTTGAGAGTTTCTCCATCTATACTTTCACCCAATGCATCAACATTACCCGATACATCAATGCTTGCTGTATAGATACCAACGGCCTTGCCTGCTTTTAAGCTAACCGTAAATTCTGCTGTTTCATTAGGTTCAAGCCCTGTTGGATTAATGTTGCTTTCTTCAAAATCGGCACCTGATAAATTGACTATTAAGTCTTTAATTTTTGTATTTCCTGTATTGGTCACTTTATATGTTATACTCTTTGTTTCAGAAGACTTATAAGTTACATCATCCAGACATACATCTTCCAATTGTAGCTGCATTTGAGAAATTGCTACCATGGGATAACCCTTCGCATCAGTAATCCATTTTTCTTGGTTATCTGTACCGTTAAGTGTCTCTATAGCGTCAGTAACAATATCTAACGTATGGCAATTACTCACATCCTTATCCTCTTTTTTCCCAACGATTCTTATATCATCAAGTTTTTTATAAAAACATGAATCTATTGTTCCTGAATCTTGCTTCCCTATTAATTCTCCTATATATAACTTGTCTACACTTATAGCGGTGCCACTTATACTGTCACTGTTACTACAATATTGTATCGTTCCTGACTCCTGCCAACCTATTAATCCTCCTATCTCTAACGTAGAACTTTCTCCACTTACACTCCCACTTACACTCCCACTATTACTACAATATTGTATCGTTCCATTTTGTCTACCTGTTATTCCTCCTATCCTTAGCTCATCTCCGCCTTCTCCACTTATACTGCCACTGTTGCTGCAATTTTCTATAACTATATCTGCCGTGGTACCAGTTTGGTCGCCCGCAATGCCTCCTACCTGACCGAGTCCTTCTGCTCCATCTTGCTTTTGCTTTACTGCGCCACTATTACGGCAGCTCACTATCTTAGATCTGCCATTAATGCCTGCAATACCTCCTACTTGCTTCTTTCCTTTTACTTCTCCGCTATTGCTGCTGTTACTGATATTTCCAGGCGTTCCAGGCGTTCCATGAGGAGCTGACGGAGCTTTATACTGTCCACTTTCACCTACTACTCCTCCTATACTTTCACTTCCACTTACTGTACCACTATTACTGCTATTACTTATACTTCCACCCTCATTGTAACCTACTACTCCTCCTACATTACCATTTCCTTTTACAGTTCCACTATTACTGCTATTACTTATACTACCTCTATTAGCGCCTGTTATTCCTCCTATATTATTCCTTGCTCCATTTATTTTTCCACTATTGCTACAATTACTTATACTTCCATTAATATTATTCCAGCCTATGATTCCTCCTGCATAATTTGCTGTGGCACCTCTCGCATTTATTTTTCCACTATTGCTGCTGTTACTGATACTTCCTCGTATATTGTAACCTGCTACTCCCCCTACGTTAGTATCTCCGTCTATAGTTCCACTATTACTACAATTACTTATACTTCCACTATCATTTCTGCCAACCACTCCTCCTACATAATTTTTTCCATATATATAACTATCTTCAATATGTAGATTTTCTATTGTTGCATTATCTGTATAACCAAATAGACCTACATAGCTCAAGCTACCATCTTTAATGTAAATTCCTTTGATACTATGACCCCTACCATTAAAGTTTCCTGTAAAATGATGTGCCTCATTGCCCATAGGTGTCCAAGTTGTACCCTCCGCATTTAGTTCTCCTGCACCATTTAATACATTTTCATTTAGTACAATATCATTTTGCAGTTCAAAATATTTACCTGCATAATCTGTTCCGTCTTTTACTTGCTGTGCCAAATAGGCTAGCTGCTCTGCTGTTTTAATAATGTATGGATTTCCTTCTGTACCACCATCTGCTGGAAAGTCACCTTCGGCGCTTCCACTCCATACCGAAGTATCTGGCACTGTTTCTGCCATTACAGGCATTGCAGGCATCAGGCTTATTACCATACATAAACCCATTAAAATAGCCAGTCTTCGATGTATCCTCATTTTTACTTTCATAACCTTCCTCCTCGTAATTTTCATATATATTTAAGCATCTATTGTACATGCAGTATGTTATCGTAAACTATTTTTTATATAATAAAATGGGAATATTATTAAATTTTCCTATTCTATAAAAGCGAAGTAGCAAAGCCACATTTTTTATGAATCACTCTGGTAATATGACTGTATTTTAAAACTTTAGCCTTTTAGATGTACACTACACAGGTTTGATCTTTCAGGCATAATCCCACTACATTGAAGTCCTTCCTCCAGTTTTTCTTTGCTTATAGGACGAAGTGCAAACTGCTTTACTCCGTTTTCAAAAGCAAATCCTGCAAAATCTTCATCGTCCGAAAACCAAATAATATTCGCCTTCGGATTTCGAAGGTGGATATGTTTTACGGCTTCCATCCCCTTAGCTCTGTCTATGGCTACTATCACAATTTCATAGCTTATTTTCATCATAGATTGTATAATTCTTTCTCTATTTTCAAAAAGCTCAATATTAGGATAGTAATTATATTCTGTGCAATAATCCAGAACCAATCTTCTCAAAAGTTTTGCATCCTCCTGATTTGCACTGATAGCTATTTTCATTCTAGTCCCTCTATTCATAACATTTTTCGTTAACATACTAAATTAAAGTCTTTATAGATTGCTTTAACCAAAGTATCAAATTTTACCTGAGTCTTCAATGGCTTTTAACTGTGCGGTCTCTATGGAGACTGAGTGGTAGTCAGAACCCCTATTTTATATAATAGGAAACATTTTTCTATTATATAAAATGAGGAAGTGCAGAGGGGCGAAAGCCTCTTTGCCTATAAGGGAGGGTGCTCAGCGAATGAAATAAGCGCCGAAGGGAACCATAGGGTTCCATAGCGGTGTGGCCAAGCCACCATTTTTATAGTATAATTACATTCATATAGTTATAAAATCGAGGAGGTTTACCATGAAGATTGCGATTGTTGATGATTTAAAAAAGGAACGTACTTTGGTTCAAAAACTTGCCTCGCAGTATTTTGATGACAGAAAAACTCTATATGACGTCGCACCTGATTTTGAGGAGTATGAAACCGGCGAAAGTTTTTTAGAAAATTATTCTCCTGGCAAATATGAAATCGTTTTTTTAGATATATATATGGATAAAATAACAGGTATTGACGTAGCTAAACGCATTGCTACATTTGACAAAGACTGTAATATTATATTTTTCACAACCAGTGACGAGCATCAGCTAGATGGCTACAGTGTCCATGCTATTGGTTATATTATGAAACCTATTTCTGATCACTTACCTGCTTTCTATACAGCATTAGATTATGCTGCTAGCAAACTCTTGATGGATCAAGCTGGTATTACAGTCACTACTGACTGTGGTGAGATATATTTACACTATAGAAATATTGTATACATAGACTGTATTGGTCGTACTACTTATATTCATCTT
This sequence comes from Anaerovorax odorimutans DSM 5092, assembly GCF_000426305.1. Lineage (GTDB taxonomy): Bacteria > Bacillota > Clostridia > Peptostreptococcales > Anaerovoracaceae > Anaerovorax > Anaerovorax odorimutans. Next base: position 14,515 of record NZ_AUFC01000039.1, on the reverse strand, counting down.
ACAGATATGAATTTAACAGTTTTAGGAAAGTTTAAGGACTACCAGCCTATTTTTCTTGCTGATAACCGATTTTTAGAATGTTACCGAAATATTATCATCAACATGGACTATATCGATAGGCCTGATAACGATGACTTCATTCTGAAATCAGGCGAAAAATTACCTATCAGCAGAAGGAAAAAAGCTATAGTACTTGAAAATCATATGACATATTTTGTTAAGAAGCGAGGAATGTAATCATTATGGAAATTTTCTTTACAGTTTTATCAGTAGCACTAACACAAATACCCGGCCTAATTTTACGCTATATTCCTTTTTCAAAGTTATTCACACAAAAACAAAAAAAACAGTTGCTGAACTGTTATATACTTTTCTTTATTTTTCAATTTACGGTTCTTTATATTATTGCACTCCGTATTTCTCTGACTCCTTCAATATATAGAATCGCTGTGCCTCTTGGGGCAGTTATATACCTATGTATTAACTGTGTTATTCTGAAGAATATGTTTTTTCAACACGCCTTTGTCTATGGAATGCAGGGTAGCTACTGCCTTGTCCTTCATTCATTTGTAGCAATTCTGCTGAGTCACTTTGCCCCTCATCTGACTGTAAACAAACAGATTATATCTCAAAGCTTTCTCTTTTTACTGCTCTTTGTCGTTACCGCCTACCCTCTATGGCATTTTATTAAAGACTCTTTCTACTTAAAGATTTCTGCAGAATACAACTACCACTGGAATCTTGTATGGTTTATCCCTAACTTGCTTTGGCTTAGCACTGTCATTACTACCATGAGTCATAATTGGATTAGCTCCTCTGTTCAGCTTATCGCGAGAATAATAATGGGCATTACTATCTTTATATTATGGAAATGTGTTAATCTTGATTTTAAACAACTTGAAGAAAAGTTCACACTTAAATCAACAAACCAGCTTTTGAACATTCAAATGAAAGCTATCAGCCATCAGGCTTCAACTATCCATGAAAATGATGAAAAACTTCAAATCCTGCGCCATGACTTTCGCCATCACATACAGATGCTATCTACACTCATAGCATGCAAAGACCTAGCTGCTGCTTCATTACTTCTTAATCAACTAAATGATGACCTTGAAAATACAAAACCTATTATTTTCTGTAAAAATTCAGTTATTAATTCTGCCCTATTGGTCTATACCAGCAAGGCTCAAAAACAACACATAGAAATTATATCAGAAATTGATATTCCTCAAAAGATTCCTTGGAATAGCAATGACATGGCTCTATTGTTTGCTAATGTTTTGGAAAATGCCATCAATGCCAGTATCCAACAGCCTAAAGAACAAAGAAAAATATGCATTACAACAAGGTATGATGATAACAAACTAGCGATTATTGTAGAAAATTATTTTACTGGAGAAATTTTATTTAACAATAATGGCATGCCTATTTCTCTAAAACAAGGTCACGGTATAGGTATGCGTTCTATCGCTTCAATAGTTTCAAAATATCACGGACATATGGTTTGCTCCCATACACATGATTGGTTTACAATCAATTTTATGTTTTCTAATAGGTATGCGTCAAATGAAGAACACCTTGACAAAAATCCTGACATTTTCTAGGATTAATCAACCGCTTTAATTTTTTGACTTACTTTACTTAAAATCCATAGAGTAAACTTCTGCTTTTTCACATTTCACAAAGTCAGCCGTTAAAAATAATTCTCTTAGTTCTAAATATACTCTAATAACCAACATTAAATTCAAAACTTTACTTGTAATCTATCTTTTTTAACTGTACACGCAATAATGATGTCATAAGTATCTGGTGATTCCTTGGCGGAAAAAATTGCTAGTAAAAAAACATTTAGTAAATAGTGTATTTCACAATCCATCTTTGAACTGATGTCTTACTTATATTAGTTAATTCTGCTATTTGCCCTTGAACCCTTTTTTCGTCTATATATTGCTTACAATAATAGATTTTATCTTGAGCTGATATTTTAGATATACAAAATGCTCCCGTCTAAGTATCAAGTATTTTATTATTTCACTTGTCTTCCTAGAAGGGAGCATATCAGTTCATAGCATTCCTTTTCACATCATTATTTATTAATTAACTTCGATTCTACCAAAAGATTTTTTATTGCCTGTGCTGCTTCCGCATAAGATAAACTTAATTTCGGTGAAATTGTCGTTGCTGTGGTTCCATTGAAGACATGTGCTCCAAGTACTTCCTTAACATTATTTGCTGCCCAGCCGCTTACCTTTGTATAATCCGTATAGTTTTGGTAACGGCTTGCATCACTTTGGGTAAGTTTTGTAATCTTCATCGCTCTTTGATACATGGTCATGGCTTCTTCTCTTGTTATCTGATTGTCTCCTTTAAAGGTTCCATCTGAATACCCGGTTACGATTCCGTACTTATTTGCTATAAGTATCGCAAGGGTTCTATCTCCTGTCGCACTAATATCCTTAAATTTGTTTTCATACGTTCCTTGTCTATAGATGCCTAATGCTCTTACAATATACTCTGCAAAGTCTGCTCTTGTTATTGCCTTGTTCGGCTCAAAAGTATCCACATTAAAGATTACTAGTCTTGACGCCATATCATTGACTGCATCCTTGGCCCAGTGATTCTCCACGGATTTCACTATAATAGTGTTCCAGACAACTGAGTAGTTTGAGTTTGTCAAGGAATTCAAACTTGCATACCACTTTCCATCCTTCTGATATAGTGTTGTCGGCACATGGCTATAAGTTCCATCTGAATTAAACACAATGCCTGTGGTAATTTTGCTTGGGTCAACCCCTGTGGGAATCTCCATGACTCTTTCTACATAGTTGCTAAACTTGTTGATTGACTGTTCCTTCGTTGTGCCATCTGTTTTGGTAGTCTTTGCTACAATTTCAAATTCTACAGGTGGGAATACTAGCTCTGCTCCGTTTGCCTTCGCAACTTCGTTATATTTTTCAACCACCTTTTCATCAAGCTTAGTGATTTTCACTTCCACTTTAATATCAGCAAGTTTCTCTTCTTCTAAGCCAAGATTTTCTGCAACTTTACTTATTGTAAATTCTTCCGCAGGAATTACATATTCCACATTATCCCGTTTAACAGAAACATCAAAATTATTCTCTTCCAGCTTCTTGACAATGTCGCCTGTCATCCCAACCTTAGCAGTATCTGATTTGGTATCTTCAATGGGAACCTGAAATAAATTATCATTGTTCATTGTATTACTTTTGATTGCTTCGTCTATTTTATTTTCAATTACTTTGTTATCTACTTCTACCGTAACAGTGGATCTACCATCTTCGGTTATCGTTGTTTCTTTTCCAGCATCCTGCCGTTGCCCGTTGACAATCACAGTTACTGATTTTTGGCTTGACGGGATCGTTGTATTGGAATGACTACCCCCACCGCTTCGTCCACCAGAAGAACTTACCGTTGCTATGAACTGTGCAATAACGCTTATATCTCTTATTACATTTTCATCCGCCCTAGAGGCTGTTATAACACCATCGCTCCACTGGGAGAAAGTATATCCATCGTTAGCCACTGCTGTTACCGCAGTTCCGTTTGCACCAGGCTCAACCGTTTGTGAAGTTTCACCTGTTATACTTCCACCTGTTCCTGCGACATAGCTAATTTTTGGATTGCGTACAATAATTTTATATTCACTGATTAAATCCGGCATTCTTTTGCTATCACTTAATTCCATCATTCTTTCGCTCCGTAAGCCATAAAATAAACGATAAGTTCCTAACGGTATCTCCTTGCTTAATTGAAATCCGGCTTCTTCGCCATCTCCTTCATCATCATCTTCTTCTATAATATAAGCACCTAAAGCTTCAAAATCGCCGCCTATGATCTCACATACAACATCAGCCATTAGGTTACCCTCACTGTCATAAACAGCCACCGCAGGAAATTCAACAAAGAAATCAGTATCTTTTCCTTTTACCAGATCTACTGATTCAGGATTTAATGCAATATATGGTTTACTTAAAATAAGATCAAATGTGATTGGTTTAGCGGAATCATCTGCCAAAGAAACCGTTACTGTATAAGTGCCGTTTGGTGTACTGCTGCCTAATTCAATATATCGATCCGAGCTACTTATTCTGGCGCCATATTCACTTAGTTCTTCACTAGTATATTTTAACGTCTTCCCAGTAACAAGATCTCCATTTTCATCTCGAACTGTGGCTCTGGGCAAATTCGCTTCTAAACTATTTACCGTAATATCATCAATCGGGTCAATGGTGAGTACTGATGTTTGATCTTCTCCTTCTTTAGATTGCAGCGGCTTATCAAATCCCACCTCATAATAGGTTGTTTCTTTTGTGGATATGTCAATATTTATATAATACGCTATGCCTGCCTGCACTGTAATTTTTCTTTGATTTGAAGAATCATAATTCATATTAGTGGAATCATTGTCTAAGTATGAATTACCGTCATTATCACTAACCTGAAATCCAAATGTTGAACTACCGGATTCGCCGTATCCAGTCACCGTAAGGGTGTATTCCCCTGATTCTGTCGGAATAAATTTAAAATATGGGTAATCGTTATGCCACAGCTCCCACCCCATTGACCAGTCTTCTGTTGGAATCAGTGTTAAATGTGAACTTTGGTCTGTTAGTAAAGTTGCAGATGTGAAATTGGCACCACCGGTGATATAGACAAGCTGATCAGCATAAACATGATTAAATTGCCCCCCGGAGAATCCAAAGAATAGTATAATTGCTAATATAACTGAGATTATTTTTTTCAAAATTCGTCACTCCTTTTCTTTAAATATTTCTGAATAGCTCGCCTTTATATAATTAGCATAATTTGATGAAAAGACGTATTTATATTTCGATAATAGCACGATGTATGCCACTAATAACTTTTCTTATCAAATTGTTAGAATTCATCAATAAAAAAACGTTGCCTCTGTGCTAATTGCAGATACAACGTTTTAAATATCTAAGATGTTACTTTATTTTCTATTGTTTGTTATAGCTCACTCATGATCATACGATATCCCTGCCCTCGAATCGACTCAATATCCAGCTTTGGCAGTTTACTTCTTATACTGCTTACCCGAACCATGATTGTCCCTTTATCATTAATGTACTCTTCTTTCCAGATTGCTTCATATAACATTTTATATGTCAGTATTTCATTTGGATGATCTACAAAAAAGCATAAAATATCATTTTGTAATGGGGATAGTCGAATGATTCTATTATCTTTGCCATTATCATTTTGGTATTCTACAGTCCGCTCTTTGGCATTGTAAGCATATGGTCCTAGTTTGCGCATAAATGAATCACTTTGTTTTTCTGAATTAATTTTATATCTACGCAAGTGAGCACCTATACGAGCCATCACTTCATTAATACTAAAGGGTTTTCGAATGTAATCATCTCCTCCAAGTTCCAATGCCTTGGTCAGGCTTTCATCATCGTCTAAACATGTGATAAATATTATAGGAACATCATTTATTTTACGGATGCGATCGCAAAGATCATATCCGGTTAAACTTGGCATCATAATATCAAGAATAACCATATCATACTCATTTTGATATAAATATGCCATGGCTTCTTCGCTGTCGCTAAAAGCTACTGAATCATACCCATCATCCTGTAAAGCAATTTCAAGAATTTCACCGATATCCTTATCATCATCTACAATGACTATTTTCATCATTCACCTCTTTTCATCGGAAAGCATATTGTGAAGGTTGTTCCCTCCCCCACCACACTTTCACATTGAATAGTTCCGCCATGGCCTGCGACAATGGATTTTACAATTGCCAGTCCCAAACCAAAGTGCTTTGAATCATTATTTCGTGTTGCATCAACACGCACAAAGCGATTAAATATCTGCTCAAGGTATTTATTGTCAATACCAATCCCTTTATCTTGTATTTCTATAAGATACCTACTATCCTCTATTTTTCCACGGATATAAACCGTTGAACCTTCAGGACTATAGTCTATCGCATTGTCAATTAAGTTAACAAAAAGTCGTTTGATTTGTCCATAATCACATTCAAGTTGCATATTTTCAGTAAGTTCGCATTGAATTTTATGGGAATGATATTGACACGTATCAACCACTTCACTTATAATCAAATCCAACGCTTCAATATCCTTTGCCGTTGACTTTCCCTGTTCTACCCTTGCTAAATACAGTATATTTTCCACTAAATCACCAATATAATTAACCTTCTTTAAAATAATATCCATGTAATGTTCTTGCCGATCTTTCTCTATTTTTCCGGCATTGATAAGCTCTATATAACCTTTGACAACCGTTATCGGTGAACGTAAATCATGAGATATATCGGATAATAATTGACGTCTTGATGCATCCTCTTTCTCAAGTAATCTTAGTGATTCTGTCAACTGTTTCGTCTTCTCTTGAACAACTTCCTCCAGATAGTTTTCATTGATTTCTGTTAAGTAAAATTGCCTTGAAAAATCTGTAATAATAAAATAGGACATCATCAAATAAAAAGCAAATTGACCAGTCATCAATAAAATCGGATATTGAGATAATATGCCGAAACTGTAGTTGGATAATGAAATACTTATCAACAATCCATAAGATAAAATATAGGTCATAAAAGCAATATACAAGTAGGCTTCTTTTTGCTCTCCCAATAAGTATGTCTTACCTAAGAGAATCAAAGCATAGAGCATAAATGTCATCACTGCAAATAAGAGCACTAAATAAAATTCATCTGCCGATTGTTGTGCAAAGATAACATAGATAATTCCCAAAATAAGAAGCAATAAAGTAATTGGTACAAACCTTTCTAGATATTCATATACTTTACCTTTTTTAATATATAAAATAATAGATAGGGCACTTAAAAATTGAGTTACCAACGTGGGAAAAGCTTGTAAATATGAGTTGATTATATATATACTTCCACGAGGTGTAAATATAGTAAACGGTTCAAAATACGTTAAGATAATATAACCATTTAATATTCCCGCTATCCCAAGTGTAAGTAAAAACAAATGTTTCTGGTTACGAATAAATAATCCCAAGAGTACAAGCCCCATAGTACAATAAAAAATACTATGAACACTTTTGAATAATAATCTATAATTCCAAAGTTTAAATAAAGCATTGTAATCACCAATAAATAGATGTTTTTCTAATTGCCCACCTATATGTTCCGGATTACTTATTTGCATAACGATTTCAAATTCTTTTGCTTCTTTTAATTGAACCAGTTTACTTTCTTTCGCCATCAAAATACTATGCCCTTCCTCAGAAATATTTCCTGATGAAGCCACTAACGTCCCATTAACAAAGACGTTTGCAGCACTATAAATTTCTTCAATTATAAGGCCATTAATGTGAGATAAATCTCCTCGTATTTTCATATAAGCCGTTATAGAATCTTGGGAGAAATTATATTGACGTATCTCGTTATATGTCAATCGTTTTACCTTTGCTTCCAAAGTCTGCTCGTTTTTTACGTATGCAGACATTTTTTCGGGTGTTAATATTCCATCAACCACTAAGAACTCACCATTCACATTAATGACCTCCTGTTTTTCAATCCTCTGGATATCTAATACGCCATCTTGTCCTTGAAAGTTTTTCTCAATAAACATATTAAACACAAAATAGATTGATATGGTTGCACCTATAAAAATAGCTAATAGAGTAATTGCTTTTAGTGTTTTCATTTAATTCAGACCTCATGTCATCTATATTTTCACCATTTTTCAGTGGTGAAAACCGTTATTTTCGACTCCATTTTTCATCCCCAAAATTTTACTAATTAATTATATCAAATTTTATTGGAAAAGTAATGAAGTTATCTATTCATTAACAACGTTTTATTTTTAATATATTACATTTTTACTTCTAAACACCCTTTGTAATCTATATTTCGGCCATTTTAAAAAGGCAAAAACCGCCATTTTTAGCTCGGTATTTGCCTCATTTTTTCTTAAAAACACACAATATATGTGGTTGTATTCTATTTTATTTCTTTGAAACACATTTTGTCATTTATTTTATCTACTAACGGGTTTCCGTAATTCCGACTATGCCTAATTCCCCCCAAACTCCTTATTTTTCAACTGTTTATCTTCTCCACTCCACATGCGTGATAGTAGGGAATATTTCAAAAAGCTTTATGCCAATATATGGTATATAAAGTGTGCTATGTTTTACTTCACAACATATCCTGTCAATCTACCGTTACCAATTTTGTAAGCGCTTAAAAACCCGGTGCCTTGTATTTGGTTGATCCATATGTAATAATAATTTTCATTTTACATCTATACCATCCATATTTCCGCCCATTTTAAAGGGGCAAAAACCGTCCGATTTTTGCCCCTATTTTTCCTTAAAAATCAAAAAACATTGTGCTCATATTCAAATTTCTCAATACTTTTGCTACGTTTCAACAAACAAACTACCTCCGTATGCCTTGAATAGACAATAATGATGTCGTAGATAGCTGGTGGTTCCTTGATGGCAACTTCCTTTCCATATCATTTGTTGTTATCAACAATTTCAAGATCCAATTAATTAGTTATTTTGAGTGTTCACTTAAATATTTAAGATACTCGCTATTAATATGTTCTTCAAATTCTTCAATCAAAGAGGGTTGCACAAAATCACCATAAGATTTTAATATCATGTTTGGTAATTCAGAAAAGTATTTATTATCATTATATGCTTTTACCACATTAGGAAAAAGACATAGTGGAGATTTTGAAAGACCAGTAATATATTTTGTTACTTTTTCCTTATAATTAGGCTCAATAGAATTAATGTAAGAAATATAACCCTTAGTTTTCATTTGTTCAGAGTAATCACATGTAGCTATTTGATAATGAATCTTTGCTCTAACTTCTCGTTTTAATTTTTTTGGAGCTTTAACTTGATTATCATTAATTGTGATGCCTAAAACCTTCTTATGGTTTTTAGGTGACATAAACGTTGTTTTGTCTTTATTTAATGTAAAACCCTCATCTGTAATTATTTTTTCAATCATTCCATAAGTATTGTGTAGAAGTTCTCTATTATCACTTGAAAAGATAAGGTCATCCGCATATCGAGTATAGGCAATCTCCCGTTTATTACAATATCCTGCTATACGATAATCCATCTTTCTACAAACAATATTAGCTAAATACGCCGAGGTTACCGCACCTTGAGGTAAAGAATTGTTGTAAGTGCAAATGTTAGTCAGAAGATTTGAAACTTTAGTATTGTATCCTATGTTCAAAAATTGAAAGTAAACTTTTTCTTTAGAGATCGATGGATAGAAATCCTTTAAATCCATTTTTAATACAAATAAATTTAATCTATGTTTATTACTACAGGCAACTAAAGGTGAACCCTCTGTATATTTAAATCCATACGAATAAGGAGATACCTTTATTTTATATAAAATATTTTCCAATACCCATCTTTGTATGATTTTTAAAGAATACTTGGGCTCATCAATACGACGCTTGTTGCCATTACTTTTTTTAATATAGAATGTGTTATATTTATCTATGATATGATTTGAGCTTGCCCAATATACTTTTTTGTCAGTAAGGCGCAACTGTTCAACCAAATCTTGAAAACTAGTTAGAATTGGTAAGTTTAACGAATCTAACACAGTTTTATTAATATATTTTTTCATAAAATTAGCACCACTTTCTTACCATTAGTGTTTTGTCTCCAAAATTGGGAGCAATTTCACTGTCGTGGAATTGCTCATGATTTTGGAGCAATTCCGCATTTGCTAAGTAGCTTAGGGAAACGAATCATTTCCCGTAAATAGGTATGTACTACCAACTAGTATGTTCCTATAACGTTCTAAGAAAAGTGGTGCTAATAATATAACTTATGTAATACGCTTATGCGTATGCTGTCAAATATATGACTGCGATTTTTTAAGTTTACTTCGGATAATAATTTATATGAATAAAAATAACCTTTTTCAGTAAGTGAGTAATTACCATTTTCTTTTTTTATGAAACCATCTTTGAATAATCTTCTTACAGCTGAGGTGTATGTAAACTCAAAATCGTCAATAATATACCCTTTGTTTTCATATAGCTTTTTTATATTTGATACTACAGATTTAATATCTAATTCCTGTAAAAAAAACAATAATATTATTATGAAATTGTATTGCCCTGAAATTAAATGTAAATCTTTTGTTTTTGCATTTTTCTTTCTATACCAAGTACTTCCAAACTTTCTGTCAATGCATTTATCTAACTCTTTAATAGTAGCATCAATATCAGTATTATAAAAAATAATATTATTCTTATTATTTTTACGCACATATTCAACAGGACCTTGCCGTATAAAACTTTTTACATTTTTGTATTTAAAATTCAATAATACTACAACTTTTGGGAAGGTTTCACTATTATTAACAAATGCGCCAAGCTCCACAAAAGACCCAGGACTTTCACATACAATAATGAGAACATCACTGTTATTAGCTAAAAATTTTTCTAAAGTCAGTAAATCAGATTTTTTTCGATTGAGAATTTCCATAAACATATCTTCAGGGTATAAAATTGATAAATCCTCTTTGTTATCTAATATTTCTCTAAGTTTGTCTCTATAAGATTTTTTTGTTTTGGTGCTTGCCCCTCCACATAAAAAAATATCTAAATTACTATGTTTTAAATTCATAAAAACTTTTTCGTATATTTCTTGGACAATTACCTCCACAACTTCACCAACTTTCTTTTACATATTATACCATAATTTTCTTAAATATTCAATTTTAATTTGCTATATTTTATCTGTAATAATTAATTTTGCAATATGAGTATTATACACTATACCTCCATCATCTCCGTTACCACAATCCTCGAATAAAACCTAATCTCCATTCCATATCTCCTATATATTTTAATTCATAGTTTCCAAATGGCACTGTATTTTTAGTTTCGTTTTGCACTATAAACAAACCTTTATATTTGCTCCATTATATCTTTTGACTATAATATACCTATCACAAACTTCAATTCTATCCACCTTGTTCTTTACTACACTTTCATCGTAAGTACCCTCGCAAATTAGTGCTGAAAGTTTTTCTTTTAACCATTCTTCATTTATCGTAGGGGATAGAGTGCACTCGTCTTTGCCCTTTTCAATTCTAGTGGCACATCTCCATAACACTTTGCCGCGTTCCGTTCTTCTACGATAGGATGCACCACAGTCTCTACATACAAATAAATTGCCTAGAATGTACTTGCTATTAAATTTGCTCTTAGACGCTTCTATACTTCCATCATCGTTACGCACAATTCTTTCACGACGTTTCATTTCTTCTTGCACTCTATTAAATACATCTTTTGATACAATAGCAGGGTGCGTATCTTCTACATAATATTTTGCCCTCTCACCATGATTCACTTTTCTTTTTCCAGTAAGATAATCCTCAGTAAAAGTTTTCTGAAACATGGTACAACCTTTATACTTTTCATTTTTGAGCATCTTCTGGATAACATACGTTGCCCAAACATCTTTACCTGTAGCAGTTTTGATTTGCTGACTTTCTAACTGCTCTTTTATCTGCTGTAATGTCATTCCATCTAAATATAACATAAATATTGTTTTCACTACTTCTGCTTGCTCAGATACAATAACTAAGTTGCCGTCTTCACATTTATAACCCATAAAGGTTTTATACTTCGTAAATATATCTCCGTTTCCAAACTTCCTTTGATAGCCCCATTGAATATTTTCACTTAGATTTCTGCTTTCTTCTTGAGCTAAAACACCGCTAAGAGTGATTGCAAATTCTGCTTCATCTTCGATTGAGTTCCGATTTTCATTTTCAAAATACATATTAATCCCCCTTTCTTTTAATTTTCTTATGATGATTAATGTATCTAATATATTCCTAGATAATCGACTGAGAGATTTAGTAAGAATGTAATCAATCTCACCAGCACAAGCCTTATTTATCATTTTCTCTAAGTTGGAACGACCTTTTTGGCGAAGTCCACTACCATAATCAAAATAAACACCTGCATATTCCCACTGAGGATTGCTTTGTATGACAGTTTTATAATTAGATATTTGTAAATCAATGCTACTTTGTTGGCTTTCAAATTTTGTGCTAACCCTGCAGTACGCAGCAACCTTCAACTTTTTCTTTTCTTCTTTGGTAGGTTCTATTCTTCTAAGTTTTTTCATACCAATCTCTTTTCTCGAATTTGTGTACAAAAAAGCCGTGAGCAATTTTACTCACGGCTTTCGCTATTTTTATTTTATTTTACTTATCAGCTCGTTGCAACAGGGTTACAACCTCACAATGCATCGTATATAATAACAAAATTAAAATGTTTTCTCTACAATACTATATAATAACTTATAACACCTGAAATTTTAACACTTATATGAAATTAAATCTATAAATTATAATTTAAAGTTACTACGAATTAAATATGATAACTTAACCTTGGTGTACATCAGGTGTACAATGTACACCTACTCATGCAAACAGCCGAACACTATGCCGGCTGTTTTTTAGAAAGCAGGTTGCTTCCCCTTTTTCTCTCTTTTAGATATTAAATTATATATGTGTGGAATGCAAACGGTTTATTCTTTTTATAATTTATGATAAGATGGTAAATAGTAAAATTATGTATATGGAAGGTAAATAAATGGAGTTAATTAAAAAAGGCAAAAAAATTGTCATTGGCATAATTATAGCCCTAATAATAATTGATATTATCACGATACCGGGTAGCACATATATTTATGCTATTAATGGTTCTATGAATCAAGTAATTAGTCATTTAATACAAGCAACTATCAGGTTAGGCTTAGAAAGTATAATATTATTTTTCCTATACAAAGGTCATATATGGGCTAAAAATCTTATGGTGATACTTCTACTTATTGGAGGATTCTTTGGTTTAGTAATTATAACCTCAAGTAAATTATATTTATTTGAAATTTATTTCTTGATTATGAGTGTAGTTTTTATAATATCTGCTATTATCCTTACCGCATCTAAATCGGTTAAAAGTTTTTTATATTTTCAAAAAAATGGTTTTAATGAATAATCCAATAAGAATTTGTTTGTAAATCAAAAATCTGACCAAGTTATACTGGTCAGATTAATTAGTTTATTTATCAAACATACTTAATACCATATGCTTTAAACTATCCATTCACTCTAACATAAATCTGATAACTTTGTCCTTCTAATTCACCTTTAATTATAGCAAGCCCTTTTTTTACTGCTGTCACTTCTCCGCTTGCTGATACTGTGGCTACGCTTTCGTCCATTGAACTCCAAGTTACTAAACTGGGATCATCAGCTAAATATAGATTAGAGTTATCTCCTAATTTTAAATGAACTGCCAAACGCATTTCGTCTGCAGTACCCTCCACTACTTTTACCGGTATGTATTCCTTAAATGTTCCATCTGCATTTTGAGCATAAATATCAGCTTGTCCCTCACCAACTGCTGTTACTTTTCCATTAGCATCTACTGTGGCTACAGCTTCATTTGTAGAACTCCATGTTAGGTTAGCGTTGTCTGTTAAATTAAACGTTACACTTAGCTGAACGGTTTCACCTGTATTTAGTAGTACGGATAGTTTTTTATCAGTACTAACGCTATTTCCTATTTTTAGAGATTCCATTGTACTCAAAGAATTCGTTGTATCATTGGAACCTCCCATTATATAAATTTTTCCATTCACCGTCGCTGATCCAGCTTCTACTCTTACTTCAAGGGTAGAAGCTTCTGTTGTCCATGTATTTGTTGTAACATCATAAACTTCTACTATATTTAATCGCTTACCCGTACTCGGCTTACCATCCATAACATATATTTTACTACCTAAAGTAGCTGCGGTATGGTAATATCTTGCTGTAGGCATATCAGTTCCATTTGACCAAGTATCTGTTTTCGTATCATAAATATCTACTTTATTAGTACTGGATCCATTTATAACACCACCAATTACATATATATCGCTTCCAATTGCAACAGTTGCACCATTATACTTATCTGTTGGTATAGGAGTTCCTGTTTCCCAAGTATCAGTCACTGTATCATATATTTCTGTAGTATTTTTTTTAGTTTGATTATCATAATTTATTACGTAGATTTTCTTACCTACTGATGTTGCTGATACCCATTCTTGTATAATAGGAATGTCTCCCTTTGTTGTCCATGCATTCGTTTTTGTATCATAAATTTGCATTTCATCACTTCCTGGTGTAATAACATAAATATTTTCACCTATAACCGCCCCTGCCGATCTGCTAGTTTTAACTGGAATTGGGGCTCCTATATCCCAAGTATTTGTTTTTGTATCATAAATTTCCACAGTATTCGTATTATATCCACCTATCGCATAAATATTATCATTAACCACTGCTACAACAAAAGTTCTTTTTCCTGTGGGCATAGATGCTTCTTCCTGCCAGCCTGTTTCACCATCCGCCCAGGCGCTTATCCCCGATATACTTAATACCATACATAAAGTTAAAAAAATTGTTAATAATCGT
>NZ_AUFC01000038.1 GCF_000426305.1 Anaerovorax odorimutans DSM 5092 | reverse complement strand
TTTCTTTGATATTCCGTCTTTACCGCTTTGCGATATTTCCTTCATAATAAAGTATAAATTATAAAATCTCAAATTTATATTTACAAATATTGGCTATTTAATAACCTTTATTTACCAATTATTAAGGTGCTTTCTTTGATATTCCATTTTTATTCCTTGCGATATTTCCTTCATAATAAAAATATTATACTATTATACTTTAATTTATACAAGATTCCTTATTTTAATAAAAATCGTCATTATGATAATACTTTAAAATATTATCATTAAAGACGATTATTTATAAAATTTTTTTATAATTAAGTTTTAAAATATAATAGATTTACTGCATATTTTCATTGTCTAATTGATTCAATTCTTGTTTACCAAGATTTGTTAATGCTCTTGATGGCAAGTCTCCATAGTCAATATCTTGATCTGGATATGAATTACTTAAAGCTTGTTTACCTAATTCCACGAGTTTTTTTGAAGTTAAATTTCCTAAATCTCTAGATTTCATATTTCCTAAATCAATATTATTATTCATAAAATCACCTCCTAGAGATTAGATTAACCAAATAATTTTTTTAAATTACAGATTATCAAAATAGGAAATATATTTAATTTTGTATTTCCCATTTGGGAATAAATAATTGTATAAATCAACAAAATAATCATCAGTCATACTGGCGATATAGTCTACAACTATTTGATTAGGTTCTTGTTCTATATATTTTTCTTCAGGATAATAATATCTTCTATTATTTTCAATAAATTGTATATGATGTTTATAAATAACAGAATCTTTGCTTTTACTTTTTATATCCTTTAATAATTTGTAATAAAGCTCACGAAACATTGGTTTAATATTCTCATTATAAAGCTGGTCTATTCTTTCATTTTGATATATTATTTCATAATTTTCACGTTTTGCTGTTTTTAACTCTTCAAAAATCTCTTTATCCATTTGAATATAATCTTTTCCATAGCTATTTTCTATAATATTTACTGTAAGATTATTAATAATCTGTGCATTCTCAACTCCTATTGTACCTTTTGTAAACTGAGAATCCTCTAATAATAAATTAGCTTTTTTAGCATCTTGACGATCTTTTCCCAAATATGCAATCATATCACAAATTCTAACTACGCATCCTTCTAAAGTTGATGGAATTAATTTATCAATGTTTGATTTATCAATATAACAATCCTCAACTTTTTCATCAAATATTTCAAATTTTTGCAAACCAGATGGTCTATATTCTTTTTGTTCAAATTCGCCATTGTGGCACAAAATACCATCTAAAGTCTGCAAGCTGAGATTTCTTACAAACAGGGTATCAAAAACCCTGACACTATGTACATTATGATTAAAAAATCTATCAGTATTTTCTAACAATAATTCATTTAAAAATTTTTCCCCTGCATGTCCAAAAGGAGTATGTCCAATATCATGACCTAATGCAATAGCCTCAATTAAATCAAGATTAAGTCCTAATAATCTGCCTATATTTCTTGAAATTCTTGAAACTAATTGTACATGCAGCGCTCTTCTAGTAATATCATCATTACGATAAAATGAAAATACTTGCGTCTTATCAGCATATCGATTATAAAACGGACAATGAAGAATTTTTTCTATATCACGTATATATGAAGGTCTCCATAAATTTGCCGCATCACGTTTATTGTTCCTTCGAATTGCAGAATCATTATTACATCGATAAGGATTCTCAATATTTTTCTCTCTGTCATTAATAATTTTATCTTGTATTTCTTTTGATAAAGCTGTATATTTTAACAAATTAGCTCCCCCCTTTAAAACTTTAATTTAATTAAAATATTTAATACTATATAACTTCCTTTATTCAGTATAACTTATAGCAGTATCAACACCAATTGTCTTAGTTTCTTTATCATATGTTACACCGATATCAAAAATGCTAGCTATATCTCTCAATTTAAAATAATTATTGTTATTTATGTTATAAGCTGAAATTTCTATAGTTTTTCCATCTTTATATATAACAGCTTTACTTACAGCAGCAGACTTTGAACTACCGTCGCCTTTTATTAATTCTCCTCCCACAAAAGAATACGATGTATTTGACAATAAATTAATAGCCTTCTTTGAATTATTCCAAGTAACATCAAAGTTTTTTTCACTGCCATTTACTGCCGCAGCTATATCTCTAAGTTTAAAATAATTGTTTCCACCTATATTATAAGCTTCAAAATATGTTTCCACTCCATCTACAAGAATTTTTGAATTTGTTTGATTTACTAAATTATATTGATTTGCATTATTTTCACTGTAAATAAATCCAAGTCCATTATTTACATTTCTCCCCTGTGCAATTACATTTCCATTATAATATAAAGACGTAGATCCTCCTCCATCAAGACACATAGCATTTATTAATCCAAGCTGATGACATACAGAAGCTGCCTCCTTAAGGCTTGCGTTAGAAATAGTACCCATTAATATTTTCCCTTCATTTGTTGCACCAATAAATGTTCTTACTCCCTTACCAGTATTTATCTTAGCTTCCCAAAACCCTTCTGCTGCACCATCTGCAGTTATCTGACCATTTATAATAAGGCTTGGACCTGCACCGATTGCATATTGTACATTTTTCCAATCTTCAGAGTTTGTATTTTTTGTAACAAACTCAGTATCATAAAAAACTTCATCACCAATCTTAAATCTTTCAGTAACTAGATTTGCCACAGATGGATTATATAAAATAGCAAAGCCATTACTTGGTACTGTAAAATCACTTGTTGCAATTCTACTGACTTTTCCGTTCTCTATTATTGGAGCCATACCCCCTTCAGTTACTTCAACATTACTTCCATATTCGGGAGTAAATATAGTTATAGCATCATCTTCAGTACTTGGATGATTTATCCTCCATGGAATACTTCTATATTCTCCATTTATATAGCCTTTAAAATTAATTGTAAGATTATCAATTATCATCTTACCTGAAGAAGTAATGCCTACAGTTGAACCCATATTTCCTATGTGAAGAACTTTTCCATTTTTTATAATAGTTCCCCATGGAACAGGAACTCCATTGTAAGCTTCAAAATATGTACCATTTATAGCCGCAATACAATTATTATCTTTAGCCATTTGAGACAACCCTTGTGCCTTAGTAAGTGTGTTCCCCGCTGTAAATACAGTGGGCTTCAAATTAGATGCATTAATATCAAGAGTAATATATGTAGTTTCCTGACCATTAATATTTGTTGATGAAATAGCATGAGACAAAGCAAATGCGAAAGTGACATTCATTGAGAAAATTAAAGCAATTATATATAAAACAACTACAGCTTTTTTTACTTTTTTAATCATATTTAAAATCCTTTCACTTCAATCCTAAACTAATAATACTTTTTATTTCTCTTCCTTAATTTAATACTTAAATCAGACTTATAATGAGTTTATAATAATTATAATCTGAAATAAATTATAACATTATTACATTTATTATAAAAGAAATTTGAATTCTCTTATAGATTTTTAATAATTTCTATATATAATTACAAGAATATTTATAAAATTCACTTTACTTTAGCAAAAAAATAATGTATTATGTATACAAATCCTTAAATTTTCTAATTAATAATTTACAAATAAAACTAATACTTTATCCCTCCCACAAAAAGTATTAGCTTTATTTGTGAATATAGATACCATAATAGTCCAAAGAAATTTTTGCCTATTATATATTAAAAGAGACTATGCGCTAAATATTTTTAATGCATAGTCTCTTTTAATACATCAATTTTTTATAATTTCTGAATAGCAAAAGATAATTGTATTTATTCCTATATTATATTTTATAAATTATCATCATTAATTATATTTACAATGCTGCTCTCATACCTTCCCACTGTTCCGCTGATAAGTTCTATCCCTAAATGGCCCATGAAACTTTCATTGGGTACATTCCATGTATATTCAGCAGTATTATTTTCAACTCCAAAACCCTTTTCCCCAGAACTATCATTGTCATATGCTGACAACACACCAATCAATTTTCTCTGTGTAAATGTTTCTGTTCCTGTTGGGATGAAATAAAAGAATATGTAATCAACCTCTCCCTCAAACTGTACATTAATACGAGTAATCGATTGTAATTCAATCCAACCATTGTTCTTCATAATTTCAACATTATCCTTATCTTTCAATACAACATTAATAATATCTGGCACTTCTTCCATTGAACTTTGATTATTTGTACATCCAGATCCAGATATAGTAATACTCATTATAATTACCAATAGAAAAAATATTTTTATATTTTTCCGTCTTCTCATTTAAAAATCCTCCATAAATTATAACTATATAATTTCATAATAAGTTATTCATACATAGCTACCTTAACATTTATTTATTCAGTTTTTTAACCGTTACAGCAATTTGCTCTACTGATGGTACTTTATTATAATTAATATAAACAATTCGATTTTTCCAGCAAACGATATACTCCCCTTCAGATCCATATTGTGTATAAAGCTGATAAACTGCATCTGCATGCCACAAAGGATCATTTGTAAGCTTAAAATACCTTCTTTCATCGTCTGGTTTTTTCCACTCATAATTATACATTTCAAGGTAATCCTTCAGACAAATATCAAATAACACAGGAAGTTTTACATCTACTATGGCATAATTCAATTCTGGAGCAAGCTGTCCCTCTGGGAAAGAATTTTGTCTAGCAATATACTGGGATACCAAAAAAGATTCTCTTTTAGTACTCTCATATGAATAATGTTCATAATTTACTTCTTGCAAATCTTCAACTTTCAAAGGCAAAGGGTCATGATAGATATCCCAAGTATAAGTGCTTCCATCAGGCTGGGTAGTAGTATAAGTTTCAAATGGCTTATTGCTATGCAATCCATAATTGCCTCCCTTCATAATACCCCAAGTTAAAACACTTGTGAAAATAAACATAAGAATCACGCAAGAAACTGTAGTAATAATTATATTCGACTTTCTAGAAACCTCTTCACGTTTTAGGGCATTTTTAATAGCAAAAACTAAAGTCATTACAACTATTATAGTTACTATACCTAAAATTGGGGCCCAAACATTTTGCATTGTCCACATTGCAAGCACTAACAAAACGATTGTAATTACCAAAAGTAGGTTTGAAATTTTTTTATTTACTCTGCCGCTTTCAGCACAAAGACCTCCCAAGTTGACTGATCTTTTGGATTTATAATACCATACTATATATCCAATTAAAATATATAATGTTTGAATACTAATAAGAAACCAAACCATCGTTAAAAACAAAGATGATCCCGTTGAAAGTTGATAAACCAAATCAGATTTAATATTTTTAATCTGTAAAAAGAACTGCAGTATAGATACTAACATTAACAATGCATTCCCTGGTAGGAAGTTTTTCTTCATTGCTTTATGTATAAATTTCAGCTTAACTGATTCCTCCGTATCGATAGGTGTAATGTCTTCATCCTCTGTACAGAAAATCTGCATTTGTGCCCATTCCGCTACAAGATTCCATCCTCCATTTTTACAATATTCGTGAAATGTTATCTGATTATCTGTATGATAAGGATTAAATTCTGAAGCCTCAGAGAAGTAAGTAACTGTGTAAGTTAACTTTTTAGGCTCTATTTTTCGGTACTCCCAATAAAGACGAGTAATTTTATGTAACTTCCAACCCTTTAAAGCCATCTTTTCAAGATGCATTTTAATGCCAGTATAATCATAAAATTGAAATTGTTCAAATCTATGCTTTGTTGTTCTCATTAGAAACTCCTCCGTTTTTCATTACATATTGTTGATATGCGTCTGTCAGTTTAATCAAACGCTGATACTCTCTCTCTAGTGCCCTCAGACCTTTATCAGTAATTAAATAGCTGCGTTTGCGACCTTCTACCTTTGTTTCATAAATCATACCTGAATTCTCAAAACTTTCCAAAAGATTATAAAGTGTACCAGGTCCAACAGTTACCTGTTCATTTGTCATTATGCGAATCTTTTCCATAATATCCATGCCATAACATTCCGATTGTAAGCAAAGTAGAATATAAAACATCTGCTCTGTCAATGTATGGAATTTTTCTCTTGCCATATAACACTCCTTACAATTATTATCGATTATCGTTAATATTAACCTAAAGTATATTATCGATTATCGTTAATGTCAACAAAAAATATCCACAGAGATTACTCTGTGGGAAGATTTTTAATTTATTTAATTTGGTCGGGACGACAGGATTCGAACCTGCGGCCTATTACTCCCGAAGCAATCGCGCTACCAAGCTGCGCCACATCCCGAAATAATTTGGAGCTACTGACAAGGCTTGAACTTGCGACCTGCACTACAATGCAGTCGATTAACTCGTTGAGTATCCTTGCATTGAGTTTTTTACATCTGTATATCTTTAATTAGCTTAACATAATTTTAAGCATTTGTAAATATTTTGTCGGCTTTTTCAATCTCAGAGAGGAGAAATTTGCTTCGCTCTTGTAGTTCCACCTGCTCATTCTCATAGCCCTGGACATTGTAGCATATTATTCATCGCTAATTCTGCCGAGTGCATTATCCTCATAAAGCTTGTTCAAAATCTTATTCAGCTCACTGAGATATTACCGCAGGCTTTTTGATTGTTATTCTAAAACCAAGCAGAAACTGCTTGTGTGGATCAACCGCTTTTTAAATATCTAGGAATATCGGGTAGATGACCAATAAACCCATGCCTGCAAATCTCTGCACCATTTCTCTTGACATCACGACACCGTTGTAGTAATATAAAGTCACTACATAAGTGTAGTGAAATTGTCGCAGACGTGCGGCAATAAACGGAGGTGTACACCATGACTAATTTTCAAAAACTATCGGAAACGGAAATGGAAGTGATGCAAATTATCTGGGCTTCCGGACATCCCATGACTTCAAGCGAACTGCTTGACATTTTTGCGAGGGACAAAGGTAAGGAATGGAAAGGGCAAACAATGGCAACCTTTCTGGCAAGGCTAGTTGAGAAAGGCGTCCTGATTTCCACAAAGCAACAGGGCCGCACGAATATATATGAGCCTTGCATGTCGCCGGAGGAATACCGGAGCCAGGAAGCAAAAAGCCTGCTAAAAACGCTGTATGAGGGTTCGGTCAAAAACTTCCTGGCAACACTCTATGACGGTCAAGAACTGACAAAGGATGAAATAGCTGAATTGAGGTGCTGGTTCGCGGAAAAGGCAGGTGTGAAGAATGAATAATCTATTTTCAAATCTCCTTGCCATGTCCATTGCGGGAAGTGTGGTTGTCGGGTTGATGCTATTGCTTCGGCCTGTAACTGCAAAAATCTTTCCTGCCAAGTGGCAATACGGAATTGGGAAAATGGCAATTGCTTTTTTTCTCTTGCCTGTTTCCCTTATTGTTCAAAAGGTTTCTTTTATTTTGCCACAGACAATAACGCCAAGTCATCCTTCTAAAACGCCGCCTATGGCTATCCCTGAAACCTTACGGCCAAACGGTTTTATGGATACAGTAAATACCCTGATGGAGAAACATCTTCCTGCTGCTATGGAAAAACACTTGTCTTTAGAAGTAATGGGAGCCGTTTTGCTCATTTGGTTTGTGGGCGCGATGGTATTTGCTGGATGGCATTTCTATTGCTTCCGCCGATTTAGCAAGCAGCTTCTGGAAAACAGTATTTCCATCCCAGAGGATACGACCGCCGCCCTGCTTTCCTCACTCAAAGCGGCTTTGGGCGTCCACGGAGATGTAAAACTCATGCGGAACCACAAAATCACAAGCCCTATGCTTGTGGGGCTGCGCCGCCCCATGATACTACTGCCGGCATCCAACATATCGGAAATGGACTTAAAGCTGGTCCTAACCCATGAACTCATGCACCTGAAACAGAAGGATTTATGGGTGAAAGTGCTTGCGCTGATTGGGGGAATGCTGCATTGGTTTAACCCCTTTGTCCATATTCTCCGCAAGGATGTAAGCATATGGGGCGAGTTATCCTGCGACGAGGCGTTGGCATCCGAAATGTCCCATGAGGAAAGAACGCATTATGGCAAAGCCATTTTAAACACGCTGGACAACCATTCCGGCATGAATACGGCTTTTTATTCTCCTTTATGCGAGAGTAAGAAGCACATTAAAAGGAGATTGATAAGAATGTTAAACGTTAAGAAAACGAAGAAGTCTATTACGGTTTTAGCCGTTGCAGCAATCCTGGCAATCGGCGGTACAGGATTGGCCTTGGCTGCCAGTTCAACAGGGAACGACATTGACAATGTTATCAATGTCAGTGTTGATAAACAGAACGATAGCAATATCGACGGGAAATATATGTGGCCTGTAACGGAGTATAATCATATTTCCGCTGCATATGGTTCATCCATGCATCCCATAAAGAAGGAAATGGTGTTTCATAACGGGATTGATATTCCGGCGCCTGAAGACACACCTGTACTCGCCGCCGATAAGGGAACCGTCGTCGAAATAGGATATAATGAAACAGATGGTAATTATGTCATTCTGAATCACGGCGACGATATTCAGACTTTTTACTCGCAATTGTTTGGATTTGCAGAAGGACTTGCAGAGGAAGATACCGTGCAGCAAGGCGATGTTATCGGTTATATTGGCAAGACCGGTGAGGCAACAGGTAATCATTTACACTTTAGCCTGATTATTGACGGTGAGTACGTTGACCCGGCGAGCGTTTTTCCATCGGAGGATTTGGAGGATTCGTGCAACAAGGATTGAGGCGACAAGGATTTGGAGGATTGACCTAATAACCATTCTAATTCTGGCGACGTGGTAGTTGTTAAATATGTGTGGGTTCCGTGAAAATGCGGAGCCCACATTTTTTATGGACTACCCAATCAAGTCATACGAATCATTACGAGCAAAACTGGGAAAAAAAGACCGTAGGCTAAGGAGAATTTCCTTGTCTACAGTCTGAAGCAGCTATTAATATGAAAATATTAATAGCTGCTTGCTTTGGAGCTGATGATCCGAGTCGAACGGACAACCTGCGGTTTACGATACCGCTGCTCTGCCATTGAGCCACATCAGCATATATATGAGAGGGTGGGTGTTACCACCCTCTGTTTTTATTTGTCATAAACCGCTTTTGGGTTGTAGTTTATTTCTTTTGAAATAGCCTGCCTTATGAACAATCACAGACCTGTGCGTTACCAATGCGCCGCTCTACCAACTGAGCTACAGTAGCAAATAATTTTTATTAGTATTTTCAGCTAAATAATATTATACTCTTACCATTATTGAAATACAATAATAATATGTTTAAGAGATAGAGAGAAAAATATCACCCATAATACTATGGATGATATTTTTTAAAATTAATAATATCTTCTTCGTCTTCTAAATAATTCATTAAGTAATAAAATATCTATTAAACTCCTGAATAAGTTTTGATTTCTACCAGGGTAGCGTCCACCGCCATAGTATCCGCCACCATAACACCCATCTCCGTAACATCCATCATCAAACCAATTGTCCTGTTGAGCATTAATATTAGTATCTTTCTGATTTACTACCGTTTTAGATTGAGCCACATATTCATTTAATTCTGGATGCATTTTTAATGCATTAACAGATATCTTATCAGATAGGTTTTGAACCATTTCTTGATTTAAAACAGTTCCGCCATAAGTATCAATTTGATCGCATACCTCTAAAACAAAAGGCTGTAACTTATAGAAAATTTCTGGATATAACATTTTATATTCCATAGCATCTTCTAAAGTTTTTACTGGTGCTACATCACAATATGGCCATGGTGTCATACCTTGTTTTGCTTGAGTAGGTTTTTTTTTCAAAACATCAAAATTTTGCATAGCAATTTACTCCATTCATAATAAAATTTCAAGGGTTATATTACAATTATTTCATAATATGAAATATTTATATAAAACGTGAAATTAAAAAAGAAAAGATACTTATATATTAATAACGTAATGGAATTTCGGACCTTTGAATTTGGCTTTCGTTTAAATGATAACCATTTACCCTTAAGAATTCGTGAACCCCATATTGTAACACGTCTTTATAACCAATTAAATCTACTGTTCTTATATCATTTCTATATCTAAATTCTGTTGTATACTTTTCTGATAATGGGTTCATACAAACTCCTTTAATTCCTTCTGGACGAAAACGCATTTTAATATAAGGAGTAAACATGTTATTAGTAAATCTCGTTTTATACAGACATTCTTTCTTTGTCTCTCGCTGTTCAAAATAATCTGTTAATTCATGATACGGTAAGGTAACAACCATTCTATACTCTTCTTCCATTGCAAAACATTCATGTTTAAAAAATATACTAAGCCATTTTATAATATTCTTAATACATAGAAGTAAATTATTTTTATCTTTTTCTGTTCTGGCTAAAAGCCAAACATTATTCAAACCGATTAAAAAATCACAAATCAGCTCTTTTTTTTCTTGTTCATCATAAACGATCCTGCCATAACATAGCTGCATTTTTTCACCATAGTTTTTATGATTAAGTTGAAAAATAGAATCAACTAATTCTTCTTCATCAAAAGCTATATTGTAACCCCAATCACTGTCCTTGCCTTTTGTATAATAATTCCACATATTCAATGAGTCCTTTTGATAAGAACAAGCTAAAATAAAATACCGGTTAAGGTCAACACCTTCTTCACTGCCAAAAACCATATCTTCAAAGTCACCAAGTTCCATCAGCTTTTTTAGTTTTTCTAAGTATTCTTCTTCAATAACCCCTTCTATTTCCTTTAAAGCTTTTAAAAAAGTAGTTATGATATTAACTGTTTCTGTACTGTCATTTAAAAAAGCCACATCAGTAAAAAAGAGTTTTTTATTTGTAATAATGTTATAAAAGCCTTCCGCGGAAGTATAGTGAAAAATTAATCCAGAATCTTTACGATTGCAGGAAATTTTATTATATACTCGATCACTATATTCTTCATATATTTTTTGCATTTCTAAATTCATTTGTGTTTTATAATATTTTTCCATATTTTGCATGATCTCCTCCTGCCTATTTTAATAATTAGCCTAACCTTATTTTAAGATTATATAAAAATTTTATTATAATTAAATATTTAATTTAACTTTCTTATATTACATATACCTAATTTTTTAATACATTATTGATAGTTCTTATACCATAACATCTATTTATATATTTTATATTATAAAAAAGCTCTATTTTATAAATTATTATACTATGTAATTGTTAATCCAAAGATTTATATATGTAAATTAAATTAATAATCTGAATTCTGATAATTATAATGCGTTTTTTATATTTCGTCAATTTAATGAATAATAATCCGACCTTCAATTGTTAGATTTTTAGGTCTAACTTTTGGGGGTCGGATCAAACACTTAATAGGCAGTTTTTTATAATTTTATTCGCTTATAAGATTAAATACCAAACGCTCAAACTCCTTTACAGGAAGGGGCTTCGAATAATAATATCCTTGTGCAATATCACATCCGGCACTTTTAAGAAAATTAACCTGCTCAACAGTTTCTACACCTTCAGCCACAGTATGTAAACCTAAAATTTTTGTCATTTTAATAAAACTGCTAATAATATCTTTACCTCTAATATCATCCGTTGTAGCCTCTAAAAAGCCTTTATCTAATTTTAATACATCAGCAGGTAAATCTTTTAGAGTACTTAAAGATGAATATCCACTGCCAAAATCATCTATAGATAAAATAAAACCCTCATTTTTTAATTTTTTCATAATTTTTATTAATTTGTTTATATCTTCAAATACTGCACTTTCCGTCAATTCAATTTCCATATTATTCGCATTTACATTATGTTTTTTAGCAATTGATAATAACTCTTCAGGTAAATTTTTATTACTCAAATGAATTCTTGAAATATTTACTGATATTGAATTTTCTAAAGATAAATTATTTGATTTCCATTTATTTAGTATTAAACAAACTTGTTCAAACATATATAAATCTATTTTTTTTATAAATCCGTTTTTTTCAAATATAGGAATAAATTCTCCCGGAGGAATTATCCCTTTCCCTGCCCAGTTCCAACGAATTAATGCTTCAGCACCTACAACTTTTTCATCTTTTATCCTATATTTAGGTTGAAGGTATACTTCAAATTCTTTATTAAGTAAGGCAACCTCCATATAATTTTCAATCTCTTTTTCTTTTAAAATTATATCTCTCATATTTTCATTATAAAAAACATATTTAAACTCAGTTTTTTGTTTAGCTACCAATTTAGCGAAATTAGCCTTTTCACTAAGTTTACTTATGCCTAACATTTTATCTTCAATTTTGAAGATACCAAAGGATAATTCTATAATATAACTGCTAATATAATTAGCTATCTGTGCCGTTATTAACTTTATTCTGTTTATAATATCAACATCTGTTTTATACTCCATCAAAATATTAAAGTTATCCGCCGATGCTCGTGCAAAACATTCTTCTTCTCTCGTATTTAAACTCAAAACATAAGCTATATGTATTAGTACTTCGTTTCCTATATTACGCCCATATAAATCATTAATAATTTTAAATTTATCAACATCAAAAATTATCATAGCATATTCTTTATCTGGGTTTTGAGTTAACAGTGTCCTACAATCAATAGTAAATTTATTCCAATTAGGACATCCTGTTATAAAATCTGTGTAAGCAATAGCTTTTAAATTATTATTATTTCTTTTAAATATTCGTAAAATAGTAGCTCCTAAAATTAATGCTGAAATCAATATAAGAACTACAGTAACGACCATACCTGTTATTAATCTATCAGATCCTTTTGATATTACTTTGCTTGGAACAACTGTGATCATATACCAATCATTAATGCCTACTTTAGAATATCCTATTTGTTTCTTAATATCATCCCTGATAAAGCTAACTGCTCCATCTTTATTATTTTTCATGTCATCAATAAATTTTAATAAATTTTTCTTATTAGATTTTATTTTTGATATTTCATCAAACAAATTGTCATATTTTCCAATGCTATTTTTATGTAACGTATTGACAACAGGTGTACCATTGCTTTTTATAATATAGGAATAACCTTCATCATTAAAGCTGTTAACTTCCAAGAATTCAGTAAAAACACTTGTATTTTGCGTGGCAAAAATAACTCCTGCTACTGTACCATTTTTATATATTGGTGTAGTAAATATATTTATCTCCTGTCCATCTGCCTTATCAATAATACGATCTGAAACATTACTTTCTCCATTTAATGCTTTATTAAAACATGTAAAATCGAAAAAATCATATTTATACCCATCAATAGTCTTACCTTCACCATCTAAAGATATAATTCCTATTTTTTTAAAATTATTTTTGCCAAAATCTAAACTTAATAAAGATAAGTCATCATCAATATTAAATGTATAATAATTTCCTGCAAATGCAGCGATAGCTTCAAGTGTATTTAATTGATTACTTACTTTGTTTTCAATTATATCCGCATTTTTAATTGATACTTCTGTAAGAAATTGAACTTTCTCAGAATATAAATCCCTTTTTGCAGTTAAAACAAAAAAACTTCCTATTACAATTAAGAAAGCTAAGAAAAAAATTATTCCTACAATCATAAATATTACAGGTTTTTTAAAATTTTCCAAAATATACCTCTATTTTTCATTTAAATTTTTCCCTAAAATCTTACATTAGTATAGCATTTTTTACATTCTATTACAATTCTATGATTTATAATTTTTCAATGAATAAATTAATTAAAAGAAATAGATCTTTATATGATAAGTTCCTTATATATTATAATTGTTTTTATATTTTATCAATGATATACTTTATAGTAAGCAATCGCTAACTGAGAAAGGAGCTTTAGATTATGCAAAATACTAAATTTAACAGAGATTGGTATGATAAAGAGGCAATCATAATGAAAGAAACGCCTTATTATTATATTATTAAATATAGTTGTAATAACTCCGGTACTATTATGGATTATAAAGTATTTCCAGGAATAAATTTAGTTTTCATGGACTTTAAAAGTTCAAAAATTTTTGACGAACCAATTCCCAATCGTGACATCATTGATATAAGGCACTATAGAGAAGGTCGTGTTGAATTTGAGTTTGAAAATCACAAAGTTTTTTACATGCAGGAGGATGAATTTTGTATCAACAGCATAGCCAATACGCCTGCAAAATTTTCATTTCCTTTCAAGCGTTGCAGTGGAGTAAGTATTCTTATTGATGAAGAATCAATAAATGAAGATACTTGCAACATGTTTTCCTCATTTGGTATCAATTTAAAAGAATTAGTAAGTAAGTTAAAATTAGAATGTAGTTGGTATATATGTAAAACGCCAAAATTTCTACTGCATATTTTCAATGAATTCTATAATTATAAAGGTGAGAAATCTATAAACTATTTTAAAATTAAAATAGTGGAATTGTTATATCATTTAAATAATTTAAATATTGAAGATTATTTTTCAACAACATATTATTCTAAAGAACATATTAAAATTGTGAAGCGTGTGCATAAAAAAATGATAGAAAATTTAGATACAAAAATACCCTTAGGTACATTACTTTTGAAAGAAGATATTAGTATGGCTACTTTTCAAACTATTTTCAAACAAATATACGGAAACAGTCCTTATGCTTATTTAAAAAACTACAAAATGAATTTTGCTGCTGCTAAACTTCGTGAAAAAAATATGACTATAAGCCAAATTGCCATTTCTCTCGGTTATAACAATGCAAGTAAATTTTCAAAAGCATTTCGAGATATTTTAGGTATACTTCCAAAAGATTATCGCTCAAGGAAAAATTTTAATTAACTTTTGGGCTATTATTACATATGTGACATAACAATGGAGTAGCAGAACTCTTTATTTTGAGGTATAATTCATGCTATAGTTAGTTTATGCTAACTATAGCATTTTATTTTTAAATTCAATAATAAAATTTAGGAGGATATTTTTAATGGAAAAATCAATGCAAAATACTAAACAAAACTTTACCATTCGAGACATTATGACTATTGCAGCAATGATGGTAATTTGTTTCATAATAATGATGATCATAGCAGCTATTACTTTGCCATTTCCAATAATATATTTATATGCTTCCGCAGGAATAGACGGATTCCTAGGAGCTATATTCTTTCTCGTAGCTGCAAACCGTGTAAATAAGCATGGACTTTTATTTTCCTGGGCTGCTATATATGGATTAATACAAGGAATAATGGGTTATGCATTTCTTATTCCCTATTTTCTTATAGTCGCATCTATATCAGAATTATCTATGATAGGAAAAAATACATATCGAAATCCTATACGCAGCATGATTGGATGGACATTAAACTGTATAGGAAATTTTGTCGGTTGCGCAGTTCCTCTATGGTGGGCTTGGAACAGCTATAAAGACATGGCTAAAAGCAGTGGTTTTACATCCCAAACACTTAATATGCAGCTTTCAATGGTTACAACTCCCTCCTTCATGTTGGCAGGTATAATAATTACTGCTGCTTTGACAATTTTAGGAACTTTATTTGGACAAAGACTCCTAAGAAAGCACTTTAAAAAAGCTGGTATTGTGAGATGATAGATTGGGAGAAAACTAACAATAGACTTGATAAAATAGATGGAAGAACTATCTTTTTTTTAACCGTATGTTCTTGCTTTATCACTTTTTTATCAACAAGTATGTTAAATCACGCCTTATATACTATATGGTTATTATTGATACTATGTTTCTTTGGTTTCTTAAAGCAAAGTTTATATTTTTCTTCATTTTATTTACTTTCTTTAATTGGGCTTATAATTGAAACAAATCATAATATTTCTTTCCCTTCACCACTTCTGCTAAGCATGATTTACAAACTAATTTTACCAGCTATGTCTGCTTATTTATTAATTAAAATTCCTTCGGGGAAATTAACCGCCAGTCTACGTAAAATACCTATTCCCAACAAATTTATGCTCGTTTTAATTGTAATGCTGCGATTTGCACCTACTATAATTTATGAATTCGGGGAAGTCAAAGAAGCAATGAAAATACGCGGTTTTTTAAAATCTTTTACTAATATCTTTAGTCACCCTTTGAATACTTTGGAATATGCCATAGTTCCCATGGTATTTCGCTCTTTGACAATCTCCGATGAGCTAGCTGCCTCTGCAATTGTAAGAGGAATTGAAAGTCCTTATAATAAAGATAGCTATTATATAAGTATTATCACCTATATAGATATAATTTTATTGCTAATAAGCACTTTACTCGCTGTTTATTGTTGCTTTTTTTAAGGAGGTACAGTTTTGAAAAATAAAATTTCTATTCATAATCTTTCATTCTCATATAATGGTAAAGGAAATCAATTGAAAAATATTAATCTTAATATACATTCTGGTGAAGTCATAGTTTTAACTGGATCATCAGGAAGTGGAAAAAGCTCTCTAACCAAAGTCATAAATGGTCTTATTCCTTACTTTTTTGAAGGAGAATTGAATGGAAAAATTTTTATAAATAATAAACCTTTAAATGATGTTCCTTCATGGCAACGTGGAAAAATTATAGGGAACGTTTTCCAAGATCCTCGCAGTCAATTTTTTGCTAATGAAGTAGCTGGAGAAATTGCCTTTGCTTGTGAAAATTATGGATACTCTCATCATGAAATTTGTGAGCACGTTAACAGTTCAGCTAGAGAAATGAAAATAGAAAAGCTTTTAAATAACAGTATTCATAGCTTATCTTATGGAATGCGTCAAAAAGTAGCTATTGCATCTGCTAAGGCTATTGACCCGGAAATATATGTAATGGATGAACCATCTGCAAATCTAGATATATCTTCCACCTA
Source organism: Anaerovorax odorimutans DSM 5092 (assembly GCF_000426305.1). Lineage (GTDB taxonomy): Bacteria > Bacillota > Clostridia > Peptostreptococcales > Anaerovoracaceae > Anaerovorax > Anaerovorax odorimutans. The sequence goes on along the minus strand of NZ_AUFC01000038.1, from coordinate 4,824 downwards.
TATTTTAGGAAACATTATCAAAGACTTAAAATCACAAGGAAAAACTATAATTATTGCAGAACATAGGTTATATTATCTAATGGATATTGCAGATCGCTTCTTACTCATACAAAACGGTCGTATTATCCATGAGTTTTCTGAAAAACAAATGATTAATCTTAATAATAAAGACATCTACTCTTTTGGATTGAGAAGTCCTGATCTTTACCAAATTCAATATAAAGAAAGAAACTCCATCTCATTTGACAACATAGCGCTTAAAGTAAGAAATCTCTGCAAAACCTTTAAAAATATGTATGCCTTAAATAATTTAAATTTTATCTGTCGTACAGGAGAAGTAATTGCAATAATTGGCCCTAACGGAAGCGGAAAAAGTACGTTAGGAAGAATACTGGCAGGTTTGCTTAAAGAAAATTCCGGGGAAATATTTCTATTTGATTATAAAAGCAAGAGAAAAGATAGGTTAAGCAAAGTATGGTATATCCCTCAAGATTTGGATAGTCAACTCTTTGGAGAAAATCTTTTAGATGAACTGATAACAGGCTCTGCCAAAACAGAAGAACGAATTAAACGGGCTGAACAAATATTATCTGAGTTAGAATTAACAGCTTTTGAAAAACAACACCCATCTACTCTATCCGGTGGTCAAAAGCAACGCTTGGCACTGGGAGTGGCTTTAATGCATGATGCACCAATTATAATTTTGGATGAACCCACCAGTGGTCTTGATGGGAAAAATATGCGCAATGTCAGTAATTTAATCAGAAAACTAGCAAACATTGGTCACACTATACTCGTTATTACCCATGATGCTGAATGTGCACTGGCTTGCTGTGAACGTGCAATCAGACTTGAAAATGGAAATATAACAGATAATTTTAAAATTACTTCTTCAAATTTACTATTAGAAAAAATAGGATATTAACTATTGTATAAAGTTCTCTAATTTTCTAAATATCCTTAACAGCTCTAAAAGAAAGATAACTAAAACTGTCTTCCTTTCTTTTATCATATATTGCTCCGTTATAAACAATAATATATGCTTGTTTATAAAAATCAATATTATAGTTAATGTAAATTCTCAAAATTATACTATATTATATCTAAAACCTTATTGTTGATATAAGGTTTTCAGCATGATAACTATAAAAAATAAATAAAAAGAAAATAAATAAGTAAATAAAATCTAAATTAAATAAATTTAAATAATGAAATTAATTTAATTTGCAATTCGGTAAGCTATTGCTAACCCAAAGGATTTAAAGAAAAAAATATACATAATTTGGGAAATATATGTTCAAATTAAAATTAGTTAAAATAAAACAAAATTGGACTTGACAGTATACTTGCTATAACCCTTATCATTAATAGTAGAAGGTATTGCAATTATATATAATGAAGGGAGTTTGAATTATGTATCGTGAAAAAGTTCGTGTCGTTCAATATGGATGCGGAAAAATGTCAAAGTATACGCTTCGTTACCTATATGAAAACGGAGCAGAAATCGTAGGTGCAATTGATGTTAACCCTGATGTTGTGGGAATGGATATAGGAGACTGGGCTGAACTAGGAGTAAAACTTGGTATTAATATCAGAAGTGATGCCGATGCAGTACTCGATGAGTGTGATGCCAATATTGCAATTGTAACTTTATTCAGCTTCATGCAGGATGTAATGCCGCATTTTGAAAAACTTGTAAGCCGTGGTATTAATGTTATTACCACTTGTGAAGAAGCAATTTATCCTTGGACAACATCTTCTGAAATTACAAATAAATTAGATAAAATGGCTAAGGAGAATAATTGTACAATAGCTGGTTCCGGAATGCAGGATATCTTCTGGATTAACATGATTGGTTGTGTGGCCGGTGGAGTTAATAGAATTGAAAAAATTGAGGGTGCTGTAAGCTACAATGTAGAAGATTATGGACTAGCTCTTGCAAAAGCTCATGGTGCCGGGTTAACCCCTGAGGAATTCGAAAAGCAACTTGCACACCCTGAAACATTAGAACCCTCCTATGTTTGGAATTCAAATGAAGGACTTTGTTCTAAAATGGGTTGGACAATAAAATCTCAAACTCAAAAATGCGTTCCATATTTCTATGACAAAGATTTATTTTCAGAAACTCTTGGAACTACAATTCCTAAAGGAAATTGTATAGGCATGAGTGCTGTTGTAACTACTGAGACTTTCCAAGGACCAATAATTGAAACTCAGTGCATTGGAAAAGTATATGGCCCTGATGACGGAGATATGTGTGACTGGAAAATTATAGGTGAACCTGATACTACTTTCTTTGTAAAAAAACCTGCAACAGTTGAACATACTTGTGCAACAATCGTTAATCGTATTCCAAACGTTATTAACGCACCTGCCGGTTATTATACAGTAGAAAAAATGGATAACGTAGAGTATTTGTCTTATCCTATGCAAATGTATATAAAATAGTCTTAATTTAAAAATTAATTATCCAATAAACTTAGAAAAGAACATGCAGTTTTAATCACTGCATGTTTTTTCTGTTATATTTTTATTGATTTTATTCTGATAATCATTCCCCATTCATATATTTATTAAATGTAATATCATGCATCAATGCGCCTAAACAGATTGGCTTATTATAAACATCGTAATCTTGAAGCTTTACAGTTACAATCTCACGATTATAATAAGTCTTAACAAAATACTCTCCTGTATTTACATTCATAAATGCCGTATATTTCGTATAATCATAAGTTCCTCTATCAGTCATCACAATACCTTTTGGAACTGAAACACTATCCATAATATTAAAACATGTAATAATAGCTTGATCCTCCTTCTCTGGTGCTGCTATATGTGTTTTTTGAAATGCAGTTCTTACAAATCTTTCAGGAGATGTATATCCACCAGGAAGCATCATAGTTCCCGCCCCTTGACCAAAAGGCTTTAACAGCACATCACCCCAGTAAACTTCATTAGTTTGAGTTTGAGTAACTCCTATATAATTCCTCAAATTTGTCATTTGCCAAGGAAATCCTGGGCTATTTGCAAGTATTCCTATTGAATTTTTAAATACTTGCAATCCTTTATCAGTTGGTTCAATTACTATACAATTACCACTTTTATCAGTAACAATCCAATGCAATGGTGCTGCAATCTGCGTTACTGGATCTTGAATTCCTATTATTGAGATATGAGGAATCATTTCTTCAAGTTCTTCAACAGATCCACATTTTCCTAAAATATAATGAAGAAAATCTACAGATGCAACATACTCTTTATTAATATCTTCCGCCGTTGCATCATATACTGCACAGCCAGGAAAATAAAGTGCAGCTGCAGCAAGCCCACTATCATTAACACCATCAAAAAAAGCAAGCATTCCATCTTGTTCCTGACCAATTGCTATAATTCCATAGCTATTTATAAATACATTATTGTCCAAATGATTCTGCCATTTTTGATTTTTAGGTATTACATAAAACCTAGGATCAATATCATATGAAAAATCCATAGTACGACCAAAAAAATTTGTTTTTTCATTAAATAATAATGTCATTGCTGTACACATTAAAATGCCTCCCTTTTTTCTTTTTATAATAAAAAAGATTCTTAAACAGGATATGATAGCATTTTAAAAATATGCAAATAAGTTATTCAGCCAACTTACTTAATATAAAGTTATACATAAAGCTTACTATTTTCTAAACTTAAAATAAAGTTCACTTCTTATATAATATTCGGTTGATTTTCTTAACCAAGTATTTTTATATTTAAAGTTTAAAAAAGACCAACAGATTTCATATCGAAAGGTGTCAGTCTCTTTTTAGTTAGATATTAAACATTTTTGGTATAAAATAAATGACAGTTATTTTATACTTAAGAGTTAAAATTATAAATCCATATCATCTTAATGATTAGATCTCAGGTATTTTATTATAACTTCTATTAATGGTTTAAAAATTATATATAAAATATATCCTATTATTCCACCCATTGTATTTGTAAATAAATCTGTTATATCAGAGGAACGAAAACCATCTATTAACGGCTGTATTAATTCAATACCTAAACTGAATAAAAATGTCCATAATGCACAAGACCATAGTTTTTGTTTTTTAATAATCGGCAGAAAGAAACCAAATGGGATCATCATAATGACATTAAGAAAAATTTGACGGACTGCATCTCCTCTTCCTAAAAAATAGTCTTCAAAAATATTAAGATTCATTGGCATATAAGCATGATTAAAAACAAATGGAATTGATACAATAATGGGCATTAAAGTAAAATATAAAACAAATGATATATATACATACATAGTTGTATTAATTAACAATCTATCTTTTCCTCTATTTTTCCATTTTTTATAAAAGAAAATAAAGTATATTACCGCTAATGCTATAAAATCTATCAGGTATGTTATATTATCATTCATAAAAGCTCTTAATAAACTCCTTTTTGCTCTGAATACTTCCAAAAGAATATTATATAAATGATAGCATACTTTTTTTAACGGCTCAACATCTATATACAAAAAACAACTTTCATTTTATATAAAGACATTTAAATAATTAACTCAACTTTCCCAGCTTAAAAAACTGGATGCACCTTGAAAAATAAATATGATTACGCACACAATTTTAGTTTTTGATTCCAAACTTGAGGAATTGACGAAAAAAAGGTACTCAAAATTTGCTCTGTCATCTCTTCTGAGATTAGAGAATACGCGGATAGAATTTCTTTAAGCGTTGAAATTATTAACTTTAATGATGTTGAAAGTCTAATGTCTGCTACCTCATCGCATACTTGAAAAAAGAATCCTCCTATAGTTCTTAAATC
>NZ_AUFC01000037.1 GCF_000426305.1 Anaerovorax odorimutans DSM 5092 | reverse complement strand
AGTGAAGTTGCAGCAAATAGAGTTATGTATTCAATATCAAGTTGGATTGAAAGGAAATTATTTCTGAAAGTGAATGCAACTAAATCCAAAGTGGTCAGACCGATGAGAAGTAAGTATCTAGGATTCACATTCTTAAAGAATGGTGGCCAATGGAAAGTTAAGCCTACAAATGATAAGAAAGCGAAGCTATATCAAGTAATGCGTGAATATCTCAAAAGAGGAAAAGCAAATGCAAGGCCGTTGGCAGTAACTATAAAAAGAGTAAATCAAATAGTTATGGGATGGATAAATTACTTTAGAATCGGAATGATGAAACAATTTATGAATGAGTTTGGTCAATGGCTAAGACATAAAATAAGAGTAATTGTTATAAAACAATGGAAAAAGCCAAGTACCATTTTTCGTAATCTGGCATACTTGAACAGAAAATATAAGAATGGGTTTAATGAAGAAAGTATTTTCAAGGTTGCTAATTCAAGGTTGGGTTGGTACAAAAGATGCAGTATGGATGTAGTGAATTACATTTTAAATCCTACACTACTTGAAACAAAAATAAAGGATAGAGCTGGCTTGCTCAATCCTTTAAATTATTATCTAAGAAATGTTGGAATATAAATTGTAGAGCCGTATACGAGACCCGTACGTACGGTTCAAAGAGAGGGAAATAATTCTTTGCAATTATTTCTCTACTCTAGTGCGCCCAGCATGGGCGCAATCTAACGGGTGAAAGTCCCGAGTGCAGGTTAGTAGTGCCAAGCACATAGCCAAGAGCAAGGGTGTCCTCGGTGACGGGGAATCTGAAGGAAGCTGGAGGCGAACTTCTGGTCTGACGAACAGAAATCACATCAGGCATATATAGACTGGGTAAGGTTGCTAGACAAATTAAAGCCCTAAACTACTCGGAAGTCTATGATGTAAATGTGGCAGATAGATGGAAGGAAAGATTGCGTTCTTACCTGGGGAGGTCTCACGGACGTGTGGAAACATAGAGTATGAAACACGGTTGAAACAAGATTTATCGTGAGAAGTCAGCAGACGTCATAGTATGTGACACAGTCGACGGTGTTACAGAAGGACAGAACTTTAGGAGATGAGAGTAAATGAATGTTACCAACAAAGAAATAAAATACAGAAAACTTCATAATGAAATAGATGAAGGCTATCTGCAAATGGTATCCGCGGAACGGAAAGAGTATGCAGAAGCGTATGCTTCTTCAAGGATAACTGAAAACAACGTCATCAACACAGATTTTAGGGCGGATAGATTATTGGAAAAGATATTGGGAAAAGATAACCTTTATCAAGCATATGAGAAGGTAAAATCCAATAAAGGAGCTGGAGGAGTTGACAAGATGGGAGTGGGTGAACTTCTACCATATCTTAAAGAGAACCAAAGGCAACTATTCCAATCAATCAAGGATGGCAAATACCGTCCGAACCCCGTAAGAAGGGTAGAAATACCCAAGGATAATGGGAAAATGAGAAATCTAGGAATACCTACTGTAGTCGATAGGGTAATACAACAAGCAATATCACAAGTATTAACACCGATATTTGAGAAACAATTCTCAGATAATAGCTATGGTTTTCGACCAAAACGAAGTGCACACGATGCCATGAAGAAATGTATAGAGTATACAAACGAAGGTTTTACTTACGTAGTAGATATGGATTTAGAGAAATATTTTGATACAGTGAATCAAAGTAAACTGATAGAAATCCTATCTAGAACAATCAAGGATGGAAGAGTTATTTCACTGATTCATAAGTATTTAAAAGCAGGAGTTGTGATAAATCATACATTTAAAGAAACAGGAGTCGGCGTACCTCAAGGGGGACCGTTAAGTCCGCTTCTTAGTAATATCATGTTAAATGAATTAGACCAAGAACTAGAAGGTAGAGGGCATAGATTTGTAAGATATGCGGATGACCTAATTATCTTTTGTAAAAGCAAAAGAAGTGCAAGTCGGACACTAACAAATATACTGCCATTTATTGAAAATAAGCTATTCCTAAAAGTGAATCATGAGAAAACTGTGGTTTCATATGTAGGAAGGATTAAATTTCTAGGGTTTTCATTCTACAAACATAAAAGTGGAATGAGATTGAGAGTTCACCCCAAAGCGATACAGAAGATGAAAGCTAACGTAAAAGCGTTTACAGCAAGAAGTAATGGATGGGGAAATGAATTTAGAGCAATGAAAATAAAGAGATATATCCAGGGTTGGATAAATTACTTTAAGATAGCAGACATGAAAGTGCTAATGAAACAGACGGATGAATAGATGAGAAGACGTATCCGGATGGTCTACTGGAAACAGTGGAAGGAAATCAGAACTAGACATAAAATGTTGAAACAGTATGGAATTAATGAGTGGAAAGCATGGGAGTTTGCAAACACAAGGAAAGGCTATTGGAGAATCTCCAACAGCCCTATTCTAAGTAAAAGCCTAGATAACCAAACATTAAGCAGCCTAGGATTTATTTATTTTTCTGTTTATTACTCGAAAGTTTGTGTAAACTAGAGAACCGCCGTATACGGAACCGTACGTACGGTGGTGTGAGAGGTCGGCTAATCAACTAATGATTAGCCTCCTACTCGATTTTTCTTATTTTTAAAATGACTTTTGGATTTTTATTATGAAAAACTAATTACTAAAGTCACAGTAAAAATGACTATTAGTATATTGTTTAAGAAAGCTTATAAAAACATAATTATATGAGGAATACACAAAGTTGTTTAAATTTAAGGGAGGTTAGCATGAAAAATAATAGGTATAAGATTATATCCACTGTTTTGATCTTTGCATTGGTTCTGACAATGATACCTACAAAGGTACTGGCAGAATCGGTAAATAATGTTCTTGTTAAAAATCAAGAAAAAACAGAGCATTGGGCAGGTGATATGATTGAAAGTTTCATCTCAAAAGGTTATATAGAAGATAAAACTTTAGAAGAATTTTCTCCTGATAAACCTATCAGCAGAGGAGAATTTGCATCTTTAATTTATAATGTTACGGGTCTTGAAAAAACAGATTATAACCCTGTTTTTTTAGATGTAAATAAAAACACAGAAAACTATTATAAAATAATTGCTCTTTACGAAAAAGGATGGATTAAAGGATATCCTGATAATAATTTCAAACCTAATAAAACCATCGATCGTTATGAAGCAGCAACTATTATTTTTAATTTATTAGAATTAAAAGAGGACAGTGAAGAAGAATATTTCACAGATTGTAATGAATTCCCAAGCTGGGTGAGATATAAGCTGAATACCTTAGCTAAAAATAATTTCTTTACAGGCTATAAAGACAAGTCTTTTAGAGGCGAAAGAGAAATGCTGAATAGTGAGGCTGTGGCATTTTTATATAGATCATCTGATACTTTAATAAAATATGCTAAAGATAATAAAACAGAAACAAAACCTTCAGTTTCGGGTAAAAAACATTCAAGATCAAATTCAAATAATTCCGGTTCAGACGGAGGACAAGTTTCAAATCCAAACAAACCTGATATAACATCAGGCTCAAGTATTGGATATAATGGAAGAGTTTATAAAGAACAAGAGGTTAGCATAAAGCAAGAGCCAATAAATTCTCAAGATGAATTTGACGTAACTTCAATTATGCCAAATCATGGAACTTTAGGTACATACGTTACTTTGAGAGGGCAGAATTTTACTGAAGACTTTACAGATTTTAAAGTATATTTTGAGGGTAAAACTCAAGGAAAAACGGAAGCGCAGATTGTAGATTATAAAAATGGAGAAGTTGTCGTAATTTCTCCTATAATGGAAGTGGAAAATTATAAAGTATACGTGGAAACACAAAATATTACTTCTTATAAATATGATTTTACCGGCGAATCTTTAGATGTAAATCTAATTATGGATAGTGCAAATGATTTAATAGCAGATACAAAAGAATTAATTGACAGTACCATACATGAAATTCAAATAGCATATACACCTGAACTTGAAGGCGCAGCATCTTCAAGCTTAATAAATGATTTAAATAAATTAAAAACTGATTTAGATAATCAGTTAGCGGCTCTTAATAATAGTGATTCAGAAGTAGTTGCAATATTTAATCAGCTTATGGCTACAGAAGCATTGGTAAAACAGAAAGCTGATATAAATACTGCCATAGATCTTTTAAATCACTCTACTGCCTCTGAATCACTTGATAATATAAATACGGCACTTAAAACAATAAAAGAGGTACACTCAACTCTTAAAACAGCAAGAACTTGGATGCGAAGTATAGGAACAGCAATGATTATTGCTGGAACTATAGGTAGTATTTTTTCTTTTGGAGCTACAAGCGGCTTAGCAGTACTTGGAAAATCTATACTTACGTTTTGTGAAACTGTTTTAACGCCGGTTATTTCTACACTTACAGGTATAATATTTGTTCTTGAATGTGTGCCTTCATATGCAGTGGGAGATTCCTTTGAGACTAGAGTTGTTTCGGATAATTATGGATTAAATGAAGGTTTCTCTTCACTTAGAGAAATACTTGGACAAAGGTCAAGTACAAATGATTTATATGAAACGGCTTTAAGATTGAGAACTTCAACAATACAGTTAAAAAGTGATATTGATGGTTTATATAGTCCTTTAGAAGCTTTTGGAGTGGACTTGGAGTTACTTGAAACTGTAAAAGATGACAATGTTTTAGATCAGCTTTACAAAGATATGAAGGAATCTAAATCTGATGCACAAAATTTAGATTCTTTAATGTCAGGATATACTACAAATTCTAAGTTAAATAGTTTTTTATCAGATGTAAATATTTATATAAATCTTATTGAAAACGATGCTTCTCTTGTATATACAAACAGAGACAGTTATAATTATATTTTTACAGAAGCAGATGAAATTATTAGTGAAGCAAGAGAAATTTCAGATCATATAAAAACTGATGCAGCTCCTATAGCAGGTGGAGTTGGCGGTATTGTATGGGAGAATATATATAGTTTTAATTTACAAATTTGGTCAGATACCATATTGGAAAAGCATGTTTCAGATTTTGAAGCGAGAAAAATTCTTATAAAGCAATTATTTGATGAAAACCGTAATGCCAGTGACTTTAGTCAGATTGAAATTCTGCCTGCGGAAATAATGGACACAAATGCAGGAGTAATATATGTGGGAAGAGATTTATGTTTAAAAGGTACTATGGACTTTGAAGGCAGTACTAATGAAGGGTTAATTGTTGATGAGATAACAGGTGCTGTTAAAGCAGATTATTCTAATCCTATTTCCGGTGGTTTGGAATATGTAATAGGCGGAGCCATATCTTGGTTTGTTGATGATATTATTGGTGATATATTTGATTTTGATATTGATTTAACTGATGTAGATGTAAAATTAAAGCTGGAATCAGAAGATGAAAGCATTGTAAGCGGACAATGGGACGGAGATAAACTTGTAATAACAGGGCATAAGCCTGGTATGGCAAAGGTAAAAGTTATAGCAGATATAGAGCAAGTAACTGGAAAAGATGCAAAGATTCCTATTGAATCAGCATCAATTACAAGAACTTATGTAGTAATGTCAGGAACTCAAACTCAGCCTCCATATACATTAGGACCAAGGATAGATAAAATTACAAATCTTGAAACTATGGAAGAATCTCCTTTTAATATAGCGGCATATATAGGTGATCTTATTAAGATAGAGGGGTTTGGGTTCAGTAAAGATGTTACAAATCATCAAAATGTATATATGCAGCCATTAGAGAATTATAATGACACAGGAATATTAGAAAAAAGATATTTTTCCAATACTGATTATACGTCTTTTCAGATGGAAGTACCTGATACTTGTGATGGCAGTTTTTATGTAACTATAGGAGAAGATCAAGATGATTCTCCAACAGATGCTAACGGTAAGATTTATAATTCTAATATTGTTAATATAGATATAAAAAATAATGAATTACATAGTGTACCATCTTCAGCCATTGTAGGAGAAGTTTTGAACATATCTGGCAAAGGATTTTCCCATTATGGAAAAAATAATTTAATAGAATTTTTAGATGAAAATGATGAGAATATCAGAAAAGGTATTGCACATCCTGTCACTCAAAGTAAAAGTATAAATGGAACTGTAGGAGAAACTACGGATTCCATAAATGACTTTGGCGGAACTGTTAATTGCGATTTCCATGAAAACTTAACCTTCAAAACTCCTGATATTGAAAAAGATACAATGTATAATTTGGATGTAAATACTTTAAATAATAGATTTTTATCAAACAAAAAGCCTGTAATGGTAAGAAAATTTTCTGAAAGTGAATCTTTAGAATCATCAACATTGAGACCGGATATTGCAGTAAATGAATCAAATTCCGATATGACAGCTGTTTATATGGATTTGAGCGATAATGGTGGTTTTGCACTTATGGGAGCTTTTGCAAATGGGACAGAAGAAGAATTTAAAGAAGTAAATTTGATAAGTTCAAATATTGGCGGTATTGAAACAGCACCTGATGAACCATATATTGATTATGAACTTGGTACTTATGGTGTGGTGTGGATTGGAAAAGACTCAAGCTATCATGATGACGTATTCTTTACTTTCAGTAACGATGGTAAGAATTGGTCTGGTGAAATGAATATATCAAATGTGCCGTATGTTTCTGCACAGCCAAAGATAAAATTATCAGATATTGATAATGATTCAGATGCTGATGCACTTATAGTTTATACACAAAATGGTGCTGAGGAAAGTGAAGATACTCAAATTAAACTGGCTGTTTTAGAAAATACCGGTTCGGATTTTGAACTAAGAACAATAAAAGATATATCAATTAACGATGGTGCTGAACCATCAATTGATTCAATTGATAATCATTTAGTTATAGCATACAGTGAAGCACCATCTATGGGAAGCCAAGAGACATACAATAGAAAAATAAATTCTTATGAAGCAGATATAAATAATTTTGATACAATAAATGTAGTAAGAAATGTTATCTCAAATATTGCAGGTAAGGTTGATTATTGTTTAGATACACCTGATAATTTATTCTTGTATGCAACTGCCAACTATCCAGAAGTAGCTTTGTATAAAGATGGAGATAATTATAAGACTTATTATGTATGGGAACAAACCAAGAAAGAGTATGACAGTCATTATGGAATTAATGATTTTAAAAGTGAAGAGGTTTATTTTGCTGCATATGAAAATGGCTCGGAAGCTATAGAACCTAAAAATATATCTAATACAATAAAACAGTCTCAAGATCCAAAAGTTTCTGTTGATGATGATGGCGTTGTTTCCGTTGCATTTATTGAAACGGGGGTATATGAGCAAAGTTATGCACCACATGGCTTTACTACAGAAGTATATTTTACAAGAACATTTGACGATGGTGAAACTTTTACAAGACCATATATGGAGCTTGATGCTGTAAATGGAAGGATTGGGCATATTAATCTTGAATCTTATGATAGTGGTCATAATACTGTTATTTATGAAAAACATGATGATAATGATATTCCAACTGTATGTTATATATCCACAAATGATTATGAATATAATAAAAATAAGCTGGATAATATGGATGAGAATAATGAAGAGGCTAAGTATAATGAATATATAATAAGAACATATGCTGATAAAACTGTTTCAGACATACCATTGGTTGCATATGAACAGCCAACAGGAGATATAGTTATTTCAAAAATTAATGGTGAGAATTCAAGAAAAATCGTTCGAAATAATTCCACTGTAGGAAGAATTTCTTCAACCCATGATGGAAGATATCTCTATTATACACAGAAATGGTTAATGCAATCTGAAGCTGATGGTTCACATCCGATAAGGTTATCTCTTGGAGAATGGGAAAATTGTTATATTGGAGCATATATATCTCCTAATGACAAATATCTAGCATGTTCAGGTACAGGTGAAATGATTGGAACGGGTGGATTTATTACAGTGGATACTGAAGATTTATCTTCTAGTACAGCAGGTTGGTATGCAGAAGCGAGTAATAGCATGTGGGCTACAAGCAGAAGTGATGATTATATGCTTTTACAGTCCTGCGGTGATTGGTGGACAAATAATTATAATAACCGTTTTAATTTTTCAATGTATAATGCACCTGCTAATCAAGGAGATGCATGGCCTGCTGTTAATATATCAGGCTCAGCTATAGCGTATATAGATACAGATAAGGAATTAGGCGAATATGATTGGGACTATTTAAACAGAGATAAATATTTTGATTCAGATGATTTATATATTAGGTTTAAAGAGGACCAAGAAAATAATATAAAAGTGGATTCTTCAAGTTCAATGCCTGTATTTTCACTAAATAATCAATTACTTGCTTACGTAAAAAAAGAAAGCAATGTTAGGAAGTTAAGAATAGTTAATATCAATGATTTATCTGAAAAAGCAGAGATTGATCTTTCAAAAGATTTATTTAAACCGTGGTTTACTTCAGATAATTCAAATTTATTATTTAATACTTACGATAATGGGAATGTTACAATAGCAGGAGTACCTGTTACACCTTCTCCGGTAGGAATTTCCATTGGCGGAAATATCAGCTCTCTAGTGGGTACTAGCGGGGAGGCAGGACTTTTGACTATTACGAAGTTCGAAAAAACAGTAGAAAAACCTATAATTGTCAATGATACGGAGATAATTATAGAACCAGACGAAGAAAAGGCTATAAGTCAAACATTTAATGAAGGTGAAAGTGGATATGTTGAAATATCCTTAGCAGAGGCTCCAACTAAACCTGTTAAAATTTTTATTACCTATAATGGAAATGATGCTTTTGATGTAGATGGCCTTTATGTAGATTGGTCAGACTTATCTAATCCTGTTTATTATTATCCTAAACTGGTTTTTGATAGTACAAATTATAATATAGCACAGAGATTTACATATACATGCAGAGAAGATGAAAAAGTAAGAGGACAAGTTACAGGAGATTTAGAAATTATAATAAGTTCTGACGATGACCTGTATTATGCTACTCAACCTCAAAAAGTAACCTTAACAGCCGTAGATAATGACTAAAAGAGTTTTAAAAAGGTTTTGAATAATTAAGAGATAAAATTAGATTATATCTCCAATCAATAAATATAATTGATTGGAGATATTTATTTTTTTAAAAAATTTCTAAATTTATTAAAACTTATGAATTAAATTTAGTTACTAAAGTCACTTTAAAAGTGACTACTGGTATATTACATATATTAACATATAGTATTAAAATATATATGTAATTATTATTTTGCTGAATTGTATATATGAATACTTTTTGCATATTCAGTAATATGTAATTACTGAATTTAAAGGGAGGATTTTTTAATGGAAAAAGTACATAAAATTGATTTTATACTTTATGGGGACGATATGCAGTTTGTGGAGATAGAGCTGGATAGAGGAGAAAGTGTATTAGCTGAAGCCGGAGCAATGATGTACATGGATGAGAAAATTGTTATGGAAACTATTTTCGGTGATGGCAGTGAAAAAAATCAAAGTAAAGGTATTATGGAAAAATTAATTGGTGCAGGGAAAAGAGCTATTACCGGAGAAGGTATTTTTATGACAATGTTTTCTAATATTAAAGAAGGCAAAGCACGTGTTGCTTTTGCAGCACCTTATCCGGGTAAAATAATATCTGCTGATTTATCCGAATTTGGAGGTAAATTAATATGTCAAAAAGACGCTTTTTTATGTGCTGCAAAAGGTATATCTATTGATATCCATTTTCAAAAAAAGATTGGAGTAGGCTTCTTTGGGGGAGAAGGCTTTATTATGCAAAAGTTAGAAGGTAATGGTATGGCATTTTTACATGCCGGAGGTACAATTATCAAGAAAGATTTACAGCAAGGAGAAGTTTTAAGAATTGATACAGGTTGTCTTGTTGCAATGACATCAGATGTAGATTATGATGTTCAGTTTGCTGGAGATATTAAATCCGGTTTGTTTGGGGGGGAAGGCTTATTTTTAGCAACACTTAAGGGACCTGGTTCAGTTTGGCTGCAATCATTACCATTTAGCAGAATGGCTGACAGAGTTTATTCCGCTGCAGGAGGAAGGGGGAATAAAGGAGAAACAAAAGGCATAAATAATCCGCTTGAGGAATTATCAGGACTTGCTAATTTATTCGGTAGAGATTAGTAATAAGGAGATTTTTTAATGAAAAATAAATTTACTTTTTTAATTATGGCGTGCTTGATCATTGTTTGCATAACAGGATGCCAGGGAGAAAAAAATATAAAAGAATCACCGGCAGAAAGTAAAAATACTGCAAATAATGAAAAAATTTCAGGCAAAGTTGATTGTGGTGATAAGTTCAAATGCGGAGATTTAAGCTACAGTGTTATTGGTGTTAGGACTAATGAATATGACAACGGAGCTAAATATTTAATTTTAAAAATGGAGGCATATAATAACAGCCTCAGTGATGTAATGTTTTCTGCAATTGATAAATTTAAACTATATGGTAAAAGCAATGAGGAGTATACGCTTGATCTATTTGCAGATGTTGATGTTAGACTGGAAGGACAAATAACCTCCAAAAATAAAATAATGGGTGAAGTGGCTTTTGACGTTACAGATAGTAAAGATGAAAGCTATATATTACATATTGGAGATAATTATGATAATTATAAACCGGCATTTAATATCTCAGAAAAAGATATAGACAAGACCTTTGAAGAATGTTTTGAAAGCAATGGTGTAAAAAGTGATTATGGTATAGGAGATACTATAGAATCAAAACAATTTAATGTAACATTAGATAGTGCCCAAATTAAACCTTCAGATAAAGAAGGCAAAGAATTATTAGTGTGTGAATTTACTATTAAAAATAATAAAACGGATAATGGGACTTTTATGCTTGGATTCAGCATATTGGGAGCTTATAACTCTAACGGTTTAAAACTTGATGTTAAAGATATAGATGTAACACTTCCTGTTGACATTAATGGTAATTCTACAGTAACAGGTAAGGTGCCATTTTATATTGAAACAGGTACAAGAGATTTTTATGTTACAGTTAAGCCTGATCTAAATGAGTTTGATAAGATGGTTAATATTGTATTTAGTGCGGAATAGTTTAAGGAGGATTATGGTAATGAAAAATAAATTAAAAATTTTATTTTATATGATGGTAACACTTCTTGTGTTAAGTTTAAGTTTGACAGGATGTTCAGACAAAACAGAAAATTCATCAGATGATACGGATAAAAACAAACAAGAAATATCAAAAGAAGAATCAACAAATAAATTAGATACTAATCTTGAAGGAGCTGCATTGCTTGAATCTATAAAATATGAATTGCCAAAATCATTAATTATGGAAACAGAGCTAAAGGGATCAGGTTTTACATCAACTTCAACTACTTATTATAGTGGTGAAAACAGCAGAATTGAAACAGATACTCCAGGAGTAGGAAAACAGATAACAATTTATAATGCCAAAGAAGGAAAAACCTATGAATATACAGAAGGAGAAAAAACAGGTATATTAATTACGGACGGAGAAGAGGATGTTGATATGGAAGGTGAAATGGAATCAACATCAATACCTAGTTTTAAAGATTTAGTTGATGAATCTACAGAAAATGTAGTTGCCAGAGTTGAAACTTTAGATGGTGAAGAAGTGATATTTATGGAGACTACACAAGCAGAAGAGGGTATGGGTGAAGCCACGGTACATATGTGGTATTCTGCCAAATATTGTGTGCCTTTGAAATATGAGATGCTTATGAATGGGAACGTTATGATGAGTTCGGTTGTTAAAGATATAAAATCAGATACAAAGATTAAGGATGATATGTTTACACCACCAAGTGATATAGACTTTAAGGAGTATGATTTAGACTCACTTTGGTAATATATTTATTTTAAAATTCAATATCATTTATTTTATCTCTTTTAGATTACAGGTAAAACCCTTTGAATTTAATTTCAAAGGGTTTTACCATTTTGTAAAAGTGTATAATAACACTTTTCTTTTTTATGCATATATAGTATTAAAAAAATAAACTGTATAAAGGAGAAGTTATGAGGACGATTAATAATTATAATGGAATGGGAAATTTGGTGATGGATACTTCTTCATTGATTCCAACCGGCAACGGTACTTTAAGAAGTATTTATTTTGATAATGCAGGAACAACGCCTCCGTTTAATTCAGTTGTTAGGGAATTGCAAAGATATACACCTTGGTATAAATACATATCAGATAAATCGGCAAAAGCAAAATTTCTTTCTGATTTATATGAAGAAAGCCGCATAACAGTTAAAAAATTTGTAAATGCAGATATGGATAATGATACTGTAATCTATACAAAAAATACAACGGAAGCAATCAACATTTTAAGTAATGTTATATGTCAGAAAAACACGGATTTTAAACCTGTAATAATTACAACTTATATGGAGCATATGTCAGATTATCTTCCATGGAAATTCAGATGTGATACTGATCTAGTGGAAGTAGAACCAGATGGCAGGCTTTCCATGCTTGATTTAGAAAATAAATTATTAAAGTATAAAGGAAGAGTTAAACTTGTAGCAGTTACAGGTGCAAGCAATATAACAGGTTATATTAATCCCATACATGAAATAGCTAAATTAGCTCATGAATATAATGCCGAGATTTTAGTTGATAGTGCTCAATTGATTCAACACCGAAGGATAGACATGAATCCTTCAGATGTTATGGAGTGTATTGATTATATTGCATTTAGTGCACATAAAACTTATGCACCGTTTTTTTCAGGTGCCCTTGTTGGAAATAAGCATGTTCTTAATAGCGGATATCCTTTATGCTTTGGAGCAGGAATTACAAAGCTTGTTACAGATAATGAAGTTATACTTAAAGACAGCCCTAGCAGATATGAAGCTGGCTCAAATAATATTTTAGGGGTAATAGCTCTAGCTACAGCAATTCAAACCATTAATCAAATCAATATGGAAAATATAAAAAGGCATGAAATGGAATTATTGATTTATGCTATAAAGAAATTAAAACAAAATTCGAGTATAATTATTTATGGTGATACTGAATATTTAAAAGATAGAGTCCCTATTATTGCATTTAATGTAAAAGATAAGACACATGAAGAAGTAGGAAAATATTTATATGATGATTATGGTATTATTGTTAAAAATGGAATGTGTGGTGCTGATTTATATGTAAAAAAGTTACTTGAAGGAAGTCCATATACAGGAATTGTAAGAATAAGCATGGGTTTATACAATGAGAATTCTGAGATAGATAGATTAATAAATGCATTAAATAAATTAATTTAATACAATATATGTATACCATTTGAAGAGAGTTTCTCATGCAAGTGGTATTTTTATATATCACAAATTAGTACTATTTGCATACTTTAAAATAAGGAGTGAATTATTGTGTCGAAAATAATTAATTTTAGAACTGTATGTTATCCTTATGATAAAGTAATCGAAAAAATAGTAGAACCAATAGCAAGATATTTACCTTATTCAACACAAAATTATGAGTATTTGGAGGGAGGCTTAAATGTAAGCTTCTTTCAGGAAATTCATCCTCATAATGATGTTTTTATGTCACATGGCATTGCAGATAAAAATTGGCGTAATGCAGATATTGTAAAAGACTATGATTATATTTGTGTATCGGGACCATTGTGGCAAGAGAAGATGATTAAGCAGGGTATTCCATCCTCAAAATTATTGCTTACTGGATATACTAAAATTGATCCTCTTTTTAAATTAAAAAAGGACCAAAAAATTAATGATAAAAAAATAAATGTTTTATTTGCACCTACTAATAGTGTAGCCGCAAGAGTAATAACCTATGAAAAATTATTAAAAACAATTAAAGAAGTTTCAAAAGATATCAATATTATTTATGCATATCATCCTGGAAATGACAAATCCAGTATAACGTATGAACAGTATCTTATTGCTGATGTAGTTATAAGTGATATAAGCAGCACTTTATATGAAGCGTGGGCATTGGATATTCCTGTGGTCTTCCCAGATTGGGTAATAAAGGATGAAGTTGTAAATAATTATACTGATTCTTTTGAAGATTTTATATTTAAAAATAATATTGGGTATCATGCCTCTAGTTGTGAGGAAATGATTAAAATGATATATGAAGCAAAAGAAAAGGGTTTAGATAATAAAACGAAAGAATTTATCGAAGGAATTTTCCCTACGGAGCTTAGAGGCAGTTCAGGGAAAATTACTGCTGAAATATTACAGCAAATAGCTGATAATTAGGAGTGAATAAAATGGATGTAATTATACTTGCAGCAGGAATTGGTAAAAGAGCAAAGTTGAATTATCCAAAACAATTTATGAGGCTTGGAGGTAAGCCTCTTATTGTTCATGCTATAGATTTATTTAATAAAGTATCAAATACAGAAAAAATAATAATTACTGTAATACCGGGTCAGATGGATTTCTTTAAAGAACTTATATCAGATTATGGTTTTAGTAATTGCATATGTGTAGAGGGCGGTAGTACTAGACAAGAATCTGTATACAATGCGCTTCAAGTTTGTTCTTCTGAAAGAGTTATTATACACGAGGCAGTAAGGCCATTTGTGACACTTGAATTTTTAAAAAAATTAAAAGAAAAAGAGGGAGAGGCTGTTGTCCCTTGTGTACCTGTCACATCAACTGTTTTTTATAAAGAAGATTTTTTAGACAGAGACAAGGTGTTATGTGTGCAACTGCCACAAATATTTAACACGGGACTTATAAAGAAGGCTCATGAGTTAGGTAAAGGTAAAAATTATACTGATGATTCGAGTTTATTGCTTCATGAATTAGGAATAGATCCTGTTATAGTTGATGGACTTGATCAGAATATAAAAATAACCACGCCTCAAGATATTAAGATAGCCGAGGTGATTTATAATGAATCTTGTTGTAATAATTGGTGGTAGCAGTGGCATAGGCCTTTCTCTTATGAAAACCTTATCAAATGATTGTACTGTGGTAAATATATCAAGAAATTCTGCAGAAGGCCTGAATAATATTAAGGCTGATGTAACAAATAGAGAAAGTATAAGTAAAGCTTTTAATGAATTATTAAAAGTATATGGTATACCGGATATTATGGTGTATTGTTCAGGATTTGTAGATCCTCAAGGTATTTTGGAAATAACAAAAGAAACTTGGGGCAAAACTATAGAGACAAATTTAACAGGTGCGTTCTATTGCACGCAAGAGTATGTTAAAGCAGCAAAAGAAAAAGGCGGAAAGATTGTGTATATTTCTTCAACATCTGGTATGAGACCTCAACCCGGTTGGAGTGCATATGCAGCATCAAAGGCTGGACTCATTAACTTTTCATTAACAATGGCTGAAGAATTAAAAGACTATAATATGAAAGTGTATTGTTTAGCTCCGGGAAGATGTGCTACGCCACTTAGAAAAATTTTGGCTCCAAATGAAGACCCAAAAACAATAATGCAGCCACAAGAAGTTGCTCAATTTATTGAATATTTAATAACAAATGAAAACCTTATTGATAATCAAGTTATAGTAGTGAAAAAATACAAATAAACAAATGTAGTAAATATTAAAATAAATTTTAAAAATATAATAATCATACTAGTACGGTACAGAATTTAATTCTGTACCGTACTAGTATGATTAAATAATTTGTATATAGAGAAATTGAAAAAACAAAAATGCTAACTAAGGTATTTATATATGGTTGGCGACTTCATAAGCATCCCAGATGCCATACATTATATTTGAGACTTTTTTGGCATCACCTAGTAAATATATTTCTGGAATTTCGAATTCCAAATCCTTATAAAGATTATTATTTTCTACATAACCGACAGAAAGAATTACGGAATCACAATTTATGGCTTCCCTGTTATCTAAGGTTAATTTATCTTCATTATAGCTGATCGCCTTACAATTAGTGATTACATTAATGTTATTAAAAGGAATTAATTTTTCTAACATTTCACTGTTAGCATGGCATAAAGGTTTATTAACTGCTAGGAGTTTGTCTAAAGCTTCTATTATAGTAACTTTTTTTCCTTGCTGTGCAAGCCATAATGCTGTTTCGCAGCCAACTAAACCTCCTCCGATAACAACTGTAGCTTTACCGGGATCTTTTTCTTTCATTAAAACCTGCTCAGCAGTAAATACTTTTTCATCATCGCCTAATGATAAGACTTTAGGTAATGATCCAGTAGCAATGATTACAGTATCTGCATTAGCTGATATAATTTCATCTTTTGAAACAGTAGTGTTAAGATGTATAGGTACATTTAAATCTTTTAATGTGGAAGCATACCAGTTTGCTAAAGCAATATCATCATCTTTAAAGCTTGGTGCTCCTCCGGGCAGTAGGTTTCCACCAAGACGAGATCCTTTCTCAAATAGTTCTGGTTTATGACCACGAAGAGCGAGAACTCTTGCGGCTTCACAGCCGGAAACCCCACCACCTACAATAATAACTTTTTTAGGAACTAAGATAGGGTTAATTGCCGTAGCTCTTTCTCTACAAGCCTGTGGATTTACAGCACAGTTTAAAGTAGAATATTCTTGTATTCTTCCCATGCATCCTTCTTGACAGGAAATGCAAGGTCTAATAAATTCTATCTTCCCACTTCTTAGTTTATTGACGTAATCTGGATCAGCAAGAAGAGGGCGGCCTAAACTAATCATATCTGTAATATTTTCATCAACTGCTTTTAATGCAAGGTTTGGATTATCCATTCTTCCTGCGCAGATAATAGGAACATTAACTGTATTTTTCATCAATTTTGCAAAAGGCATATATAGTCCTTTTTTTTGATACATAGGAGGATGACTCCACCACCAAGAATCATAGGAACCGACATCTGTATCAAGAGCATCATAGCCATATTCAACCAGAAGTTTTGCTGCTATAATACCTTCATCTAGATCACGACCTTTTTCTTCAAATTCTTCATCTGGAAGAGCCCCGTCTCTTAAGTTTTTAATAAAGCTCTTTGGACTATATCTTAAAGTAACTGGAAAATCTGCTCCACAAGTTATTTTTATCTCTTGAACAATTTCTTTAGCGAAACGAAGACGGTTTTCTAATGAACCACCATATTCATCAGTTCTATGGTTAAATAGAGATATTGCAAATTGGTCAATTAAATAACCTTCATGAACAGCATGAATTTGTACTCCATCAAATCCGGCTCTTTTTGCATTGTAGGCTCCTTTTCCAAATTGCTTAACTATAGTGTTGATTTCATCCTTAGTTAGCTCACGGCAGGTTTTATCTAACCATCTATGTTGAATAGGAGAAGGTGCGACAGGAGGAAATTCCCCAAGATTAGTAGGAATAGTAACACGTCCAAAACCGCCGGACATTTGTAAAAATATTTTAGCGTTATATGCGTGAATCCTTTCAGTCATTTCACGACCAGTACGAATAAATTGTACTGGATTATGAGTTGAACACGGACAATTTGGCATACCGTGCTCCTCAATTACATTGTCAACAAAGGTAACACCGGTGATGATTAAACCAGTACCACCTTTGGCACGAGCTGTATAGTAATCGATACCTCTTTGATTAAATCCGCCTTCAGCATCAGCAAGACCAAGTGGTCCCATAGGAGCCATAGCAAAGCGGTTTTTTATTGTGCATTTACCTATAGTTATAGGTGTAAATAACTTTTGATATTTAAAACTCATAATTATCTCCTTATATGGAATTAATTCGTCGAATATATTCGATGAAATTATAATAACATAGAGAAATTACTATTGCAAGTAGTGTTTTTTTTTAATAAAATGAGTATAAGGAGATTTAAAATTATGACAAAAATATTAACAAATAGGGACAAACAGGCAATTGCTACAAAAAATAAAATATATAAAGTTGGTATAAAGTTATTAAAAAAGGATGGCTTTGATGATGTAAATATTACGCAGATAGCTAAAGCGGCGGGTGTTTCTGTAGGAACCTTTTATCATTATTATCATTCAAAATTGGATTTATTTATGGATTTGTACAGAAATGCAGATAAATATTTTGAGAAGGTAGTTGTAGAAAAGTTAGAGGGACTTACCTTTAAAGAACAAATCTTACTTTTTTTTGATGAATATTGTAATTTACCTGAAAATGATGGTGTGGAATTAACTAAAAAGATTTATGTACCGGAAAATAGTTTATTTTTAGAAGAACCTAGAGCTATGCATCAAGTTCTTTATGATATTATCGAAAAGCAAATACCTGATATTAAAGTTCAGGATTTATCAAATCAACTGTTCTTAATTGCAAGAGGTGTTGTTTTTGATTGGGTGTTAAGAGAAGGAAAATATGATATTCATAAAAAGATGAGAGAAATAATTAATATATTTCTAAATAATTTATGAAAAAGAAGCAAGGCTTATTTGATTACGAGGGCTGTTACACTAAATAATGATATATTCTTTTTAGGTATGCAAGTAAAATATACAAACTAATTTACTTGGAAGGGAGTATATAAGCAAGTGTAATTGCTCCTTTTTTATTTTATTAATTTAAATAACTCACGCCAGCTTTTAATATTAAGTTTCTTATAAATATTAAGAGTATGTTTTTTTAGAGTATTGGTACTAATGCATAATTGATTACACATATCTTCTCTGTTGACTCCATCTAGTAAGAGATATACTACTTCTATTTCTCTTGGTGTTAAATTGTATTCTTTCGTAAGCTTTTCACTAGTAGGATAGTTTTTTCTCTTTTCTCTATACTTTTCCATGGATTCTGAAAGCCTATATCCTAGATGATCTTTTAGTAAATCTAAAAGAAGTACTTCTTTGTCAGAAAAATCTTGTTCATCTTTTTTTCTAAATAAAGTTATAACTCCAAGAAATTTTCCGTTATGAATAATAGTTAGTATAACAGAATAGTGAATATTAGAAGGTGCATACATTGATTTATAAAATGGTGTGTTTATACGTACTTCTTCATTCAATAAATCTGTTTCTCTATATGCTTTTGAAGTTGGAGCGGCAAAGGTCCATCTTGTATAGTCTAATTCTTGATATTTATCAATGTATACTTCCCACCTACTATCAGGCATTCCAGTTCCTATTGGGCGAGTAAGCTCATAAGGGTTTTCGTCAGAAGTAAGGTAAAAGGTAGAAATTGAAAAAGGAATTAAGAAGTTTAGTGCAGACAATATTTGTTTTCTCATTTTATCAAAGGGCTCTACCGTATAAATTTTATAGATAATATCATTTAGTAGCATTACGCTGTTTTCATCTAACATAACTTCCTCCCTTAAATTATAAATAGGATATTAGTATTATATTATAATTGTCCAAGAAAAAATACCCCTATAATGAATATACTACTTTTGGAGTACAAATAATTATTAAGGTGCATAGAAATTATTATAATAGATAATTTTCGAATATTCAGTTTTTTTGT
This sequence comes from Anaerovorax odorimutans DSM 5092, assembly GCF_000426305.1. Lineage (GTDB taxonomy): Bacteria > Bacillota > Clostridia > Peptostreptococcales > Anaerovoracaceae > Anaerovorax > Anaerovorax odorimutans. Next base: position 4,434 of record NZ_AUFC01000037.1, on the reverse strand, counting down.
AGAATAAGTATAACAATATTGTTATTTAATTTTTAGGAGGTTTCAAAATGGATTACGGAATTATATCTTGTATACCTATAGCGGTTTTAATTATTGGTGTACTTATCACAAAAAAAATGCCTGAGATGATTATATTATCATCTGTAATAGGAGCAGTATTAGTTTATAAATCTGACTTCTTTTCTGGGTATGTGGGGATGCTTTACGGAGCACTTTCCAATGAGTCTTATCAATTTTTGCTTATGTTATTACTAGGTTTTGGTGGAATCATAAAACTGTTTGAAAAATCAGGAGCATTACTTGGATTCAGCAATATTATATCAAAATATGCCAACGGTCCAAAGAAGTCCATGGTAGCTACTTGGATCATGGGTGTCATCATGTTTGTAGATGATTATTTAAATGTACTTGCTGTATCTTTTTCTATGAAAGAGATTACTGATAGAAATGGCGTTCCAAGAGAACATTTGGCATATGGAGTAAATTCAATGGGTGCATGCGTATGTGTACTTGTTCCTTTTACCAGCTGGGCTGCATTTGCAGTTGGATGTATTTCGGAGCAAGGTTTGGGATTTAATGATTATGTTAAGGCAATTCCTTATATGTTTTTCCCAATAATTGCGATTTTAGTATGTTTGTTAGTGGCAATAGGGGTAATACCAAAAGTTGGATTAATTAAAAGGGCATATAAAAGAGTTGCAGAAGGAGGTCCTGTTATTGTAGAAGAGGCACAGGGGCAAGCGTCTATTGTAAAAATGGAATCACCAGAAGCCAGTGAAGAGGTTAAAGCATCTTCTCCATTAAATTTTATAATTCCTATTATAGTATTAGTAGTAGTTATGCTTACCTTTAACAATGACGTTGTTAAGGGAATTATTGCAGCATTAGTTGTTCAGGCCATATTATATGTATCTCAAAGAATAATGAAATTAAGTGAGTTTATAGAAAACTTCTTTGAGGGTTTGGCAGGAATGGCTCCTCTTGCATTTATAATTTGTTTTGCATATATACTTGGAGCTGCTAACGATGCACTGGGATTTTCAACATTCGTTATAAATGCTCTTACAAGCACAATTCCACCGAGTTTACTTCCGGCAATAGCATTTTTGGTTGTGGCTTTAGTTGCTTTTGCAGCAGCAAGCTTTTGGGTTCTTATTGTTATTACAGTTCCTATCTTTATTCCACTTGCAATAAATATGGGCATTGAGCCTGCAATGGTAATTGCTGCAATTATGTCAGGAGTTGCTTTTGGAAGTAAATTCTGTTTTTACTCAGATGCAGTATTTATGACATCAGCAGGGACAGGAGTATCCAATATGACACAGATAAAAGCTGTGGCACCCTATGTTTTAAGTTCAGCATTCCTTGCAGCTATATGTTTTGCAATAGTTGGATTTGTATTCATATAGTGGGGTGAAATAATGAAAGCAGATATTATATTAAAGAGTAAAAATATTTTTACTGGACTAGACGATTATCCTGTTTCAGGGGCAGTTGCAATAAAAAATAATAAAATTGTCGCGATAATGAGTGAGAATGAAATTAAAAATTTAAATGTTGATAAAATCATTGATTATGGTGATAAGTTAATAATGGCAGGTTTTATAGATGCACACGTACATTATTTTATGGGAGCTATTTCATATAGTGATTACATGTGTACAGAAATAGCGCAAGGTACTTCTGAGGAAGATTGTATTAAAATAATGAAAAAATTTGCAGAAAAACATCCAAATGTTAAGAGGCTACTCGGTATAGGATGGTTCCCGGCAAATTGGAATGATGCACCACTTCCTTCTAAAAAATCTTTAGATGAGGCTTTTCCTGATAAGGCAGTATACTTATTGTCTGCAGATGTTCATACTTTTTGGATGAATACAAAGGCATTGGAAGAATCAGGGATTAAGCCAGACATGAAAATAAGAAGCGGATCTGTTGGTACTTATGAAAATGGTGAGCTTAATGGTTTATTATTTGAACCGGATGCTTTTGAACCGGCAATGGCAAAAGTACAAGAATTTGATAAAGAAATTATGAAAAAGATAAATAAGGATTTCTTTAAGCACATTGCTGCAAGTGGAGTTACTTGTATTAGTGATATGTCAGCTGATCAATATGATGAAGTTTCGTATAATAAGTATTTGGCAGTAAAAGAAATGGAAGAAAGTGGAGATATGACATGTAGGTTTCATATATACACTCATTTAGACGGATACACGGATTTTAGTAAAGCAAAGTTATTACAGCAGGAATTTTATTCTGAAAAGTTAAGAGTAAATGGAGTAAAGGGTTTTCTTGATGGAGTAACATCGACCTTTACAGGGCTGATGTTGGAACCTTACAGTGATAAACCGGAAACTACCGGAGTGGGAGTGCCAAATGTTCCAAAGAAAGAAATGGAAAAATTTATTATTGCTGCCAATGCTGCAGGACTTCCTGTAAGATTACATTGTATTGCAGATGGTTCTGTGAGAATGGCATTGGATATGTATGAAGCTTCCATTAAGGCTAATGGCAAGCATGGTCTTGCCAATACAGTTGAGCATATTGAGAACATACATCCTGATGATATTCCAAGATTTAAGGAACTGGATGTAATACCGTCTATGCAGCCTTATCATTTAATCTTAGATTTTAATGAAAAGATAAGCAGAATAGGTAAAGAAAGATGCAGATGGGAATGGCCGCATAGAAGTTTACTTGACAACGGGGCAGGGCTTGCCTTTGGTACTGATTATCCTGTGGTGGATTTTAATCCATTCCCTAGTATTTATGCCGCTGTTACGAGAATGGATGATAATGGTGTTCCAACAGGAATAAATCCCGAGGAAACTATAACATTATCAGAGGCATTAAAGGCATATACTGTAGGAGCTGCAAAGGCTTATGGCAGAGATGATATTGGCGTTTTACAAGAAGGTAAGTTAGCAGATATTATAGTTGTTGATAAAAATCTATTTAATATTGCAGCAGAAGAAATAAAGGATTGCCATGTTCTTATGACTATGTTTGATGGAAAGGTAATCTATGAGAAGTAAAAGAATTCAGGTTTTAGTTGCAAGTTTAATAATAAATTTATGTACTTTGCGATACGTATAAATTCAGGATTTGGAAAAGCATTTAGGCAATTTGTTTGAATGCTTTTTCTTATATAGAGTGAGCACTTAGAGTTACATAGATTATTTTATAATTTGATAATTAACATTTATTGAATAATTAAATTTTAAATAACTATGATCTAAAGAAAATAAAAAAATAAAATTATAACGACAAAATGTGACAAATTTATCTACCTTGTTTATTATATAATAATAATTCACACGAAAAATAAAACAGGGGAGGAAGTTATGAAAATTATATGTGATAATTGTAATTTAAAGAATCAATTAGAAGAATATCGCTGTAAATTAAATGAATTAGTATTGGAAAAAAAGAGTTTATTAGATAATGAAGTAATAGATTTAAGCAAATTACTTGATAATCTAATAAACAATTGCGTTTTTTGCAGTAATAATTTAAACTTGTTTTTTAAAACTAAGATTAAATTAAAAGATATCTTTAATATACATTCAGCTTTTTATTATTATGGGGAAAAACATCTCTTTACTAATATGTATTTATACATAAATGAAGGAATTAAAAACGAAGAACTTATTTATGTATCAATGAGTGAAAACTTATTTGTTTCTTTAATAAGATTTCTAAAGAATAATAATATTTCTATGGATTATATTAAATACAGACCAATTAAAGAATTAGTTATGAGCAATAAATATGGCGGCTTAAGCAGATTAAAAAGAAAGATAAATAAGATAATTGAAGAAGATGAGTTAAAAAAATATAAGGGGATTCGATGGATTGGACAACCAACTTATGCAATTGGTGAGACTTCACAGGCGGATTTTCTAAGCTTAGAAATAAATTTAAATAAGGTATTAGAAAACACTAATATATCACTATTATACATCTATGATGCATATGATTATATGTACGAAGGTAAATTTGTAAATAAGCAAGAAATAAAGGGTTTATAGAGACACATTCTGTTCTTTTAAAAGGTACATTTTTAGAAGAGATTAATTAATTTTAATTTAAAAAACAATTAATACATAGCCTTCATGAGAAATGAACCGACCCCCAAAAGTTAGACCTAAGAATCTAACGATTGGGAGGTCGGTATTTTCATGGCAAAATATAGTTATGAATTTAAGAAAAAAGTAGTTATTGCCTATATTAGAGGTGAAGGTGGTACCAGATATCTAGCAAAAAAATTTGATATAGCACATAAATCTTCAATTGAAATATGGGTAAAGAATTATAAAGAGTTTGGAGACGAGGGCTTACTTCGTTCCAGAAAAAATGATATATACCCTTTCGATTTTAAATTTCATGTGGTAGAGTTATATCTATCAACAGAGGTCTCTTATCAGGAGC
>NZ_AUFC01000036.1 GCF_000426305.1 Anaerovorax odorimutans DSM 5092 | reverse complement strand
AATTCTCCATAACTACTTCTAACATGTTTGGATTTACTACCATTGCGATAGTTAGGATTAGAACTTCTTTCTGATTTGCTATAGCCTAAATGATCATCCATTTCAGATTCCATCATACTTTTAATAGTACCTCCAAGCAAATCTTTCAAAGCATCTTGAATATCTTCTGCTGTTTCGATATCGTACTCTTCAATTAAACTTGCAATAATGTTTTTCTTCCCTTCGGTCAATGGACCAACTTTGTACACATTTTTCTTTGCCATAAAAATAGCCTCCTATAATAATTTGATTTTATCATAGAAAGCTATATAGTTTTAATATTTTACAGACTTTTTTTCACAGTCTCTAAATTTTTATAATAAATAACTCTCTGAGGTAATAATCAGAGAGTTTTTTATTATTAACTTATAAAATTTAAATCCATTTAATATCAGAATCAGCTCGATAAGGTATTTTAATGTAATTTTCATTATCGGGATAACCCATGGTAATTATACCATAAATTTTACTTCCGTCAGGAATACCTAGATATTCTTTGATCTCAGTATCCGCGTTTGAGATTCTAGTAAGATATCCTGCCCAGCAAGTTCCGATGCCTTTTGACTGGAATAAAAGTTCTGCGGATGTCAATGAAATTGTACAATCTGTATAGGAATTTATTGCTGATTCGCTACCATAAGCTATTAGTATATTTGGTGCGTTCATAGTTACACAGTTATTACCTGCTTCATATTCAGTTAAGATTTCAGGTGATATCTTATTTTCTCTAACCCATCTTAAGACCATATCCATTATTTTAGAAACTTTTTCTTTGCCATTTATTACAATCCATTTACAAGGGTGTTGATTTTTTGCACTTGGACACATCTTTACAGTATCTAGAACATTCGTAATGGTTTCTTTCTCCACTACATTGTTTTTATAACGACGTATTGATCTTCTGGTTTTAATATGATGAGCAAGTTGTTTGCTGAAATCATCACTTAATACTACTTCATTTGATGGAACCGATTGGCATTGGCAATCTTTACTGTTACATTCACAATCATATATAAGTGCATTTTCAGGACAAATTGATATACAATGTAGACATTCTATACATTTTTTATTCTCATTAAGCTTTGGATATTCATTTACTTCCTGAATAACCGTAAACGGGCATATTCTTATACATTGTTTACATTTTATACATTTTGATTTATCTACAGTAATCATTTTATAAGTACTTCCTTTCTTTAACATTAATATTAATGTGTGTCTAAAACACAATTAATTTTTTATGTATTTGTATTTAATAATAACAAAATCCTTTGAATCTAATTATTATATTATAAATATAAAATTATCGCAATATATTAAGGTAGTCTAAACTGGCAAGGCATTTAATGACCGTATTCAATATATAAAATAACATTGATTGTATAAAAACTTTTATAATTTATGTTATAATGGTTCCATTGATTGACACAGCGTTGCTGAGAGGAAGGAACCATTGAAACATGCTTGTCAGCTTGTGTCATGTTATAATGATTCTAATGATTGAAATAGCGTTGCTGATATGAAAGAATCATTGAAACATGCTTGTCAGCTTGTGTCATGTTATAATGATTCTAATGGTTTCATATTTTAAATAATTTTAGGAGAAGTAAAATGTCCATAGAAAAAGTAAGAGAATATTTTTCTCAATATGATATGAAAGATAAGATACTTGAATTTAATATTTCAAGTGCTACAGTAGAATTAGCAGCTAAGGCATTGAACTGTGATATGAAGAGAATTGCAAAATCAATTTCTTTTAAAGCGGGTGATAAAGGGATTCTTATTGTAACGGCAGGAGATGCAAAGATAGATAATGCTAAATATAAATCTAAATTTTCTGTAAAAGCAAAGATGTTATCAAAAGATGAAGTAGAAGAAATAATTGGACATGCTGTAGGTGGAGTTTGTCCTTTCGCTGTTAATGATAATGTCCATGTGTATTTAGATGAATCATTAAAAAGATTTGAGACTGTTTTTCCTGCATGCGGAAGCAGTAACAGTGCCATTGAACTTACTATTTCGCAATTGGAACAATATACAAATTTTGAAGAATGGGTTGATGTCTGTAAGGGTTGGTAAAAAATATAAATCTAAATATATGAGAGACAGTTAGACTTTACTGTCTCTGCTTTATAGATCTTCATGTGTAATATTTATTATTGTTGCTTCCGTGTTCGTTTCTGTAAAGGATATTATTTTTTCTGAAATGCTGTGGGAAAGTGCTTTGTTTGCTGAAAGATAAGCAATAGAAATTACGATAGTCTGATGTAGATCTTGTTCATCACTTTCTATAATTGAAATATTAAATTTATTTTTCAATTTATTACATATACTATTTACTATCATTCTTTTTTCTTTTAAAGAATGTACCCAAGAGGCATATAATTTTATAGTCATAATTGATACAATCATTATTTAAAAATCTCCTTTAATTATTAGTAGTCAAAAGGCTTTTTTTATAAACTTCAGTATATGTTAGCTTGCCATGTATTCTTTCAGATCTCATTAAGCTTATTTCATTTACTGAAACAGGAATTGTAAACTTTTGAGATAACATATCATTATCAAAATCCTTTTTTAATATTACTTCTCGTGCAAGTGTGATATGCGGTGAATATTTTCGACTTTCTATAATGAAACCATGATTAAGTAAGTTAAGGGAAAGCTCCTTTTGCATATTTAGAAGTTTCTTATTTTCTAGTATTCCCACCCACCATATATCTTTATTATTTCGTTTAAAAACCCCTAATTTATTAAAAGCAATACTAAATGCTTCTGTATTAATATTATCCATTGCATTTTTTATTAGAAAAACTTTATTTTCACTTATTTCACCTAAAAATACTAGAGTGAGATGAAAGTTTTCTTCTCTTGAAAAATTTCCTTTATAAGTTTTTTCCTTTAGTTGCTTCTGTATATTTTTAAGTTTCTGTTTTATGTTTTTATTAAAATTAATCGCTAAAAATAAACGCATTTTTTTAATCTCCATTATATATAATATATATTTTTTATTTTTAAATAGATAAAACAATTTTATAAAGATCTTGCAAATGCTTCTAGTATTCCTCAAAAATGACTTAAATACAAGCCTGAAATTAAAAATATAACACACTTGAGATAACTAGTGTTGCTTATTTTTGAAATGTTAGAGTTGTTGTAAATCCATGATTAGCAATACTGTTTATTTTCATTGTTCCATCATGGGCTTTCATAATCTGTTTGACAAGCAGCAGTCCTAAACCATGCCTCAAATCCAACCTTTCATTAGTACTGTTCATGTAATGAGGTTTTTCATCTAACTCTTGCAGCTTTTCACTGGACAATCCAATTCCATTATCAGAAATAATAAGTATAAGGGCAGTATCGGAGCAATCAAGAGATATCTTGATTTTACAGCCTTGTGGATTGTGTTTAATACTGTTCTGTACCAAATTGCTTATAGCCCGCGAGATTAAACGAGAGTCACATTCTATTGAGGTGTTTTTAGCAGCTGGAGCGATTTCAAGATTAATGGAATAAAAATCAGAAACACCTGTATTTAATAATTCTGCTACACAGGAACGTAGCAGTTTTGATAATTTAACAGGTTTCTTGTGCAATGGCTGCATTTCATATTCCAGTTGTGATACTAAATTCAAATCCTGTACCAGTTCTTTAATCTTAATACTTTGCTTTCGTACAATGTTAGCCTGTTCTCTTACGGAATTGACTACGGTTTCATCATTTGCAATGTATTCAGCATATCCCATAATCATAGACAGTGGGGTGCGGATGTCATGTGAAACTCCACTAATCCAATTAGCGCGGGCTTCATTTTGTCTACTTAAAATTTTAGATGCTTTATTTACAGTGTCAGCCACTTCTGATAATTCGCCGCTGATAGAAAGAGATACAGGATTACCGTTGGAAAGTGTTTTAATTGATGAAATAATCGGTTCTGTATTTTTAATGATTTTCTGCTTCGACAAATGGTAAAAGAAAAATAGTAGAAGAAGATCAATAGTTAACATTCCTAAAAAATAAAGTGGTAAAGTTCTAATAGCTTGAATAGAAAAATAATTGCTTGTGAGTTTGCTATAACTGTCTTTCGGATAACCCAATACCAGCAGTCCGCTATGGGTATTAGAAACAAAGACAGGGTAATCTTCAAGATAGCCTCTTGAAAATATAGCGACATCCTGAACTGTAAAATGAGCAGGAATGTTTTGAGGGGAATTAACAGACCACATGGTTTCTCCTGACGCATTGAGAAAAATACCCCAAATATGATTGCTTTCCAATTTATTGCGGGCTTCATCAGATAATCCATCCAAGGTAGATGCTGCGGCAATTTCTTCTAACATATTATTAGGTGATACTCCCCCATAGTCTTTTTTAATAATGCTATGAAAAGTACATCCAAAGGCAATAACATTGATAAGTAATAATAAAAGAATAAAGACTGCAAAAGATACTAGGTGTTTAGATATATATTTTCCAAATGATCTCATAGTGTTACTCCCTTGTATTTAATTTGTAACCTAATCCCTTAATAGTAATAAGAGAAACAGGTTTTGATGGTTCTGCTTCTATCTTTTCTCTTATGCGTCGCACATGAGCATTTAGACTGTTTTCATACCCAAAAGGATTATCTCCCCAAAGAGCTTCGCAAATTGCATCCACAGTGACAATTTTCCCTTCATTCCGTGAGAGTGTTTCAAGTAAAGTATACTCTTTTGCCGTTAAAGGAATGACTTCATCATCCCTTATTACCTCTGCCCGACTGAAATCAATCGTACAATTGCCCAATTTCAATAAGAGGGTGCCTTCTTCTTTGTAGCAGCGGCGTAATACTGCATAAATGCGCAATAATAATTCCTTCGGCATAAAAGGTTTTGCAATATAATCATCTGCGCCGAGACCTAAACCTGCCAATTTATCAGCAGTTTCGTCTTTAGCTGTAAGGAAAATTACTGGAACTTCTGTAAATGAGCGTATTTCTTCCATGAGTAAAAAACCATCTCCGTCCGGCAACATTACATCCAGAATTATTAAATCAGGCTTTTCATTTTTGATGACGTAAATACCTTCTTTAACAGAAGTAGCAATGATTATATTTTTAAAACCTTCATCAGTTAAGATTTTTGAAACTAATTTGAGTAAATCTGGCTCGTCATCTATAAGCATTATTTTTTTAATATGCAAAAAAGAATTATCCATAATGTTACCTCCGTTTACAAACAGTATATCATAACGTATTCGTTTAAGGTTTGGTTTAAGGTAAAAGTAAGGTAAAAGTAAGGATACAAGAATGTAAAAGTAAGGATGATGTTGTAACATAAAAACAACGAAAGGAGATGTTTTATATGAACTATATTATTACAACAGAACAGTTGACTAAAAAATACAAAAATTTTATTTCCGTCAACAAGGTTTCACTTCACATTCGTAAAGGTAGTATTTATGGTTTCCTTGGTCCTAACGGAGCAGGGAAATCTACCACAATGAAAATTTTATTGGGATTGACTGTTCCTACAAAGGGCAGCTTTACCATTAACGGGAAGCAATTCCCAGATGATAGGTTGAAAATACTGAAAGAGATTGGTTCTTTCATTGAATCACCCTCGTTTTATTCCAACCTGACAGGCCGGGAAAACCTTGAAATTATTCGTCGGATTTTGGGCTTGAAGAAAAACTCGGTAGAGGATGCTTTGGAATTAGTTGGTCTTACCGAGTTTGGTGACCGCTTGGCAAAAAAGTATTCATTAGGTATGAAACAGCGTTTAGGTCTTGCCGGTGCATTGTTAGGACGACCTCCTATACTTATTTTGGATGAACCAACAAATGGACTTGATCCTTCAGGTATCCATGAAATTCGTAATTTGATAAAATCCTTGCCTGCCTTATATGATTGCACCATCTTAATTTCATCACATATGTTGTCTGAAATTGAATTGATAGCAGACGATATTGGAATTCTGAATCATGGACGTATATTGTTTGAAGGCACCTTGGATGAGTTACGCCAAAACGCATTACAGTCCGGGTATGCTGCGGAAAATTTGGAAGAGGTGTTTCTTTCAATGGTGGAAAAGGATAATACTGCAAGAAAGCAGAGGACAAAGCTATGATGACCTTTGTAATTGAACTTAGGAAAGAAAAACGGACTGGCGTAATTGCACTATTGTTGGGAGTTGGTATTTTAGGTGCTGCATACGCTTTTATAAACTTTATTGTGCGAAAAGAAACGCTTTTAAATATACCATTAGCTCCAATGGATGTACTATTGACCCAACTTTACGGCATGATTATGATAATGAATATGTTTGCTATTATAGTAGCTGCCTGTATGATTTATAATATTGAGTTTAAGGGTAATGCACTCAAAAAGATGTATATGCTTCCGATAAACATTACGTCTATGTATTTTAGTAAATTCTTGATTATAACTGTGATGTTTATCTTGGCTGTAGCTCTGCAAAATGTGGCACTGGTTCAAATTGGAATGACATATTTACCACAAGGAGCGTTTGAATTAGTAACACTTATAACCTTTGCAGGGTATTCATTTATTACTTCTATGCCAGTATTGTCCTTTATGTTATTAGTTTCCTCATGCTTTGAAAATATGTGGTTCCCACTGGGCATAGGGGTAGCAGGATTTTTAAGCGGCATGGCTCTTGCCACATCAGATATAAGATTGATGCTTATTCATCCATTTGTTGTAATGTTAAAGCCCGCAGTAGCTATGAGTGCACAGCCAGATATGGCAGTTATTATTGTTTCTGCAATGGAAATAGTCCTCTTCCTTGGTGCAGGATTATGGATGTCAAAAAAACTGCACTATGAATAAGGAGGGAAATTTGATGAATTTTTTACAATTGCTTAAAATTGAATTTATGAAAGTGAGGCGCTCTAAAATTGTTCCCCTGATTTTCGTTGCCCCATTATTGGTAGTGGTGTCAGGGATTGCAAATTTGAGCAGCTATTTTACACCTGAATATACTAATGCCTGGCCGGCTATGTTCATTCAGAGTGCTTTAGTTTATGCCTATTATCTGTTGCCATTTTCTATGATTGTAGTCTGTGTGATGATTTCAGGACGGGAAGCACAAAACAATGGGATATTAAAAATGCTGGCTCTGCCAATCGGCAGTTATTCTCTCTCAATGGCAAAGTTCTGTGTACTTATGTTCTATCTTTTCATGGAAACGGTAGTTTTCCTTGTAGCATTTATAATTGCCGGGTTTATTGCAACAAATTCAATGGGCATTAACGGAACACTTCCGGTGCTTTATCTTCTTAAATGGTGTGCAGGCTTATTTCTTACCATGCTGCCTTGTTTGGCAACCATGTGGGCGATTATGGTTTTGTTTGAAAAGCCATTGCTTTATGTGGGCTTGAATCTGCTCCTTGTTATTCCCGGTGTCCTTGTTGCTAATACACCGTTATGGATTGTATATCCGTATTGTTATAGCGGCTATCTGGTGTCTTGTTCCCTGCATAATTTTACTGTGGAGGCTTCAGATGTTTCATTTTCTCTAATACCATTTCTGCCTTGTGCGGTACTGATTTTTGTATTGCTGCTTACATTAGCAGTTATACGATTTGGAAAGAAAGAAATGAGGTAAAGATAATGAAAAACGAAAAAATTCAAAAACTAGGTATAGCGGCACTAATTATCAGCATCCTACCATTGGCAACTTTTGTTCCTGTACTGTTTAAGATTACTCTTTCAGATGTGGTAAGAAATATTTGGTCAGGAGTAAATATTGTATTTGCTTTTACAGCTTTGTGTCTTTCTGTTATCTGTATACGGATCAGTAAAAGACGTAATATCATAAATATTATTTCCATAGTAATAAGTATCTTTTGGGTGATGATATTACTTGGAATTGTTGCTCTGGCTTTGTTACTGAACTTTTTGCAATAAGGATAAGCTGCATGAAATCCCTTAAAAGAGGTTCGCGATCCTTATTATAGATACTTATATTAAACTGATTTATTCAATATTTATAAAATAGATATATGAAATTTTAGTGAATTTTAATATATTAAAGTTTTATAATAAAATATAAGGGGTAATAAATATAAATAGGTATTTACTAAAATTATAAAAAGGGAGAAGAAAGATGAAGAGAATAATTAGTTTATTATTAGTTTTTATTATGGGAATAGGGATTTTAGCTGGATGTGGTAATAGTGAAGAACAAAAGGATGAAAGTAAGGAAGAGCAGAAAAATGAAATAATTAAAAGTGAAAATGGTAATTTTTTTAATAGTAAATATGATATGGAAAAAATGGTTACCCTTGATGGTACGGAGTTTAATATAAAAGATAATAATAATGTATTCGGGAAAAAAGATTTGGGATTTGGAATTACATATACTAAATATATGGCTACGTTAAGAGATAGCGATTCTCTTAATGCCACAGTCAATGTACCATATTTTATGTCACTATCATATATTCCTTCATCGCTTATTAATGAAGCAAAAGAAACAGACTTTGAGAGTATGAGCAAAGAAGAACAAGATGCATTTTGGGGAAAAATAAATGATAAGACATTCAAATTTATAGGCATATTTCGTAAGCCGGAAAATGATGAAAACGGAGAAACAGAATTTGAAAATTTCTCAAATTCATACAAAAATATTGAGGAACTTGGGAAATTAGGAGATGATACGTATTACATGGGGTCTAATACGGATTACTCAATATTAGACAATCTGACAAACAAAGAAAAAGAAGAACTTGATACTATAATCAGTGAAATAGATACTTTTAAAAAAGGAATATTCATCTTCCCATATAGTGCTGTTGGAGAAGTATCCTTTGAAGGTAATATGACAGCATTTAATGCTGATACTTTAAGTGGTAAAAAGGCTACACAAGATATTTTAAAAGATTATGATGTTACAATGGTAAATGTGTGGGCTACATTTTGCAGTCCATGTATTGAAGAAATGCCTGAACTTCAGAAGGTATATAAAAATCTGCCGGATAATTCAAATATGATTACAATTTGTATAGATGGTGAAACAGAGAAAGAAATGGCAGAAGAGATATATGATTCAGTTAAGGGTTCATTTGATGTATTATTTCCAGATGATAGATTAAAGGAATCATTATTGAATAATATAAACGCAGTACCAACAACTATATTTGTAGATAAAAATGGTATGCCTGTAAGTGAGCCTATAATTGGAGTCCCTGATCGTGAAAATGCAGCAGAAAAATATTTAGAGCATATAAAGGATTGTCTTAATCAAATAGATCAATAAAATAAAATTTCAGTACACACAGTTTTGTTGCATACTGGTATGGACATTTAAAAATAAAAGAAGACAGTTGAGTGATTACAAAAAAGCTGATTTTTTAAACTTTTATGGAAGAATAGGTTATTATAATGAAGTTTATAAAAAATAATTTAAAATACATAATTTTATTGTTATCCTTTATCTTTATATTCACGGGATTTTACAGAGGTGAGCATTTAGAAGTTTTTAAAAAAGCAGTGAATATATGTCTGGAATGTATAGGAGTAGGATGATGAAGAGAACTATAATTCAGATTTTTGCAACTGCAATAACAAACAGTTATTTAGTTGGTTTCTCTAAGGGTAAGATTTTTACAGGAGATACAAAGCATTTTTGTGTACCTGGTTTAAACTGTTATTCTTGTCCTGCTGCAATAGGCTCCTGTCCCATTGGTGCCATGCAGGCGGTACTTGGAGGAAGAAAGTTCAGTATATCTTTTTATGTATTTGGAATTATTATGCTGTTTGGAGTAATTTTTGGAAGGCTAGTATGTGGATTCCTCTGCCCATTTGGCTTTTTTCAAGATTTATTATATAAAATAAAAACACGCAAAATTAGGGTTCCTATAAAAATAGATAAGCCTTTACGGTATTTAAAATATATTATGCTTATAATTCCAGTTATATTATTATCTGTTTTATTGACCAATCAGTTTGGTATAGCAGAACCGTATTTTTGCAAATGGATCTGCCCTGTGGGAACATTAGAAGGAGGGGTACCTCTTCTTATTAAGAATGAGAGCTTACGTAACATGGTAGGATTTTTATTCAATTGGAAAATGTTTTTGTTGATAATAACTGTAATTTTATCAATTTTAATATACCGTCCGTTTTGTAAGTATATTTGTCCTTTAGGTGCTTTTTATTCATTCTTCAATAAATGGAGCTTTTATCAAATGGATATTGACAGATTGAAATGCACTAATTGTAAAGAATGTGAGAGTGCTTGCAAAATGAATGTTAACGTTTTAAAAAATATTAATTCCATTGAATGTATTCGTTGTGGTGATTGTAAAGAAGCTTGCTCTCAAAATGCAATTACTTCCAAAATTAATATGATTACATAATATCAAAGTAAAACCCGTAAAGCTTTAACTTTACGGGTTTAATAATTGTTTTTTTACCTGCACCTGAAAAGATAGTAACAACATAAACATAATCTTTCATAAATATTATGGAAACAGTTATCTTCATTACAGCATTCATCATTTATGAAACAATCATGATGCCTGAAACATTCATCATCCATACAGCAATCATTATGTCTGAAGTATTCATTATCCATACAGTAATTATCATGTCTGAAGTATTTATTATTCATATCACAATCATATGGCATGCAGTAGTCATCATCTGGGCAACAATCACGATGTTTGTAGTATTTATTATTTGTACAGCAATCATAATGATTAGAACATTCCCTGTCTTTATTGCAATAATCATAATGCCTGAAACATTCATCATCCGTGCAGCAATCATTATGTTTAAAACATTCATTGTCTACATGACAATTATAGTTTTTAGAACATTTATTATCCGGATAGCATTTGTTATTATTACAGCAGTTATTTCCTTTGTAACAACAGGTGTGTTTATAAGGATTTCTACCTTTACAATTATTATGATACCTGGAAGATTGCCAATCTGATAAAAAATCAAGAAACATAATATTTAGCCTCCCTTTGGTGTCATTTATTAATATAATACTAATTATAAATAAATAATGTTACATTTAGATTAATTGAATAGATTAAAATGATATATATAAAAAAGAATGTATACATTTCAAGAAATTTTTTAATATAAGATAGAATGCTAAAATTATTCTTTAATTAACGATTAGATTATTTTCAAAAATCTAAAGTTTATTATTTGACATAATTTTCCCTTCGGTATAGAATATTAAATAGACACCCCTACGGGGGGGAGGAGGCGTAATATGATAAATAAAAAATTTGATGTGACGGGCATGACTTGTTCTGCTTGTTCTGCACATGTTGAAAAAAGTGTAAAAAAAATAAATGGCACAGAGGATGTAAATGTTAATCTTTTAAGTAATAGTATGAATGTACAATATGATGAAAATGTAACAGATGAAAGTACAATTATAAAAGCTGTTCAGGAAGCGGGATATAATGCATTTGTACATTCAAAAACAAAAAGAGCAACTGAGAATAATTCAGAACCTATTGATAATGTAAAAGAAGAAATTATTAATATGAAAAGAAGGCTGATTATTTCTTTTATATTTACTATACCTCTTTTATATATTTCCATGGGTCATATGTTAGGTTTACCTTTACCGGAAATTTTTACAGGTTATAGAAATTCATTAACCTTTGCATTTACACAATTTATGTTGACATTACCTGTTGCCTTAGTAAACAGTAAATTTTATAGGATCGGATTCAAAACTTTGATAAAGCGTTCTCCAAACATGGATACACTTATTGCAATAGGTTCGTCTGCTGCATTGCTTTATGGAATTTTTGCAATATATAGAATTGGCTATGGTCTTGGCTATATGGATGAAGCTTTGGTAAGGCATTATACACATGATTTATACTTTGAATCTGCAGCTACAATTTTAACCTTAATTACTCTTGGAAAATATTTTGAAGCTCGTGCAAAAGGACGAACTTCTGAAGCTATTAATAAGCTTATCAATTTAGCTCCTAAGACAGCACTTGTTATAAGAGATGATAAAGAATTGGAAATTGCTGTGGAAGATGTGGTTAAAGGTGATATTATTGTAGTAAAGCCAGGTCAGAGTATTCCTGTTGACGGAACAGTTACAGAGGGAAATTCTTCTGTGGATGAGTCAATATTAACAGGGGAGAGTATGCCTGTTGAAAAGAATATTGGAGATAAGGTAATAAGTGCAAGCATTAATAAATCAGGATATTTTAAATTTAAAGCAGAAAGAGTAGGAGATGATACTACACTTGCTAAAATTATTCAATTGGTTGAAGAAGCCAGCTCTTCAAAAGCACCTATTTCAAAATTAGCAGATAAAATCAGCAGTATTTTTGTACCAATTGTTATTGCTATTGCTTTTATTGCAATGATAATTTGGTTATTAATGGGGTATACTTTTGAATTTGCATTTTCCATAGGAATAACTGTATTAGTTATATCTTGCCCTTGTGCATTGGGCTTGGCTACTCCAACAGCTATTATGGTTGGAACGGGAAAGGGAGCTGAAAATGGTATATTAATAAAATCAGCAGAAGCTTTGGAAACTCTGCATAGTATTGATACTGTGGTTTTAGATAAAACGGGAACGATAACTGAAGGCAAGCCTAAAGTAACTGATATTATAGTAAATACTGATATAAGTAAATTACAGCTTTTAAGTATTGCAGCATCAATTGAGAAATTGTCAGAACATCCTTTGGCAGAAGCAATTGTAGAAGAAGCTGAAAATGAAAATATAGATATTAATACGGCAGAAGACTTTATTGCAATACATGGACAGGGAGTTAAAGCAAAGGTAAATGGAAAACAAGTTTTCGCTGGAAGTTTGAATTTTATGAATGATAGTGATATTAATACAGAGTATTATGAAAATATAGGAAGTAAATTAGCAGAAGAAGGAAAAACTCCACTGTATTTTGCAAGCGAAGGAAAAATTATTGGTATAATTGCAGTAGCAGATGTTATTAAAACTACAAGTGAAAAAGCCGTAAAAGAATTGGAGTCAATAGGAATAAAAGTAGTTATGCTTACAGGTGATAACAGTAAGACTGCTAAAGCTATTGGAAATCAAATTGGAATCAGCCATGTAATATCTGAAGTAATGCCGCAGCATAAGGATAGCGAAATAAAAAATATTCAGGACAAAAATAAAAAAGTAGCTATGGTGGGTGATGGAATAAATGATGCTCCTGCTTTGGCAAGAGCAGATGTAGGAATAGCCATAGGTGCTGGTACAGATGTAGCTATCGAGTCTGCTGATATAGTGCTGGTAAATAATGACTTGCTTGATGTTGTTGCCGCAATACAGTTAAGTAAAGCTGTTATAAGAAACATTAAAGAAAATCTTTTCTGGGCATTATTTTATAATAGCTTAGGTATTCCGTTGGCAGCAGGTTTATTTTTTATAAACTTTGGTTTAAAATTAAATCCAATGTTTGGAGCGGCAGCTATGAGCTTCAGTTCAGTATGTGTTGTCTTAAATGCTTTAAGGTTAAAAATGTTTAAAGTAAGTTATAAATCCATAAATAATAAAGAATCTAAATCAGAGAATATTTCTATGGTGCAAAATAAAAAAAATAATAAAGGAGATTTAAAGATGATTAAAACAATGATTATTGAAGGAATGAGTTGCTCTCATTGTTCTGGCAGAGTTGAAAAGGCACTTAATGCATTAGATGGTGTAGAGGCTACCGTTGATCTTGAAAATAAAACTTCAACTATTGTATTATCTAAAAATGTAAGTGATGAATTGTTGGAAAGTACAGTAACTGATGCTGGATATACAGTGGTTGAGATTGTATAATTAAAATAAATAGGAGAAGATATGAGAGCAGACAAGCAAAAAATAACAAACCTTCTTAAAACTTCAAAAGGACAAATTGAAGGAATTCTTAAGATGGTTGAGGATGACCGCTATTGTATTGATATTTCCAATCAAATTTTAGCAGTGGAATCAATATTGAAAAAAATAAACAAAGAAATTCTTCATGCACATATGACACACTGCGTAAAAGAAGCATTTCAGTCCGGTGATGAAGATAAAAAGATAGATGAGCTGATAGGAATTATAGATAAAATTTCCAAGTGAAATTATTTAAAAGCTTATTTATAATATACAAGGAGATTATTATATGAAGTTATTTTTAGACTGCTTACCATGCATGCTGCGTCAAGTACTTGAGGCAGCCCGTATGGCAGCAGATGATGAAATGGTACAAGAAAAAATAATGAATGAAGCTGTAAAAAGACTTTCCTTATACAAAGAATACAGCAATGCACCAAAACTTTGTGAAGATTTACATGCAATAGTTAAGAAGTATACAAATATAAAGGATCCATATTGTAAAATAAAAGAAAGAGATATATCACAAGCTTTAAAACTTGAACCCATAATCAGAGAGTTTGTTTTAAATAAAGGCGATATGTTTATTAATTTATTAAAGGTCTCAGCTACAGGCAATGTTATGGATTCAGCCATGAATAATAATTTAGACATTGAGTCATGCTTGTCAGCAGAGTTAGAAAAACCTTTTGCTGTTTGTCATAATGAATCTTTTAAAAATGATTTAAAAAACAGTAAAAATATTCTATTTATAGGGGATAATGCAGGAGAAGCAGTATTTGATAAAATTTTAATAGAGTATCTTTCTAAAGAATATAAGGTTATATATGCGGTTAGAGATAAACCTATTATTAATGATGCAACGATTAATGATGCTGTCAAAGCAGGCGTTAAAGACTTTGCTGATATTATTTCCACTGGTTGTAGTTCTCCGGGTGCAGTACTTGAAGATTGTAATGAAGAATTTTGTGACATTTTTAATAATGCGCACATTGTAATAAGCAAGGGGCAAGGAAATTTTGAAGCTTTATCAGAAACTTCCAGAAAAGTTTATTTCTTATTGAAAGCTAAGTGCTATAAAATCGCAGATGCCTTTAATATAAATATAAATGAATATGTTTTTAAGTCTAATATTTGATTAATAAAATATTATATTTAAACTAATTAAGATTTTTTATAATGAAGAAAACAGTTGGCCTATTTATTGAGAATCAGATTTCAATTTATTATTAAATTTTATTGGAGATATATGAAAGTTAAATTAAGAAAGTGTAAAAAAATATTTTATATTCTATTTATTATTATAATCTGTTATGTTACGTATACCTCTGTAGATATATATTTATATGGCAATGTAAATGAATTAGTCAAAGCTGATGCAGCTATAGTATTGGGTGCTGCAGTTTGGCAAGATAAGCCATCGCCTGTATTTGAAGAAAGAATTAAACATGGTATTTGGCTGTATAAGAATAATTACGTTGACAAGTTGATTTTTACTGGGGGAAAAGGAGATGGAAATTTAATATCTGAAGCAATTGCAGCTAAAAACTATGCATTAAAAAATTCAGTACCTGACGAAGATATTTTTATTGAGGAAAAGTCTAAAATTACTCAGGAAAATATTTGTTACGCTGCTGAAATAGCCAAAGATAATAATATTTCAAGTGTTATAATTGTTAGCGATCCATTACATATGCGCAGAGCAATGCTAATGGCGAAAAATTATGGATTATCAGCATACTCTTCACCTACACCTACAACTAAAATTATATCTGCAAAGAGTAAGTTGTTATTTTTATCAAGAGAAGTTTTTTATTACATTGGATATAAATTATATATATTGTTTTAAATATTAATTAGATTTAGTATAATTTAATATTTGATTTTTGTTGTCATATTAATCTCATCTTATGAAATTTCTTAATTAATTTATATTGAATAATTTATAAACTTTATTGGCAATATTAATAAAACTTTTGATTCTATATTAAATTTTAAAGAATATGTAGTATAATTTAATAGAATTAATACTGGGAGAACATAAAAAATATGAAAAACTATTCCATATATATAAAAATTAATGAAGAAAAAAATTTGATACATACATCAGGAATAACCTTTAAAGAGTTTTTTAAGGGAATAGATATTAATAATAGAGGCTTTTTAATATTAGCAGGATATCCATATAATTGTGAATTTAATATGAACTTATTCTTGGAATATGTTACGAAAAGTCAAGCTGAAGCTTTTGCAGATGAAGATGTATATAGTTTTGGCGATTTTTGTTGGGTTGATTTTGAAGAGGAAGAGCAATTAAATTGCGTGACAAAAGATGAACTTGCAGAACTTTTATATATGAGCCATATGAAAGAACCTCTTTATAATTTTAAAATCAAAAGCTTAAACAATAAGTATTCTTATCTATGTCATGATGATGGTTGGTGGAACAACGTTTACATAGATAATACGGAAGAATATAAAAGAGTTATCAAATACAAATTAATGAAAGAATTTAAAGGCAGAAGGAAAATAATATGTGAGCCAAATAACGATTTAATTGAAATTGTTTATAAAATGTGTAAAGAGGGTTTAGTTATTGATTTTGAGAAAAAAGAATTTGATTCAGTCAATTTATTTTGTGTAGGAGATATAGCTACCATGGATGATTTAGAAATTAAGATTGATAGATATAGAAATAAATTGGGTGGTTTAAGTATTACATATAATTCACGAAAAAAGCTATGGGAATATTATTAGATAATACCGATTTTAGCAGAAAAGGAGGAAGTTTAAGTTAGAATGAATTTTAGCAGAGAATATAATGAAAAATTAATGAAAGCAGAAGAAGCCGTAAAACTTGTAAAAAGTGGAGATTGGGTTGACTATGGCTTTGGCAACAGTATGCCAGAGGTACTGGATGAAGCTTTAGCAGCACGAAAGAATGAACTTTCAGATATAAAGGTTAGAGGCTTATTAGCAATACGCCCATTGAAAATAGTTGAAGAGGATCAACAAAAAGAGACGTTTACTTATAATAGTTGGCATTTTAGTGGTTATGAAAGAAAACTTTATGATAAAGGTTTGTGTTCATATATTCCAATGATATACAGAAATTTACCTAGTTTATATAGAAATCAATTAAAAGTAAATGTAGCTATGATGTCGGTAAGCCCCATGGATAAACATGGGTATTTTAGCTTCTCATTATCAAATTCAGCATCAAAGGCAATATTGGAAACTGCGGATATCGTAATCCTAGAAGTAAATAAAAATTTACCAAGAGTCTTAGGTGTAAAGGATGAATGTATACATATTTCGGAAGTAGATGCTATAGTTGAAGGCAAGAATTCTCCACTTGTGGAACTCCCTTCTCTAAATGCAACTGAAGTTGATAAACGAATTGCGAAACATATAGTAGAGCAAATTGAAGATGGTTCTACTATACAACTTGGAATTGGCGGACTGCCTAATATGGTTGGAAAGATGATAGCAAAATCGGACCTAAAAGATCTTGGAATGCATACAGAAATGTTAGTAGATGCTTATTTGGAAATGTATAAAAGCGGAAAACTTACAAACAAAAGAAAGAATATAGATACTGGAAAAGGTGTGTTTTCATTTTGTCTTGGTTCAAAAGAATTGTATGAATGGATAGATTTAAATCCTGGACTGGCATCTTATCCTGTAGATTATGTAAATGAGCCTGCTATTATGTCACAAAATGATAAGCTTATTACTATAAATAATTGTATCTCTGTGGATTTATACGGGCAGATTTGTGCAGAGACAGCAGGAATAAGAAATATAAGCGGGACGGGAGGACAGCTTGATTTTCTCACAGGTGCATATATGTCTAAGGGTGGTAAAGCGTTTATTTGCATGGCTTCAACCTTTAAAGATAAAAAAGGAAACTTAAAATCTAATATTATACCAAGCTTCACAAGAGGCGATGTAATAACTGATCCAAGGAGTCAAACGTATTATATTGCAACAGAATGGGGAATAGCAAATTTAGCTGGAAGATCTACATGGGAGAGAGCAAGTGAATTAATAAATATTGCTCACCCTAATTTTAGAGATGAGCTTATTAAAGAAGCAGAAAATATGAAAATATGGAAAAAATCAAATAAAAAATAATAGATGAGATTATAAATTATAATGTAAAATAATATTATGATATGAAACTTTATGGATTTTGCAACTTTCTTTTTATTCTATTAGCCTGGTTATAGTAAGAGGTAGGCTATTTACTACTTGTGAGTTGTAAGTAAGGTTAATTCCTCCATCACAAGTAACTAAATCTCCAATAATGCAGCCATAAAAAGTTCCGCCGCTGCCGTTTAATGTTATTGTACCGTAAGGAGTGTAAAGAATACCATTTACATTTCCACTGCCTCCATTAAAGGTTATATCACCGTTTAAAGAGCAAAAACATACTGAATTTGAAGAAGTCATATTTACATCACTTCCATTAAATATTATATTTCCAGTTGTTATTATGCTTCCCGTAGAATTTACACCACTGCCATTGATTATAAGGTTTCCGTCAATAATAAGATTAGGATACATAGAAAGCAAATTATTAAGTTGACCATCTGACATAGAATATTCATTTTTATTAGCTGTATATGTTGCACCATAAACATTTATTAAAGTATTTTGATCAATGGAATTTGATATATTAGTAACATCAGAAAAGCTTGGCATATCAATAAAAGCTGATCCTTCTATTTTTCCTTCAGAGGCATAAACCTTAGGATCAATTGTATTAACCGCAGTTGCAAATCCAAATATTTCAGCTGCATTTTTAATACTATTATTAGAATGTACATTGCCAGTAATTATGTTTTTCCCTTTAAATTGCAGTAAGTCCATATCACTTCCAGAAAAAAGTGTATAATTGAAAGCATCAAGCACACTGCTTTTTTGTGCGGAAGCACTTAAAGTTACTGTCGTATTATCACCTTTATTGAATACCTTTGCAAAAGTATACTCAACTGGTTGAATCGCAGAAATACGTATTACTTTATTTGAATTTAAAAATTCTACTTGTTGTATATTTTCTTGAGGATATCCATTTTGCTCAAAATAAGTTATTGCAATTTGCTGTGCAGTATATGTATTTTGTGGTAATTCTTGCGCTCCTGCAAGTACTGCTGCATCTAATGCGTTTTGTAATGCTTGTTTTTCAAGAGTAATTCGTCCCACATCCAAAACAATTGCAGTAAATGCCATAAGTATAGTTAATGATATTGCAACGATTATTGAGACAGAACCGCGTTCTTTTGAAAATTTATTAGTACAAAAATTATACATAGGTTACTAACATCCTTTCAGCTCTTCTAATTTAATATTTTCCTCTAATTTATTACTTTTTTGAATTTTCATTTCTAGCACAGCTATTTTAGAATTCGCTTCATCAAGTTTACGATATGCAGAAATTTTATCAATTGTAATATCAGATTTTTCATTAATAAGGTCTATAGTTTTAGAGAAGTTATCTTGAAGTTGTTTTGAAAAAGTTGTATTTGTTAGTAATAATTTATCATTTTGTTTTTGAAGTTCCTCAATTGTTTTATTTAAATCGTTTATCATTTGTTTTTGTAATTCTGTTTCAGAAGTTAAAGTTGTAATAGTTTTTTCCTTAATGTTTACTTCAGAATTAAGGTTAGACATCACTTCTGTTTGGGTTATTAACTGATTTGTTAAACTATTTACTTGTAATGTAAGTTCTGCAATTTGTCCTTCAGATTGTAATGATTTTAAATAATTAATTTCATTATGATTATCTTCTATAACAGTAGATAGTTCACTAATCTTATTTCTTAATTCTTTTGATTCTTGCTTTTCTTTGATAATAATTTCTTTTGATGCTGAAATTTCATGTTCGCATTGTTTTAATTTTTCATTTAGGTCATTAATAGAATTTTTTAGATGTTTAATTTTATTTTCTAATGAAACTTTTTCTATATTACTTTTCTTAAGTTCTTCTTCATTTGCGGCATTTGTACTTTTTAATGCAATTATATCCTGTGGTGATAAATCTGAGTTTTCAAGTTTAATAGTTTTAATAGATTCTATAAGATTTTTATATTCAGATTCAATTTTATTTAATCTATTCTGTAATGTTTCATTATTATTTTTGATTGTTTCTTTTTCGTTATATATTGTTTGTAAATTTTGATAAAAAGTATCTGTAGTAGTTTGTTGTTGTTTACGTAGAACATTTAAATATTCTAATACAGACTGTTTTGTATAACCACCTAATTTCCTTTTTAAATATTGATCCATATCAATTTCTTCAGTTTTTGTACGTAATGTTTCTATTACGCTAATATCATCAATTTTATCTGTCATTACAATCACATCCTTTATTTTTAACATTTTTATTTAAAAATTATTGTATCTCCTACTTTTACTTTTAAAGAGATAGTTCCTTTTTTAAGTTCAAGGACATGAGAAGTTTTTTTGAAATGTGTCCCTATACTCCATGGCTTTAGAGTTTCAATTCCTAAAACTTTCATATCTTTAGAAAGATATACCGCATCAATAGTTATTCTCATAAAAAAACAATGTATTAAAGGAGTATTCAAAAGGAGTAATCCTTCTCCATTATTAAGTTCTTTTCTCCCCATAAAACCTAAAAAACGTTTAATAAAATTATCAGCAAGATGAATTTTATCTGCTAAAAAAATATCGTTACTATATGCTATCATAATCCTCCTCCTCCAAATTGATTTAAAATTTTAACAACAGCTGGCCCCATTAAAATAATAAAAATAACTGGAAAAATGAATAAAATCATAGGTAAAAGAATCTTTGTTGAAATTTTTTGTGCTTTTTCTTCAACTTTATTACGTCGGTTTTGTCTCATTGTTACTGCTTGAGAACGAAGAACATTTTTGATTGAGATTCCAAGTTCTCCAGCTTGAATAATTGATCCTATAAAGGATTTAATTTCATTTATATCACAACGATTACTAAATATTAGAAGGGCATCACGTCTTGATCTTCCCATAGACATTTCTCTGTATGTTATAGTAAGTTCGTCGATTAGAGGTCCTTCTAAGTGTTCTATTACATGAGAAATTGCTTGTTCAAAGCCCAGACCTGCTTCTACATTGACACTAAGAAGATCTAGAACTTCAGGTAATTGTTTTTCCATAGCTTTATGTCTTTTATTAATTCTAGAGGCTAGATGAAAACGTAATACAACATAACCAAAATAAAAACCTAATATTGCTGCAATTAGACAATTGATAAAGCTTTTACCTAAGAACATAACTAAAGAAAAACTTATAATTGTTGTTCCTAAGATAATAAAAGCTCGTATAATTTGATATTCATGCAATTCCATAGTAAATCCAGCTTTATAAATATTTTTTTTTAATTTATTATTTTTAAAACTTTTAAATATAAACCATTGATTTGGATTTTTTATAATATAGTTTTTGATTTTTTCAATTAATGGCTTAATAACTAATTTCATAATTCGTTCCCAAAAAGGCAAGCTAAGTTCATCATCATGATCATATCCTTTTTGGAAGTTGTTAAAAATGTGATTGATTCTTTTTTGTACCACATCATGTTGTTCTCCGTATGGTCGTAAAGCTAAAATAACACAACAAAAAATAAAAATTCCACACGTAATTACAATATAATAAATCATAAGCATATACCTCAATATTCAATATTTACTATTTTATTTATAATAATAAAACCAATAATTTCCATAGATATTGAAACACATAACATTATTTTGCCAATAGGGGCTTCGAAAAACGACATAAAATAATCAGGATTCATTATCATAAGTAATAAAATGATAAACATTGGAAGTAATCCTATTATTATACCCGACATTCGACCTTGTGCAGTCAATACACGAATTTCTTGTTTAATCCTAATTCGGTCTTTTATTGTATCTGAAATTGTATCTAATATGTCAGATAAATTTCCTCCAACTTGATCTGAAGTCATGACTGCAGATACTAGAAGGTCGAGATCATTGTTTTGAACACGGTTTACCATATGATGAAGAGCTTCATTTTTAGTTACGCCAAAGCGCATTTCTCGAAGTGCATTTCCAAATTCAGTAGAAATGGGTGGCTGCATATCATTTGAAATGCTTTCCATAGCTTGCTGAAAGGTAAAACCTGCTTTTATACAATTACTCATTACAACTAATGATTCTCCTAGCTGTTTATTAAATTCTGTTTGACGTTTTTTCCGTCCTCTTTGAACTAGAAGTGGGGGAATAATAAAGCCTATAATGGAAAGTCCCATAGCTGTAATTATATTTGCATTAGAAAATGAAATAATTATTATTGGTAAAAAAGTTGTACTAATCCAAACATAGATAAATTCCGAAGCCCTTAGTTTAATTCCTGACATGGCTAAATAGTCACTAAACTCTTTACTTGCTATTTTAAATTTATTGCTTTTTTTCTTCTTATATATTTCAAGTTTTTCTTTAAATACTTGATCTTGGATTTCAGAAATACTATCATTATGAAAGTATTTTGTTATTCTGTTATTTATAAGCTTCTTTGACGAAGGTTTAGCAATTGATAGAATTAAGAAATATATAAAAATTGTTGTAAAAAATGTAATAAAATAAATTAGCATAATTTAACCTCATTTCTTAAACCAATCATCCTTAACAAGAACTCCATTGGATACCAATTTTTCCATAAAAGTAGGTCGTATTCCTGTGGATATAAATTTACCACTAATTTTACCTTGGGAATCTAAACCTTGCTGCTTGAAAATAAATAGATCTTGAAGCGTAATGGTATCGCCTTCCATGCCAACTACCTGAGTTATATTAACAACTCTTCGGGAACCATCTTTAAGCCTTGCTTGATGAACAATTATATCTAAAGCAGAAGACACTTGTTCACGAATAGCTTTAATCGGTAGTTCCATACCTGACATAAGAACCATAGTTTCTAGTCTTGCCATAAGATCTCTAGGGGAGTTGGCATGAGCTGTTGTTAATGAGCCATCATGCCCTGTATTCATAGCCTGAAGCATATCAAGAGTTTCACCAGAACGTACTTCACCAACTACTATTCTATCAGGACGCATACGTAATGCATTTCGTACTAATTCTCTGATTGTAATTTGACCAGCACCTTCTAAATTTGCAGGGCGGCTTTCCATAGTAACTACATGGTTTTGACGAAGTTGAAGTTCAGCAGCATCCTCGATAGTAACAATACGATCAGTATAAGGAATATAACCAGACAAGATATTTAGCAGAGTGGTTTTTCCACTACCAGTACCACCAGAAACAATTATATTTAATTTACCTTTAACACAAGCTTCTAAGAAAGACATCATCATAGGAGATACCGATGTATTACGTATTAAATCATTAACAGTTAAAGGATTTTTTGAAAATTTTCTTATAGTTATTGTAGGCCCATTTAGAACGACGGGAGGGATAACTGCATTAACACGAGAACCATCTATAAGTCGTGCATCTACCATTGGACTAGTTTCATCAATACGTCTGCCTACAGAAGATACTATTCGATTGATTATATTTAAGAGATGGTTATTATCTTTAAAAACTGTAGAGCTTAGTTCCAGTTTACCACGACGTTCTACATATACATTATGTGGGCCATTAACCATGATTTCGCTAATGTCAGGATCAGCTAAAAGAGGTTCTAATGGACCAAGACCTATAACATTATTATAAATTTCTCTTTGAATACGTAAACGATCAGCTCTTGTCATTCCCACAGCATTTGATTCTATCAATCCTTCTATAGATTTTAATATGTAATCTTCTTGATTTTCTGTAATATCGTTGCCATTGGCTACTTCATGATTAATTATTTCTATAATCTCAGTGTGTATTTTTTCTTTTAAGTCAGAGTATTCATCTATAATAGGTACATTATTTTTTTTAGTGTTATCCATAATTTCTGTAGAAGATACTACCTGTTGCTCAATTTTTTTCTTTTCAAGTTTTTCTAGCAGACTCATTTTTCTACCTACTTTCTATTAAAACATTTAATATTTATTTTTATTAAAAAATTTAAAACCTCGATTTTCTTTAATTGATTTCAATTTTTTATTAGATGTAGATTGAATATCAAAATTATCACTTCCTGATAATAATACATTAGCAACTGTTGAAATTGATTGACTTAGTTTACTTCCCGGAGAACTAATAACAAAAGGAATACCACGATTGAGTGCGGTAACTGCTATTTTATAGTCACTTGGTATTTTGGTCCATATAGGACATCCGATTATTTTTTGAACATCTTCTACTGTTATTGAACTTATATCTACAGCACGATTAACAATTAATCGAACTTTATCTTTCTGCTGAAGAGAATCTAACAGCGAAAGACTGAGTTTTGAATTTTTAAGAATAGATATATCCAGACCTGTTACAAAAAGTATAGTTGAAGATGATTCAATGGCAGTCAATGTTACATCTGAAAAAGAGGGAGGGGTATCGATAATGACGTAATCGTAATAAGTACGTAATACACTAAGTAAGCTTTGCACCTTTTCAGCAGAAATTAGCTCAGCGTATTCAGGGCTTTTTGGTGCGCATAGAACATGAACACCACTAGAGTGTACAGCCATATAACTTCTTACAGAGTCTATATTAGGGGTAAATACTTGTTGTACAAGTTCGGATATTGTGTCTGCTGGTTCAATATCAAGGAATATATGAATATCACCAAATTGCAAATCAAGATCTATAAGTGCCACTTTTTTATGACTCTCTGCCAGTTTTATTGCAAGGTTTGTTGCAATTGTGGTTTTACCTAAACCTCCTTTTGCACCAAATATAGTTACAACTCTTGACATCCAAGCTATATTTTGATTTCCATTTAAAGAATTGATACGTATATTTTCATTATGATAGACTGATTTTATATATTCTGCAAACTCCTTTTGCGAAGTAGGGATTTCTATTATATTGTGAGCTCCAGCTTTAATTGCACTTTGCAGAATATTAACATCAATATATTCTGCAAGTAAAATAACATGAGTTCTAGGTTTGTGTAAAATAATACGTTCAGTTAGACTTAACACATCAGTGTCTCCAGAACCGAGAAACATAATAACCATATCAGGTGACATATTTTCAATTTTATCTAGAGCTTGAGTTCCTCCGCAAGAATCTCCAAGTATAATAATTTCTTCATCCTCAATCATATTTTTTATAGATTCAAGATTTTTTTCTAATTTACTGATTACCAGAACCTTAATTTTCATAGTTAAACTCCTTATGTGTAATAAAAATCATCTATTATTGCTTTACTGGCAGATTAGTTATTTTTTCATCTAAAGGCGAACGTAAAACAGCATTAAGGTGACCTGTATATTCATAAAAATTTAGTTCCATTACTTGTTCTGGTGTAACTTGAAGTGTAATAGTAGAGTAAGCGGTATCCTTACATGCAAGTTTATCTTTGTTAGTTAAGTTAGAGTCAACACCTAAAACTGTTACATTTTCAACGATTAGTTTGGTAGCCGCAGTGCTATCAATAGTATATTGAGCAATAATATCTACATGATTACCTGGATTTATCATATATCCAACACCGGAAACTCCGTCGACAGCAATAGTAATGGCACGCATACCCGGCTTTATAATGTAACTTAACGTAGAACTATCTGTATTTCCTGCAGTAATAAGTTTTGATTTAAGAATTTGTTCTCCGGCAACTATTTCTGATTTGGCTATTTTCCCTAATACTAAAGAAGTATCTGAGATTGAATCTTCTAAGATGGCTTCAGTAGGTAATTTTGACAATGTGATCATGGATTGAGTAATAGGTGTATCAGTAGGAATATTTTTAGCTGCCACAAGTATACCGGTTCTATCAATTTGTCCACGGTTACTAAGGGAATTTAGAAAAATAAATAGCAGTAATGCGGTCAACATTGCTGTTATAAGTGCTAATATTTTAACTTTTTTCAATACGTTACCTCCCTTTAAGTGGATTTTCTTACCATGAAGCGATTTTCTAATTTACTATTCTATTCTCATTGTGCATTGTGAAGTGAGCTGTACATAACCATTCCCATCATCTAAAAAAGTAAAAAAGGGTGTAAGTAATTGTACATTGGCAGTAAGATCAATTTGGATTTCTTCTGTTTGTGGTATTGTAACTAGAACTTTAAAATTACTTGAATAATTTTCTGCTATTAAATTTGCTTGTTGTTCAACATTAATTAATCCGTCTTCTTTATAATGGACAGCTGCATATCTAACTGCTTCACGGCAGGCATTATTTGCTAAAATTTGATTTGAAAAGATAAATCCAAATTCGCAAATACCGCAAAGGAGTAGTAAAAGAATAGGCAGCACAAGTGCAAATTCTACCATTGCTTGTCCTTTTTCTTTTATTATATGCAAAAGTCTCACCACCTCACAGATTGCTTTTTTGAATAGAATAGTAAATTTAGTATAAGGCTAAATGGCAAACTTAAATCTTTTTAGTTAAAGTCTGCCATTATGTTGCAATCTTAAGTTTATTAAATAGTAAAAGTTTATTATAAATAAATGCTATGGTAAATTATTACCAATATTAGTAAAGACACCAGCAACTTTAGTTCCTAATGGAGATAAAGTGACAATAGCAATAATTGCTACTAAAGCAATAATTAAGCCATATTCAACCATACCCTGACCACTTTCTTCATTTTTAAACCAGTTAAGTAATTTTGTCATATTCTGTATTCCTCCTTTCTGAAAATTTTTATTTATTTTGTACTGAGTTTTTATCTAAAAGTGTTTCCTTTAAAGATAAACACTTTTTTAGATATTATTTATATTTTTTCTATGATATAAATGAGAGCGGAAATTGTTCCAAACATAATAAATGGTGCAAATGGAAATGTACTATACATTGTTAGTTTTTTAGTAAGCGTCAAATAAAATAGTGTATTGTCTTCGGTTTCTTAATCATGGGATAATATCCAATGTAAATATAAGAATTCTAAAGTACCTTAAGGATCTTAAGGATATTTAGATTAACATTGGAGGATGTATTATGGATAAATTGACTAGAGTATCTCACGAATATAAAGTTTCCCTTTGGGCCGGCAGAATTAAAGAATGCAGGCAGAGTGGCATCACCGTAGCTAAATGGTGTGATCAGAATAATATCGGAATTAAAACCTACTACTACTGGATGCGTAAACTCAAGAGAGAAGTTTTTGAGAATCTTTCAGATGAGCTTGCACA
>NZ_AUFC01000035.1 GCF_000426305.1 Anaerovorax odorimutans DSM 5092 | reverse complement strand
TACAAGAAATTAAATGCTCAAAGAAGTGTATTCCCAAATGATAAGGCACTTTTAAAGTCCCTTTATCTTGCTACACTTCAAGCCACAAAAAAATGGAGCCAGCCACTTAAAAACTGGGGTAAGGTATATGGTGAATTTTCAATTATGTACGAGGAAAGATTCCAATTTTAAAAGCAGCAAAATATGGTAATAAATTACATCTTTATTAAAGATGTTCTTGACATGCTTAGAAAAATTTAATATATTGAAAACAGTTAAGGTCAGCTCAAATGAGCCGACCACATTTAAAATCTTATCATAGAAAGTTAATTTACAGACTTTTTTTCATACACTCAAAATTTATTTAAAGTTCGCCGCTAACCACTTTGCCATTAAACATTGTTGCTATTATTTCAATACCATCTATTTTAAGGGGATCCATATTAATAATATCATCATTAATTATAACCAAATCTCCGCATTTACCTGCTTTTAGAGATCCAATTTCATCCTCTCTATATAATTGATAAGCTCCATTAATTGTATATGCTTTAATTATATCCTCAATAGAAATTCTTTCGTCTTTGTTTAATAAATATTTAGGATCATCCACGTCTTTAATATCTTCGACACCGTAATAATCAGCATTATTCAAATTTCTTGTAACAGCTGTTTCCATAGCCCAGAATGGATTATTAATTGGTGAAACAGGATGATCACCTGAAGAGGTTAAAATAGCTCCATTATCTAAAAGTGATTTAACAGGATATTCTTTCTCGGCTCTTTCCTTGCCTAATGCAATCAAATCTACAACTTCCCACCATTCAGGTTCTTTAAAATGCCAAAATGGCTGAAGTGCTGCAATAACTCCCAATTCGCCAAATCTAGCTTTATCAGCATCGTTCACAACCTGCAAATGCGTAATTACATTCCTTGCATCCATTTCACTGTTTTGCTCCTGTGCATATTCCATAGCATCTAATACAAGTTTTGTAGCTTCATCACCGATAGAATGAACATGAATTTGAAATCCCTCTTCCATAGTTCTATCAAAATATGTTTTTAATTCTTCAGGATCCCAATAAAATTCTGATCTATAATCAGGATCTAATCCAGCAGCAGCATCATACGGCTCAGTTAAATATCCCGTCATTCCTTCTATAACTCCATCCGCGAAATATTTAACAGTGCTAACCTTGATTAAATCAGAATTTAATTCTTCTCTCATATCTTTTGCTTCTTGTAATTGTTGTTCAAACTCTTTATCATTCTCTATAATACCAGACATATTTACCCTCATTGTCAACTTCCCATCATTTTCTAGATTTTTATATATGTCAGCATCTACTGAAGATGGTGCAATTGACATTATAGCAGTATATCCCCATTTATGCATGCTATCCTGAAAATATTCTAAAGCTTTATTTTGCTGCTCCTTTGTAAAAGTTTGCTCCATACTGATTAAATTTGAAGCATCCGTTAAAGTCCCCCAAAGTTCACCACTTAAAGGATCTTTTTGAATCAGTCCGCCTGCAGGATTTGGAGTATCTTTTGTAATACCGTTCAATTCAAAAGCCTTACTGTTAAGCCACAAATTATGTCCGTCATTTGATGTTAAAATTATAGGTTTATCAAGGCAAATTTCATCTAGCCATTCCTTTTTTGGACCCTTAGCATCACCTGCCATACCAATAGAGAATCCTTCCCCCCAATATTCTTCCATATCAGGATTTTCTGTAATATATTTTTCTATAGCCTCTAATGTTTGATCTTTAGTAATAGTATCATATAAATATATACTATATAATTTAGTTAATGCAGTCCCAGGAGTATGTACATGAGCATCTACTATTCCTGGTAATACGGTTTTACCTTTTAAATCAACTACTTTCGTATCATCTCCTATATAACTTTCTACATCTTTATCTGCTCCAACAGCTAATATTTTACCATTATTACCTATTGCAATTGCCTTCATAGGATTTTCTGACCAATCATCCCCATCAACAGTATAAATATTACCATTTTCTAATACTGTAGCAGCCATATTTGCAGGCTTATTGCTACATCCTGTAAACACAGTCACAGTCAATACCAAACATAATAAAATACTTAAAACTTTTTTAGTTTTCATAATTTACCTCCTTTGGTTAAATTAATTTATTCGTATGAATTTTAACACTATTCAGAATATTTGTAAATTATTAATCTAGCAATAACAATGTATTATTTTGTTATTAGCAAAAATTTTTTAAAATAAAAAAGCTTTCAAAATATTGAAAGCCTTAAATAATTCTTTTTTTATAAATTACAGTGGTGTAGGTTGTGAATAAATAAACACTAAAATATTTCTAATAATTCCAAAAGTAATAAAATATATAACTAAAACCCAAACTACTATATTTTGCCCTTTTGTTAATCTGGTATTTCCTGATTTAATATATTTTATAATTACTTGCGCGGCTATAATTATCATAATTGGCAAAGCCAGCATAACTCCCTGATTATAAGAAAATGCACCTTTAAAGTTAAAATGCAATAATGCAATACACATACGAGATATCCCACATCCAGGACAATATAATCCGGTTACAGTATGAAATACGCATGGAATTCTAATACTATAATAAGAATATAAATAGGCATACATAAGGCCGGCACAGAAAACTATACCAGCCCATAATGTTACTCTTATTATTCTATTCTTCTTTCTAGTGTCCATTATAATTTAATTTTATCCTATTTATTTCACTTTGCATTAATGCCATACCTATAATATTCAGTCCAAATAAAGCTAAAACCAAATACAAAATGCTTAATTCTGAACTTCCTTGATTTCCTGAGTTCTTTGCAATAGTGATTTGTTCTCCCATTTTATATGCCCAATATATTGTGTAAATTCCACAGGTTATAATCGAAAAAACAACAACCAGTGATCCTTCTGTACCAGGCTCATTTGATATATTATTTGTATCATTATTTATGCAATACATCCAATAGAGACCAAATATTCCACAAGTCAATAAAGTAGCAATTATATATAGTGCTATATTTCTTTCTTCCATTAAACTCTTTCCTACTTTCCCTCAATTTTATAAACTTCACCACAAAACTAGTTTTAGGCGCAAACTTATAGTTATTATACTATATATTAATGGATAAAGTAAAGAATTACTTTATCCATTAATATCATAAATAACCTATTCTATTATATTAAGTCTATAACTTAAATATCCTTATTCTAAAAATATTAAATATATGAAAATCTTCACTAGAGATTTATTTTTAAGAGAAAATAATATCAATAGAATTCATATTTTCAGATTATACTTTTTAATTTATATTTATTCTATATATTAAAAGATTCCTTAATGTCAGCATTTTTCCCTAAATTTACGCCATCAATATCTTTAACTTTAAATTTATTTACTGCCTGTTTCATAATTTCAGCCTGCCCAGATAATTCTTCAGCAGCAGCAGCACTCTCTTCGCTTGTAGCTGAATTATTTTGAATTACAGTTGAAATTTGTTCAATACCTAAATTAATTTGAGAAATGGATGCTGCTTGTTCGTTGGTAGCATTATTAACCTGTTCTATTAATCCAGTGGTTTCTTCTGCACCCTGAACAACATTTAAAAGTGCTTCCGCAGTTTCATTTGCTATTTTTATTCCTTTATCTACAGCTGCAATAGAACTGCTTATTAATGAAGTAGTATTTTTTGCAGCTTCTGCACTTTTACTTGCCAAATTTCTTACTTCTTCTGCTACAACTGCAAAACCTTTGCCGGCAGTACCAGCTCTAGCTGCTTCTACAGCAGCATTTAACGCTAATATATTGGTTTGAAATGCAATGTCTTCAATAGTTTTTATAATTTTACCTATTTCATTTGAAGATGCATTTATACCATCCATAGCTCCCATTAATTCTTTCATTTGATTATTACTATTTTCTATTGCATTTGATGAATTAATAGCCATTTCCTTAGCCTTATTTGAATTTTCTGCATTAGCCTTTACTTGATTTGAGATTTCTGATATTGAAGCTGAAAGTTCCTCTATAGAACTTGCTTGTTCTGTAGCACCTTGAGCTAAAGTTTGTGCCCCGCTTGATACTTGATCTGATGCATTATCGACCATCTCAGCAGATACTTTAATATCACCAAGCACAGTTGATATATGTATTATGAAGTTTGTAATTGATTCTTCAATACTCTCAAAATCACCAATGAATTTTTCAGGTGATTCAATGTCAAAATTTCCATTTGCCATGTCAAACATAGCATCATCAATACATTTAATATATTTTGATATTGTTTTACATGTCTCTCTATACTCTTCTGCCAAATCTCCAATTTCGTCCTTTGAATAATAATTTATTTCTAAATTCAAATTACCTTTAGCTACTTCTGTCGCTGCCCATTTAATTTCATCCAAAGGCTTATTTATGCTTTTTGTAATAATTACAGAAACGATAATTGATATTATAACTGAAATAATTAGCAATATACCTTGTAATATTAAAGCATTCTTTCTTACTTTTTCTGAATTTTCCACCATATTTTTTTCAACTTCAACTTTTTCATTATAGCATTTTTCCATTATAGAATTAGCTTCATCAAATATTGGATTAAATTGGTTATTCAGTATACTTAATGATGTTTCATTATCATTTTTTAATGCGCTATCAATTACTTTTAATCTAATATCTTTACCCCTTGACAAAGCTTCCGATAATTCACTGTAATTGTCCTCTAAGATACCGTTATTACTTTTTAACTTTTCCAGATTACTTGATATAAGATTGCTTTCTTCCACAGATTTATCACAATATTCTTTTGTTTCAGTCAAATCTGTAGTTGCAATAGCTTGATATAAATATCTTTGAATAGATACCATACTTTTTTGAATATCATCTATTGCTTCACTGTTAGGAATTATAATTTTATTGTATTTATCAACTTCAGAAGAAACCCTATTAATATTCCCCATTGAAAATAACATAGAAATAATCAATAATATTTCTATAATTGCAAAACCTGTTAAAATTTTATTTCTGATTTTCATATTTTTCCACATATAACCAAACTCCTTCACATTTATAATCTTTGCGATATTTGTTACTATATCAAATACTGCGTTGACAAAGCGTTGATTTTTGACAAAATTAGACAATATTTTTACGTAATTATTGACTTTTTTTTTAATTTTGAATATATTGAGTATATGTTGTCTTATAGTTCCCATAAATAATAAATAAAAAAGAGGTTGACGTTTGGGCTTATTAAAAACTAATTATCTTAATATAATTTATTACATAGTTTTCTTTATATCTATATTTTCTATTATTTTAATTCCATTATTTAGTTATTATCATAGTTCAATTACAGATGAGCCTAAAATATCTAATTATTCATTAGATATAAATAATTATTCATTAGACAAAAACAATAAAATATATCTTAATGGTCAATGGAAGTTCTATAAAAACGTATTTATTATATCTGATAATATAAATACTGAAAATAACGGGAACATATGTGAAATCGTTGAAATTCCAACTTTAAAAAAAAAGTCCAATTATAAAAGCTTTATGTATGGAAGCTATGAAATTAAACTTAAAAATATAAAAAATACAGATGATTTGGTAATTTTTATACCTAATTTTTCCGGTGCATATAGCATTTATTTGGATGGTCAATTAATCTGTAAAAGTGGGAACTTATCAAAAAATATAGATGATGTAAGCGCAAATATCAGTAGGCATATTTATTCTGCTAATATTAAGAAAAAAGAACATTATGATCTAGTTATAGAAATAGCAAGCAAAAAAAATGGTGGATTATATATGACACCAGTAATGACTTCTAAATATAATTCTGATAAAGAAATTTATATTATCATAGCTATATTTTTTATAATGTGCGGAATATGTTTTACGTGCTTTTTTTTATATTTAATATTTGCCTTAAAAATACATAATAAAACTTCTTTAATTTTCTCTTTCGAGATTTTTCTGGTTAACCTCAAAGTTCTTATTACTACAGAACCTTTTTGGATCTTACAAAACAAATTTAGCAGTTTAAGTTACGAACATTATTCAATACCAAACTATATTATTTCTTTACTTTTTTTATATATATTGACAACAAAATTAATGAGTAATTGTAATATAAAACTATATAAACTCAGAAAAATATTTAAATATTATTATATTTTAGTATTTTTTACCTTTATATTTGCAAATATTGATTTTTACAATAAATACTTAGGTTTATTACTGCCTTTAAGCTTATTTTCATTCCCCTATGCAGTATTTATATTGATAAAAGTCAAAACTATACTAAATAAAAAATCAACAATATATCTAGTAATAAATATATTGTTGATTTCTTCTCTTTTTATAGAAACCATTTATATAAATGGTTATATAAAATATAATATGAATTTAATATTTTCTATATGTGCACTCATTTATATCAGTGCAATAATATATTTTGATATATTAAAATTAAAACAATTGTATATTAATTCACTTAAATTATCTATTATTGAAAATAAATTAATAGAAAAGGAAATTGATTTATTGCTTACACAAATAAAGCCTCATTTTTTGTATAATACATTAACAACCATACAATCAATGATAAAACATAATCCGAACATGGCTTATTTATTAATAGGAAATTTAAGCACCTATCTAAAAAACAATATGGATTATATTAATAATGACCATCTTATATTATTCTCGAAAGAAATAAAACACATAAAAACTTATATAGCTATAGAAAAAGCAAGGTTTGGCAAAAAAATAAATGTCATATACGATATACAAACGGATGACTTCAAAGTGCCTACTCTTAGTATACAACCTTTAGTTGAAAATGCAATAAAACATGGTATAACTCAAAAATCAAATGGTGGAAAAATAATAATAAGAAGCTTTCAAACTCCGAATTTTTTTATAATACAAATAATTGATGACGGTAAGGGATTTGATACAAAAATACTTGAAAATAAAAAACATTCAATAGGCATAAAAAACATAAAATTCCGATTAAAAGTGATATGCAACGCTAGCATTAACATTACCAGTAAGATTGGAATAGGAACTACTGTATTAATTAAAATCCCTAAAATAAAAAGGTTAGGTGTAATATGAAAACAATTATAGTTGATGATGAGCATTGGGTATTAAAGGAGCTTGAAAGTTATTGTAATGAAATCAAAAGTATAAATTTAATAGGTAAATTTACAAATTCTAAGGATGTAATTAATTTTGCTGAAGAGAACTTTATAGAGTTAGCAATTCTAGATATAAAATTACCTGAAATAAATGGATTGGAGCTTTGCAGAATATTAAGAAACATTTATCCAAATATAGTAATTATATTTTCTACGGCATATAAAAATTACGCACTTGAAGCATATAAATTACATTCAATTGCTTACATACTTAAACCTTTTAATATGGAAGAATTTGAATATGCAATAACAACTGCAAAAGCACTTATCAATAATCAAAATAGTATACTCCATAAAAATAAAGTATTTATAAATACTTTTGGCAGATTTGACGTATTTATTGATAACGAATTAGTAGTATTTAAACGTGCAAAATCTAAAGAATTGTTGGCACTCCTTGTAGATATGCAGGGAGGATTGGTAACAATTGAACAAGCTGTCAGTGTTTTATGGGAAAATAGGCCATACAATAGTAATGTAAAACAGATGTACAGAGATGCTACGTCTCAATTAAGAAATACTCTCATGCAATATAATTGCTCTTCTCTTGTTAAAATTATTCGCGGAGGATGTTATATAGATGTAAATGAATTTGAATGTGACTATTATCAACTATTGAAAAATGATAAAAAAGCAATTTTGTCATTTAATGGAGAATATATGTTTGATTATAGTTGGGCTGAACATACATTAGCTAAATTATTATTATTAAAAAAAAGCCATATTGAATAGTATATTTATAGATTCAATTTCATCATATAACTTTTTATATTATGAAAAAAAATTAATTACAATGATGAACAAGTTATAAAAGGTACATCAAAAATTTGACTGTACCTTTTTGTTTGATATCAATACGAATACAATTATCCAGAATTTAATTATTTTATATATAAATATACCAATTTGTATATAGTAAAATTAATTTCTTTGTATATTTTAATAAAATCAGTAATCTGATAACATTATTTAATATAAATTAACCCTTGCAAGGACCAATTAAAATTAATTATATGAATAATATTAACAGGAGAAAAAATATGCAAAATAATATTTTAAAAATATGTGAAACGGGAATTTTTACGGCAATGGTATTTATCGCAACATTTGCACTTAAGCTGCCTATTCCCTTCACTGAGGGATATACACATTTAGGGGATTGTATGATTTTTATATCAGTATTGTTACTTGGCTGGAAAAGAGGAGCTTTAGCCGGCGGTATTGGTGCTGCATTGGCAGATTTAATCGGTGGATTCGGAACATGGGTACTTCCCACACTCATTTGTAAATCTGTTATGGCTGCAATTATGGGTATTATCATAGAAAAAAAACTTATAAAAAAATATCCTCGAGTTCTTTGGATTATTGCTGCAGTAATAGGTGGTTTTCTTCAATGTATTGGTTATACAATTACACGAATTATCCTATATGGCACCGGGGTTGCAATCGCTTCAATTCCAATTTTAATTTTGCAGACAGGTATAGGAATTTTCCTTGCTTTTGTAATTTTAGAAGCCTTACAAAAAACCATGCTTAAAAAATATTTCACATATACTACTGTTATAAAAAAGGAGGAATTATGTCAGACAGAATAAAAAAATTTAAAAAAATTGATGCACATAGTCATATTGGAAATTTTGAAGGTTGGCCAGATGTAAGAATTACTGCGAAACAACTTATAGCGCAAATGGATGAATATAATATAGAAAAAACAGTATTATCTACTTTCCCTATTGAAGATAGTATTATAGCTGTAGACAGTTATCCTGATCGTTTTATTGGAGCAGCTTGGATTAATCCTTACGAAGGTAAAAATGCTTTAGATGTTATCAAAAATTGTGTAAATAGTCACGGATTTAAAGCAATAAAACTTCATCCCTTATTTCAAGCTTACAGAGCAAATGATGATTGTGTTTTCCCGTTTGCAGAGCTTGCAGAAGAACTTGATATTCCACTTATGATTCATTCAGGACATCCCCCATTTTCTCTTCCATGGAGTATTGCACAGCTTGCAGAATTATATCCGAAGGTAAAAATGGTCATGATACATATGGGGCATGGTCATGGAGTATATATCCAAGCAGCATTAGATATGGCTAAAAAGTTTCCAAATCTATATTTAGAAACTTCAGGTATGCCTATGCATAATAAAATAAAAGAAGCCTATGAGACAATTGGCTCAGATCGAATAATGTTTGGAATAGATGCTCCTTTCCATCATCCTTCAGTAGAAATCCAGCGCTCTTTAATATGCGGTCTAAATGACAAACAGTTGGAAGATC
The DNA here is from genome assembly GCF_000426305.1 of Anaerovorax odorimutans DSM 5092. Taxonomy (GTDB): domain Bacteria; phylum Bacillota; class Clostridia; order Peptostreptococcales; family Anaerovoracaceae; genus Anaerovorax; species Anaerovorax odorimutans. The sequence goes on along the minus strand of NZ_AUFC01000035.1, from coordinate 19,071 downwards.
TATTTTATAATAATGTAAAAAAACTATTAAAACTTTAATATAAGAAGCTAAAGAATTTTTATTCTTTAGCTTTATAATAAACAGTTAATAAAATATCTATAGCTTTTAATACAATCAATTTTAAACATTATATTCAAGAAGTATAGCAAATTTTTATATAGTTTTAGAACCAAATTCTTTTATTATAACATCTATATAATTAACTGCATTTATGATAAAAGCTTCTTTTGGTTGTTGATTTTTTGTACTGCCTATCCAAAATTTTTCTGTATATGACCTTAAAATTTCTTCCTTATTTTGTCCTTTTTTATAAAGGGATATTATAAAATCTTTGCTTTTCTCAGCTGATTGAACAGCCATGTCCCAATACTTCTCTCTATAAAAACTCGGGACCCATCCATAATGAGGTGAAATAATATTTCGAGCCTTAACTCTTCTGCATTTTTCAATAGATTTAATTGTATCAGCATAACTTTTTAAAATAGGAGAAAATATCTCATTATTAATTAATACTCCAATAGTTTCTCCGGGAAAAATAATATTATCAGGCTTCATAAAAAAACTTAAAGAGCATCTTGTATGTCCGGGAGTCTCTAAAACAATAATTTTTTTATCACCCAAATCAATAACATCATTCTCCTTAACTACTTTATCAATTCCCATACCTTTCATAAGTATAGTAGGAATCGAATCATTACCTTTAAATTTCTTCCATGCTACTTTAGCTAATTCTTCCATAACTTTTAATGCTGATGGCTTATTTAATATCTTTTGAGCATAACCTGAACCTAATGATATAAGCCCCGGCCATTCTTTTCTTAAATACGGCAGTCCACCAACATGATCATAATGAGAATGAGTTACAATAACATAGTCTAAAGGTCTTCCATTTAATTCTTTCTTAGTATTTTCAACCATTTCCGGTGCACAATACGCCATGCCGCAATCAAAGATTGCCGTTTTTTCACTTCCCAAAAATAACAACACATCTCCACCGTCACCGCCTGTAACTGTTTTTATATTATGATTTAAAATCTCATTCATTTTTCATCCTCTTTATTTCTTACCAAAAATAGAATAAAGGATTGCATATGCAACCCTTTTATGTTCTAAATATTGTTTTAAAGGCTTAACCTAACTAACATATAAGATAAATTAAGTATTCTTATTACTTATTTCAATATCATATTCTCTGCTAATACTTGATTATTAATTGCCTCTCCCGGCGGAACAATCGGCCAAACATTTTCATCAATATAGATTTCACATGCAATAACAGTACCTTTTCCCTTTTCTTTTGCATCCTTTAGTGCTTCTGTAAGACTGTCAACACTCTTTACATAATATCCATTAAGACCAAAAGCTGAAGCCAACTTTTCATAATCAATAACATCTGCTAAATCAGTTGCCGAATATCTTTTATCAAAAAAAAGATTTTGCCATTGTCTTACCATACCTAAAGTATTGTTTTTTATTACTATACTGATAATGGGTAAATCTTTTGCTGACACTGTTGCCAGTTCATTTAAATTCATTCGAAAACTTCCGTCACCACTTATATGAATTACTTGTTTATCAGGATTACCTATCTGGGCTCCTATAGCGGCACCAAGGCCAAAACCCATAGTTCCAAGACCACCTGATGTAATAAAGGTTCTAGGCTTTCTAAAAGGCCATTTTTGAGCTGTCCACATTTGATGCTGCCCTACATCTGTAACTACGATTACATCATCACCAACGATTTTATTTACAGTATTTATAATATTGTTTGAATCAAGTTTTTGCTTTAATTCTTTTGGTTTTTTCTTCCACTGCTGTACTTTTTCAAACCATTCATTTCGATTCTTTTTCTCTATATAAGGCATCATTTTTGTTAATGCTTCCTTAATATCTGCAGTTAAGCTATAATCATATCTAACATTTTTCCCTATTTCAGAAGGATCAATATCTATATGTATAATTTTAGCTCCTTTAGCAAATCTTTTAGTATCTCCTGTAACACGATCACTGAATCTGGATCCTATTGCAATAATAAGATCACTGTGATGAGCTGCCATATTTGCATCTTTTTCACCGTGCATACCTAACATTCCAAGAGAAAGAGGATTCCTTCTGTCAAATGCTCCCATACTCATAAGTGTAGTAACAACAGGAATTTGTGATTTTTCTGCTAACTCAGTAAGTTCTTTTGATGCTTCTGAAATGATTACACCACCACCGGCATATATAATAGGTTTTTCAGACTCATTTATTGCATTAGCAATTTCTTTTACCTTATCTGAATTTACATATGGTTTTAAATCCGATTTGACAGCTTCTTCTGCTTTATATTCACCAATTTCTACCATAAGATTTTTAGGAATATCAACAAGTACAGGTCCTGGTCTTCCACTTTTAGCAATACGAAAAGCTTCTCTGATTTTAGGAGCTAATTCCTCTACGGTTCTGCAAAAAAAACTATGCTTTGTAATAGGCAATGCTACTCCTACAATATCTACTTCCTGAAATGAATCTTTACCCAGAAGACTAATTGGAACTTGTCCTGTTATTACAACCATAGGGCTGGAATCCATATACGCAGTTGCTATACCTGTTACTGTATTAGTTGCCCCAGGTCCGCTTGTAGCAAAACAGACCCCTACCTTTCCAGTAGATCGAGCATATCCATCTGCTGCATGTGTAGCTCCCTGTTCATGGCTAGTCAGTATATGATTAATTCTATCTGTATAGTCATAAAGTGCATCATAAAGCGGCATAATTTGCCCTCCCGGATAGCCAAAAATTGTATCCACGTTTTGCTCTACTAAGCACTCCATTATTATTTGAGATCCCTTTAATTGCATTGTTTATCACCTATTTTTTCTGTATATTTTACATGCTGCCTAAATATAGACAGCATGTATTTTTATATTTATTAATCTTAGTAAGAACAATCGCAAAATCGTTTCTTATGCTTCATCATTCCAAGAATACATTTTTCTAAGTTCTTTACCTACTTTTTCCAATTCATGCTCAGCTTTAATTCTTCTTGTAGCTAAGAAATGAGGGCGATTTACTTTATTTTCACTTATCCAGTTTCTAGCAAAAGTACCATCCTGAATTTCTTCTAAAACTTTTTTCATTTCTTTCTTTGTTTCTTCTGTAATAATTCTCTTTCCAACTTCATAATCACCATATTCTGCAGTGTCAGAAATAGAATATCTCATCTTAGAGAATCCACCTTGATAGATTAAATCTACGATAAGTTTCATCTCATGAATACATTCAAAATATGCATTTGCCGGATCATAACCTGCTTCAACCAATGTTTCAAACCCAGCCTGCATAAGAGCTGTTACACCACCGCAAAGAACAGCCTGTTCTCCAAATAAGTCAGTTTCTGTTTCTTGTCTGAATGTAGTTTCAAGAACACCTGCTCTTGAACCTCCAATTCCAGCTGCATAAGCAAGGCCAATGTCTGTTGCTTTTCCGCTTGCATCCTGATATACTGCGATTAAGCATGGTACACCTTTTCCTGCAACATATTCACTTCTTACTGTATGACCAGGTCCTTTAGGTGCAATCATAATAACATCTACATCTGTAGGAGGAACAATTTGTCTGAAATGAATATTAAATCCATGGGCAAAGGCTAATACTTTACCTTCAGTTAAGTAAGGCTTAATGCTTGTATTATATATGTCTGCCTGTTTTTCATCTGGTACTAATATCATAATAATATCTGCAGCCTTTGCAGCTTCAGCTGCTGTAGCAACCTTTAATCCAGATTCTTCAGCTTTTTTCCAAGATTTACTTCCTTCATAAAGACCTACTATTACATTTACACCGCTTTCTTTTAAATTCAATGCGTGTGCGTGTCCCTGGCTTCCATAGCCAACAATAGCAACAGTTTTTCCATCTAGTAGTGCTAAGTTACAATCATTTTGATAATAAATTTTTGCCATTTTCTTTTCTCCTTTGTATATCATTAAGTTTTTCAACTATATAAATAAAATAATTAATCTATTTTACTACTATATTATGTATAAGTCAAGTTAGCTGAACTGCATTTTTAACCATTATTTTAGCTCGATATTATTATGTCTGGCAATATATTATTGGCTAACTTCAATATTGATTTTTTAATATTAAATCAATATTTATAATACTATTTATTATATTATAAAATAAAAAGCGATAATATTCCATATCGCTTTTTAAATATGTTCAAAATTTTTATTAAGAATATATAGCTTTTATTTTTTAACAGCCGCCAAATAATCCTCCTAAGAAACCACCTCTGCCTCCTTTTTGGTTTCCAAATACTAAGAAAAGAACTACAATTATAAGTATCCAGCTAAATCCACCGCCGCCATCACAGCAATCATCTTTACAACCGCCGCCAAAACCGCCAAATATGTTTGAACCTCCACATAGTAAGAAAATAATTATAATAATCGGAATCCATGTGCCAAAATCCCAGTCGTTATCACAAGGATCATCGCATGGATCACAGCAAGGCTCACAACAAGGCTCAGGCTCACAAGGATGCTTTGGTTTACATGGCTGCCTATCATAACAATCACATCTGTCGTCACGATCAAAACATTGTTTAAATTCTTCGCCCAAAATAAACACCTCCATATTTTTCATACATTATATGCAAATGTTACAGTTATTGTTACACCTTTATATGGCAGCAAATTTTTTAAGATTATAATTAAAATATTGTTAACCTCTTTTTTTTATCAATTTTTTCAACACGATCATTTGAAAAATCTTAACAGTTTTTATTTTTTATACTCTTTATAAAGTTTTCTTAGCATTAATAATTATGGTCATTCTATTTTTTTTATCAATTCAATCATATCATCCGGTAATTCGGCTTCCACTTCCATTTCTTTCCCTGTAATAGGATGCTTAAAAGATAAATATCTTGCATGTAATGCTTGGCGCTCAATAAGCCAAACAGCTGTATTTCCATAAAGTACATCTCCTACAACAGGATAACCAATATGTGACATATGCACTCTGATCTGATGTGTCCTACCGGTTTCCAGTAATAATTCTACCTTAGTATATCCTTTTTCATATCGTTTAAGAACTTTGTAATGTGTAACTGACGGATACCCATCATCCCGAACTATTCTAATCACATGATCATCCATAGCCTTAGCAATAGGCAAGTCAATAGTTCCTTCATCATCACTAATTATTCCTTTTACTATTGCAACATATCGTTTAGTAACCTGCCCTGCACTCATCTGTTTTGAAAAATCATTTTGGCAATGGGAATTTTTTGCAATAATTAAAAGACCTGAAGTATCCATATCCAGTCTGTTTATAAATCTTATTTTGAAATTCTGATCTGTATTAATTATATACTTCATAATTCCATTTGCTATAGTATGATTGGGATGCCCTTTTGTAGGATGGACCACATATCCCGGTTGCTTATTTATTATTAATAAATCATCATCTTCATATACAACATTTATTTCTATATTTTCCGGCTCGAATTCACTTTTTTCTTTTGGCAGTCTTACTGTAATTTTATCTCCCAATTTTGGAACCAAATACATTTTTATGCTTTTACCATTGCAAAATACACTGTTGTTTACCTTTAACTTTGTCATTAATCTTGAAGAAAAATTGAAATTATTTTTTAATATTTCTTTTATCTTAAGGTGCGTGTCCTTCTCTTTTACAATATATTCAAATTTACTTTCTTTCATCTTTTAACCTTGCCATATTCCTTCTTTTTTTATTTTTTATAATTTTATATTATTTATTTAATCTTGTAAAATAATATTTTAATAAAAAAGTGCTAAACCTAAAATACTAAATTTCTATTTGTACATATTGACAATTTAATAATCTAATTCTACCTATTTAAAGTAATTATTTAATAATCAGTAATCGTATCAGCATATTTACTATACAAAGAAATTTTCCCAGAGTATGTAAATTACTTCTGGGAAAACCTTTATAAAAATTTGCTCTTAACTTTATTCCAAAAATCATAGTTTTCAAATCTTAATAACTTCACAACAGAATCAGAAAACTCAATAAAAATTTCTGACACTTGACCATATCTTTTTTCCATACCATCTTGACTAATTAATACTCCGGTATTTATAAATTCTTCAGGGTTAATTTTAACCGATAAATTAGGAGGAAGCAATACGCTTGAAGTAAAAGAGCGATACGCGGTGGTATTCATTGGGGCTATTGGAGTTATTTGCAGCAACTCTAATCTGGGATCTACAATACTTCCTCCCAAAGCATAATTATATGCCGTGCTTCCTGCCGGTGTGGCAACCAAAATACCATCTCCGCTAAATCTCTCAATAAAACTGTCTCCGATAGACATATTTAAGTGGATAGAATGAGAATGATTTCCTTTAATTACAATCTCATTAAGGCCCTTATGCTCAAATTTTTCATTCCCTACAGAAACTATGGCACGAACAGTTTTCAAAGGCTGTATCCCATATTTCCCTTTTTTATATCTAAATATAAATTCATCTAACCCATCCGGATTAAGTTCCTGAAAAAAGCCCAAGTGTCCTGTATTTATACCTATAAAAGGTATATCCGGAAAGTCATATTCATGTAAGGTTTTTAGAAAAGCACCATCACCACCTATACAAATTATTAGTTCTGCTTCAGAATCAAACTCTTTTGGTACTACAAATCCGCTATTTTCAAGTTTACACTTTAGCAATCTTTCTGTCTCAACAGAAAGAGGTGTTTTATTTGCAAAAACATTAATACGTCTCAATTTTTCCTCCACAAAATATCTAATCTCTCTATACCAGCTATACCAGTTTTTCTATATCTATAATAAGTTTCTCAAATGTATCCATTGCTTTTTTTATAGGTTCAGGGCTGCTCATATCTACACCAGCAATTTGAAGAAGATTGATAGGATAATCGCTGTCCCCTGATTTTAAGAATTTTATATAATTGTCTTTTGCTTTTTCACCCTCATTTAGAATTTTCTCTGAAATAGCTGAGGCTGCAGAATAACCTGTTGCATATTTATATACATAAAAAGCATTATAAAAATGAGGTATTCTTGCCCATTCCATTTCAATTTCATTATCATAAACAACTTTATCTCCAAAATACTTCTTGTTTAGTTTTCCGTATTCACTGCAAAGCCATTCAGAAGTGAGAACTTCACCTTTTTCAACAGCTTCATGTGTAAGCCTTTCAAATTCAGCAAACATAGTCTGCCTGAATAAGGTTGTCCTGAATTCTTCAATATATAAATTAAGCAAATACTTTTTCTCATTAGGGTCAGTACTTTTTTCTATAAGATGTTTCATTAAAAGAGATTCATTAACTGTAGATGCAACTTCTGCAGTAAAAATGGAATGTCCTCCGTAAACAAATGGCTGAGTGGTTCTAGTATAATTTGAATGCATAGAGTGACCCATTTCATGTATAATTGTAAATACGTCCTTTAATTTCCCTGTATAGTTTAACAAAATATACGGCATACTGTCATAACTTCCAAAAGAATATGCTCCACTTGTTTTGCCTTCATTTTCATATACATCTATCCAGCCTTCTTGCAGACCTTTATTCATCCTGCTTAAATAATCTTCACCCATAGGTGTAAGCCCTTCTCTAATCATATCCAAGGCTTTTTCATAAGGAATATTTTCTTTAGGCATCTCAACTAAAGGGGTGTACATATCATACATATGAACTTCATCTAGGTTAAGCATTTTTCTTCTGACTTCCACATATCTGTGAAGTAAATCAAGCCTGCTGTTTACAGTATCGACCAAATTATCATAAACACTTATAGGAATATTATCTCCTGATAATGCAAGTTCAATAGATGAATTATACTTTCTTATTCTTGACATAATAACATCAGATTTTGTATTGTAATTATAAGTGGCAGCTAAAGTATTTTTTTGTTTCTCATAGGCTGCATATACATGCTCAAAAGCTTCTTTTCTCACTCTTCTGTCATGAGACTCCATAAATCCAATATATTTTCCATGGGTAACTTCAACCTTATCTCCATCTTCATCTATTATAGACCCAAACTTAATGTCAGCATTATTAATCATACTGAATATATTATTTGTAGCTGAAGTAACCTCACTAAACTGTGCAATTAAATTTTCTTCACTTTTAGAAAGAATATGAATTTTTTCTCTTAAGACTTCATCAATTACAAACTTGTAAATTTTAAGTCCATCTTCTTCCTCAATAAAACCTTTAAGTTTTTCTTCTGGAATCTCTAATAGTTCAGGTGTAAAAAATGACATAAATGATGCAGTCTTTGCAATAAGTGACTGTGCTCTGTCAGCCATAGCCTGATATTTACTGATTCTATTATCCTCATCTTTTTTCATGCGTGCATAAACATAAACTCTTTCTAAAATAAGCCATATGTTATCTTTCTGCTGTAATGCATCTAATAATATGGAAGCCCCTTCCCCTAATCTACCGGAAAACTCCATAAATTTCTCAGCTTTTTCTTCTACAGACTTATAATCTCTTTCCCAATTAGATTCATCATTATACATTGCTTCAATATTCCACTTATATTTTTTATCAATTTGATCTCTTGTTTTCGTTTCTTTGCTCATATAATTCCCCTCCGAAAATTTATTTTTTTTCTATTTACATATTCCTTTGAATTTATTAATATTATTATATCACATATTGAAAGGAATAATCAAAATTATGGATAATAGACCCATTGGGTTTTTTGATTCTGGTTTGGGTGGTCTGACATGTATACCATACTTAATGAAAGCCCTGCCAAATGAAAGAATTATATATTTCGGGGACACTGCAAGAACACCATATGGTTCAAAAGCTCCTTCCACAATTACAGCATTTTCTTTGCAAATAGCTAACTTTTTAGTTCAAAACAATGTAAAAATGATTGTAATTGCCTGCAATACGGTAAGTGCAACATGTTTAGACGAGCTTCGCAAGATGTTTCCCAAAATTCCTGTTTTAGGAATTATTACTCCTGCTGCTAAATTAGTAGCATCCACATGTACACCTAATAACCACATTGGAATTATCGGTACTAAAGTTACAATAAAAAGTGAAGCCTATACTACAAAAATCCTAAAATTTAATCCAAACTTAGATATTAATTCAATAGCGTGTCCTACTTTTGTACCTCTAATTGAAGAAGGAATTATACAAAATGAAATTATGGACTTGTCAATAAAATACTATTTGGATAATTTCATTTCCTACAATAAAATAGATACTCTCGTTTTAGGGTGTACTCATTATCCTTTAATCAGAAAAAATATACAAAAACTTTATCCTAATATACGTATTATAAATCCATCAGAAGAAATACTAGAAAGTATAAAAATGAAATTAAAAGATAATAATCTTTTAGCAAATAGTCCCTCCATAGATAATACATTCTATGCCAGTGACTTGTCAGAAAACTTTGTAAATATGATTAATCGTATATTTGAAAACTCTGAATTTAAAGTAGCATTTAAAAATTTTGATTTAGAAACATATAAATAATGAGGTGAATATTATGGAAATTGAAGAACTATTAGATTTTTTAGAAATCGAATCTCCCACAGAATTCTCTTTTTTTGAGCATTTTTCTGATTTAATTGAATGTGATAAAATTATCTCTTATGATGCATTTTATACGGCTTTATCCGAAGTAGATGCCAATGTTTTAGTAAATATTACAGATAATTATTTCGAAGATATACAATCAGGAATACCTGATGATTCTTTAGATTTATTTACCTTGCTCGATACTATAAAACAAGCTTTAATAGGTTTAGCTCAAAATACTGATGATTCTGAATCAAGAGTTTTATATGTTGATGAACTTTTCAAGTTTAGAAATTGGTATATTTTTGATGGAATTGCCCACTGTCATAAACTAGATAATAATGAAATTATGGAAATTACAGTCAGCCAAGCTTTAACACTCTCAAGAATAGAAAAGCTCAGCAAAGAAGAACATTCTTTTGATTTTTCTGATTGTCTCAATTATGATCTGGATGAATATGCGCTATCATTCATAGCCTCTTCCGACGACAATCTTAAAGATTCAGAAGAAGAATCTGATGATTATAATGAGAAACGTAATTTATACGAAGAAGTTCTTATTGATATAGACAATCCAGCTATTGATGGAGAAAATTACGAAGAAGAAGAGGAAAACTATTATTAATACTTTACCTTTTGAAAATATAGTATCTCATATTAGTAAAATAAAGATTACGTAACTTATTTTGAATTTGAACCGCTTTAAAAACATGAATAAAAATTTAATTATAATATAAAAAATAAGATACTCCCTATTAAGTAAGCAAAATTATATTTCACTTACTTAATAGGGAGTTTATTATTTAATAATTGGTACAACAATACCTAATTAGTATATAAATTAAAAATTAATCAATTTATTATAGTTACTATTCTACAGTTCTAAACACTGCCTCATTATGTTCAAAGGTAAACTTTTTAGAAAATAAGCTTACAATAGGAACAACTATAAAAGATACTGCCATTGCAGTAACTCCAAGTTGAGGTGCTAAAGTTTTAGCCGCATCAAATCCATTAATGCTGCTGAAGTAAATTAAAAATCCTCCCACAACTACTATACCGCTTAACAGGCCAGCCCAAGCTCCTGCTTTTGTAACCTTTTTAGAATACAACCCCCATAAAAATGGTCCTATAAACGATCCTGACACAACGCCCCATGAGAATGACATAAGATTAACAATAAATGAAATATTCATTGTTGCAAATAAAAACGACAATGCAATAAATAAAACACATAATCCTCTCATTAAAAGCATTTGGCTGTTGTCCTTTATATTAGGATGTATTTCTTGAACAAAATCTATAGAAACTGCTGAACTTGAAGAAAGTACAATTGCTGACAAAGTAGACATTGATGCCGATAATAACAATAGCATAATGACACTAAGTACTATTGTGGAAAATACATTATGAGTCAATGCCATCATCAACAAACTCGGTATTACTCCATCAAAGCCACCTTCTACATTAGGCATTCCGTTTGCATCAGCCGCAATAAATAATCTTGAAAGTGATCCTGTAAAATATGCTCCACATCCAATGAAAAGCGCAAATAACGTTGATACTATAGTAGCTATTTTTATACTACTTTCATCTTTTATAGCATAATACTTATGAACCATCTGCGGCAGTCCCCATACACCAAAGCTGGTTAATAAAATGTTTATAATCAACATTTTTCCACTTGCCCCTCCGGTAAAATCCACAAGCTTCATATCAATATTTGATAATTTTTCATAAACCGCAGCAAATCCTCCAACTTCAGGTCTTGAAACCAATATTAACACCATGCATACTATACCTACTATCATAATCAATCCTTGAATAAAATCATTTACTGCAGTGGCAATATACCCGCCAAGAACAAGATATATACCTGTAAGAATAGCTACAATTAACATACAAGTAATTGGTGAAGCTCCTACAAAAATAGCACTGAATAATGTTCCAAGTCCTTTATATACTCCTGCTGCATATGGAACTAAAAATACAAAGATTATAGCAGCTGCATAAATTTTCATACCTTTGCTTTGATATCTTGCATCAAAAAATTCCGGCATTGTTCTTGAACCTAAAGTCCTTGTCATACGTCTTGTCCTCTTTGCCAATAAAAGCCATGCGAGCAAGCAACCAATTGCGGCATTTCCAATACCAATCCACATACTTCCAAGTCCAATATTCCATCCGAACATTCCGCCGTAACCAATAAAAATAACGGCTGAAAAATATGAGGTACCGTATGCGAATGCTGAAATCCACGGTCCTATACTTCTGCCGCCAAGTAAAAATCCTTCAACTGTACCTACCTTTTTTGAGCTGTGAATACCTACCATTAACATCACAGCAACAAAAACTACCAATGTAATCGTTGCAATAATTTGTGTCATATTAAATTTCCTTCCTTTTTACCTACTTTGTGTGTTTACACACCCTACAAAAACCATAATATAACAAAATCCTACATTTTTCAAGGTAGGATTTTGTTATATTCATATTTATTTGTTATATGTTATATATAATTAAAGCTTCTCTAAAACTCTTTTATAACCTTCAGCTCCATATACTAAACATTTATTTATTCTGCTGATAGTAGCCGTACTAGCCTTTGTAATTTCTTCTATCTCATTATATGTCTTATGCTCATAAAGCAATTTGGCAACTTGAAGTCTTTGGGAAATTGCATGTAATTCATTAACTGTACAAACATCCTCAAAAAATCTATAACAATCTTCTTCTGTTTCCAGTGCTAAGATTGCTCTAAACAATTCATCTGTTTCTGTACTTTTAAATTTAGATTCGTAAGCCATTGTTAACTACCTCTTTATGCAAAATTAACTTTATTACTTTAAAGCTTTATAATATAATTATATCATTTCAATTATTGTATAGCAAGAAATTTTGTTCATGTTAAATTATTTCGTTATTTTTTCTTTAAGTTTAGCATAAAATAATCTATTTTGAGGATTGCCTTCTACATCCATATCATATTGCAGTGATGCTGCTACATTTTCACTGATTTTAGTTTGATAAAAACCTGTTTCTAAATTATTTTCTTCATTTATTACTGAAACTCGAAAATCTTGCAAATCAATCTCAAAAATAGTATTTTTAGATCCTGTCAATATTAATTTATCTTTAATAAGATTAATTCCCCACATTCCATTTTTATATAATTCTAAATTTTTTCCGCTGATTTTATCTTCTAGTATATTTGATATAAAGTAATCCTTATTTTGGTCGATCTTATGAACTACAATTTTTGCTCCCTTTTTAAAATCTTCTTTATATACAAAATAGTTTTCATTTGCATAAGCTGAATAAGCTTCACCATCAAGAGTATTTTTAATTGCTGTTTCCTTGCCTGTACTGATCTCACGTCTTACTATTTGAGTATCTTTACTATTTGGGGCATATTTCTGATATGCTATATAGCCATCTAAGATATTTGAGTAATCCTGATTGCCGTTTGTAATAATTTCATCTATAATTTTTTCACTTTTTATACTCCAAATAATTAATCTATCTTCTATTTCCCCTAATGTGTTTTTATAAATTTCATGCCAAGTTAAATAATTATTACTTCCATTTAATTTTATATCTCCAAAAGATAAACCTTTTGCAGCATCTATTGTAAGATTTTTTTCAACTCTTTCTTCTTCATACGGTTTTATAATTTCATATTGTTTATTACTCTCTAAATCATATTCCATAATAGACCATATATCATTATCTTTTTTCCCCGTATCTTTCAAGGTGAAATATATCTTTCCAAGAGAATACTGTAGACCTGCTGCCGATATTTGTTTATTGTCTTCTTCAAAAAATATCTCGTTGCTTCCTGTTACTAAATTATACTTACCTAATTTAAATCCTCCAAGATTATTTTCATTATTATTCTTTGAAAGTATATAATATACGAAATCATTATCAATATAATAATCTGTAATATTTTGATTATTATTCTCCATGATTTTAAGATTCACGAAATTAGGCTCTAAAGCATATGCAAGCACTTTTCCTGTCAATTGCTGTATAGGATTTGACATACAACCTGCAATGAAAAATATTACTAATGCAATACATATAATAGGTTTATTAATAGTTTTTTTCTTTAAAATTAATATATTTTTTATTCTTTCTTTTATTGAATTTTTACCAAAAAATGAAAAACTATTTACTCTTGTTTTTTTAGAAGCATTTGCAAAATCAAAGATAGACTGTGCATAAGCTTTACGCTCATTATATCCTAACAAAGCTATAACCTTTTCATCACACGCAAGTTCTATATCTTTTTGCACAAAAAAACTGCTTAACCATACCAACGGGTTAAACCAATGAAATGAAACGACAATTTGAATAAACAATTTTTTTAAATTGTCATACCTTTTAATATGAACTAATTCATGTAATAAAATATGATTAAATTGATCGTTATTATCCATGGAAACAACTATTGTAGGTCTTAATATACCATAGACAGCGGTATCTAATTCTCCATCACTTAACTTTAACTTAATCTTTTTCTTTAACTTTACTCTGTTTTTAAGTTCTTCTAATTTATCATAGTTTATACATTTTAATCTTCTCACTCTTAATAATGTCACTGTATATGTAATAATTGTAATAATAATTAATAATAAAGAAATACTAAACCAAATTTTAACTATTACATTTTTAATGTCAAAATTTGAAGCTTCTATATCTTTTATATTATTATTATAAAAATTTTCATCTTTAGATTTTATAAGATTTTGGTTATTAACATCTACATTCTGTGAATATCCTTCATCATTATTTGTATTAATAAACTCTTCATTTGTTTTTTCCTCTACTCCTGTTAATGAATCTGGAATGACTTCTTCATATACATATTGAGTCGGATTTACTCTCGAAAATTGAAAATAATCTAAACTTATGTTAAAAGGAATACTCAGCCTTATAAAAACCATCATCCATATTGCAACAAAAGCAATCTTTTTAATATGACCTTTTTTTAATGTTAAAATTCCCTTTAGTATTAGTACAATAAAAATCATTATAGAAGCCATAAAAGATAAGCTTATTACAGTTTCAAATATTTTATCTAACATAATACTTCTCCTGTATTATTTCATTTTCTCAATCATAGCTTTTATTTCATCAATTTCCTCATTTGATATTGACTTATCTTTTAAGAATGCTGAGAACAAAGTAGCAGCTGAACCTTTGTAAAATCTATCCAGTAAGCTTTTTGTTTCTGTTCTTCCAACTTGCTCTCTGCCAATTATAGGTTTACATATAAAGCCGGGTTCACTTCTTTCTATAACACCTTTTTCCTGTAATTTCTTTAAAACAGTATAGGTAGTATTTTTTTTCCAGCCATAGGCTTCATTCATACGCTGTGCAGTATCTTTAGCGCTTAGTTCTTTATATTCCCATAAAATATCCATTACTTTTATTTCTGAATCAGGTAATTTAATTTCATTCATCTTTCTTTCTCCTAAATATATCTACATTAATTCTATCTGTATAGAATACTATTGTCAAGATTAGCTTAATTATTTACTAAGTTAAATTTTTCCTAAAGATATCTATTAATTCTTCTGTTTCATCAATCCAATAAGGTCTTGCAACACTTCCATCTGAATCCAGATCTCTTCCACTCCACCATATGGCTACTTTTATTTGATCATAGTTCTTAATTTTATCAAACATATCAAGTACCCATGCTTCTTTATTACCACCTACGCTGCTCGAAGAAAATTCAGTAATCATAATAGGTTTATTATAATTTTCTAAGACTTTCTTATATGGAATCTCATAAATTTCATCAAAGGATCTCCATTTTTCTGCGTCATAATAAGTTCCTGTATTATACCCTGTTAATCCTATAACATCTACATACTCATCCCCTGGATAATACATATCTTCACCATTCCATTTAAAATCAGGCAATGATTTTTCATTAGGGTTCCATACCCAAATAACATATTTTGATGCGCCTTTCTCTTCAAATTTTTTATAAACATATTTATATAACTGCTTAAAAATTTCTGTATCTTTTGATGTATGATAAGAACTATACATACACCAATCTCCATTCATTTCATTACAAAATCTCATCAAAACTGGAATTTTTGCCTCGTTTATTTCTGAAATAAATAAATCTAAAAATTGATCATATTCCCCATTTAAAATATCATACACCATATTTCCATCTTCCTGCGAAGTAGTCTGTAATGTTAATTCTAATATTCTATTTTCTTTAGCCGCATTTGTTAATCCTTTTCTTAAAGAGGATACATCATTATCCTTATTAAAATGTTTATAATATACGAGAAAAGGAAATTTATACTGAATCCGATTTTCCAAATTTTTTAAATTAGTAAAGTCTTCCGGCGCACTAGGTTCGAAAATACCCCATTTTAATGTACTTTTTTCTCCAAAATACTTTTCATATACTTCTTTTGTTTCTTTATTCCAATTTTTATTTTCACTAATATTATTATTTAATATATTTTTGTCAGCAATCTTTTCATATGAACCAGCGCTTGTCTTTTTATAAAAACTTGACACAATGTCAACATATTGATTTTCACTGTAAAAAGGTTTCTCTGATTTAAATAAAAAAGTAAAGACTACTTTATTACTTATTTTCATATCCAAAGAAGCATAATAATTTTTGTCATTCTCTACTTTACTCAATTTGTTTCTTGACCATTTAACTACATGGGTATTATATCCTGCCATAATAAGATCTTGTTCATATTCTTTTTTATGATCAACAGTATTTTCCAAAAATTTATTAGAATAATTTATATAGGTTTCAGGAGAAACTCCTTCCTTTAAATCTTCTTTGTATATTTCTATTTGCATATTATCATTTTTTAAAACAGTTCGTATCCCTGCTGAATCCATATATACTTTTAAATCATCTGGAATCAATATTGAATATCCATCTATAAAATTAGTAAAAAGATTTACATGTTGGTTAACTTCCTTGATAGCGTAATATTGTTCTTCTATATTTGATTTAGGTAAAGCTACCTTATCTGCATTATTATTTTCATTATTATTATCATTTATTATAAAAGAAAATCCCATAATTATAATGCAGCATATCAGGGTAACCCCTATAATTATTATCCTTCTACTCATATCTTCTACTCCCCCGCGTTTTTTTAAGTGTTCTATGTTATGTATTTTATACGTTCTATAATCATAGAATATCTTCTTGTTTTTATTCTATAATTATAGAACGCATATGTCAAGAGTATTTTTTTACATAAAATTGACAAAGTTAAATATTGTAATTATAATTAATACAGCAAATTATTATAAACTAAAATTAAAATAAATTAGGAGTACACAATGAAAACAAAAAGAAATAAGAGCTACTTAGTATATATACTAACAATTATTTTATCAATTATACTCATTTATACAGGTAATCAATATACTATGGGAACAGCAAAGTTTTTTGATAATGAAAATAATACACCAAGTGTAAAGGCAAAAGTTATAAAAGTTATAGATAAACAAAAAAATGTAATTGACTATGGTGAATCTACCAAACTGGAAGAAACAACCGTGTTGTTTTCTTGTAAAATTTTAAGCGGTGAAAATAAAAATAAAGTTGTTGAAGCCTCTCAAAGTATAGACTCAACTATTTATCATAATCTAAAAGAAGTAAAGCTTAATGATAAAGTAATTATATGCAATATGCCAAATCAAACTAGTGATACATCTTGGGTTTTAATAGAATATGTTCGTTCTGATATATTAATATGGCTGGGAATCAGTTTTTTTATTCTGCTATTGCTATTTGGTAGGTTTAAAGGATTCAACACAATTGTATCTTTAACTTTTACCTGTCTTGCAGTTTTCTTTGTATTTATACCATCTATTTTAACCGGCAGAAATATATATTATTGGTCAATAATTACTTGTGTCTTTACTATATTAATGACACTTTTAGTTATTTACGGTGCCAATAAAAAAAGTTTGGCAGCCGGATTAGGATGCTTCGGAGGAATCATAGTCAGCGGATTATTAACTCAAATAATGAGTAAAATTTTATCACTTACAGGTTTTGTCAGTGAAGAATCATATTATTTAACTATGATGGCAACAAATAATCCTATAGATCTAAAAGCCATTATATTTGCTTCTATTATTATTGGAGCATTAGGTGCTATTATGGATGTTTCCATATCAATTTCATCTTCACTTTATGAAATATATGAGCAGTCTGAAAAACAAACTATAAAATCAATAATTAAATCAGGTATAAGAATTGGACAAGATATAATGGGAACTATGTCTAATACTTTAATTTTAGCTTATATTGGAAGCTCTTTATCCATGGTATTACTCCTTCTTACTTACAACAATTCTTTTATTGAACTTTTAAATCGTGAATTGATTGTGGTTGAAATTCTACAGGCACTTGTTGGTAGTATAGGAATTTTATTTACAATACCACTTACATCTATTATTTGTGGTATTTTATATAATAAAAATAAATACAAACACTCAACAGAAGAAGAAACTAATGTCTCATTAAACAATATTAATAATCTTTAACTACATTTTTTATTAAAAATTATTTATATAAGGGGGGTTCACAAATGATATTAAATAACATCTTTGAATTAGGTAAATCAGAACTACAAGGGAAAAAAATAAAAGATGCTGTTATTGGACTTTCAATTATCTCAGTGCAATTAGATAATGGTGATATAGGAAGTTCTTATGTTCTAAGGGAAGAGCTTGACAGCTGCTGCTCTATTTTTCCTAAGAATTTTGACTTAATAGGTATGGATGCAATAGATATAGCAAAATGGGCACTTAATGAAAAAAACATTTTAAAAAGAGCCCTAGGAATTGCTACTTTAAATGCAGGCAGCAGAAATAACTATAACAATACTAGAAATTTAGAATCTGTTGATTTTATAAAAGAAGTCAAGGAGACAGATGTAGTAGGCATGATAGGTCATCTAGGACCGATAATTAACGCTTTAAATGGTAAAACAAAAGACTTTATAATCTTTGATAAAGGGAAAAATGAAGATGGGGTCTTATCTCAAGATCTTCAATCAGAACTTCTACCTACTTGTGATGTAGTTTTTATATCAGGAACTACATTTATTAATAACACCATAGATGAAGTATTGGAAAGGTGTAATAATGCAAGAGAAGTTATTTTGGTAGGATCAAGTACCCTAGTATATCCAAAAGCTTATAAAGATTCAAAAATTAGTATTCTTGCAGGGTCGTTATGGAAAAAAGAATATAAAGATGATATCTTTAGAATCATATCTCTAGCAGGCGGTATAAAAAATCTATCTCAGTATATGGAAAAAGTCTCAATAAGAGTTTAAATTTTAAAAAAAGATGTTGATAAAATCAACATCTTTTTATTATTTAGAGACTTTAAATGAGTGTATGAAAAAAAGTCTGTAAATTAACTTTCTATGATAAGATTTTAAATGTGGTCGGCTCATTTGAGCTGACCTTAACTGTTTTCAATAT
>NZ_AUFC01000034.1 GCF_000426305.1 Anaerovorax odorimutans DSM 5092 | reverse complement strand
ATTCAATCAGAGGGAACTTTTGGAATAATAAAATGGAACAGGTCTTACAAAAGACTATTTAGGAGAGGACTTAAAGGAGTAATTCTTGAACTTACTTTAATTTCTTGTGGTTACAACTTATATAAATATCACAATAAGCGAAATCGAGTTGCATTGGTGGCATAATAGAAATCGAAAAATAGCCTTCAAAAAGATAACTCCTTATTTTGTGCACTCATTTTTCAATGATATATATTGAAAGCACTATAAAAATTAAAAATCCATCATCATCGAAATTATCTCCGATGATGATGGATTTTTTTAGAGACTTATTTTACAGCCCCTTTTATATAATGTCAGCATTATGGCATTTGACTAACATCCTAATTTAATTTTATATATTCTGCCGGATTTATTGATTTTCCATCTTTAATTATTTCAAAATGTAAATGTGGTGGATCCACACTTTCAAATAAGGAAGAATTTCCTATGCCACTAATAATATCTCCCTGTTTTACAACATCTCCAATACCTACTTCTTTTGTTGAATTTAAATTACAATATTTTGATGTAATTCCTTCAGGATGTAAAATTTCAATTGTTAAACCAAGTTTATCATCAGTATAAGCTTTTGTCACAGTTCCATCAGCAATGGCCACTACATTAGTATCTGCCGGTGCCTCAAAATCTATACCTGTATGAATAACATACTGATCTAATGTCATCGAATAAACAGGTTCATCTTTAGAATAACCTACTGTTACAGTTCCATCAACAGGTAAAATATAGTTAATAATTGCGCCTTCTGTCTTTGCCTCTGATTTGTTACCTTCATTACTTGATTGACTGTCTACTGTAGGTACAGGATTTACTACATTTTTTTCTAAATTTTCACTTTTATTTTCTTTTGCAATATTTAAATTACTTTGTTTTTCCACCTTAAGCTGCTCAAAACTAGATCTCATTGTAAAAATTGATGCAATAGCTAAAACACAAAAACATAAAACTAATGCCACTGCAACTTTATCATTTGGTCTTTTATTTAATATCATATAAATACACCTCCAATTGTATTATTTCCCTGTTATTGAGAATTCATACAATGAAGGCTTTTAAAATTTATATTCTTTTTTATAAAATCAATAATGCAAAAATAGGAGAAACAATAGCTACTAAAGTACCTGTAATTGCCATAGCTAAACTGCTCATAGAACCTTCGAGTTCTCCTTCTTTAAAAGCCCTGGCTGTTCCTACAGCATGACTCATGCTTCCTATCGCTATTCCTCTTGCGATTTTATTTTTTATTTTCATTAAATCTAATAATTCGGGTCCAAATACTGCACCTATTAAGCCTGCTATAACAACAAGCGCTACAGTAAGAGAAGGAATTCCTTCAATAATTTTAGAAACTTCTATAGCAATTGGATTTGTAGCATTTTTAGGAAGCATTGTAAGTAAGATTTTATCATCGGTCCCTATTAATTTTCCTATAATAACCATAGATCCCATAGTTGCAACAGTCCCAGAAATAACACCTGCAATAATTGGCAATGCATGTTTTTTTAAAATGTGTAAATTCCTATATAAAGGAACTGCTAAAACTACAGCTGTCATTGGAAGCAAATAATTTAATATTGCATTTTGTTCATAGTATTCCTCATATTTTATACCTGTGACATTTAAAAATATAATAATTAATACTGATCCTAATAATATTGGCTGCAAAATAGTTAATTTAGTTTTATTAAATATATATTGCCCAATGCCATAGCATCCTATAGTCAATATCATACCCGAATACGGATTTGATAAAAAAAATTCATGCATTTTGATTTCCTCCATTTTTCTCATTTAAGCTTATAAAAATCTCTGTTACTTTGCCAGCTGCAAACAGACCAATAAAAATACTTACTAATAGAGGTACAAGTATTTTAATTAACTGATGTCCGATTAAATTGAAATGTACCATAATTCCTACTGTGGGAACTACAAAAAATACGGAAAGGTAAGTTATAATAAAATCACTGATTTTTTCCACTTGCTTAATTTTTACTATTCCAGTGCAAAGTGCTAAAAATAATAAAACAAGTCCTAAAACATTGGCAGGTATAGGTATATGAAATAAAGAAGATAAAAGATATCCTAAAAAAAGTGAACCTAAAATAATAAAAAACTGTTTAACAATCATATTATTTCCTTTCTTTTTATGTGTTTACTGCTGTACATACTTGTTTATATGTTCTCAAATTTAATTCCAAATAAGTATTTTAACATAAAAAACTTGCTTGTATCAACTTTTTCTAATATAATTATTAGCAATTATTAATAAATTAAATTGAGGTGAAATGATTATGGCAAATTATAAAATGGCAGAAGCTAATTCAAGAATAATACCTTTAGAAGATAAGATTTTTGGTATTAACAAATTAGCAAAAGAAATGATTGCAAAAGAAGGTGCTGATAAAGTTGTTAATTCAACCATAGGTTCACTTCTTGATGACAATGGAAATCTAGTTGTCCTATCCTCTGTTGTTGATGTATTAAAAGACCTAACTCCTACAGACTATGCTGATTACGCTCCAATCGCTGGAACTCCTGATTATCAAAGAGATATTAAAAAAGCTGCTTTTGGTAAATTTCAGCCAAAATGTTATACTGAAGCAATTGCCACTCCCGGGGGTACAGGTTCAATCAGAAATACAATACAGAACTATTCAAAAAGAGGCGATCAAGTTTTAACTTCTGATTGGTACTGGAGTCCTTATAGTACAATAGCTCAAGAAATTGAGAGAACGATAGCAACTTATACATTATTTGACGACAAGGGAAATTTTAATATTTCTTCTTTTGATAATAAAGTAAACGAATTACTATCAAAACAAGATGGTCTTGTAATTATTATTAATACGCCAGCTCACAATCCAACAGGTTATACTTTTACTGACGATGATTGGGATAAAGCTCTTGAAAGCATTAAAAATGCAACAAAAAATGGCAATAAAAAAGTTACGCTTTTAGTTGATGTTGCCTATATTGATTTTGCAGGAGATGCCGACAAATATAGAAGTTTTTACCCTAAATTAGAAAATCTTCCTACAAATATTTTAGTTATTATAGGATTCAGTATGTCTAAAGGCTATACAATGTATGGTATGAGAAGTGGTGCCATGATTTGTATGACAAGTGATAAAGAAATTGCAGATGAATTTAAAACTGTTTGTTCCTTTTCATGCAGAGGCTCTTGGTCAAACTGTACAAGAGCGTCAATGGTAGTTCTATCTAAAATTTTTGCTGATAAAGCTTTGCTTGATAAAGTTACTGCTGAAAGAGAAAAATATTGTCAAATGCTTGTGAAACGCGGAAAAACATTCCAAGCTTCAGCTGATGAAGTTGGATTAAATACAGTTCCGTTTGATTCTGGTTTCTTTATTGTAGTTCCTTGTGAAAATGCAGAGGAAGTAGGAAAAGAACTTCAGAAATCAGGAATTTTTACTGTACCAATCGGTAAAGGACTAAGAGTTTCTGTAGCTTCTGTATCTGAAGCAAAATGCAAAATGCTTCCTGCAAAAATGCTTGAAGCTATTAACAAAGTTAACGCTTAAAAAAATAATCAAATAAAAATAATATTTTAAAAGGTATAGCAAGTTTTTCTATAAAACTTACTATACCTTTTTTCTTGTGATTTTTTATATCATAATTTTAAAATCTTGCTTTGCAATAATTTATATTCTTCCCTAAAGACTTAAATTTATCTTCATATTCTGTTGTAACGTTTTTAGATAAAAAATTCGAATTATGCAGATCATCTGTATACTCTAAAATTTGTAAATTATTATCTTCAAACTGCTCCATGGTAAAAGCAAAAAGTAAATCATTATCGCTTTTAAATTGAATAAAAGAATGTTGCTTTAAAATTTTTCTATAGCCCTCTAAATATCTTTTATGAGTAAGTCTGCGTTTTGCATGCCTGTCTTTAGGCCAAGGATCACTAAAATTCAAATAGATTCCATCCAGTTCATTTTCATCAAAAAACTCATTTATATTTCCTACGAATTCTCTTACAAAAAAGATATTTTTTAATTTTAATTCTGTTGCTTTTTCAAGTGCTCTTAAAAGAATTGAACTCTGACCTTCTATTCCTATATAGTTATTCTGCGGATTCTGCTCTGCTAAAGTCATAATAAATTGTCCTTTACCACATCCCAATTCTAAATATATATCATTATTATTTCCAAAAAGCTCTCTCCATCTTCCTATATAAGATTTAGCATTTTTTACTAGATATGCATCGTTCATTTGTAATTTTTCTTTTTCATTTTTTACTTTTCTTTGTCTCATTTACACTCCATTTTCATTGATATAAAAACTACTCTCTTAAGATAAACTTTAGTATTAATTAAAAATCTTTTTATATTTGTCCAAATATTTTAATAATGGATATCCTATTGCATAACAAGAAATCAACTCTCCTAATCCAACCCAAAGCATACATGCCGGCAGAGGAAACGGTACTCCATATGCAAAATATAACATACTTCCTATTATAATAGCATTTGCTATTATTGGCGGAAGGGGAACTAAAATAGGTTTGAATCTCAAAAAATACGATCCAATTGCTGCAATTAAGGTTGCACCACTGCCAAATATCATATCTATTATTCCATATGGTCCAACAATATTTGATACAAGACAACCGATAAATAAACCCGGTATCGCTGCAGGAGTAAAATAAGGAAGAATTGTTAATGCTTCAGATATCCTTACTTGCATTATACCGTAGCTAAATGGCATAAGTGATATAGTTAATACCGCATAAATTGCTGAAATAATCGCAGCTTGCATTAAAAATTTTGTGTTTTTCATTTTCTAACCTCAAGTATATAATTTAATTTATATCTTGCATGATTCTTTGAAGAATATTGTCTATGTCACCTCGAAATACACTTATGAAAAATGCTTTAATATACGCTATTTATTATTAAAAATATATTCTTTGCAATAAAATTATTGCTACAAAAACAATCATGAGTAAAAATGCAGCTACATCTTTACCTTGTAATTTCATTTCATTCATTCTTGTTCTGTCATCTCCACCTTTATAACAACGCGCTTCCATTGCCATTGCTAAATCCTGTGCAATTCTAAATGCACTTATAAATAAAGGAACAAGTAAGGGAATAAGTGCTTTAGCACGTTTTATAATATTGCCGCTTTCAAAATCAGCTCCCCTAGCCATTTGTGCTTTCATTATTTTATCTGTTTCTTCTAAAAGTGTGGGAATAAAACGAAGGGCAATGGTCATCATCATAGCCAGTTCATGTGCCGGAACACCTATTTTTCTCAAGGGTCTCAACAATTTTTCTATACCATCTGTTAAATTGATAGGCTTTGTAGTTAAAGTTAGAAGAGATGAGCCAATAATAAGTAGCACAAGTCTGACTCCCATAAAGACTGCGGTATAAAGACCTTCTTTCGAAATGGTTAAAAACCCCAAACTAATAAGTGGCGTTCCCTTTGTCATAAACATGTTTATGGTAAACGTAAATATAATAATTAAAAAAATAGGTTTTAATCCTTTAAGTATAAATTTTAAAGGTACTCTTGATATAATAATAGTAGTACCTAGCGCAATAGTAGCAATAAGATATCCCAAAAAATCTTTTACTAAAAATAATGTTATAATAAAAATAAATGTGCTTATTATTTTAGTTCTGGGATCCAACTTATGAATAATGGAACTTCCTGGGTAGTATTGTCCTAATGTAATATCACGAATCATTCTTTTTCTTTCCAATCATTTAATTAAAATTTAAATTTAATTATTATTTAAAATATTATAAAGTTCATTTTCAACTTCTTCAACTGTAAGTGGTTTTGAAGAAATATTAATTCCTTTTCCCTTTAATTTACTTATAAATTCTGCTGCGGGGGGCAAAGCAAGTCCTAAAGATTTTAAAAGATCTTCTTTAGAAAAAACATCTTCAGGAGATCCGCATAGTGCCAACCTGCCGCCATCCATTACGAGTACTTTGTCGGCTAAGGCTGCAATATCTCCCATATTATGAGAAACCAAGATAATTACATTACCTTCTGTTTTATGAATTTTTTCTACCATTTTCAGTATATCGCTGTGAGCTTTTGGATCTAAACCTGCTGTAGGTTCATCTAATATAAGAACTTGTGGCTTCATAGCAATTACTCCTGCAATAGCAACTCTTCTCTTTTGCCCTCCTGAAAGTTCAAAAGGTGAACGCAGCGCTATTTCTTCATAATCAAGCCCAACAAGGGAAATAGCTTCCTTAACTCTCATATCAGCTTCTTCCTGGGAAAGACCTAAATTAAGAGGTCCAAAAGCAATATCCTTATGTACTGTTTCTTCAAAAAGTTGATATTCAGGATACTGAAAGACCAGTCCAATTTTACGTCTAATATCTCTCATTTTTATATCTTTACTTGTAATGTCAACATTATCAATAATAATTTTACCAGATTTTGGTTTTAAAAGTCCGTTCAAATGTTGAATTAATGTAGATTTTCCTGAACCTGTATGCCCAATGATGCCTACAAATTCTCCGGGCTTTACATTAAAGCTGACATCTGTTAATGCTGAAGTCTGATATGGCATACCTTCACTATATATATGAGTTAAATTCTTTACTTCTATTAAATACATATTCAATTAAATCCTCTTCAGAGATTATATCATCAGGAATAATAACCCCTCTCTTTCTTAATCTGTATGCTAATTCTACTGCCATAGGTACATCTAATCCTATTTTTTTAATCTCCTCTACATGGCGAAAAACCTCTAAAGGGGTCCCGTCTAATATTGATTTACCATTTTCCATAATTATTACTCTGTCTGCTTGTGCTGCTTCATCCATAAAATGTGTAATGAGAAGTATTGTAATTCCCTCTGAATTCAATTTATGAATTATTTCCATCACTTCATTTCTTCCATGAGGATCTAGCATTGCAGTAGGTTCATCCAAAATAATGCATTGTGGTTTCATAGCAACTACTCCTGCAATGGCAATACGTTGTTTTTGTCCTCCTGACAATAAATGTGGTGCTTTTTTTCGCTGTTCATACATGTTTACGGCATTCAGCGACATATCCACTCTTTGTCTTATTTCTGTAGGTTCTATGCCCAAATTTTCAGGTCCAAAAGCCACATCATCTTCTACTATGGAAGATACAAGCTGATTATCGGGATTTTGAAATACCATTCCTGCACTTTGACGAATATCCCAAGTTTTTGTTTCATCTGAAGTATTATTCCCATTTACATAAACAGCTCCGCCGCTTGGAAGTAATAACGCATTTAAATTCTTTGCAAGAGTAGATTTTCCTGAGCCATTTTTTCCTATAATGGCAACAAAACTCCCTCGTTCAATATCAATGGAAATGTCATTTACAGCTTTAACAATTTCATTATCTTCTTCTCTTTTATATTCAAATATCAGATTTTCTATCTTGATAATATTATCCATCTATTGATAAACTCTCTTTCTTGCTTCTGATACAAGCCAAGTACATGTATCAAAAAAAGATTTGCTCTTTACCTTATCCGTATAATCTAATGCATAGTCTATACTTTCCAGATAATTGAAATATTCTTTTAGCACCCAAGCTGTTGTTGAGTCAGGATTCTCTTTTACAAAATTTTTCATAGCAATTTTAGCTTCTTCAGAAAATTCTTTACTATTTACATCAAATATAGGAGAACTGTTTGTCCCCATTATTATAGTATTTATATAATTTCCATAAATCCATTGAGCATCTTCTTTTATTAGATTTTCGTCTTTATTTTCTTCTATAAATTTTTCAATATTATAAGCCCTTTTTATTATTTCATCCCATGAAATTTGCAATTCTGTATTTACTTCCATAGGTTTTTCCTGTTCCATAGCTTTATAATTATATAATTGCGTTAATTCAGAATTAATATATGGGGAATATTCCTCTATAAAATCCTTATAGTTAATTCCATCATTTCCTTTATTATTCAGTATATATTCTTCATATTCTGCCACCATATGGCTAGCATTATCCTTTTCTAATTTGGATAAATATTTATTTAAAAAATCATTAATCTCTTCAATATTTTTTTCAGACGCCGGTTTATCAATCATTTTCAAAAATTCTTCTTGTATATCCGATTGATTTTCACCGCATCCCCCCGCTGTTCCTGCAATTAAGGTGATGATTAGTATCGCTACTAATATCCTTTTCATTAATTATTCCTCCTTGTCTTTATCAATACGGTTTTATACTTCATTACATTATACAGTATAATTTATTTAAATACAACTGAAAGGCACTGACTTCCTAAAATCTTACAATTTATTAATATCTATTTTAAAATTATTAATAATTACTACATTTAACTAATTTAGTGTATTTTTATACCATAAATTTCTTTATGTTATTGATTATATTATTTCGTTATTATATACTTAATATAATTATAAAAGTATATGAATATTTAATATATTTAATAATTAGAGAAGAGGAAAGGAAAACAAAGGGAAAATGAAAAAAGATGCAAAAATTAAAAAAATTAATCTGAACTTTAAATTTAAAAAAATTAAAACAAAATTATTAGCTTTAACCTTAAGTGTATTTATTCTTTCTTTAGCTATAATTGTTGCAATCTCAAGTGTTTCCAGCTATAACAATACAATGAAAACACTTAGAAGTACATTATCTGAAACTGCCAGTGTTGCATCAGGTAAAATCTCTGTGCAAATGAATGGCTTTGAAAATTTAGTACAGCAAGTTTCATACAGTAATACAATCAGTAGTGATTTGCCTAAAGATGAAGTAATTGCTGAAATGGCTAATATTGCTAATCGTCAAGGATATAGCTATATGCTTAGAACTGATGTTTCAGGAATTTCTTATAAAACCGGAATTGATGTTTCTGATCGAGATTACTTTCAAGAATGTAAGAATACCGGTTCGCCATATTTATCAGACCCGTTGGTAGATAGAGAAACACAAGAAAAAGTAATTATTATAGCTTCACCAATTATGAAAAACGGTGTTTTTGATGGTGTTCTTTATGTTGCAATTGATGCATTACAACTATCTAAATTAGTTCAAGAGATTGTTGTAGGTGAAACTGGAACAGCTTACATATTGAATAAAGAAGGCGTTACTATTGCTGCTTATGATGAAAGCATTGTTGAAAATGAAGAAAATACCCAAGAACTTTCTAAGACTGATGATAGTCTAAAAGAAGTTGCGGCAATTGAAGCAAAGATGTGTGCTGGTGAATCCGGTTTTGGTCAGTCTCATTACGATGGTGTTGTAGAATTAACATCTTATGCACCAATACCTAATACTAACGGATGGAGTATGGCGGTCACTGTTTCTAAAGATGAGTTTGTCAAATCCACTTATTCATCTTTATTGTTTGATATAATAGCTTCCATTATTTTGCTTATACTTGCTTCTATTGTACTTATTAGATTTGCATCATCTATTTCAAAACCAATTATAGCTATTAATAATGAAATGCTTGAATTTGGTAAAGGAAACTTCTCAAATGAATTTTCATTAAAGCCAGATTCTACCGAAATTGGTGAGCTTACACAGTCAATTATTACTTCTAAAAAGATTTTGAAAGATGTAATTGATGATACTGCAACAGGATGTAAGGAAATGGCGAACGGAAACTTTGATATTAATACATCTGTTGAATATGTAGGTGAATTTTTAGATATAGAAAAGGCATTGAAACAAATCAGTGAATCTTTAAGTGAGACTTTAGGTCAAATCAATTTAGCTGCAGAACAAGTTTCATATGGAGCAGAACAAGTGTCCAGTGGTTCTCAAGCTTTAGCACAAGGTTCTACTGAACAGGCAAGCACTTCAGAGGAACTTTCTGCAAGTATTAACACTGTTGCTGATCAAGTATCGGATAATGCTAAGAATTCGACAGAAGCAAATATGAAATTAGGTCATTTAAGTCAAGACATTACATTAAGCAATCAGCAAATGCAGAAATTAATTGAAGCTATGAAAGAAATAAGCAATACATCAAGTGAAATAGAAAAAATAAATAAAACAATTGAAGATATTGCTTTCCAAACAAATATTTTAGCACTGAATGCTGCTGTGGAAGCTGCCAGAGCAGGAGCAGCCGGGAAGGGGTTTGCAGTTGTTGCTGATGAAGTTAGAAACTTGGCAAGCAAGAGCGCTGAAGCTGCTAAAAATACTACTGCTTTAATAGGAAGTGCCATACTAGCTGTAAATAATGGTTCATCTATCGCTGATGAAACTGGTAAATCGTTATCATCTGTAGTTAACGAATCAAAAGCTGTAACAGAAACAGTAGACAAAATAACAGAAGCTTCAAACGAGCAAGCAAATGCTTTAGCTCAAATAACTCAAGGCATGGAGCAGATTTCCAGTGTAGTTCAATCTAATTCTGCTACTTCAGAAGAAAGTGCTGCGGCTGCTGAAGAGCTATCAGGTCAGGCACAAATGCTGAAAACTCTTGTTAAAAAATTCAAACTTAAAGACATGGATGTATCAAATTTAGCATCATATGATAATTCAATAAATTTTACAGGGACCAATGAAATTAGTGAGTCTGCTGATACAACTAATTTTGATAGTAAATATTAATAAAAACTTAATTCCCAAGATAGTAAAAATCCAACGGCATTAGCTGTTGGATTTTTATTATCCTCCTAAAGTAATATCTTGTGATTGATACCAGTCTAAAGCTTGGTATAATTGATTAGGTTTAAAATCCGGCCATAATTCATCCAGTACATATATATCTGAATAAACAGATTGTATTGGTAAAAAACCGCTTAATCGCCTTCTTCCTCCCCATCTGATAATCAGATCTATTCTTGATATATCTGATGATGCCAATCCTCCTTTATATTTCAAATCCCAATCCCATCCATAATTTACTAAAAAGTTTACTTTTATTTTACCGCTGCCAAACTTAACTCTTTTAGTAAATGGTAATAATTCTTTTGGGAAGCAAGAAGACTGTGTATTTCCTACTACTAAAAGCTGTGCATCTTTATCTATAAGATCCATTACTGCATTTACGCAAGCTTCTTGAAAAGCAGTTTTTTGAGCAGCAGGTCTTTTAGTATTATCCACCGTAAAGCCGTATAAGGTTAGTTCTTCTATACCCATATCTTTACATAGTTCATAGAGCTTAAAACCTGGATTAATTCCATAGTTATAACCTTCTTTTTTATCTAATCCTTTAGAAACAGCCCATCTTCTGTTTCCATCCGGAATAACACCAATATGTTTCGGTAACCGCTTATATAAATTCATAGATATACTCCTCTTGATCTAACTATATTATTACCAATTATTGTGCCTAAATTTTTAATTTTATATACAAAAAAGAACCATTCGCTTTAAATAAACAAATGGTTCTTAATCTATTAATAATGTATTTAACTATATTGCTTAAAAAAACAATCATAAATATACATATACATAAAAACTAAACTAATTCTAAAAAGACTACTTCTGCACAGTCTCCCGGTCTAGGTCCTAACTTTAAAATTCTAGTATACCCACCATTTCTGTCAGAATACTTTGGAGCTATTTCGTCGAATAGCTTTGTTACTACATCCTCATCGTAAACGTATGCAAGGACTTGTCTTCTTGCATGTAAATCGCCACGTTTTGCTAATGTAATCATTTTTTCAGTTTTTCTTCTTGCTTCCTTTGCTCTTTGATCTGTAGTTGATATTCGTCCTTCTCTAAGAAGGTCTGTAACTAAGTTTCTAAGCATAGCTTTTCTATGAGCAGTAGGTCTGCCTAATTTTCTGTAACCTGGCATTACTATTCTCCTTTCTTTTGATTTCGTTGACCAGCTTATAACTCCAAAATTATCAGCTGACAACGGTGCATATTATAAATACACTTTATTCATCATTTGGTCTTAATCCAAGATCTAATTCCTCAAGCTTTAGTTTTACTTCGTCTAGAGATTTCTTACCAAGGTTTCTAACCTTCATCATATCTTCTTCAGATCTATGAGTAAGTTCCTCTACAGTATTAATTGACGCACGTTTCAAGCAGTTAAATGAGCGAACTGATAATTCTAATTCTTCAATGGTCATTTCAAGAGCTTTTTCTTTCTGGTCTTCTTCCTTCTCAACCATGATTTCCATAGATTCCATACTATCAGTAAGATCAATAAATAACTTTAAATGCTCCTGCATAATTTTAGCTCCGATTGAAACGCCTTCCTTTGGTGTAACACTGCCATCTGTCCAAATTTCTAGTACTAATTTATCATAATCCGTGACCTGACCAACTCTGGTATTTTCAACGGTAAAGTTTACTTTCTTTACCGGAGTATAAATAGAATCCACAGGAATAACAGCAATTGGCATTGATTCAGTTTTATTTTGATCCGCAGGGACATAACCTCTTCCTCTCGAAAGATTAATTTCCATCACTAATGATGAATTTTCTTCAAGGGTTGCAATATGCAAATCCGGATTAAAAATTTCTAAATCACTGTCAGCTATAATATCCCCGGCAGTCACTTCCTTAGGTCCTACTGCATTGAT
Source organism: Anaerovorax odorimutans DSM 5092 (assembly GCF_000426305.1). Classification (GTDB taxonomy): domain Bacteria; phylum Bacillota; class Clostridia; order Peptostreptococcales; family Anaerovoracaceae; genus Anaerovorax; species Anaerovorax odorimutans. The sequence continues at coordinate 16,936 of NZ_AUFC01000034.1, read as the reverse complement.
AATTACTCGCTTTGAATTTTCACCATTAATTTTTACAGCTAACTTTTTAAGATTTAGAATAATCTCCGTAACATCTTCTTTTACTCCTGGTATTGTTGAAAACTCATGAAGTATTCCGTCAATTTTTATTGATGTAACAGCTGCACCTGGAAGAGAACTAAGAAGAATTCTTCTTAAACTGTTTCCAAGAGTCGTACCGTATCCCCTTTCCAAAGGTTCAACTATAAATTTACCATAATTAGCATCATCATCAGAAAATATACATTCAATTGTTGGCTTTTCGATTTCTATCACTCAAAAACCCTCCCTTTTTCTTTACTCAATTGCAAAATCTTATATATAGATTCTTGCATACGTCATGCAATTTATCAAAAGATTTGATAAACGCTGACGATATACATTCCAAATTTTAAACTTAAAATTTGGATAAATGCAATTATTTTGAGTATAATTCGACGATAAGATGTTCTGCGATTGGAGTATCTATATCTTCTCTAGTCGGTATTGAAACAACTTTACCTTCTAGTTTACTTACATCTACAGTAATCCAAGAAGGTACACTTATTGACATATCTTTTATCTCCTTAAACTTAGGAGAAGATGCACTCTTTTCTTTTACTTGTATAATTGATCCTGCTTTCACTTCATATGATGGAATATCTACTTTGTTTCCATTTACTAAGAAATGTCCATGTTTTACAAGCTGTCTAGCTTCTTTTCTTGATGAAGCAAATCCCATTCTGAAAATTACGTTGTCAAGTCTGCTTTCAAGCATTATAAGTAGATTTTCACCAGTGATTCCCTTAATTCTTGCTGCTTTATCAAAATAATTTCTGAATTGAGTTTCAAGAACACCATAGAATCTCTTAGCTTTCTGTTTTTCTCTTAACTGTAAGCCATATTCAGAATTTTTCTTTCTGCTTTGTCCATGCTGTCCCGGAGCGTAATTTCTTTTTTCTATAGCGCATTTAGTGCTATAACATCTCTCGCCCTTAAGGAACAACTTCTGACCTTCTCTTCTGCATAATCTGCAAGATGGTCCTGTATATCTAGCCATATTAAATTACACCTCCTTTAATTAAACTCTTCTTCTCTTTGGTGGTCTGCAACCATTGTGTGGAATTGGCGTGATATCTTTAATTAGATTTATTTCAAGACCTGCTGTCTGTAATGCTCTAATTGCTGCTTCACGACCAGAACCAGGTCCCTTAACATATACTTCAACCATCTTAAGTCCATGCTCCATAGCACCTTTTGCAGCTTCTTCTGCTGCCATCTGTGCAGCAAACGGAGTAGACTTCCTTGATCCTTTAAAACCAAGTGATCCTGCACTTGACCATGAAAGTGCATTACCGCTAAGATCTGTAAGAGTTATTAAAGTATTGTTAAAGGTGGATTGGATATGAGCCTGACCACGTTCAATGTTCTTACGTTCTCTTCTCTTTTTTCTAACTGTCTTTTTTACAGTTTTTGCCATTAGTTCCTACCTCCTTACTTTACTGCTTTTTTCTTTCTACCTACAGTCTTCTTAGGACCCTTACGAGTTCTTGCATTTGTTTTAGTTTTCTGACCTCTTACTGGAAGACCTCTTCTATGTCTGATTCCTCTATAGCAGCCAATTTCCATAAGTCTTTTTATATTAAGAGAAACTTCTCTTCTAAGATCTCCTTCAACTGCATATTCCTGGTCTATAATTTTTCTGATTGCTCCAGCTTCATCTTCAGTTAAATCTTTAACTCTTGTGTCTGGATTAATACCAGCTTTTTTAAGAATTTTTAATGAAGTAGGTCGTCCTATACCGTATATATACGTTAGACCAATCTCTACTCTTTTATCTCTTGGTAAGTCGACACCGGCAATACGAGCCATATCTTATTCCTCCTTCTTCGCGTTAATTTATAGAAAGCTCCTTAGGTAGTCATGTTATCTGACGACAATATGACACAGCCGCTCCCAAAGGGCAATTCTTGTATTTATGATTGTTTTAAAATTGAAACAAATAATTAATCTCAACCTTGTTTCTGCTTATGCTTCGGATTTTCACAGATAACCATTACTTTTCCGTTTCTTTTAATAACTTTGCACTTTTCGCAGATAGGTTTTACTGAGGCTCTTACTTTCATTTCTGTTCCTCCTATTACTTATCTCTCCAGGTAATTCTACCTCTTGTTAGATCATAAGGTGACAATTCAACCTTTACCCTGTCACCAGGTAAAATCCTGATAAAGTTCATTCTAATTTTTCCTGAAATGTGTGCAAGTACTTCGTAGCCGTTTTCCAGTTTTACAATAAACATTGCATTTGGCTGGGCTTCTAATACGGTTCCAAATACTTCTATGACATCTTTTTTAGCCATAAAATTCGCACCCTCCTATATTGTGAGCATCATAGGCTCACCATCAGTTATAACAACACTATTTTCATAATGAGCAGAAAGTTTTCCATCTAAAGTAACTACAGTCCAATTATCAAGTGTTACTTCAACTTCATAACTTCCCTGATTTACCATAGGTTCAATAGCAAATACCATTCCTGGCACCAATCTTGGTCCTTTTCCAGGTTTACCATAGTTTGGAATCTGAGGATCTTCATGCATGTTTCTACCAATTCCATGACCCACAAAATCTCTTACTACAGAAAGCCCTTCGGATTCAACCTTACTTTGAATAGCCGACGAAATATCGGAAAGCCTGTAACCGACTTTACAAAATTTTAAGCCTTCAAAAAAACTATCTTTTGTAGCAGTAATCAAATGTTGTGCTTCCTCTGAAATAGCTCCTACAGCATAAGTTCTTGCAGCATCACTCACATATCCCTTATACGTAGCTCCCGTATCTACACTGACAATATCGCCTTCTTTTAGTTTCCTCTTCTTTGAAGGTATTCCATGAACCAGTTCTTCATTTACAGAAACGCATGCGCTCGCCGGAAAACCATTATAACCTTTAAAGCTAGGAATCATATTGTATTTTAAAATTATATTTTCTATAAAATCATCTATATCTTTTGTAGATATGCCTGGTTTAATATAATTTTCAAGTTCGGCTAAAATATAACCAGTAACTTTTCCTGCTTCCCTCATTATTTCTATTTCTTGTTGTGATTTGATGATAATCATGATTATGCTCCTAAAACATCCACTATATCGTTAAATACGTTTTCCAGACCTGTAGCACCATCGATGTGTGATATAACTCCGGATTTTTCATAATAATCAATTAGTGGTTTTGTTTGCGCAAGATATACTTCAATTCTGTTTTCTACTGTAGCTTCAGTGTCATCAGCTCTTTGATATAATTCTCCTCCGCAAACATCACAAACACCTTCCTTTTCAGGAGGCATATTAATTACGTGATAAGTTGCTCCACAGTTTCTGCAAACTCTTCTTCCTATTAATCTAGTTAATAATTCTTCTTTTTTAACATCAATATCCAATACATGATCTATTGATAGATTACGTTCAGAAAGATATTTGTCAAACTGCTCAGCCTGATATACTGTTCTTGGAAATCCATCAAGCAGAAATCCATTTTTACAATCATCTGCACTTAAACGGTCTTCAATTAATTGAATAGTTAAATCATCAGGAACAAGACTTCCCTTGTTCATATATTCTTTAACTTTTAACCCAAGGGCAGTTTCTTCCTTGACATTTTTTCTAAAGATATCCCCTGTAGATATATGTGGGATATTATATTTTTCAGAGATTCGACTAGCCTGTGTTCCTTTACCAGCCCCTGGAGGTCCAAGTAAAATAATTCTAAGCATTTTATATATCCTCTCTATTTTAAGAATCCTTGATAATTTCTCATCACCATTTGTGATTCAAGTTGCTTCATCGTATCTAGCGCTACACCTACAGCAATCAGTAATGATGTTCCGCCAAAGTGGATTTGTAAAGCAGTAAACTGCTGAAGCAAAGTAGGAAGTGTAGCAATAAATGCTAGGAAAACAGCTCCTACAAATGTGATTCTTGTCATAACTTTATTTAAATATTCAACAGTAGATCTTCCTGGTCTGATTCCAGGTATAAATCCGCCATTTGCTTTCATATTATTAGCAACTTCCATAGGATTAAAAGTAATCGCTGTATAGAAATAGGTAAAGAACATGATTAACAATATATTAAATATTGAATAAATCCATATTCCAGGATTACCTTGTGTTGACAACCACTTTATTACAAAATTTGCAAACCCAGTTCCTGAAGTAAAGTATGTTATTGTTATAGGAAATTGTAATAATGAAAGTGAAAATATTACTGGAATAACTCCAGCTTGATTTACTTTCATAGGAATATGTGTTGACTGACCGCCATACATTTTTCTTCCAACTACTCTTTTCGCATACTGTACAGGTATTCTTCTTTGACCTTGTTGAATCAAAACGATTCCAATAACTACGATCAAAGCAAATAAACAAAATAGTATAACTGAAAGAATTCCAATTTTTCCATCCTGCATATCAATCCAAGTTTGATGAATGGCTGAAGGTGCTCTTGAAATAATACCTGCAAAAATTATTAATGAAATACCATTTCCAATTCCACTTTCATTAATCTGTTCACCTAGCCACATTAGAAAAGCTGTACCTGCTGACAAAGTCAATACTATTACTGTTACTGAAAAAAAGTCATCACTTACAAGTGCTCTTCTAAATAATCCAACTGAAAGTCCTATAGCCTGAATAAAGGCTAATATAACTGTTAAATATCTCGTATATTGTGCAATTTTTTTCTTGCCTTCTGTCCCTTCTTTTGCCAATGCCTCAATTCTAGGTACTGCAATGGTCAAAAGTTGAAATATAATTGAAGCTGTGATATAAGGAGTAATGCTAAGCGCAAATATAGTAAAATTACTAAATGCTCCTCCTGAGAATAGGTCAAACAAACCAAATAATCCCATATCACCATTAAAGACATCATTTAATACATTTCTGTCTATACCTGGTACAGGAATATTTGAGCCCAATCTAAATACTAACAGCATTAGAAGCGTAAAAATCATTTTTTTTCTAATATCTACAATTTTCCACGCATGGGCGATTGTTCTAATCATACTCATTTAAATCACCTCTGCCTTTCCTCCGGCAGACTCAATTTTTTCGATTGCTGTTTTGCTAAATTTGTGAGCCTTGACAGTTACATTCTTTTCTAAGTTTCCTTCTCCAAGAATCTTTATACCATCAACAATCTGTTTAGCAAGTCCTTTTTCTTTTAAAAGCTCTGGAGTAATTACAGTACCAGCTTCAAATGTATTTAAATCATCTACATTTAAAATAACATACTCTTTTCTCCAAATATTTGTAAATCCTCTTTTAGGAATTCTTCTATATAATGGCATCTGACCGCCTTCAAAACCAGGTCTAGTTCCTCCGCCGCTTCTTGAATTCTGACCATTCATACCTCTACCACCAGTTTTACCCTGTCCAGTAGCTGTACCACGACCTCTTCTTTTAGTCTTTTTGGTTGAACCTTCGGCTGCTTTTAATTCATGCAATTTCATTTTTCAACACCCCCATTCCTAAATTTCTTCGATTGTTAAAAGATGTTTTACTTTTTCTATTGCTCCACGTGTCTGTGGTGTGTCAGGGTGCTCAACAGTCTGATTCATTTTTCTTAAGCCTAACGCTTCTACTACTTTTCTTTGGTATGGGGAAGCGCCAATTGTACTTTTAGTTAATGTAATTTTTACTGATTTAGCCATTTGCATCTTCCTCCTTATCCTAAGACTTCTTCCTTAGTTTTACCTCTTAATCTGCTGATTTGTTCAACAGTCTTAAGATTTCTAAGACCTTCTACTGTAGCATAAGCCATATTCCCTGAATTATTTGAGCCTATAGATTTTGCTCTTACATCCTTAATTCCTGCTAACTCTAATACCATACGTACAGAACTTCCTGCAATTACTCCGGTACCTTGTGCAGCTGGCATAATTAATACCTGTCCTGCTCCAAATATACCTAGTGTTCTATGTGGTATTGTTGTTCCTACAGTTGGAACATATATTAATTTTTTCTTAGCATCTTCGATTGCTTTTCTTACAGCCTCAGGGATTTCCTGAGCTTTTCCAAGTCCAACGCCAACATAACCTTCGCCGTTTCCAACTACTACCGTTACGCTAAATCTGAAATTTCTTCCGCCCTTAACAACTTTAGCTACACGTCTAATGTTAACGATGGATTCTTTTAAGTCCAGCTTGGATGCATCAATCATATTTTGTCGCATTCCTTTTCTCCCTCCTGTTAGAATTTCAATCCTGCTGCACGTGCTCCGTCAGCTAATTCTTTTATTCTTCCATGATATAAGTATCCACCTCTATCAAAAGCAACAACTTCTATACCTTTAGCTAATGCTTTTTTTGCAACAGATTCTCCTACAAGTTTTGCTACTTCTTTATTGCCGCCATAAGCAGCCTGCGCTTTGATATCATTATCAAGTGAAGATGCAGCAACCAATGTATTTCCGTTTACATCATCAATAATTTGTACAGAAATGTTCTTAAGGCTTCTGTATACACATAATCTTGGTTTTTCAGGAGTTCCGGATAGGTTTTTTCTAACTCTTTTATGTCTAGCTAAACGTCTATCATTTTTACTTTCCTTTGCCATTTATCTCACTCCTTCCTATTTCTTCTTAGCACCGGTTTTGCCTTCTTTTCTGCGTACTACTTCTCCTTCATAGCGAATACCTTTTCCTTTGTAAGGTTCTGGAATTCTCCATTTTCTAACGTTAGCCGCATAATTTCCAACAACCGCTTTGTTTATACCCTTTACAACAACTTCAGTTGGAGATGTTACCTCAGTAGTAATTCCTTCAGGGTCTTCCATTTTAACAGGATGTGAGTATCCAAGATTCAGTACTAAATCTTTGCCTTTTTTCTCAGCTTTATAACCGACTCCCACAAGTTGAAGTTTCTTTTCAAATCCATTTGTAACTCCCACAATCATATTGTTTATAAGAGTTCTGGAAAGACCATGTACTGCTCTTACTTCCTTGTCATCGCTATCTCTAGTAGCTGTTAATACTCCATCATTTATTTCTACTTTAATTAATTTACTGATCTGTTCCTGCAATTCACCTTTAGGTCCTTTTACAGTGACAACATTTTTATCACTTACTTTAACCTCTACGCCGGCAGGAATAGTCACAGGCAATCTACCTATTCTTGACATTTTTAATTCCTCCTACCAAACATAACAAATAACTTCGCCACCAACACCTAATTTTCTTGCTTGTTTATCACTAATAATTCCATTTGATGTTGAAATTATTGCAATTCCCAAACCTCCAAGCACTTTTGGTACGTCGTTAGCTTTTGCATAAACTTTTAAACCAGGCTTTGAAATCTTTTTAATTCCACTTATTACTCTTTCTTTATCAGCACCGTATTTAAGCTGAACTTTTATAATTCCCTGGTTCCCATTATCGATAATATCATATCCTTTAATGTATCCTTCTTCAGTTAAAATTCCCGCAATAGATTTTTTCATATTTGATGCAGGGATGTCAACTGTTGCATGTCCTACAGTATTGGCATTTCTGATTCTTGTTAGCATATCTGCTATAGGATCTGTCATTGTCATTACAGTTGTACCTCCTTCCTTATACTAATGTTTACCAGCTTGCTTTTTTAACGCCAGGAATTTCTCCCTTGTAAGCTAGTTCTCTGAAACAGATACGGCATATACCATATTTTTTCAATACAGAGTGTGGTCTTCCACAGATCTTGCATCTTGTATATGCACGTGTTGAAAACTTCGGTTTTCTCTGTTGTTTTATCTTGAGAGATGTCTTTGCCATTTGTTCCCTCCTATTTCTCGAACGGCATACCTAGAAGTTCAAGCAGACTTGCTGCTTCTTCGTCTGTTTTAGCCGTTGTCGTGAATATAATATTCATACCTTTAATTTTATCTACTTTATCATAACTAATTTCAGGGAAGATAAGCTGCTCTTTAACACCCATGGAATAGTTTCCTCTACCATCAAATGAATTCTTGCTCACTCCTTTGAAATCTCTAACTCTTGGAAGAGACACATTAAAAAATTTATCAGCAAATTCAAACATGTTATCTCCTCTTAAAGTAACCTTTATTCCTACAGGATTTCCTTCTCTTAGTTTAAAGTTAGCTATTGATTTTTTTGCTCTGGTAATAACAGGTTTTTGTCCTGTTATAATCGCTAATTCTTCAACTGCAGTCTCAAGAAGTTTTGCGTTATCTTTTGCCTCACCAAGACCCATATTAATAGTAATCTTTTCCAGCTTCGGCACTTCCATAACATTTTTATATTTAAATTTTTCTATTAAAGCATTGTACACTTCATTTTTATAAGTTTCACTTAGTCTAGCTGCCAAGATCGTTCCCTCCTTTCTTCGCATTTATTAGTCAATTAATGCACCTGTTTTCTTAGATACTCTCTTTTTAACTCCGCCTTCAATTTTATATCCGATTCTTGTAGGCGCCTTTGCTTTGCTGTCGTAGTACATAACATTTGAAACATCCACAGGACCTTCTTGATGCTTTATTTCACTAGCAGCTGTTCTAGTCTGTTTTTGATGCTTTGTCTGTATATTAACTCCTTCAACAATAACTTTTCCATCTTTAGGCATAGCTTTTAAAACTTTACCTTTTTTTCCTTTATCTTTACCAGTTATTACTAGTACTGTATCGTCTTTCTTAATATGCATCCTTCACACCTCCTATAATACTTCTGGTGCCAATGACACTATTTTCATAAAGCTTTTATCTCTTAATTCTCTAGCAACAGGTCCAAAAATACGTGTTCCTACAGGATTTTTATCTTCTTTTATAATTACAGCTGCATTCTGGTCAAATTTAACATAGCTTCCATCTACTCTTCTAGCACCATGTTTTGTTCTAACAACTACAGCTCTTACAACGTCGCCTTTTTTTACAACTCCACCCGGAGTAGCTTCTTTAACTGCACATACAATTACATCTCCAATATTAGCATACTGACGGCTTGTGCCTCCAAGAATACGAATACAAAGTAATTCTTTTGCGCCAGAATTGTCGGCAACTCTTAATCTGGTTTCAGTTTGGATCATTTTGGTCGCCTCCTTATTATTTAACCTTTTGAACTATGTTAACAAGTCTCCATCTCTTATCCTTAGATAGTGGTCTTGTTTCCATAATCCTTACCTTATCACCGATGTTACACTCGTTATTTTCATCGTGAGCTTTGAACTTCTTAGTTCTCTTTACGGCTTTTCCATAAAGGGAATGTCTTACGAAGTCTTCCACAGCTACGACAATTGTCTTATCCATTTTATCACTTATCACTAAGCCAACTCTGGTCTTTCTTCTGTTTCTTTCTAACATATTACATCCTCCTTCCTGTTAGCCTTGAACCTTTTTTAATTCATTTTCTCTCATTATGGTTTTTACGCGTGCAATTTCTTTTTTTAAGTCCCTTAATTTTATAGGATTTTCAAGCTGACCAGTTACATGCTGAAATCTCAGATTAAAAAGCTCATTCTTAAGTTTTTTTAGTTCTGTGTTCAATTCAACATCTGTCAGCTGTCTCATTTTTTCTAATTTCATTACGCTTCACCACCCTCTGCTATTTCTTCACCTTTCACAGCAAATTTACACTTTACAGGGAGTTTATGGGATGCAAGTCTCATTGCTTCTCTAGCTGCTTCTTCTGATACACCCTCTATTTCAAACATTACTCTTCCTGGTTTTACTACTGCTACCCAGTACTCTGGTGCTCCTTTACCGGAACCCATTCTAACTTCAGCAGGTTTCTTTGTTACTGACTTATGTGGGAATATTTTAATATATACTTTACCACCTCTTTTTATAGATCTAGTCATAGCTATACGAGCGGACTCTATTTGATTTGAAGTGATCCAACCACATTCTTGTGTTATTAGGCCGTAAGTTCCATAAGTAATAGTATTACCTTTTGTGGCTACGCCTTTCATTCTTCCCCTATGGACTCTTCTGCGTTTAACGCGCTTTGGCATTAACATCGCTTTCTTCCTCCTTTCTCAATCGCTTATTCTGTTGTTTCAGCTACATTAGCTTCTGTATTTACTTCTTCCGCAGCAGTAGTTGCTTTTTCAGGTTCTGCCTTAGGAGTTAATCTCTTTCGAGGATTAACTGCTGCCGGAATTTCAGGTTTATTATCTCTTGGATTTCTTCTGTCATTTCTAGATCTGTCATTTCTTGATCTATCATTTCTTGATCTATCATTATCTCTTCTGGATCTTCTGTCATTCTTTCTATCGCCTCTTCCTTCAGATTTTACTTCAGGAACAGGATTTTTAAGACCTTTTTCAAGAATTTCTCCGTGATTAATCCAAACTTTTACACCAAGTTTACCATAAGTTGTATCTGCTTCTGCAAAACCATAGTCAATATCAGCTCTTAAAGTATGCAGCGGTACGTTACCTTCACTGTATTTTTCACTTCTTGCAATTTCAGCTCCGCCTAATCTTCCTGAAACTAAAACTTTAATTCCCTTTGCATTGGCTTTCATAGTTCTTCCAATAGCTTGCTTCATAGCTCTTCTAAATGAAATTCTCTTTTCTAAAGCCTGCGCAATGCTTTCGGCAGTAAGCTGTGCATCTAACTCAACTCTTCTAACTTCAACGATACTGATATCTATTTTCTTTCCTGTAAGCTTTGCAACTTCTGATTTAAGTTCATCAATTCCATTTCCTGATCTTCCGATTACCATACCTGGTTTACCAGTAAGAATGATGACTTTCATTTGATTGTTTGCTGCTCTTTCAATTAATATCTTTGAAATTCCCGCAGCATATAATCTTTTCTTTACAAATTCTCTGATTTTATTATCTTCTACAAGATAATCTGCGAAATCTTTTTTATCTGCATACCATTTGGAATCCCAGTCTTTTATAACGCCCACTCTTAACCCATGTGGACTTACTTTCTGACCCATTCAACGAACCTCCTGTTCTGAGTATTTTATTTTTCCTTTAGTGTTACGCCTACGTGGCTGCTTCTTTTTAAAATTACTGATGCTCTGCCTTGTGATCCTGCTCTCCATCTTTTCATCGTTGGTCCTTGATGCGCATATACTTCAGCAACATATAAAGCATCTGGATTCATGTCAAAGTTATTTTCCGCATTTGCTGCTGCTGACTTTATAACTTTTTCTACTATTTCCGAACCTTTACCCGGTGTAAACTTTAATATAGTCAGTGCCTCGTTTAAGTCTTTACCTCTTACTAAATTCGTAACAGGTTTAAGCTTTATAGGAGACATTCTTACATATTTTGCAATTGCTTTTGCTTCCATTATTTAAGATCCTCCTTTTTTACTATTTTTTAACTTTCGAAGACTTGTCTGCTGCATGACCTCTGTAGTTTCTAGTAGGAGCAAATTCTCCTAGTCTATGTCCTACCATATCTTCTGTAATATATACCGGAACGTGTTTCTTTCCATCATGTACAGCAATTGTATGTCCCACCATCTGCGGGAATATAGTTGATGGTCTTGACCATGTTTTCAATACTTTTTTATCATTGGCTGCGTTTAATTCTTCAATTGCTTTGAGCAATTTTGCATTAACGAAAGGGCCTTTTTTAAGTGATCTACCCATTTATAGTTCCTCCCTTCTGGCTATTTTTCGTTACGTCTCTTTACGATATATTGATTTGACGGTTTATTTTTCTTTCTAGTCTTATAACCAAGTGCAGGTTTACCCCAAGGTGTAACTGGACTAACTCGACCAATACCGGTTTTACCTTCACCACCGCCATGTGGGTGATCATTAGGATTCATTACAGAACCTCTTACTGTAGGTCTGATTCCCATATGTCTTTTTCTTCCGGCTTTACCTATCTTAATATTTTCATGATCTAAATTGCCTACTTCTCCGATTGTAGCTCTACACTCAATTCTTATTTTTCTAACTTCTCCGGAAGGTAATCTTACTTGCGCATAATTACCTTCTTTTGCCATAAGTTGTGCGCCATTTCCTGCGGATCTTACTAATTGACCACCTTTTCCAGGTTTTAATTCAATATTATGAATTATTGTACCTACAGGAATATTTTTTAAAGGAAGTGTATTTCCAATTTGAATATCTGCATCTTCTCCTGATATTACAGTATTTCCTACTATCAGCTTATTTGGAGCTATAATATATCTCTTTTCTCCATCTGCATATATAATCAATGCTATATTGGCACTTCTGTTTGGGTCATATTCTATTGTGGTAACTTTTCCTGGAATACCATCTTTGTTTCTCTTGAAGTCGATAATTCTATATTTTGGTCTGTATCCACCGCCTCTGTGTCTTACAGTAATCTTTCCTCTAACATTTCTTCCGGCATGTTTCTTTAGGGTTACAGTAAGGGATTTTTCCGGTGTATCAGTTGTAATTTCTTCAAATGTTGAAACCGTCATTCCTCTTAATCCAGGAGTGGTCGGATTATATTTTTTAATTCCCATATTGTTCGTCCCTCCTTATAGACCTTGGAAGAATTCGATTTCCTTACTTTTATCTGTAAGGGTCACGATTGCCTTCTTTGAAGCCGCAGTTCTTCCTACGTTTCTTCCCATTCTCTTTACTTTACCTTTAACATTCATAATATTTACTTTTTCTATTTCTACTCCGAAGATTTCTTCTAGAGCTAATTTTACTTCTGTTTTATTAGCATCTACCGCAACCTTAAAAGTATATTTCTTATCCTGTGCATCATCCATACTTCTTTCTGAGATAACAGGTTTTAAAATCACATCGTAAGGCGTTCTCATTATGAATACACCTCCTCAATCTTGTTTATAGCATCTTTTGTAACAATAAAGCTTGTATAATTAACTATATCATATACATTCATAGTTGATACTAGGCAAGTCTTTACCCCTTTAATGTTAGATGAAGATCTAATTACATTTTCATCCTTATCAGCCATAACGATAAGTGCTTTTTTTGCAGCTTTTACATTCTCTAACACTTTTAACATTTCTTTTGTCTTAGGTGCATCAAATTTTAATGTATCTAAAACTATAATTTCCTTTTCCTCCACCTTTGAGGATAACGCAGACTTAAGTGCAAGCCTTTTAATTTTCTTTGGCACTGAATATCTGTAATCTCTTGGTTTTGGTGCAAAGACAACACCACCGCCTACATGATTAGGAGCAGTTATGCTTCCCTGTCTTCCACGACCAGTTCCCTTCTGTCTGAAAGGTTTTCTTCCGCCGCCTCTAACTTCGCTTCTATTTTTAGCTGACTGAGTACCTTGTCTCTGATTTGCTAAGTAATTTTTAATTACTTGATGAACCGCATACTGATTTACTTCAATTCCAAAGATATCATCTTTTAGTTCAATGCTTCCAGCTTCAGCACCAGCCATATTTAGCATAGTTATTTTTGCCATTTGTTACTTCCTCCTTTCTGAAGTCATTATCTATTTGTCTTGACCTTTAACTGCATATTGAATTCGAAGCAGACCGCCTTTTCCTCCCGGCACTGCACCTTTAACAAGCATAAGGTTTCTGTCTTCGATTACTTTTACAAGAACTACATTCTGTACTGTTACAGTATCACGACCCATTCTTCCTGGACCATCATTACCCTTAAATACCCTTGAAGGATATGTTCCGCCGGCAAGTGCTCCTGCAAGTCTCTTGTGCTTTGAACCATGAGTCATAGGTCCTCTGTGGTGTCCATGTCTCTTAATATTACCTTGAGTACCTTTACCTTTTGAAACTCCTGTAACGTCTAATTTAACTCCAGCTTCAAAATCAGCCACGGTAATAACCTGATTTGCCTCATAGGTTTCACCATCTTCTAGTCTAATTTCAGTTAAATGCTTTTTAAGAGGAGCTTGCCATTTTGTAAAATGACCTTTTGTTGGCTTATTTAATCTCTGTTCTTTCACATCACCGTATCCGATTTGTACAGCATTGTAGCCATCATTTTCAATTGTTTTAATTTGAGTAACGACTGCTGGGCCTGCTTCTATAACAGTTACAGGAATCGCTTCTCCGTTTTCAGAAAAGATCTGAGTCATTCCGACTTTTTTTCCTAAAATTGTTTTCATATTTTTCCTCCTGAATTCTTACAGCGGATTGCTTGTTAGCAATCATACTAAGGGGAGTTCCCTTATAACACTTATATGGAAAATCTCTCTTTATGAAAAATTTTCTTACTTTTTGTGCTTCTCAACAAATCTTCGCTTTGTTATAATTTGATTTCGATATCCACACCTGCAGGTAAATCTAATTTCATTAATGAATCTACAGTTTTAGGTGTAGTATTTGAGATATCGATTAATCTCTTATGAGTTCTCTGTTCGAACTGCTCTCTGCTGTCCTTATACTTATGAACTGCTCTTAAAATAGTAATAACTTGCTTTTCAGTTGGCAGTGGAATCGGTCCTGAAACATCTGCTCCGCTTTTCTTAGCAGTGTCTACGATTTTTGCTGCTGACTGATCCAATGATTTGTGATCATAAGCTTTAAGCTTAATTCTAATTTTTTGTTGTTCTGACATTCTTTTTTCCTCCTGAACTATTTTCGTACGTTTTCGCTATGCCTGTACGGGGGGTTCACTTCTTTGTTTAAGACTTATAACCGATACACAGGTCTCGGTACACGTCTCCGTGTGTTTCGTTATTTTTTACACAAAACAAAAAGCACGAGAATCCCTTCGCCCCTTTCTTGAAAGGACAATTCTCTGCAGAAATTACCTGATAGCTCAGCAACTTCCTGCTTCATCGCATTTACCCATATTTTGTAATAAAATGCTTACAATTATATGGCCAGGCTACTTATAAATATATTTCTTACTCACAAGCTTTTTTAGTATATTATATATGACAATAAATTGCAAGCTTTTTTAAATATTTTTTCATATTTTTTTACTAATTAATCTAATAATTTCAATGGTTTGAGGCATATATATAAATACACGCCTCGTGGTGTTTCATTATCATATTACAAAGCTCAATATATTGTATTTTAAATATTATCGCTATACTATATATAGAATCAACTTTTTATCATAATACATTTTTTTAATTACAATTTATATCAATTTTATAATATTTCGTTTACAGTAATAATTTTCCAATCATTAACAGCAATATTCTTTCGTGCGAATCCATTAAATTTTTTTGCCCTATCTTTAACTTTTTTTCCTAAATCTATAATTTCTATAGGTTGTAATTGGCTGTCTTCTTCTATAATTAAATCAACCTCTTTTCCATCTTTATCTCTATAATGATAAAATGGTGGCTTTATGCCTTTGTTATAATATCTTTTTATCATTTCTGCTACAACCCATGTTTTAAATAATTTTTCAGGTTTTTTTATTTCTGCCAAATATGAGCAAAGACCTGTATCCATAAAATACATTCTTGGTACATCAATAATACGTGTAAGCTTTGGGTGAGAAAATGGTTGAATTAAGCCAATAATGCCTGCGGAGACTAAAAGAGATAACCATTTCTTTGCGGTGGGCTGACTAATCCCCACATCTTTTGCTAATACAGCATAATTTACAAGTTCTCCGCTTCTTTTTGCCGCACTTATCATAAATTTCCTAAATAAGATGATATCCGTAACAGTAGTCATTCCTCTTATTTCTTCTCTTAAAAATTCTTGCATGTATTCATCAAAATATTTATCTCTGCTATTATCTATACCTTCGCCATATAATGCAGGCATACTTCCCCTTAATATTTGTACATTAATTTCATTTTCTTCAACAATATCAATATTAAAAAGATCCAAAGTTTCTCCCGTTATTTCTTCATAGGTAAGGCCCATCATATGGGCTATTCCAACATTATCTCCCATTGTTCTTCCAACATTATCAAAGAGATCACACATATGTGTTGCTACTAACCAAAAGTCACCATTGTTATTATTTTTAGCACAATATTGATTTATGTAAGGCATTAGATTTAATGCATACTGTATACCTATTATTGCCACCGGAGGTTTAATACATTCAAAAAATACGTCAGGATTTTCAATTACTATATTTCTTAGTTCTTTATCATCAAAAGAAAAATATTTTCGGCCATCGTCTTCTAACATTTTAAGTAATGTTCTTCTTCCTGTGCCTTTAGCTCCAGTTAGCATCAATACAGAATAATTATTATTTATATTACGAATGGTGCTTTCAATATTCCGTTTAATATTCATATTGTTTACCTCCAAACATATAACCTCGTATTTTATTATAGCCGATATATATCTTTTGTCAATTATAATCTATAGATAATTATTTAAATTTAATGATTTTATATAAAAACTAAATAAGTTTATTTTATATCCATTAAAATCTCTTTAATCTGCAAAATCAATTTCCAATACAATCTAGATTTTGTGAATATCATACAAAATTAAAACTAGAGACAATTTGCCTCTAGTTCTAATTTTTATGATTTATAATTTATTATTATATTATTCGATAATAGACGCAACTACTCCTGCACCTACTGTTCTTCCGCCTTCTCTGATGGCAAATCTTAATCCTTCTTCGATTGCGATTGGTGTTATCAATGTAATTGTCATCTGTACGTTATCTCCAGGCATACACATTTCTGTTCCTTCTGGTAACTGTAAATCTCCTGTTACGTCTGTTGTTCTGAAGTAGAACTGTGGTCTGTATCCGTTAAAGAATGGTGTATGTCTTCCACCTTCTTCTTTCTTTAATACGTATACTTCTGAAGTAAACTTTGTATGTGGATGGATTGTTCCTATTTGTGCTAGTACCTGTCCTCTTTGAATCTCGTCTCTTTGTACTCCTCTTAGTAGTGCTCCAATGTTATCTCCTGCTTCTGCTTGATCCAAAAGCTTTCTGAACATTTCTACTCCTGTTACTACTACTTTTCTTGGTGCTTCCATCAATCCTACGATTTCTACTTCGTCTGATACTTTTAGGATTCCTCTTTCTACTCTTCCTGTTGCTACTGTTCCTCTT
>NZ_AUFC01000033.1 GCF_000426305.1 Anaerovorax odorimutans DSM 5092 | reverse complement strand
TTTTCACTAGACCGAAGTTTCGTTCTAAGATTTCCCGCTCGACTTGCATGTGTTAGGCACGCCGCCAGCGTTCATCCTGAGCCAGGATCAAACTCTTAATTAAAGTTGTATTTAAAAGCCGAAGCTTTAAAATCTGGTTCAGTAAAACGCATCGCGTTTCATTTTCTATCTTCATATTTTGTTATACGAATCTAGAATTATTGTTTTTTAAAGAAATTGTACGTTGACTCATTCGTTTATGAATTCATCTTACCAATCTTTGCTGATTGTTTGTACTTTAGTCTCTTTCGAGAACTACTTAAAGTCCTCTTTGACTAAATTTCTACACTATGGAGTTTTCAAGGTTCTGTGCCGCTTGTCTCTTTGCGGCAAAGGGTTAAATTGTTTAACCCTACTTTGTTCTACCCTTTCGAGCGGAACGTTTATTAGTATATATCTTTCAACTATCTTTGTCAACACTTTTTTAGAACTTTTTTCTGACTTTTTTCAAAGTCCTTCTTTTAGCTCCAGAAACAATTTATTTCATTATTTCAGCGTTGTGACAGCTTGTCTATATTAACAAACTGTTAAGCACTTGTCAATACCTTTTTTTAACTTTTTCGACATTTTATAAAATTTATTATAAATATCATTTAAAATAGTTATTCTTCAGTACTTTACTCTTTTAAGACAGCTCACTTAGCTTAACAAATCATAAACAATATGTCAATGCTTTTTTTACTTTATTTTATTTTCTATTAAATATTCCTTTTGAAGTCCAAATGATAAATATAATATAATTCCTATTACATTATATAAACCAAAGAATAAATATACTGCTGAACTATTATATATATCCATTATTATTCCTCCAAACAGTTGACATACAATAGTACTGCAGTTTGAAGAAACAGCTTGATATAATGCCATTGCCATACAAATTATTTCAGGATTTACGATTTTAGCAATATATCTAACAAACTCTACTAATATAATTCCATTAACCATTCCCTGTAAAAAAAACATGCCGAGTATAAACCAATAAGGAGGATGGCTACTATACCAAATAAATCTAGCTGCTGAAATTATCATTGCTATAAGTAGAACTTTCTCTAAGGTAAATTTATTTGATAGTTTATCACAAAATGCCATAAATGGCGCTTCACTTCCCGCCATAAGCAAAAATGCAAACCCAATTCCAGCAACGGTACCTCCTGTATCTATGTATAAAAAGCCAAAGTAAGTATTATTCGCTACATTAGTTCCACATAAGAAAAATGCGCACAGTAAAAGCTGCATTAACTTTTTATTTTTTAACAAACTAAGATAGCCTACTTTATGTAATTCTAATGTCTCAGTTGTTTCACTGCTTTGGATGTTATCTTTTGTTTCTCCAAAATAGGTACAGTCTTTATTTATTCTTACTATTGACACTGTATTCTTATTCTTTTTTATAATATTAATAATAATAATAGCAGTTATAAAAAACGCAACACTATATAAAGGGAAAATAATAGTCAAACCTAAAATCTCAGCAATTTGTCCTGAAATAAGAACACCTAATGCAAAACCAATTGCGCCCCATTTTCTTGTATTGCCAAAAGAATGACCTACATTCAAAATCAGTGCATCCGTAAGAGGCATTATTGGCATTTGAAAAAAAGATAAAAGAATATATGTTAAAAGAAATATTCCATATTGTTTCACAGACATGATCCCTATTGATGTAAAAGCTGCTAAAATACACAAAACGAATACTGTTAAATTACCTTCATATTTTCTATCCTTATGAAAAATTTTCGCCCAAAAAGGTGAGGCAAACATACCCATTACAGTTGCACTTGCTGTAATAGTACCAATTTGTGCACCTGAAAAACCTATGCTGTCTAAATATTGACCTATTAATGGGAGTACTACCCCTAAAGCAGCATACGTAAAAGTATAAATTCCAACATAGTTATAATAATTTTTTTTCATTTTTTCTCCCAAAACTATATATCAAACTTACGGAATGATAGTATCATAATTTTGTATAACTATCAACAATGCTGTAAATAATAATAACTACGGTAAATTACATATACCGTTTAAATAATTTATTATTTAGGAGTGTGATACTTTTTGATTATTATATTAATTAGAACTTTAATTCTTTATATAATAGTTCTTATAGCAATACGGCTTATGGGTAAATCAGAGTTATCTAAAATGGATCCGTTCCAGATGGTTATCCTCTTTATGATAGCGGAATTGGCAGCTATCCCAATTGAATCACCAGCAGTTTCTTTATTAAGTGGGGCAACCGCTATTTTCACTTTATTGTTTTTACAAGTGGTCATTTCTTTAATTTCATTAAAAAGTGAAAAACTTAAAAATTTATTTAATGGCAAGCCAAGTATGCTAATCAATAAAGGTGTCATTGATAAAAAAGAAATGAAATCATTGCGAATAAGTATAGATGATTTAACAGAACAGCTCAGGTTAAAAAATGCTCCTTCCATAGCAGATGTAGATTACGCAATATTGGAAGCTAACGGAGATCTCAGTGTTATACCAAAGCCAAATAAACGCCCATTAACACCAGAAGACTTAAACATAATTAAACCTGAAGAGAATATACCTTTAGTTATTATATCAGATGGTATTTTATATAGAAAAAATCTTATAGTATTGGGCTTTGATGAAAATTATTTAAAATCTGAGCTTTTAAAATATAATATAACTGATTATAAGCAGGTATTTTTATGTCTATGTGATGAAACTAAAAAATTCCATATATATAAAAACAGCAAATCTTTAAATAAAGAATCTCTTTCATCTAACAGGGGGTAAAGAAATAAATGAAATCATTATCTATATCAACTTTATGTTTAGTAATCTTAATTGTAGGTTGGTTTATTTTTGCTGACTTTGCAGATGATACATTACACAATTTAATGAATTATATAGAAGATGACATCATAACTTATGCATCAAACGAAAATTGGGAAGAAGCATCAAAAAATATGGAAGATCTCAATAAACGTTGGCATCGTTATAAAAGAATATATGCCTTTTTCTTAAGTACCGATGATATAAATGAGACTGATTATTCCATAGCCAGAGCTATATATTTTATTAAATCTGAAGATGTATCAAATTCCACAGGAGAATTAAACTGTATTAAAGAACAATTACGGTTTCTTCACTTCAACGAAACATTAACTCTTGAAAATATATTTTAAATATAGTAATATCTAATGCAGTAGAGTAAATATTGTGCGTAAAGTGTCATAGGATGGGATGTTGCCTATGAACGAAAAACAGTTTTGTTTGCGATACAATATTGCGTCCACTACTGCATTAAAGTATACAATAGAATTCTTTTCTCTTTAATGTAGTATCATTTTAGAGAAAGGAGTTTTTTTATGCGTTCAAAACAAAATACGTCAAAGATTGTGATAACTGCATTTTTAATGGCAATGGAAATTGTCTTAACCAGATTTCTATCACTAGCATTACCAACTTTAAGATTAAGTTTTGGCTTTTTACCCATATCTATCATAGGTATACTATACGGACCTTTATGGTCGGGCATAGCCTATGCCCTTGGCGATATTATAGGTATGATGATTCTTCCAACAGGACCGTATTTTCCCGGATTTACATTAACTGCATTTTTAACTGGTGCAGTATATGGCCTTATTTTACACAATAAACCTATTTCTTGGAAACGAGTTTTTATTGCAGTTGCCATTGTTTGCATTATTTTAAATTTATGTTTAGATACCCTATGGCTATATATTCTTATGAATAAAGGTCTTTTTGCTATACTGCCTACCAGATTATTAAAGTGCTTTATAATGATTCCCTTGCAAACTGTAATTATACATGAACTTTGGAATAGATATTTAAGTAAACTTAACTTTCTAAAGAATCATTTGAATCATTAATTTTTTCTATTTGATACTTACCACATCTATCAGAAAAAGCACCAATTTGACGACTTCCTGATTTAAGGAGAACAACTTCACAATGATTGCTGCAGTCGCTGCATTCGAAAGATTCTGTGATTACATTATAATTGCCGGCTTCGAATCCCACGAAGCTGGTTTTTTTATTTTCTCTTTCAATTAAATCCTTTGCTAAAATAGCAGCTCCAAAAGCACCCATTACTTTATGATATTCAGGAACAATTACCTTGCAGCCAAGTTCTTTTTCAAATGCAGAAACAATACCTTCATTTGACGCTACACCCCCTTGAAAAAAAACAGTTTCTTCTAATTCTTTTCCCTTAGCCACATTACTTAAATAATTTCGTACCAAAGCCTCTGACATACCTGCAATAATATCCTCAATTTTACAACCAAGCTGTTGCTTATGTATAATATCAGATTCAGCAAATACAGCACATCTTCCTGCAATTCTAACAGGATTTTTTCCTTTTAAAGCATATTGCCCTAGCTCATCCACTTTTAAGCCTAATCTTTCTGCTTGTCTATCTAAAAATGAACCTGTACCTGCAGCACATACAGTATTCATAGCAAAGTCTGAGATAACACCATCTCTCAATAAAATAATTTTGGAATCTTGACCTCCGATTTCCAAAATTGTTCTTACCTTAGGATTTAAAGTTGATGCTGCAACCCCATGTGTAGTAATTTCATTTTTAACTATGTCAGCACCTACTATAGCTGCTGCTAATGATCTTCCGCTTCCCGTTGTTCCAACAGCTTTTATTTGCTCTTTATAAAATCTTCTCCTCAATTGAGTCATACCTTCTTTTATTGCCTCAATAGGATTTCCCTTTGTTTTTAAATATATTTGATGAACAATTTTATAATCCTCATCCATTACTACAAAATCAGTACTTACAGATCCAACATCTATACCTATGCAATACATTCATTTCCCCTCTTTTCTCCTCTTTTCGCAAACCCCAGCATATCAATAAATGCTTCAATTCTAGTAATATATCCTGCTTCTCCACCCATTTCATCAAATATAACCGTCATTACTTTAATTTGTTCTTCTCTTGATATTTGATTTAAAACAGATTTAGATACAATTTCGGGCATACAACCTACAGGCAAAATCTGAATAACTCCATCAAATTTATTCTTTTTACTATTCATACCTTCTTCAATCGTTTCCTTAGCATATCCTCCAATGCTGTATGGCATGTATTTGTTTTTCTTTCTAGCAAACAAAAATAAATAAAATGGGTTAGTAATATTGTTGTTAATCCACCAACCTAAAGTAACAGGTTTTTCAAATGAAACACCTCTATCCATGAGCATTTCCTCAATTCTATGATTCGCAAAAGGTTCTATCATAGAATATATCTCTCCAACTAACAAAATCCTGATTGGCTTCTTATTTTTATCAATAATCACTTTACTTAATTTGTGATGATACTCTTTTATTAAAATAAGAGCATCATTTAAATCTTTTGAATTTCTTAACCTGCTTCTACATTCTTTAAGTATCTTTTTACATTCTCCCCTACTTCTTTCATATCCACTTAGAATTCTTACTCTCTTTTCTAAGCTTTCAAATCTCTTTATTACCTTATAAGTTTTATTTAATGCAATAAAAACGTCAGCCATTTTACAATTTCGTTCTGATATTAAAAGGTTTAATCTTTTTAACAATTCTTTTTTTCCTATAGCCGTTGGCGTATCAATAATAATCCAATTAAAATTATAGCCATGCTTATCTAAAATACTTTTAAATAATTCTCCGTATTCACCTAATCTGCACGGACCAATGGTAGCCGGCATTACAGCCGTATCTGCACCCATTTCATAAGCCGAAATAAAATTCGATATCATTAATTTAAAAGGCAAGCAAATCTCATCTGGTGCAATGGAACTCCCTTTTTCCAATCCGGATACAGTATTAAGCGGCGGTGAGACTACTTGGATACCAATCTCATTAAAAAATAAACTACCTACAATATGTGCATCACCTATATGAGGAAATGTTATTTTCAAAAGTTTCAACCCCCTTTTTACTATTTTTAACAGATTTCATTTCAAGCATTTCTTTAAATGCTTCCAGCCGGGTATCATAACCGGCTTCCCCTGTTTGTTCATCTAGTTTAAGTACCAGCATAGGTAAATGCTTTAAATTATTTTTAATCATTTCTACAGTAAAAGAATCTGTTCCACAGCAAAATGAGGAAAGATATATAATACCATCAGCTTTACCTTCTGCTTCCAAAAACTTAGCTGCTCCAAAATTATTAATGAAAAATAACCAATATGGATTTTTAATTAAATCTTTCATCTGCTCTTTCTTATTGCTTTCACTTACACATTCTTCTGTGATTATACCAATATCCAATTTATGCAATTTTTCAATTAAATTTATGTTAGCAAACTGATCATAGATATTGCATGGATGTCCTGCAAGAAAAACTTTATAAGTATATTCCTCTTCATCTATACCTCTGTTTACGTTTTTTTGACTTTCTAACGCTCTCTCAAATGCTAATTTTACCTTTTTCTTATTAATTCCAATTTGCTTAGCTCCTGCCTGCAAACTTTTAAGGAATTTCTTTTTGTCATGCATACGAATAGGTTTGGAAAAAATATAATTATTTTTTTTTGTACCACTTGCTACAAGTTCAGGTAGACCTTCATATTTAGGGCATATAGATTCACCAAATTCACAATTCATAATTCTTGGTACTGCTATATAGTCACAATCTTCTTGTAGTTTCATAACATGACCATGAAAAATTTTGATAGGAAGACAAGCTTCATCAACACAATTCTTAGCACCCATATTTAAAATATCTTTATTTGAAACTGTAGAATATTTTACCTCTACTCCAAGTTCATCAAAAAATGTTTTTATAAATGGCTCATAATTATAGTATAAAAGACCACCCGGAATTCCAATACGCATAAAAACCTCCCAGAAATAATTATTACTATTATTTCCAGAAGGTTCATTTTTTATAATCTTTCAACTATATAAATTTATAATAATTAAAAATTATCCATATTTACTCAATAATTTCGTACATGGAAGTAGCAAGTTCTTTATTTGTATGATCTGAAAGAATCAATACTTTAGCTTTAATGGAAGAATTACCAAACTGTATGAAAATAATATCTCCTACCTTTACCTCACTACCAGGTTTTGCTACTTTCTCATTTATAAAAATACGTTCTTGCTCACAAGCTTCTTTCGCAATTGATCTGCGTTTAATCAATCTAGAATTTTTTAAAAACTTATCTATACGCATATATAAAATTCCTCTTCTTCCTTTTTTCTTACCTCAAAGTTTATAGGTTCACATTAAAAAGGAGCAACTCACAGTTGCTCCTTTTAGTAATCATAAACTTATTTCTTATTTACTGCATCCTTTAACGCTTTCCCCGCTTTGAATACTGGCGCTTTTGACGCTTCTATTTCGATCACTTCGCCTGGCTTTCTAGGATTTCTTCCCTGTCTAGCTTTTCTTTGACGTGTTTCAAAAGTACCAAAACCAATAAGTTGTACTTTTTCATCATTTACAAGAGCACTCTCAATACTTGCAACAAATGCATTTACTGCAACCTCTGCATCCTTCTTTGTGAAACCGGTCTTCTCTGCTACACTAGCAACTAATTCTGCTTTATTCACGAACATAACCTCCTTTAAATTAAATAATAATTGAAGTTTAAGTAAACTTCTTTTCATCCCACTTCACATAATATTTATAATTTCTTGTTTTTACAAACCTCTTTTGCTTTTTCCCAAAGCCTGTCCATCTCTTCCAAAGTCATATCCGTTAAGGCTTTCCCTTCAGCTTGGCCAGAATCTTCAATAAAGCGAAATCTTTCGATAAATTTTTGTGAAGTAAAATTCAAAGCATCTTCTGGATTTACATCAAGAAACCTTGCAACATTTACAACTGCAAATAGTAAATCTCCAATTTCTTCTTTTATTTTCGATTTGTCGTTTCCTTTGTAAACTTCAAGGACTTCTTTGGATTCTTCCTTTATTTTAGAAAATGCATCTTCTACAGATTCCCAGTCGAATCCAACATGGGCAGCCTTCTTCTGAATCTTATAACTCCTTATCAGGGCGGGTAAACTCCTAGGAATCTTGTCCATCGATTCAGTATAAGTACTAGCACCTGTCTCTTTACTTTTCACATTTTCCCATTTTTCAAGTACTTTGTCAATAGTTTCTGCATTTTCTTTCAAAAAAACATGGGGATGTCTCCTTAACATTTTCTCACATTCTCTGTTAGCTATACTCTTAAAATCAAACTTTTTTTCTTCATCCCCTAAATCGGCATGAAAAACTACCTGCAGAAAGACATCTCCCAGTTCTTCTTCCAAATTATCAAAATCACCTTTATCAATGGCATCAATAACTTCATAGGATTCTTCTATTAAGCATTGTTTCAAGCTTTCATGGGTCTGAACCTTATCCCATGGACATTTTTGTCTAAGTACTTTTATAATACTCATCAGACGCTTTAAAGCACCTTCTGCGGTGTTGGCTTCAATATAAAAGCTCTCGTAATTTTTATCCATATCTAATCCTTTACTTATTTTTAAACTTATTAATTAAACTTACTATTTTATCACCCTTTGGCAATGTTTTAAGTTCTTCATTTGTAATAGCTTTTGTAATGAAAAGCATGCCTCCATATATAAAAGCTCCTACACAAACTGCAAAAATAGTCGATACTGCATTGCCAAAAATTCCAAAAGCTACTCTATAGCTTAACCAAACAAATGCTGACATAACTACTCCACAAGTAATAGGCTTAATAAATGTTAATGTTATATCAAACTTCAATCCTGTCTGTTTTTTTACTGCAATAATATTTAAAATAGATGCAATAGCATAAGCTGCTGCAGTTCCAATAGCCGCACCCTTAACATTAATATCATGAATACCCGTTAGAATATAGGTCAAAATTATTTTAAGTATTACCCCATAGAACAAATTAATTACCGGTATCATTTGTTTTCCTAAGCCCTGCAACACACCTGATAAGGTTTGAGCAATTGATAGAAAAATAACGCTAAAACCCATAACAAATAAGCATGGTGCTGCACTGATAGCGCTAGCTCTTTGCAGCGGGAATAAAAGTACCATAATAGGCTCAGAGAGAGTCATAATCCCTAGTGAGCAAGGAAGCCCGATTAGCATTGCAGTTCTTACTCCTAATTGTATATTATATTTAAGGAAGCTGGAATCTTTTTGCCTATAAGCTGCTGCTACTGCAGGCACAATACTGATAGCAATAGCCTGAGTTAATATCTGAGGGAAATTAATAATCGGTGCTGCCATTCCTGTAAGCTGACCATATAAACTTATAGCTGTGTCAGCACTCCAGCCGGTATCGTGAAGCCTTCGCATTACAATTCCTAAATCTATGGTATTCATAATTGGCATAATTGCTGCACCTAATGTTATAGGAATAGAAATAGTAAATATTTGTGTTAGAATTTTTATACTACTGTCACCTTTTACTTTATTGTTCCTTTCTACATTAAGAAGAATAGCCTTTTTTCTTTTGAGATAAATGAAAATCATTGCAACAATACCAGCAATAGCTCCTGCCGTAGCACCGAAAGCCGCACCTGCTGCTGCAAATTGTAAACTTGATGAAACTAAAACAGTAGCTAAAGTATACCCTATAATAACTCTGAAAAATTGTTCCACTATTTGAGATATTGCCGTCGGTTTCATATCCTGATAACCTTGAAAATATCCTCTGTATGATGCCATCATAGGTACAAACAAAAGCGCCGGCGCAATTGCCATCATAGCAGGTTTTGCGCCAGGGGCTCTTGTGAATTGTGATATCACATCTGCACCAAAGAATAATATTGATGACGAAATAACTCCCATTGCAAAAAGTAAAATAAATGAAACCCTAAATACACGATAAGCTTCATAGTTATTTCCTACCGCAACTCTTTCCGAAATTAGCTTTGATATCGCTACTGGAACACCTGCTGTTGCCAATGTTAAAAATAAAACATATACAGGATATGCCGACTGATAATATCCCATTCCTTCATCACCGATGATGTTCCCTAAAGGGATTCTGAAACAGGCTCCCATAATTTTAATAATAACTCCTGCAACTGCAAGTATTAAAGCACCTTGCATAAAAGATTTTTTTGCCATATATCCTCCGAGTTTAATATAAACTTATTTTAATTTTTGTAAAATATTATTTGTATCTTTTTCTGTTTCAAATATAACTTTTTCAATGTCTATTGTGGTATATTCTCCGTTTTTATATAGTACCTTTCCATCAACCATTGTCATTACAATATCATTTCCAGATGCTGAGTACACAATATTATTTGTTAAATTATGAATTGGTCTCATGTTGGGCTGCATTAAATCTAATACAATTAAATCAGCTTTTAATCCGACTGCCAATTTACCTGTATCATTTCTTCCTTGACCTTTTGCTCCAGATATAGTAGCTGCGCATATTGCCTCTTTTGGTGTAACCAAAGTAGGGTTCATTCTTTTTTCTTTATTTGCAATAGCAAAAAATTTAATTTCTTCTATAAAATTCAAACTATTGTTACTAGCTACACTATCTGTTCCAATGGCTACATTTACCCCTTTTGATAGTAATAAAGGAATGTTGCATACACCGCTGGCAAGTTTCATATTACTAACAGGACAGCTGGCTACAGTAACGCCTTTATCTGCTAAAATACGTACATCTTCATCTTCAACCCAAATACAATGGGCTGCTGTAGTTCTGGTATCAAATAACCCTAAGCTGTTTAAATACTGTACAGGAGTTAAACCATGCCTTTTTTTACATTCTTCATGCTCAAATTTAGTTTCAGAAACATGTACATGCATTCCTGCTCCTATTTCTTTCATATATTCAGCTAGCTGTTTGACAGTCTTTGGGTTTGATGTATATTCAGCATGAAGACTGACATCTATCTTTATTCTTCCATTTTCCGCATTATTATAACCATTATATAATTCTTTTGTTTCATGAAAGGAATCCAAATCATAAATATCCTTATCCGTAAAATTTGTAATCCCTCTACCTATATTATTCTTTACGCCACTTTCTATGACTGCCTTAACCATATCATCACAAAAATAGTACATGTCAGTTGTAGATACAATGCCGAATTTTAGCGATTCTGCTATCCCAAGCAAAGTACCATAATAAACAGCCTTACCATATAACTTATCTTCAAATGGAAAAATCCTTTGTTCCAGCCATTCTTGCAGAGCCATATTTTCTCCGTAACCTCTCATTAACGTCATTGGTGTATGAGCATGTGAATTAAAAAAACCACTCATTAAAGCTTTGCCGCTACCGTCATAAATCTCATCATATTTTTTCTTAGGCTCTTCTTTACCAATATAGTCAATTTTATCATTTGTTATGCCTATGTACATATTCTCTTTTACTTGTATATTTTCATCCAAAATAGTAATATTTTTAAAAAGCATCTTTCCCTCCCTAATGACATAATAGTAATTACAAATTTGATTTCTCAATTTAACTTTACACTTAATTTTATTCCTAAAAATTAAAAAATAAATCCTTCAAAACATACTGGCTAATTATACCACAATTTTAAAAAAAGATAAAATCTAATAAAAATTATTAAATTTTATTTTATATCTATTTTTTAGTATAAAAACTTTCCTTTTACAGATACTATTTCCAAGAAACTCAGTTGTATCCATCATACAACTGATAGAAAAATAAATTTGTTATAAAGAGAGGAAAGCATATATGAAAGCAACAGGTATAGTAAGAAGAATCGATGACCTTGGACGTGTTGTAATTCCAAAAGAAATACGTCGTACAATGCGTATTCGCGAAGGCGATCCACTTGAAATATTCACGGATAGAGAGGGAGAAGTAATTCTTAAAAAATATTCTCCTATAAGTGAGCTAAGTCAATTTGCAGATGAATATGCAGACTGTGCTTCTAACATTTTAGGCGGAACAGTTATTATTTCTGATACTGATCAAGTTATTGCTGTATCAGGTGGATCTAAAAAAGATTTTATTGAAAAGAAAATCAGCAAAGATTTAGAAAACATTATTCATAACAAAAACAGTTATATATCTGATTCATCAGAAAATACTTATAACGTTATTGCTGATTCATCAGAAAATAATAATTATAGTTCTCAAATAGTAGTACCAATTGTATCTCAAGGTGACGCTATTGGCTCAATAATAATTTTATCAGCATCGAAGGATCAGCCTTTAGGAGATTTAGAGCTAAAAACAGCAATTATCGGTGCAAACTTCCTGGCAAAGCAAATGGAAAATTAAATAACTGAAATTATATAATAATAAAAGGAGTTTAATCTATAAAGTGACTAAACTCCTTTTATTTTTAATTTAAAATTCTATTTTTTATCGGTTTCTGGCTTTTTAACCTCATCACTAAGGTATTCAACTCCAATTTCTTTTTTTACTTTATTTATTTTTTCCGAATAAACAGGATCAACTATTGATTGTTTAATCTCAAGATATACATCATCATAAGGTTTGTATTCTCTTTTATCGGTTAACTTAATAATATGATATCCGAATTCTGTTTCAACAACACCACTTAATTCTCCCTTTTTTAAAGCATAGGCAGCATTTTCAAATTCAGAAACCATGTCACCCTTACCAAACCAGCCAAGATCTCCACCTTTATCTTTTGTGCCATCTGTACCATATTCCTTTGCCATCTCTTCAAAGCTTGCTCCATCTTTAATCTTTTGCAGTACTTCCTCTGCTAAAGCTTTATCCTCAGGTTTATGTTCTTTATCTCCTATTAAAATATGACTTGCCCTGATTTCATCTACTTTATAATTTTCTTTATTTTTTTCATAGTAAGCCTTTATATCATCTTCTAAAGTAGGTATAGTTGCCGCTGCCTCTTCAAATAATGACTGCGAATAATACTGACTATAGAAGAATGTTTTTAACGTATCCTCAGAAATATTTTCTTTATCAAGAAAAGCTTTAATTGTTTCATTTGACTTTGAATCTTCAATAAATTTTTTATAATCATCTTCTATCGTATCCGGTAATACTTCATCTTTTTTGTCTTTATAATATTGATTTAGAGCTTCTAATTCTATCATATTATCTAACATCACGGATTTTATTTCTTCCATTTGTTCTTCCGGAATTTGACTCATATCCGATGTTCCGCTAATATAACCTACTAAAGCTATATATTCATCTAATTGTTTTGAATTAATAACTGTATCTCCTACCTTTACTAAATCTGTTGTTTCCTTTTCTGAAGTACATGCTGCCATACTGAAAGCTAGTACTAGAATTAATAAAATTGATATAATTTTTTTCATCAGTAAATCTCCCATCCGCTTTTTTAATATAATTATTTATTAGATTTAATTATACCATAAGCTTACTCAATAATCCTATAATATCGTTAAGTTTATTTTTACTTAATAAGCTGCATTTTATAACCGGTTTTATTCCCGCATGAATAAGGATTTTAAGATTATATGCTTCTACCAAATTAGACATTGCTTGTGGTTTTAATGAATTGTTCTCTGAAAATTCATAAACTATTTTTCCATTAGCATGATGAATACGTACAATTCCAACCTTTTCCGCCATAGCTCTAATATGCGATATTTGAATTAAGTTCATTGCTTCACTTGGTATATCTCCAAATCTGTCTAACATTTCATCTATAATTTCTTCTTTATCTTCATTATCTTTTATTGCCGCAATTTTTTTATACATTTGTAATTTTAAAATTTCATCTGAAATATATTTTTCAGGAATATATGCAGCAACATCAACTTCTATAGAAGCTTCTTCTCCTCTAGGAGTTACAACTTCTCCCTTTAATTCACGAACTGCATCTTCGATAAGCTTACAGTAAAGCTCATACCCAATCATCATCATATGTCCATGCTGTTCTGAACCAAGTAGATTTCCTGCTCCTCTAATTTCTAAGTCCCTCATTGCAATTCTAAATCCTGCACCAAATTCAGTAAATTCTTTTATAGCACGTAATCTCTTTTCAGCCTGTTCCGAAAGCACTTTATCTTTTTGATACATTAAGTAAGCATATGCTAATCTGTTGGAACGACCTACTCTTCCTCTTAACTGATACAGTTGTGATAGTCCAAATTTATCTGCATCTATTATTATAATAGTATTTGCATTTTGTATATCAATACCTGATTCAATTATTGTGGTTGCCACTAAAACATTATATTTTTGATTTATAAAATCAATCATTACATCTTCTAAATGTCTTTCATTCATTTGACCATGACCAACAGCCAATGATGCCTCAGGTACCAATTCTTCAATTCTTGATGCAAGTTTATGAATTCCCTTTACTCTGTTATAAACAACATACACTTGACCACCTCTGTCAAGTTCTCTTTGTATAGCTTCTGCCATCAGTTCATCATCTTGTTCCATAACATATGTTTGTACCGGATATCTTTCTTCCGGAGGTTCTTCGATTAAACTCATAT
Source organism: Anaerovorax odorimutans DSM 5092 (assembly GCF_000426305.1). Lineage (GTDB taxonomy): Bacteria > Bacillota > Clostridia > Peptostreptococcales > Anaerovoracaceae > Anaerovorax > Anaerovorax odorimutans. Next base: position 17,431 of record NZ_AUFC01000033.1, on the reverse strand, counting down.
CTTTAATGCCGATAAGAGACATATGAAGTGTTCTCGGAATAGGTGTAGCAGATAATGTAAGAACATCAACATTTTTTTTAAGCTTTTTTATTGTTTCTTTATGTTGAACGCCAAATCTTTGTTCCTCATCAATTACTAAAAGACCTAAGTTTCTGAATTTTATATCTTTTGACAGTATTCTATGAGTTCCAACGATTACATCTAACGTACCTTTTTCAATTTTTTGAATAATTTCTTGCTGCTGCCTATCGGTACGGAACCTGCAAAGCATATCCACACTAAAAGGGAATTTTTCGAATCTTTCTTTAAAAGTATAATAATGTTGATTTGCCAAAATAGTAGTAGGTACCAATACTGCTGCCTGTTTTCCATCTGCAATACATTTAAATATTGCTCTTGCAGCGACTTCTGTTTTTCCATATCCCACATCACCGCAAAGTAACCTGTCCATGGAGAGTTCTGTTTCCATGTCTTTCTTTATTTCTTTAATACATCTAATTTGATCTGCGGTTTCTTCATATGGGAACAATTCCTCAAATTCTTTTTGCCATATAGTATCTTTTGAAAAAGCATAGCCTTTTTCCATATGCCTAGATGCAGAAATCTCTAAAAGCTCTTTTGCCATATTTGCAATAGCAGCTTTAGCTTTAGCTTTTGTCTTTTTCCATTCACCACTTGATAATTTACTGATTTTAGGATTCGCACCATCTGCACCAATATATTTTTGAATAATATCCATTTGATCTACAGGAACATATAGGACATCTTCTCCCAAATATTTTATTTTTAAATAATCTTTTTTTATATTTTGTACATCCAGTTGTTCTATGCCAACAAATTTACCAATACCATGATTTTCATGGACAACATAATCTCCTTTTTTAATATCAGTAAAGGTTTTTATTGGTTTACTGTCTTTTCTCTTTGACTTAGATCTTCTTTTCTTTTGATTTGTAAATATATCGCCATCCCATATAAATACAAGTTTTTCTTCAGGATATTCTATACCGGATGTAAGGCTTCCTTTTTTTAAAATTACATCTTCTTCCAATCCGCTATGTTGGAGAAAGCTTTTCATATTGTCAGCTCTTTCATCAGTTGAGCAAGCAATGAAAATTTCATAGTTTAATTTTTTATATCTTTTTAACTCTGTCTCCAAATAATCCATTCTTCCATTAAAAACGGGTGCTTGTTTAGATTGTATTTGAATATTTGATTCCAGGTTATCTATTCCTTTTAACTGTTTTTGAAACGGCGTAAATAAAAAAGTTAAGCCTCTTTTATAAATATTGCTTAAATCTTCATTTCCCAAAAAAATTTCAATATCTTTTGGTATAACTTGACCTTTTTCAAGTAATATTTTAAAATCATCTTTAAGCTCTTTATCTCTGAGCTTTAATGCTTCATGTACCCTGTCTGGATCATCTATCATCACTATACTGTCAGATTTCATATAATTCCAAATATATTCTAAGTCTTCATAAAAATAATGAATATAATTTTCCAATAACTGTATATTGGTAGAATTACTTATAAATTCCACAAGCTGTTGTTTTCTGTTATTTAATTTTTCTTTTTGTTCGGGTTTTTGTCTTTTAGAATAATTATCATAACCTTTTATAATATTTTCAGCAGCTTTTTTATATAATTCCTTGTCATGAACAACTTGCTGCGCAGGATAAACTTCTATACTATTTAAATTTTCTATAGATCTTTGGGTTTCTAAATTAAAAGTCCTTATTGAATCTATTTCCGTATCAAAAAACTCTACACGATATGGATATTCAGCCCCAAGGGTAAAAATATCTAAAATTCCTCCCCTAATACTATATTGGCCTTTAACATCCACAACTGAAGATCTTTCATATCCTAAAAAAGTTAATTTTCTTTTTATTTCTTCTAAATCTTCTTCTTTTCCTATAGCTAATTTAACAATACTTTCCTCAAAGATTTTATGAGGCGTAATTTTTTTAATTGCACCAGAAATTGGAGCAATTACTATACAATTTTCACCAGATAAAAGGGCATTTTGTGCTGCCAATCTTTCTATTAACTCGCCTTGACTTTTAGCATCATAGGATACAAATATCTGCTCTTCCTCAGGTATAACATATATTTTATCGTAAGAAAAAAAAGACAGGTCCTGTGCCAGCTTTTTTGCCTTAGAATATGAAGAAGTTATAATAAGACTTTGACTTCTTCTTTCTTTAGAAATAATTGCCGCAACAGGCATAGCCCGTCCTTCTGATATTCCTGATATATTAATAATACCTTTTTGTTTTTTGGTTAAAGACAATATTTTTTTAAATTTATTTTCTAATCCCTTATCACTCATGGTTCACTTTTTTCCCTTCAACCATTTGTTTTACATTGTATTCATTCATAGCCTTATCTATACCCTTTTCTATGATACATTCAATGGATAAAGCTGCTTTCTTAACAGCCTCCTGCATAGTTTTTATACTATCAGGATGAAATTTACCAATAACATAATTGGCTAAATCCATTTTCCCCTGATTTCCTATTCCAATTCGTACTCTTGGAAATTGGTCTGACTGAATATCATAAATAATAGATTTCATTCCATTATGTGTCCCCGCACTTCCTTTTTTTCTAATACGCAGTCTTCCCAGTTCAATATCTATATCATCATATATTACTATAAGATCCTCCATATTTATCTTATAGTATTCAACAATTTCACGTACAGAATTACCACTAAGATTCATATAAGTTTGAGGTTTTACCAATAAAACTTTATGGCCGGAGATGAAACCTTCTCCGACCAAGGCTTTATGTTTTATTTTATTTATCTTAATATCATTTTTTTCAGCCAAATAATCAATGGTAATAAATCCTATATTATGTTTAGTATTTTCATATTTTCTGCCTGGATTTCCAAGCCCAACAATCACATACATAAATTACTCTAATTACTCCTAATCAAATAGTTTACTAATTGAATCATTTGTAAAAATTCTAATCATAGCTTCAGCAAATAATGGAGCTACTGACAACATTTTTATTTTTTCTATTTTCTTTTCTTCAGGCATCGGAATAGTATTTAAAAGAACAAGTTCTTTTATAGCTGAGTCCTGAATTCTCTCTAATGCAGGACCTGAAAGCACAGGATGAGTAGCACAAGCATAAACTTCCCTTGCACCAAGTTCTTTTAATGCATTTGCAGCATTTGTAATTGTACCTGCTGTATCTATCATATCATCTACTAAAATTACATTTTTATCTACTATATCACCAATGATATTCATAACTTCAGATACGTTAGCCTTTGGTCTTCTCTTATCTACAATTGCAATTGGTGCGTCAAGTGGCTGCGCCATATTTCTCGCTCTTGTTACACTTCCATGATCTGGAGAAACAATAACTAAATTATCCAGTCTCATTTCCCTGAAATATTTTACTAAAATAGGCATTCCGATAAGATGATCTACAGGGATATTAAAATATCCTTGAATTTGCGATGCATGTAAATCCATAGATACAACTCTGTCTGCTCCTGCTGCACATAATAAATCAGCCACTAACTTAGCTGTAATTGGATCTCTAGCCTTTGCTTTTCTATCCTGTCTCGCATACCCATAATATGGAATTACCGCATTGATTCTTCCTGCAGATGCTCTTTTCATTGCATCTATCATAATTAACAATTCCATTAAGCTGTCGTTTACTGGCTGACACGTTGACTGTACTATGTAAGTGTCAATACCTCTTACTGTTTCCCATAGACTTACAGATATTTCTCCATCACTAAATTTATTTACGGTGGCTTTGCCTAATGGTTTTCCCATTATTGCTGCTATTTCATTTGCTAATTCTGAATTTGAATTACCCGTAAAAATCTTAAAATCTGTAAAGACTCCGTTTTTCATTACTGCACCTCTTTCTTTAGACGTCTTACACGTCTTATTATTTCTTCTTTAGTAATCCTCTTCGCTCTACCCATCCTTCGAGAACCTTATTTTTTACTCTTCCAACACATAATGCCCCCTTTGGCACATCCATTGTTACTGTAGTTCCTGCTGCCACATACGCACCCTCATTAACAGTTACAGGTGATACTAAGTTAGTATTGCATCCTATAAAAGCACCGTCTTTAATAGTTGAGCGATGCTTGTTCTTACCATCATAATTTACAAAAACTACTCCACATCCTAAATTGACATTTTTCCCTACATCTGAGTCTCCTATATAAGTCAAATGGGATGCTTTAGAACCATTATCCATATTTGAATTTTTAACTTCAACAAAATCTCCGACCTTTACATTATCTCCAATGCTGCAATTTGGTCTTATATACGCAAATGGTCCAATATGTGTATCGTTTCCAATATTGCTTTCAAGTATTACTGAGCTTTGCACTTCCGTGTTATTTTCAATAACTGAATTAACAATTCTAGTATTAAAGCCAATAATACAATCTTTGCCTATTGTCGTATTGCCTTCTATAATTACACCAGGATAAATTTTTGTTCCTTCCCCAATAGTTACATTTTCATCAATATAAGTAGATTTTAAATCTATAAATATAACACCTTTTTCTAGATGTCCAAGATTAATTTCATATCTTTTTTTTTCTTGCTTTTCATACTCTATTAATGCGTTTGACATATAGTATCCTCCAATTCATTGCATACACGTTAAGTATATCATTTTTTTTTTGCTTCTAAAAGGTTTTATTAAAAATTGTTCTTTATTAAACAAAGTTTTAATATTCAATCAATAGATCTTTGATCATATCATTTAGGTATATAAATTAAGAAAAAAATGTTACGCTTTAAACAATTAAAATGAAATTTTAAGCTAGTCTCACACAATTCTTTTAAATAAACATAAAAAATAGGCTATGAATGCCTATCTTTTTCCAATATAATTTCAGCCACTTTATAAATGTCCCCTGCTCCCATAGTAATTACTAAGTCATTATTTTCTGCATTATTTATAACAAAGTTAGCGATTTCATTGAAATCACTGAAAAAATAAACTTCTTTTTTAGGATAAACTCTTTTTATTTCATTAACTAACTCTTTTGCACTAATTTTATAAATATTTTTTTCTCTTGCTGCATAAATTTCTGTCATTATAATTTTATCTGCCGCTTCAAATGATTCAGCAAAATCATCAAATAATGCTAGTGTTCTAGTATAAGTATGTGGTTGAAACAAGCACCATAAATTATTATGTGGAATGTTTTGAGCTGCTTTTAGAGTTGCTTTTATTTCTGTAGGATGATGTGCATAATCATCTACTACTTTGATATTATCCTTTGTAACCCCGATTACATCAAATCGTCTTTGAGTTCCATTATAACTTTCTAATGTAGATACTATATTGGAAATATCTATTCCCAAATAATGACAACAAGAAAATGCTGCAACTGCATTGGCGATATTATGTTCTCCCGGAACCGAAAGATGAATTTCACAAAGTTCTTTTCCCCTATTATTTACTTTAAATTCAGGTAAACCAAGAGAATTAAATTTAATATCCGTAGCATAATAATCACATCTTTCATTAAACCCGAAAGTAATTACATTTTTATTCAAATTTTCAATAATACTACTTACAAATGGATTTGCATCATAAGCTATTAACATACCATCCTTTGGAACTAAGTTAGCAAATTTGCTAAAAGAGCTCACTATATGTTCTATATCTTTAAAATAGTCTAAATGATCCGAATCAATATTTAAAATTATTTCAATATTAGGTTTCAACTTTAAAAAACTATCCATGTATTCACATGCTTCTGTAACAAAATAATCACTGCTGCCAACTTTCACATTTCCATTTATTTCAGAGAGGTTTCCACCTACCAAAATAGTAGGGGATTTTTGACTATTTTCCAAAATCAATGAAATCATAGAAGTTGTTGTGGTCTTGCCATGGGTACCTGAAACAGCAATGCTGCTTTTGTACTCATCCATCAACGATCCTAATACTTCTGCTCTTGACACTGCTTTAATTCCCTTTTCCAAAGCTCCTTTAAGTTCCGGATTGTCTTGAGATACAGCTGATGAATAAATTACCAAATCTGTACCTTCTATATTTTTTTCTCTGTGCCCAAGAAAAACTTGAGCACCTTTTCTCATAAGTTTATCTGTAATTTCACTTTCCTTCATATCAGAACCTGATACTTTGTATCCTCTGTAAAGGAAAATTTCAGCAATAGCGCTAAGTCCTATACCACCTATTCCTATACAATGTATATGTTTAAAATCTGACAAATTGAGCATTATTATCCTCCATTGTGATGTAAAATTTTTAATTTGTGAATTCATTATAATTGAGTTAAAATACTGTATTAATATAAGTATTTGTAATATAAATAATTGCATACGTATTATCTGTATAATAAGCTAATAAAAATACAATTATAATATTATTTAGATATCGCTCAATTATATCACAAATCATTAAAAAATTAATGTAAATTTGACAAAAACAAAGAAAACGAATAGAATCGAATAGAATATGTTTTATAATATATTAATATTCGTTTTAGATGGAGGATGTTACTAATGAAAAGGATTGAAAGAGTTGGTGCTATAATTAAAATTTTATCAGACTGCCCCAACAAACCATTTTCACTAGGATATTTCTGTAAAATTTTTAATGCTGCAAAATCTAGCATTAGTGAAGATATCCAAACTGCAAAAAATATTATGAATACTATGGAATTAGGATTAATAGAAACCACAGCAGGAGTAGGCGGAGGAGTAAAATTTGTTCCATACATTTCCGATAAAAATGCAGAGGAATTATTAAATTATTTATGTAATAAATTAAAAGAAAGCAACCGAATTTTAGGAGGAGGCTTTCTTTATACTTCAGATATAATGTTTGATTCTAATGTAGTAAAAAAAGCCGGAGAAATATTTGCAAAAAAATTTAAAGATAGCGGTGCTGATTATATTGCTACAATTGAAACAAAAGGTATTCCCGTAGCTTTAATGACAGCCCAAATGCTAAATCTCCCATTGGTAGTATTAAGAAGAGAAAGCAAAATCTCAGAAGGGTCTACTGTAAGTATAAACTATTTTGCAGGATCATCAGAAAGAGTACAAAAAATGTCTATTTCAAAGAGGGCGGTAACCACCGGCTCAAAGGCTATTATTATTGATGATTTTATGCGGGCAGGTGGTAGTGTTAAAGGTATTTCTGATATGTTAGGAGAATTTGATATTGAAGTAACTGGTATTGGAGTTATGATTACATCTACTATACCTAAACAAAAAAAGGTTAAAGATTATACTCCTTTAATCTATCTTGGGGAAGTAAATGAAGATGATAAAACAATTGATGTTTTTCCGAATTGTCAGATATTTTGCAAAAAAGACTTGTAAAATTTTGTTATGTATTGTATGATGATGACACATGGTTGTATAACTAAACATAAAATTTAGATTAGGCTGAAAGGATGGTGTCAGTATGAATATAACTGATGTAAGAGTACGTAAAATAAACGATGAAGGTAAAATGAAAGCTGTAGTATCTGTTACATTTGATGATGAATTTGTAGTTCATGACATTAAAATTATTGAGGGACAGAATGGTTTATTCATTGCAATGCCAAGCAGGAAAATGGGCGAAGGCGATTTTAGAGATATTGCTCATCCACTGGTATCTGAAACAAGAAATAAAATTAAGGATGCTATTTTCGCAGAATATGAAAAAATTCTTGAAGAAAAAGTAGATGATGATTCTACTGAAATAGAATAATATTTTATATTTATTGAAAAAACACCAATTTTAAATTGGTGTTTTTTATTTGCAACAATTATATTCTATACTTTTTTATTATGAAATATATCTCTAACTTTTTATTTTTATATTTAATAATCTCTTTAGTAATGTTTTTAATTATTAGACATATATTATTATAGACATGCTATGGAGGTAAAAAATAAATGCACAATAAATATAAAAAATTTATTTTAAAAGCTATTGCTGCAATAACCTTAATGGTAATCTTCTTATTAGTAGTTATTCCAGTTGGAATAATCTCAATTTACCCCAAACAAATGATAGGAAAAGAAGATACAAAAATTAATAAAGTTCCAGAAGCTAAATATATTAAAGTTTATCGTCATTTGAGCGGTGAAACCGAAAAAATTGAATTTGAAGAATATGTAAAAGGAGTTGTGGCCGGTGAAATGCCTTCAACTTTTGAAATGGAAGCACTAAAAGCTCAAGCTGTTGCAGCACGTACATATGCTCTTTCTAAAATAATGCGCTCAGGTGATTCGGGTAACCCTGCGCAGCATCCCAGTGCACCGATTTGTGATGATACACATTGTCAAGTTTACAGAGATTTGAAAGAATTAAAAAAGTTGAAATCCGAAGAATGGATGAAAACCGGATGGCCTCGTATTGAAAAAGCCGTAGAAAGCACACGTGGTGAGGTTATGTATTATCAAGGAAATTTAGTAGAACAACCTCTATTCCATTCCTCAAGTGGTGGACGTACGGAAAATTCTGAAGACGTTTTCGTATCTGCTGTTCCCTATTTACGCAGTGTAGACAGCCCATATGAGTCTGAAGCTTCTCATAAATCAGATGTAACGTCTTTTACACTTTCCGACTTTAAAAATAAAATTCAAAAAGCTTATTCAGATAAAAGTTTTGGCACTGTAAATAAAAATACAATAGCAATAATCAGCAGAAGTGAAGGTGGAAGAGTAACGGATATACAAATAGGCAATGTAACTCTTACAGGTAGGAATATTCGAGACACTTTAGGTTTAACCTCAGCCAACTTTAATATTTCATATGATAGTAATAATATAGTCTTCACCACCACAGGATATGGTCATGGAGTCGGAATGAGTCAATGGGGTGCCAATGGCATGGCCAAATCAGGCTATGATTATAAAGAAATTTTAACTCATTATTATAGCGGCGTAGACATAAAGTAATATCTTATACATCTTCAATAATTAATAAAAGTGTCTATAGTTATTAAACTAATGACACTTTTATTATTTTTTTAATCTTCAATTCTTACAATTTTAGCGCCTAGGCTTCTAAATTTTTCTACAAAATCAGAATAACCTCTTTCGATATGATATATATCTGAAATCTCAGTAGTTCCCTCTGCAATAAGTCCAGCTAAAACCAATGCTGCTCCTGCTCTTAAATCTGTTGAAACTACTTGTGTGCCTTGCAATATGTTTTCTCCCTGTATTACGGCACTTCTGCCTTCAATTTTAATATTTGCACCCATACGATTCAGTTCGCCAATATGCATGTATCTGTTTTCAAAAACATTTTCTATAACTACACTGGATCCTTTTACTGTTGCAAGTAATGACATAAATTGGGACTGCATATCTGTTGGGAATCCAGGATATGGTAATGTTTTAATATCTGTTGCAATCAACGGACGAATATTACCTATTATACGAATTCCTTCATCACTATCTTCTACTTTAACACCACATTCTTTTAATTTTGCAATAACTGGTTTGACATGATCGGAAACTACATTTTTTATTAAAATATTTCCCCTTGTTATTGCAGCAGCAACCATAAAGGTTCCTGTCTCAATTCTATCAGGAATTACTGTATGTTTTGTTCCATGAAGCTCTGATACTCCCTCAATTTTAATAGTATCAGTACCTGCACCTTTAATTTTAGCACCCATCTTATTTAAAAAGTTTGCTAAATCTACAATTTCAGGTTCTTGTGCTGCATTTTCTAATATGGTTACACCTTCAGCTAAAACAGCTGCCATCATAATATTTTCTGTTGCCCCAACACTAGGGAAATCTAAATATATATTACTGCCCACTAATTTATCAGCCTTTGCTTCTACATACCCATGCCCTTCTTTTACCTCAGCCCCCAAGGCTCTTAACCCTTTTAAATGAAGAGCTATAGGTCTTGCTCCTATTGCACAACCACCAGGCAATGCAATCTTGGCTTTTCCGGTTCTTGCAATAAGAGGTCCCATTACTAAAATAGATGCTCTCATTTTTTTTACTAACTCATAAGGAGCTTCTTCTGCTATTACATTATCTGTAAGTATTTCTATACTATTATTTTCATATTTCGTTTTTACTTTTGATCCAATACTACTAAGAAGTTTACACATTACATCAACATCTCTAAGAACTGGTGCTTCCATAATTTCGCAACTTCCATGTGCTAAAAGAGCAGCTGCCATAATTGGCAAAACCGCATTTTTCGAACCACTAATTTCAACCACACCATTTAACGGTTCGCTCTTTTCAACTATAAATTTTCCCACCATTTTCCTCCATAAAAAAATATATATTAATTGTTATTATCTAAATCACATTCAAACTATAGTATACACAGTTATAACGAAATTTTCAATTAAAAAACTTTTTAATTACTAAATAATTTTGATAAAAAAATGTAAAATACACAATCAAAGACTTATATTGGTATATAATACCAATATACCGACTTAAATTCTCTTTTCTATTCACGTACTTTTTTATATCCTACCAATATTTTAAATCAATAATAAATTAAGAAGTGTAAATATAAAAACAAAAATCTTTATTTTTACTTTGGAAGTTTAATTTAATGTTATTAATTTTGCTAATTATTAAAGTGCTTTCTTTTCCATAAGGTAAAACTACATAATAAAAAATAGAGAAAAAGATTTTTTTATGCTAAAGGGGGACAAAAACATTATATATAAAAATCTTTTTCTCTTCCATTATAATTATTAACCACAAATATTTTAAATATACATACAAGCTAAAAGAGAAGCAAATATCGTAACAATATATCCTATTATTCCAGCAATAAGTGCATGCCTCATATGTTTAACTGCAGTTACTCCAAAATAAATAGCTAATACATAAAAAATTGTTTCACAACTTCCAACCATAACTGATGCGGCTCTTCCTATAAACGTATCTGCTCCATAATCACTCATAATTCTTTCTACCAATACTAATGATCCACTACCTGATACTGGTCTAAGTAAAATTAACGATATTAATTCTTCTGGTACACCTACAAATTTAAAACCTGGAGCCAGTAAATTTTGAAAAAAAGTCATGGCACCTGATACAACCAGGGCTTCAATACCAATAAAAATAGCAATAATAAAAGGCATTATATCTACTGCTGTTTTTATTCCATCTTTAGTTCCCTCGATAAAGTAATCATAAATAGGTGCTTTCTTGAAAACTCCGTAACCAATTATAAAGGTTAGTATTCCGGGAATAAAGAAAAGAGAAAGACCGCTTAAGAAACCCTGCATCTTCTATCCTTCCTTTCATAGTATTTACAAACTAAAATAGATGCAATCATACCTGCGAAACCTGTTATAATTGCAGGGATTATAATACTTCCTGAATTTACAGAACCCGCATCACTTCTTATCTTAATCACAGTAATAGGTACAAGCTGTACCATTGACATATTTACTGCGATAAACATACACATAGCATTACTTGCTCTTTTATTCTTTCCATTTTCTTCATCTAGCATTTCCATAGATTTTATCGCAAATACAGTAGCACTGTTTCCTGCCCCAAATAAGTTTGCTGCAAAACTCATTAACATCATCGCAATAGTATCTTTTTTTAAATAATCAGGAAATAAGCATTTCATAAGTGGCATTACTTTTTTTGCTACCAAATCAATAAGCCCTGTTTGCTTTGCTATATTCATAATTCCTGACCATACTGCCATAATTCCGGTAAGACCAATTACAAAATATACAGCATCTGTACAGCTTGACATTAATCCATCTGTAAATTCACCAAGCTTTTGGTTTATAACGGCAAAGAATACACCAAAAGCTATCATTCCTGCCCATATATAGTTCATCAATTATTAATCACCTCTCAATTTTACGTACTACTATTCATATTCAAATTTTAAAAAAAAATGTTGAATTTTTCCAACTTGTAGGGGATAATAGATAATAAGTATTTCCTAGTCACAAAGGAAAAAATTAAACGAAGAGGAGAATAGATATATGAATACTACTATAACTCTTGGAGATGCAGGTTTAATTTTAATTGGAATTGGACTCTTAATATTGATTTTTTATTGCATAACCTTAGTAAGAAACTTAATTCCCACAGTAAAAACAATGAATAAAATTTTAGAAGATGTAAATGTCATTTCAAAAATAGCAGTTGACAGTACTAATGAAGCTCAAAAAATGTTAGGTGATTTAACAAACTCAATTGGCAGTATTTCAAATATTATTAAGGGAAATCAAAGTGTTATAAATGCATTAACTTCAATAATAAACGCGTTAGCATCTCTTAAAAATTTAATAAAAAAAACAAAGGATAGGGATTGACTATTTTTTTCTATAATGTTAAAATTAGGCAAGTTAATTATTGTAAACTACTAAATCGGCTAAATAAAGAGGTTCTTGAAACCTATATAAGCCAAGATGATGAAAGGGGAAAAAGATGAAAGCAACAGGAATTGTAAGAAAAGTTGATGAATTAGGCCGTATAGTACTTCCAATTGAACTTAGAAGAACTTTAAATATTGAAATCAAAGATCCAATCGAAATTTATGTTGATGGTGATTATATTCTTTTAAAAAAATATGAGCCTGCTTGCATTTTTTGTGGTAACGCTAAAGATGTTAAGAGAATTCATGATAAAAATGTATGCTCTAAATGTATCAGTGAAATACAAGATTTATAAAAGAGTCTTTATAAAGTGATTATATTTAAGTCTTATTTTTTATAAAACTTTGTTAATCAATTGACAATATTTTCTGCACAATAATAATAAAACCTGCTTAAAAAAGCAGGTTTTTTATATTTACTGTTATTTTATCTTTCATATATATTTATAATCTCTGATGTGTAATTTCCGTTCTCTTCATATACATATAGTGGATCCAAAAATTTCAATTCTGCTTTTCCGTATTTTACACAATGGATCAATATAATATTAGGTCCCATATTTTTATTAGGGCTTACTAATCTTAATTCTTTTGGCTCTAAATTAGATTGTCTGCATGCATAGCAAATATCTACCAGCCTATTTGGTCTATGCACCATATAAAAATCCCCTTTATCTTTTAGAATATTACTTGCTATTTTTATAAAGTCATTAAGACTTGCCGTACTCTCGTGTCTGGCAATACTTTTTGATATATTTTTATTTTTTAGTCCTCCATAACTTTTCATATAAGGGGGATTAGTTACAACTACATCAAATTTCCCTAAATCAGAAAGCTCTTTTACATCTTTATTTATGATTTTTATTCTATCTTCCAAATTATTAAGCTTTAAATTGCGAAGAGCTCTTTCATATGAAGTTTTTTGAATTTCTATTCCCCAAATTTCTTTAGCTAAAGTCTTATGACTTAAAATAATCGGTATAATACCTGTCCCCGTTCCTAAGTCAATAACTTTTCCTTTACTTTTCACTTTAGCAAAGTCTGCTAAAATAACCGCATCTATTCCATAGCAAAATTCATCAGGATTTTGAATTAGTTTTAAATTTTTAAAACCAATTTCATCTATTCGCTCATTTTCATAAATAATATTATTCATTTTTACTCCTTGAGTAAATCTTTTATTTCATCTAATAGTTCTTCATCTATATCCTCAAGTGCATCTTCTTTCTTTTCCTTAGTAGCTATTCTTTTAATTTCTTCTTTTCTATAGATATGAAAATCTGCACCAAGCTTCTCAGGTCTATTTTCCGTTTTTTCTTCGATGACAAGTCTTACTTTTATTTTATTCTCTAAGATATTGGAATCAACCACAATTCCAGTTCCATCTGCTGTTTCTATCCTTTCGCCTATATCCGGCATACCTTTTCTTAACTCATCATATATATCATTTTCATATTTTAAGCAACACATTAGTCTTCCACAGATACCAGATATTTTGGTTGGATTTAAAGAAAGATTTTGCACCTTAGCCATTTTTATGGAAACAGGCTCAAACTCAGGAAGCCATGAATGACAACACAATGATTTCCCGCAAGTTCCTATTCCTCCCATCATCTTTGCTTCATCTCTTACTCCAATTTGACGAAGCTCTATTCTCATCTTAAATACGCTTGCTAAATCCTTTACAAGTTCTCTAAAATCTACCCTTCCATCAGCAGTAAAATAAAATATTATTTTACTGTTATCAAAGGTATACTCAACATCTATTAGTTTCATTACTAATTTATGTTTTTCTATTTTTTCTTGGCATAAGCTTAAAGCACGCTCTTTTTTTTGAATATTTTCAAGATGCTGTGCTTTATCGTCTTCATCTGCAATTCTTATAATTTTTTTAAGAGGGGCTACAATATCTTTTTCCTCAACTTCTTTAATATTTGAAGTTACAGTACCAAATTCCATACCTCTGGCGGTTTCCACAATAACTTCCGATCCTTTTTCTACTTCAAGATTGTCAGGATCAAAATAATATATTTTTCCGGCTTTTTTGAATCTAATACCCGCTACTTTTACCATATATTTTATCCTCCGATTTTTAATATCATTTTTTTCAAGGTATAACTAATATTTATATTTCTATTTAGATTATTTCTCGCTTCTTCAATACAGTCAATAGCTTCATAAATTTGAGCTTTCTTATACAACTTACTTTTTTTCTCTATCTCACCCAAAAAATCTTGGTTTAAAATAAGTTCCCCATAATTATCATACTCATATATCCCTATATCTCTATACCAATTTTCCAAAGCATCTAAAAAGAGATATGCTTCTTCCTTTGAAGATATTTCTTTTTCCAATACCTTAGAAATTTCATAAAATGTTTTTCCTTGGATAATCATAGATTCTATTTCTTTTGCAATTAAAAAAAAGGATTCAAATTTATTTATGCCATTGGGATTCAACCTGAATATAATACATCTAGAACGAATAGTCTGTGTAAGATTTTCTACATTTTCAGATAATAATATTATAATAGTACCTAATGCCGGTTCTTCTAATGTTTTTAAAAGTCTATTTTGTGCTCTTACAGTCATTGTATCTGCATCTTGAATAATAATTACTTTCCGTAAACCTACGTATGGTTTTTTCTTTATTTCAACTTGTAATTCTTCAATAACTTCATCTTTTATGCTATTACCTTCTTTATTAATATAAATTAAATCCTCATAATTACCATGTTCAATTTTTTTACAAGATGAACATATATTACAGCTATTACCTTTACTACTAAATTCCTTATTTTCGCAAAGAATCGCCTTAACAAAATTCTCAGCTATCAATTTTTTATTTACGTTTAAATCACTTTCAAAAATATACGCATGAGAAATATTACCCTTTTCTATGGACTTTTTTATTCTTTTTATAATTTTCTCATTAATTTCAACATCCTGCAGCGACATAATTCCCCCATACGATTACAATTACCTTGTATTTATTTTTTCATTTTTATATATTTATCAATATGTGCTTTTATTTCTATACTTATTTCTTCAACATTCTTGCTTGCATCTACACCTATAATCCTATCTGGGAAAAGTTTTTCTAACTGCATATAAGCTTTATACACTTTATTATGATAATCAATATTTTCCATTTCCAGTCTGTCCTGCTCTTCAGGATTAATTCTATTTTTACCTACAGAGGGGTCTATTTTAAGTAAAAATGTTATATCAGGATAGCATCCTCTTACAGCAAAATCATTAATAGTTTTAACACTATCTCCTAATTTTCTTCCAAATCCCTGATAAACTATACTTGAGTCAATAAATCTATCACAAATAACAGTTCTGCCTTCAATTAAAGCCGGTCTAATAACCTGAGCAACATGCTGAGCTCTAGAAGCTGCATATAATAGTGCTTCCGTCATATAATCCATTTCAGTATTATTTTTATCTAATATTATATTTCTAATCTTTTCGCTGATATTTGTCCCTCCGGGTTCTCTTGTAAGTAAAGCATCATAACCTTTATCATTAAGGTAAGATTTTAAGATTTTTATTTGTGTTGTCTTTCCTGATCCATCAGGCCCCTCAAAAGTAATAAACAAACCTTTTCCCATAGTATTCTCTCTCCTAATTTGATTACTTCACATACTCATTAAAAAGCTTCCCAAATAATAAAGCTCCTAAATATAATAACGGAACACATAGCAGCACTAAAAATATTATTTTTAAAACTATCATAAGCTACCTCCGAAATAAGCTAATTTTACACTCAGAAAAGCGTATTGTAAAATACAATTTACAACAAAATAAATAATTATATAACAACTAGTATTAAACATCAATATCCAATCTTCCTATATTACTTGATGAATTATTTTGCATTTGTAAAAGCTGTAATAAAAATACTGATGCAATATAATCACTTTGAATTATATCATCATAAGTTTTTTCTGAATCATATGCACTTAAAGTACTTGTACTTCCTAAAGTACTTTCTAACCCAGAGTTAATAATGCTTTGAGAGCTATTACCAATATAACCTAAAACTTTACTTATATAATTCTGAGTTTCTTTAAACGGTGGAACGCCGCCATACTTCTGTACATTACCAGGGCCAGCATTATATGCAGCCAAAGCTAATTTAACATCACCATTATATCGAGATAACATTTGACTTATATACTTAGCACCACCCATTATATTTTGTTCAGGGTCAAAAGCATTTATTACGCCAAGTGCTTTAGCAGTGCTTGGCATAAGCTGCATAACTCCCTGTGCACCACAACTTGAAACTGCATTTGTATTATATCCAGATTCAGCTTTTGCTATCGCTTTTAATAAGGAAGAAGAAACACCATATTGCTTTGATGCTTTTTGAAAATATTCTTCATATTTCACATTCTGAATATCTTTAGATTCATTTAAACTATTGATACTTTGATTATAATAATTTAAAAAGTTAGTTCTTATGTCATTTTGCTTGTCCACATTTAACCTACTGCTAAGTTCTTTAATATCGCTATTATTTATATTTTCAAAATTTATACTCATAAATATATCCTCTTAATATCTTTAATAATTAATAAATCTATAATGCACTAATTTAATTATAATTACCTAGCACCCAACTTGCAACAAATTTGTTTATCTAAAGCATATAAATTATCTTTATCTAATTTCTATCAAGCCTAGTAATTTTTTGACATAAATTCTTTTATTTCTTAAAAAATATCTTATAAAAAAAACACACTACCAGAGTAATGTGTTCTTTTTAAGACTACCAAATTAAAATTTCTATAAAACATTTCTTATGTTTATTATAATTATATTTATATTTATTACAAAAATAGGTACCAGTACAAACTATAAATAATATATACAGTTTTACATTAAAAAAGAAGCTATATATATAGCTTCTTTTTTTGTAAAACTGGCAACGTCCTACTTTCCCAGGCAGCTTCCCGCCAAGTATCATCAGCGCTAATGAGCTTAACTACTGTGTTCGAGATGGGAACAGGTGTGACCTCATCGCTATTATTACCAGATCT
>NZ_AUFC01000032.1 GCF_000426305.1 Anaerovorax odorimutans DSM 5092 | reverse complement strand
ACATACATGATTGAGGCTGAAAGAAGTTAGCAACAAAGTAATATGAAAAATTAACAAGCGAAGATCTGGTAATAATAGCGATGAGGTCACACCTGTTCCCATCTCGAACACAGTAGTTAAGCTCATTAGCGCTGATGATACTTGGCGGGAAGCTGCCTGGGAAAGTAGGACGTTGCCAGTTTAGTAAAAATGGGAAGAGTAAAAAAATACTTTTCCCCATATATGGCTCCATGGTCAAGCGGTCAAGACACCGCCCTTTCACGGCGGTAACCCGGGTTCGATTCCCGGTGGAGTCACCATTTCATGCGCGTGTGGCGGAATTGGCAGACGCACTAGACTTAGGATCTAGCGGGCGACCGTGGGGGTTCAAGTCCCTCCACGCGCACCAAATACACAAAAGAGCAAGCATTATGCTTGCTCTTTTGAATATATTAAGTTTTATTAGAATAAGACGAATAATTAGATTTTTTGCCGTATAGCATTTCATCAAGTTTATTGTGCACTGACTCAAAATGAGAGTGAAAAGAAAAGCCATAACATACGGTGAGATATTCGGGAGGGCTTCCCAGTCAGGTATCTATGGTTATCAAAATTTTGAATGCTATGGTTATTTATAAGTTTTATTTTGACAGGAGAAATTAAATGATTATTTTAGAAGAGCCATATATTTCAGAACAAACGCTGGAATATTTGAAAAACAGTCAACAACCTGTGTTGGAAAACGATTTTGTTAAAAAGTATGGTACTGACTATGGCCTAAATCTAATTTCAGAGAAAGATGCAGCAGAAAGAGGTCGTAAGGGGGAACGTTTCTACACAATTTCAGAAAATGCACTAGACTGGATTTATAAAAATTTGTCCGGCTGTGAATTGGTGAGAAAAATTGACGTAATGAAAGACAAAGCAGGCTTTCGTAGAGTTACTGCAGACCTATATCCTGATCTGTATTTTTATGAGATGGATTTAGAAGAATTAAAGACATTTGATATTTCCATAGTCAAACTTCCTGCGGTTCTAAAACCCGCTGTTGGATTTTACAGCGTGGGTGTATATACAATCTTTACGCCAGAAGATTATCAAAAAGCGCTTAATGATATTGAAGAACATCAAAAGCAGTGGAACAAGAATTTTTCAGGAAGCGTGATAGGTTCAAGTTTTATTCTTGAAAAATATATTAAGGGAGCAGAGTTTGCTATTGATGCATACTATGATGTTCAAGGAGAGCCAGTTATTCTAAATATTTTAACTCATCGATTTGCTTCTCACGATGATGTAAGCGACCGTATTTATTACACAAGTGCAAAGATAATAGAAGAATATTTAATGAAATTTACACAGTTTTTAAAACGTATAAATCAAAAACTTATGGTTCGTGACTTTCCAATGCATGTAGAAATCAGAACCGATGGGGAGCAGATTGTGCCTATTGAATTTAACCCTTTACGGTTTGCTGGATTGTGTACCACGGATATTGCTTATTATGCATATGGCATCAACACAATTGAATGTTATATGAACCAACTACGCCCTGATTTTGCTAGCATTATAAAAGAGAAAAAAGGTAAAATTTACAGCATGATATTATTAGACAAGGGTGGAGAAGAATTACCGTCAGAAGCATTTAATTATAATAAGCTATATACAAACTTTGAACATGTATTAGCTGTTAGAAAAGTATCTAATCCTGCACTTGGTCTTTTTGCATTTCTGTTTACTGAAACTAGTAATGGTAACGAAAGTGAATTGGATCAAATACTACAATCAAATTTGTTGGAATATAGAGTTAGTACGAAGGAGTAGAGCGGTAATTTGTATGAGTCAACCTGACAGTTTGATGGTAGCTTCTAGCGCTCTTAGCGGTAACTCCATTTTTAAGGACAACATAATCGTTACGAAGAAAATTATTCTCTACAATATTTTCTTCTTCTAAATCTAGTAAAAATTTGATATTATTATTTATAGACATAACATAACTCCTTTCATGATTGGTTTAGTCACTTTAATCATAAAACAGAGTTTATGTTATGTCTTTTTTTTCTATTTACCCCCACAAAAATTATAGAACCCAAAATTATGGAACCTTTCTTTTTTTCTATTTACCCCTATAAAAATTATAGAACCAGTTCTCCATACTTTATTTATTTTGCATACTTGGCTTCTGGCTGAATCTCATTTTAAGTAGGCTGGGGTTTCATTTACGAACTTTGCAGATTATGATATAGTATAATTTATAAAAAGTTTAACTTGAAAACGAAAGAATGAGGGTGATTTTTTGAGCACGAAAAAATATAATACGAAAAGGCTATATTTTGTACCGCAGCTTTTGAAAAAGCTAACTGGTATTTGGAATCATCCTTTGACAATTGTGGAAGCGCCCATGGGCTACGGAAAAACCACCGCTGTTAAACACTTCTTAAACGAGTCGGAAGCCGAAGTGCTCTGGTTGAAGGTATATGACAACTCAACAGATAATTTTTGGGAATCATTCGCTCAGCTGTTCGGGGAGCTGAAAGATGATCTGAAAAGAAGTTTTCTTCATCTCGGACTACCAAGCGACACAGTATCTATACGGGAGGCGTTGAAGCTGCTGAACACTATTGAGTTCTCCCACAAATGTGTTTTGGTTATCGATGACTACCATCTTCTAGACAGACCGGAGATAGATAAATTCTTGACAGCACTGATTGAAAATGAAGTTAAAAATCTTTATATAGTGCTTAATCAGCGTTATACTAATTTTCAAAGGTTAGAAGAATTATCTCTTAAAGGCCTGCTGTATCACATCACACAGGAGAACTTTGAACTGAATCAGGAGGACATCATGGAATATTATAGGGTGTGCGGTGTGTCTATCAGCGAAACGCAGGCCCAGCAGCTTTATTCCACGACGGAGGGCTGGATCAGTGCGTTGTATCTCATGCTGCTTAGCTTCATTGAAGACGGTATACTTCAGCCACCTGACAGTATATATAAGCTGATTGAAAAAACGGTTTATGCCCCATTGTCCGGCGAATTAAAAGAGTTTAGCATAAAGCTATCTATATTTGATAAATTTACGCAGCAGCAGGCAGCGTACATATGGGGAGACAAGGACGTCGCTAAAATGCTTGCAGTTATTGTTGGTAAAAATGCCTTTGTCAGCTACGATAGCCGTTTCAAAACCTATCAGATCCACAGCTTATTCAGAGATTATCTCCTTGAGGTTATGGAAAACAGAGGCTCGGATTTTAAAAATGACCTATACCGTAAGGCGGCGGCATGGTATTTAAAAAACCGTGAATATACTGCTGCCCGACAGTTCTGTTACGCCTGCGGAGACTTTGAAAGCATTCTGCTGTCCATAGAAGAAGAGAAGGCAAAAACCTTTACATGGCAGAATATGAAAACACTGCGCAAGTACTTGGAAGAATGCCCGGTGGAAATCAAAAGGCGACACCATTATGCGTTGTTGATACTTTCTATTCATCTGATTCTTCACAATGAGTTTCAGGTATTTGGTCGAGTTTGTGGAGAAGTTTCCGAAAACATTAATAGGGACGATAGCCTCAATGATATGCAGCGCCAAGAACTTTTAGGGGAGCTCCAAATTTTGTTGGGTATTGCGGCCTTTAACAATCTTAAAAAAATGGATTCTCATTTTAAAACAGCTTGGCAGCTTCTGGGTAGGTCTACATCTATTTTTAATGTTGATGTGGATTGGACACATGGCTCGCCTTCCGTATTATACCTTTACTATAGGGAAAGTGGGAAGCTTGGGGAGAATCTGACGGATTTAAAAAACGGCCTACCGTGCTATCGACGTTTGACCAACGGTCACAGCAGCGGCGGCGAATACATGATGGAAGCAGAATGGTATTACAATACGGGCGATTTCATCAGTTCTGAGATTGCGCTGAACAAGGCACTTCATAAAGCCCGACCTACCGGACAGTGGGGGATAGCGCTGGCCGCTATGTTTCTGCAAATACGCGTTGATTGGATGAAGGGTGATTTTGCGCATATGTTTCACGTTCTGGCCGAGATGCGCGAAGATATGTCGGCTCGGGTCGAGTATCAGTATCTACATAAGGTGGAGTTATGCGAAATGAGCTTTTATGCTCAGCTTGATCAGAAATATAAAATACCAGAAAGTCTGGCCCGTCCAGAAAGCGGAGATATCCGGCTACTGCATGCTTCCTTTGCCATGTTTAATATCATCTATGGCAGAGTTTTACTGATTAATGGACAGTATACCGAACTTTTGGGCAGCGCGGATTACTTTCTGGAGACCGCATCGTTTTATCCAAACCTGCTGAGTGTCATCTATACCTATATCTATTTAGCGGCGGCAAACCGGAAAATCCATAGATACACCGAGGCCCGTGAAAGTCTCAAAAAAGCTATGGATATCGCCATGCCAGATAGCCTCTATATGCCTTTTGTGGAAAACGGTGATTATATTGAGCCGTTGCTCCGTGAGCTCATCATGCAGAGCGCTTATCGGGAGCAGGCACAGAAGATACTGGAGCTGTATGAAATCTATACCTCTGCAAAAAAGAAAATCAAACAGACGTATTTTAATGCGGAGAAGCCGGAGCTCACGAGCCGTGAATCTGAAGTTGCTCGATTGGCCGCCGGAGGGCTGACCAACAAAGAGATTGCGGACAAGCTTTTCATCTCGGCTAACACGGTGAAATTTACGCTGAAATCTGTGTTTACAAAGCTGTCGATCAGCAGCCGTGCCCTGCTGAGGCAGTATTTTCAGACCTTAAACGAATAAAAAATTCCTGAAACCTACCCGATGGGTAGGTTACACGGAAAAATAACCACTGTACAATTTGTATAGTGGTTATTTTTTTGTTACAGGGAGTGATTATATGGCAGAGATAAAAGAAGTGCATCCGAGAGAAGATTATCAGCTTGAGGTATCGCTTACAAACGGCGGTAGCATCACGCTAAATTTAAAGCCGAAGCTTGAAACCATCCGCTTCGGCCTGCTCAAAGACGCGGCGTTCTTTCGGCGGGTGGAAACGGACGGAACGGTAATCCGCTGGGGTAGTAAGGTGGAATTATCGACAAGCGAAGTTTTTGAGATGATTAAGAAATAAATTAGGAGGGATGAGAAGATGAGTAAAAATAAAGGAAGCCGGCGTGTGCTGGCGTGGGCACTGACCATGGTCATGGTGCTGGGGTTAATGCCGATTACAGCGGCAGCTGAAACATTACAAGAAGAGTTTGACCTCGCCGTCGGCGGAACCTATTACTTCGACCTGTCGGGAGAGGGGGTGCCGAGCACAAGATATGGCAACCTACCGGACACAAGCCTTAAGTGGGTACCCTTTATCTATGTAGGTACGGTGAACGCCTATTCGTTGGATGAAAACGCCAACGGAGATAGGGGCGCATCTGCTGCTGCAACACGATATAAACACAGCCTGTTTGTGGCGGATTACAATGTAGCCCATACGACGCCATGGAATACCTATAATGACCAAGGGCTTATCTTTGGCAAGGCTTACGAATCGGGCGGCGTTGATTATACGCTGCGTTCCTTGTCGATGGGGAATAACTCGTATGGTTATTCCAAAGCAACACCGCTGACCAACGAATGGGATCAGATTTTGGACAAAGGCCCTTACATTAAAAATTACAATAAAATTTTTTCTTGGGGCCAGGATACATATTCTAGTAATTATCGTGCTGTGCGCGGCTATACATCGAGCCGAAATTGGGATTACTTCAATAAGCATAATAAATATACGTCGAATTACGGCTGGCGGCCCGCTCTTGAAATTCTGAACCCCGGCTCACTGAGCTCTAACGCGTTGAAAACCATCACCTATGATATGGGCAGCAATGGCACGCTGGGCAGCGGTTCGCTGACATCAGCTACCGTAGTTTATACTGGCGCGCTGGAGTTGCCCGAAATCACGGCAGAAAACGGCTTCAAATATACCGGCGCATCCGATATGGGTAAACTGGGCTGGTATGATGAAAGCAATAATTTTTACCAGGCGGGAACAAAGCTTAACGATTTGACGACAGGCGCAACCCTTACGGCAGGATATGGCAATGTAAAAGAACAGTTTGACCTCATCTCCGGCGAAACCTATTACTTCGACCTGTCGGGAGCAGGTGTACCGGGGACAATAAATGCTGCCCTACCGGACGCGAACCTGAATTGGGTGCCCTTTACCTATGTGGGTACGCTGAATGCCTATTCGTTGGATGAAAGCGCCGTCGGGGACGAGGAAGCGTCAAACAATGCGCCGACATCTGACCACAGCCTATTTGTGGCGGATTATAATATAACTCATACGGTGTCGTGGGATGGCCTTAATAATGAGGATTTTATCTTTGGCAAGACCTACGAGTCAGGCGGTGTTGATTATACCCTGCGTTCCCTGTCGATGGGGAGTAGTTCTAACGGTCAAGCCGACAGCAATGAGAGAGGAACCCCGCTGATCAACGAATGGGATCAGATTTTGAACAAAGGCGATTATATCAAAGGTTACAGTAACATTTATACATGGGGACAGGATACATCTTCTTCCGACAGCGCAAATTACACTGTACGGGGGTACTCCAACGCCCGCATGTGGCAGAGCAAAAGCAGCAGCGACGATAACCAGTACACTGGTCTCCGACCCGCCCTTGAAATTCTGAACTCTGCTGCTTTGGGGACTGATGCGCTGAAAACCGTCACCTATGACATGGGCGGCAATGGCACGCTGGGCAGCGGTTCCCTCACATCAGCCACCGTAGTTTACACCGGCACGCTGACCCTGCCGGAAATCACGCCGGAAAACGGCTTCAACGTGACCGGCACAGGCGCAGGCACATGGGGTTGGTATGACGGCACGAATTTTTATGCACCGGGCGCAGCGCTTAATACGCTAGACGGCGCAACACTTACTTTCGGGTTTAACAGTTCGTCGTATATCGCAACCGTCAGTCCCAACAAAAAGGCCTTTACGACGGAAACGGAGGGTTACGGTGAGCAGACGGCACAAGAGTTTACCATTGAGAACACGGGAGCAGACAATATTACCGGATTGACCGCATCGCTGAATGACGGCGCTGCCTCTGCCTTTGAAATCAGCACGGCGCTTTCCGACGAGAACATAGCCACCGGCGGTGCGGCTACAGTGAGCGTACGACCTAAGACGGGGCTGGCTGTGGGGAACTATACCGATATCCTAACCATTACCGGAGACAATGGCATTTTCCTGACGGCCAGTCTGTCCTTTACAGTGCAGGTAACGCTGGTCAGCATTACCGCGCCGACTGACATTACAGGGGTAGCCAACGAAACAGAAAAAAATGCGTCTGCGCTGGGGCTGCCTGCAAAGGTGACGCTTGTCACCAATAACGGTGATATGCAGGCAGATGTGGATTGGAATGTGGCAGCAAGCGCTTATTCCCCATTCGACACCGCCGCGCAGACCTTTACAGTGGCGGGAACGGTCACTCTGCCGGATGGCGTGGATAACCCGAACAGTGTTCCCCTGACCACCAGCATCAGTGTGTCGGCGCTTGCATGGCTCGCCCCGGAAGAACAATTTGACCTCACCCTCGGCGAAACCTATTACTTCAACCTGTCGAAAGAGAATGTGCCGGGTCAGCTTTATAATATCCCCTTGCCGGATAAAAGCCTGCAATGGGTACCCTTTACCTATGCGGGTACGGTGAATGCCTATTCGTTGACAGAATTTTCAGATGGCGGCGGCACGCCATCCGACCGCAGTTTGTTTGTGGCAAACTATGTTGTTACTCATACGATGAACTGGTATACATATAATAACGACGGGCTTATCTTTGGCAAGGCCTATAGGTCCGGGGGGGTTGATTATACCCTGCGTTCCCTGTCACAGGGAAGTAGCTCTAACGGTGAATCCGGCAACAATAAGAGAGGAATCCCGAAAAACAACGAATGGGATCAGCTTTTGAATAAAGGCAATTACATTAAAAATTACAGTGTTATTCGTTCTTTTGGACAGGATACAAAATCCGGAGAATCCCATTTCCGCGCTTCCCGTGGGGGTTCGAACGTGCGCGATTGGGTGAAATGCGATTATGCCGGCTACTACGGTACTGGCAATGCCCGCGGCTTCCGACCCGCCCTTGAAATTCTGAACCCTGCTGCTTTGGGGTTTGATGCGCTGAAAACCGTTACCTATGACATGGGCGGTAACGGCAAGCTGGGCAGTGGTTCCCTCACATCAGCCACTGTGGTTTACACCGGTGCGCTGACCCTGCCGGAAATCACAAAAGCAAACGGCTTCAACGTGACCGCCACAGGCACGGGCACGCTGGGCTGGTATGACGGCACGAATTTTTATGCACCGGGCGCAGCGCTTGATACGCTGACAGATGGCGCGACACTTACCGCCGGGTTTAACAGCTCGTCGTATATTGCAACCGTTACCCCCAACAACAAGACTTTTACGGCGGCAACGGAGAGCTACGGTGAGCAGACGGCACAAGTGTTCACCATCGAAAATACCGGAATAGGCGACATAAGCGGATTAACGGCATCGCTGAATGACGGCTCTGCCTTTGAAATCAGCGCGGCGCTTTCCGGCGACGGCGTTGCTGCCGGCAATACAGTCATATTGAGCGTACGGCCTAAGACGGGGCTGGCTGTGGGGGACTATACCGATACCCTGACCATTACCGGGGACAATGACATTTTTCTGACGGCAAGCTTGTCCTTCACCGTGAATGCATCGCCGGCCTACACCGCAACCATTGATCCTGACGACAAGACCTTTACGGCGGCAATGAAGGGCTACGGTGAGCAGCCGGCACAAGTGTTCACCATCGAAAATACCGGAACGGGTGACATAAGCGGATTAACCGCGTCGCTGAATGACGGCTCAGCTTTTGAAATCAGCACGGCGCTTTCCGGCGACAGCGTTATTTCCGGCAATACCGTTACATTGAGCGTGCGGCCTAAGATGGGGCTATCAACAGGCGCCTATACCGATACGCTGACTATCACTGGAAACAATGGCATTTCCCTGACGGTGAATCTATCCTTCACCGTGACTGTTAATTTGGTCAGCATTACCGTGCCGACTGACATTACAGGGGTAGCCAACGGAACAGCAAAGAGTGCGTCCGCACTGGGGCTGCCTGCAAAGGTTACGCTTATGACCAATAACGGTGATGTGCAGGCGGATGTGGATTGGGATGTGGCGGCAAGCACTTATTTACCGTTCAAAACCGCCGCGCAGACCTTCACGGTGGCGGCAACGGTCACCCTGCCGGACGGTGTCAATAATCCGAACGGCATTTCATTGGATCTCAATATAGATGTGACCGTTGACGCATGGGTCGCCCCGGAAGAACAGTTTACCCTTACCCCCGGCGGAATCTGTTACTTCGACCTGTCGGGAGCGGGGGTGCCGGGTACAAAAAACACGGCCCTACCGGACGCAAGCCTGAAATGGGTGCCCTTTACCTATGCCGGTACGGTGAATGCCTATTCGTTGGACGAAAGCTCCAGCGGAGATACGAGCGCATCTGCTAATGCAGCGCCAGCTGACCGCAGCCTGTTTGTGGCGGGTTTTAATATAACCAATGAGGTGTCGTGGGATGAACTTAATAATGGGGATCTTATCTTTGGCAAGATCTACAAGTCGGACGGTGTTGATTATACCCTGCGTTCTTTGTCGGTGGGGAGCCGTTCTAACGGGGAATCCGGCAGCGACGAGAGAGGGATACCGCTGACCAACGAATGGGATCAGATTTTGAACAAAGGTCCTTACATTAAAAATGTTGACGATAATTTTTCTTGGGGGCAGGACACATATTTTGAGGGCAGTCAGTATCGTGCTTTACGCGCTTATGATACTGTCGGCCGACTTTGGGCTAACAGTGAAGCTGCGGCCAGTGGCAACTGGGTAAGTTGGCGGCCCGCCCTTGAAATTCTGAACCCTGCTGCTTTGGGGGCTGACGCGCTGAAAACCGTCACCTATGATATGGGAAACAAGGGTACGCTGGGCAGTGGTTCCCTCACATCAGCCACTGTGGTTTACACCGGCACGCTGACCCTGCCGGCAATCACACAAGCAAACGGCTTCAACGTGACCGGCACCGGAACAGGCACGCTGGGCTGGTATGACGGCACAATTTTTTATGCACCGGGTACAACGCTTAATACGCTGCCAGACGGTACAACACTTACCTTCGGGTTTAACAGTTCGACCTACACTGCAACCGTCACCCCCACCAACAAAACTTTTACAGCAGCGACGGAGAGCTATGGTGAGCAAACGGCACAGGTATTCACTATTGAAAATACCGGAACGGGTGACATAAGCGGATTGACTGCATCGCTCAATAGCGGCAGTGAATTTGAAATCAGCACGGCGCTTTCCGACGAGAACATAGCCACCGGTGGTATAGCTACATTGAGCGTACGGCCTAAGACGGGTCTGGCGGTGGGAACGCATACCGATATCCTGAGCATCACCGGAAACAATGGCGTTTCCCTGACACTCAGTCTGTCCTTCACCGTGAATGCGGGCGACGGCGGTAGCAATAATAGCGGTGGTGGTCATAATAGTGGCGGAGATTCACACTCTGATGATGATTCCGATATCACGGTAACCCCACCGTCAAAAGATAAGCCCAACAGTCCCACTCAAAGCGAAATCAAGGTGGAGGGCAAAGTCAGCGGCGGCAGTGCGGCGGCAACTATTACAGAAAAATCTGTGAGAGATGCCTATGAAAAGGGGATGGCTGAGGCAAAGAAAAACGGCATTGAGCAAAATGGTATCACCCTCGTGATGAAGGTGAATATCGGAAATAAGGCGGTAAACAGCGTTGCCTTTAATCTGCCGAAAACGGCACAGGCGTACATCCTTGCCAATAAAATCTCACACATCACACTGGCGCCCGATAGTTCGGATATCCGCATTACGCTGGATTTAGCTGCGGTAAAGGAAATTAATAAGCAGGCGTGCACAGATGTGAACATCACAGCTACCAGCAGGGACAGCAGCAAGCTCACCGGCAATGCTAAGGCCGCTATCGGCTCCCGCCCGGTATTTGATTTGGAGGTCGGCTATGGAGGCAAGACAGTACAAAACTTCGGCGCAGGCAGTATATCGGTGGCAATTCCCTATTCCCTCGGCGTAAACGAGCAGGCCGGTAATGTGCAGGCGGTCTATGTGGACGCAAAGGGCAAGGTGCAGTGGCTTTTAAACTCTGTCTATGACAGCGTGAACGAGGTGCTTCGTTTTTCTACCTCTCACTTCTCTGTCTATGGTGTTGGCTACAAAAATGATGCGCCTACCTTTAACGATGTGGGCAACCATTGGGCCAAGAATGATATTTCATTTTTGTTAAATCGTGGATTGTTCAGTGGTACCTCTAAGACCGCCTTCAGCCCG
This sequence comes from Anaerovorax odorimutans DSM 5092, assembly GCF_000426305.1. Taxonomy (GTDB): domain Bacteria; phylum Bacillota; class Clostridia; order Peptostreptococcales; family Anaerovoracaceae; genus Anaerovorax; species Anaerovorax odorimutans. The sequence continues at coordinate 22,206 of NZ_AUFC01000032.1, read as the reverse complement.
AATACCGCCATGACAAGGGGGATGTTTGTCACCGCCCTGGGTCGATTAGCAGAGGTCGATGTGAGCGACTATGCAAAGAGCAGCTTCACCGATGTGAAAAGCGACGTTTATTACATGGGTTACATTGAGTGGGCAAGCAAGAATAGTATAGTAAATGGTGTTGGCAACAAGTATTTTGCCCCGAATCAGTTTGTCACTCGTGAGCAGATGGCGGTCGTTATGAGCAACTATGCTAAGACCGTGGGCTATACCTTGCCGAAGGTTTATGTGGAAAACACCTTTGCTGACAACGCCAAAATCAGCGCCTACGCCAAGGAGGCCGTAAAAGAGATGCAGATGGCGGGGATAATCAGCGGCAAAAACGACAATCTCTTTGATCCACAGGGTACGGCCACAAGAGCCGAGATGTCCGCTGTACTTCACCGCTTTGTAGAGCTAGTAATCTCTAGTGATACCATGCAGGGCTGGACGATGAATGATTCTGGCAAATGGATGTACTACGAAAACGGTAAGCCTATCACTGGAAAGAAAGACATTGACGGTTCGACCTACACCTTCGACCAGTACGGCGTGACAGCGGATATACCGAAAAATCTGAGGTACACCACATACATCGTGGAAAAAGGCGATAGCTTCTGGAGCATTGCCCACAGGCAGGGTTGCACCATGAGTGAGTTGGAACGGCTGAACAACAAAAGCCGGTTCTCCCTCATACACCCCGGTGATGTACTCCGAGTACCAGAAAAATAGACAGAAACAATAGATGGAAACCCTTGAAATTTATAAACTACCCGTTAAAACCACCTATTTGGTACTGATAACCACTGTACGAATTTGTATAGTGGTTATTTTTTATTTATCTGGGATTTTATGAAATAGATAAAAGAAGTGTATCCGAAAGAGGATCTTAAAAAAACTGAGTGAGAATTATTTTCACAAAAATACCTGAAGTTGCAAAGACAGAAAACTCAGATATAGTTAGTAACGTTCTTTTCTTATTTATTTTAATTTTAAGTTTTTTCCTCGTTGTTTATGTAGTTTTTTCTTCTTGCATAATTATTTGATAATTTGTAGATTTCATAACAAAACAGTTGAGCCATAATTTTATTTTTATCATTAAATATGGTATAATTTTTTATATTATGCATTGAATTATTTATAATTAATCTGAAAAAACCAACAATAAAATAAAAATTACTTTCCTTCTGTTTATATACATAAGGAAATTATATATTTAAAATTAAATAACGGTTTATTAAGTGTTAGAAGATAAATATGCTAAACATATATAGCTTTTAAATGGAAGCGTGTATTTTTGTGGATAACCAGGGAGGAATTGCTATGTCGTATACAAAAGAACTAACGATAAAAAATTACCCGCATATGAATGATATTTTTATCACTGACCGATTAAAGCAACGGCTTTTGGATATGGATCGCTTCCCAATTACCACTGTCATTGCTCCTATGGGATACGGAAAAACTACAGCTATGGACTGGTGGGTAAAGTATCATAAGAGACATAAGACGGGCACTATTCTCTTAAAACAAATAATCGTTACAGACAGTGTTATTGATTTTTGGAATGGATTCTGCAGGGCTTTTCGTGATTATCCTGAATTAGCAGGACAACTTAAGGAATTGGGATATCCGGAAGATACACGTGCCATGTCAGTTATGACTGAGCTTTTAGAGGATGCACTTGAACAAAGTAATTATCCCATACGTTTTGTTATGGATGATTTACATATATTTTCACATAAACATCTGGTAACTTTTTTAATTTTTCTATCTCGTCGTTTACCTGATTGTGTTCATATTATCTTACTCTCTCGTAATCAAATTTTCAGTAGTGATGAAAGGATGCGTATGGGCATTACATTGTATGAGATTACAGCAGATGATCTACGTTTGAGCGAGACGGAGGTAGGTCTTTATGCAAAGCGCTGTGGTCTTAACTTCTCTTCAAGGGATATTAAAACCCTTTCCAATATGAGTGAAGGTTGGATTTCAATGATTTATCTTAATTTCAAAGCTTATGTACAAACAGGCAAATTGACTGCTGAAACAACAGATATTTTTACTATAATAAATCAAGTGCTTTTGGAGCCGTTAATGGAGCGTCATCGAGAATTCCTTATATTAACAGGCATGATGGATGAGTTTACAGTAAAGCAAGTGGAATATTTGTGGCAGCAACCGGATGCTAAGATGATACTTAAATCTCTTTTTCAAAATAATGCTTTTATTAAACTTAGTGAGACTGGTATATATAGATGTCATCACATGTTAAGACAATGTGTTCGTATAAAATTTACAAAAAAACCAATAGAGTATCAAAGAAAAAATCTTTCTTTACTGGGATGGTGGTATTTAAAAGAAAAAGAATATGTTCTTGCAGATTTTGCATTTGCACAAGCTTTTGATTGGGAAGGTCTTCTTACTTCACTGGGAGAGGATAGAGCTAAAAGTTTACATTCGGAACATAGTAATGAGTTTTTCCGTTGGATAAAAGAGTGCCCTGAAGAATATCTGTTAAAATTTCCTATTACTATAGTTTCTTGTATGGTGAAGATGTTTTCTTTTCACAATATTTCTGAAATATTACGTCTTAAAAAGTTACTTTTAAGGGCATTGGAACAAGATAACTCGCTGACCGAGGAAGAGCGCAATAATCTTCTGGGTGATGCGGAGGTATCCGAAAGCTTTCTTAGTTACAATAACATTTCGGCTATGAGTGAATACCACCGCCGCGCTTGTACTCTTCTTGGACGGACATCGGTTAGCATTGATCAAAAGGGTGCATGGACTTTCTCTGCTCCATCTATTTTTATGATGTACCACCGAACGGTGGGAGGTGCAGATAGTGAAAATATGGAAATGCAAGAATGTATGCCTTATTTCTATAAATTATCAGATGGTCATGGAAGTGGGGCAGAACATGGATTTTATGCAGACCTTTGTTATGAGCGAGGTATTTTTACTGATGCAGATATTTTCAACCGTAAAGCAAGAGCGGCAGCTAAACGAAAAAACCAGTTCAGCATTATGATAGATTGCGATTTCCTTTCCATTCGTTTAGCCTTGTTTAAGGGCGATTCGGTAACTATGGAAAAATTGCTTGCAGAATCACAGGAATGGCTCAGACAAGAGCGACAGTACACACTTCTTTCTACGCTGGATATGTGCCAGGGTTTTATTTACGCACAACTTGGACATTCTGATGATGCACCGGAGTGGTTTAGAGAGGGACGGCTTTCGGAGGCATTGGTTATGTTTCCTGCTACGCCAATGCTGCTTACCTTTTATAATCAACTTTTACTTGCAAAGAAGCAATGGACGGAAGTAATCGCTAGGCGTGAGGAATGTGAAGAGTTGTACAGCGTTTATAACAATGTATTGTGTGAAATATGGTTACATATTCAACTTGCTTCAGCTTATTCAGCCCTTTCTTGCAGCAGAGAAGCAAAAAACGAGCTGAATATAGCATTAGATATGGCATTGCCTGATGGTATTGTAATGCCATTTGCAGAGAACTATTGTTATATTTCTAAAGAGCTGGCTACATTACAAAAATCCGGTATTTACACGGATGAAATCCGCAAAATTATTTCTTTAGGTCGTCAATTTAATATTGGAAAACGAAAAATTCTACAGGGAATCTGGGGCGAAGATGAAGATTATGGTCTGACAAAGCGTGAACTGGAAATTGCAAAGTTAGCGGCACAGAGGAGGATGAATTTAGAAATTGCAAAAATGCTGCACCTTTCTGAGAGTACGGTTAAAAATCAACTGAATCGTATTTTTGATAAGCTGCATATTGTAGGTGATGGAAGGAATAAACGGTTAGAATTGGAAAAAATGTTTTATCTAAAAAAATAGTACTTGAGGGCCCACTACAAATTAAGAAGGCTGCTGTATAGTGAAAACTGTACAGTAGTCTTTTTGTTTATTATATATCTTAAAAACTGTATTCTACATAAAAAGAAAATGAATTATTTTTATCAAAACATTATACGAAAAATTTAAAGATATGTAGTTAAAACAATATTTATATTTCAATAAAAATTATATACATATCAGCAGGAATATTGATTTTATATACAAATGAGAAGTTAAAAAAATAGTTAATAATTGGAACGGTAAAGATTATAGAATTACCAGTTATGCAAATAAAAATTTTTTAATTTATCATTCTCTTTTTTTATAAGGGAATAAAAAAATATTGTGATTCGAGTATGCTTTTCACCATATAACTAAATTTTTTATCAGATGTTTTTATATAACAAAAGAAAACTATAAAGGTTTAAAATATGCCATTATATTTTGTTGAAAGTCAAAAATATAAGATATGGTTTTTATGTGTTCAAATAATTATATTTAATTAAATGGAGGGAGTAAAGTGTGTAAAAAGAAAAGAAATAATAATTTTGCAATCCAAATAAGGATATATGCTTTGGTAGATGATCAAAGTTGACAAGAATAACTGTATTTCTTAAAAAAAGAAGGAAAAAATAAAGAGGAGGTTAAATAATGCAGAATAAAAGAAAAAATATAGCTTTATTTTTATCAATAATTATGATTTTTTCTGTTTTCCCGGCTTCTATTTGGGCTGGAACAGAAGACTCAATAAGCTATAAAGTGCAATTACCCACTATAGGTATAATGAACAAAGTGAATTCCTGTAATGATATGTTTAAAAGAACTTATTTGCGTAACACTGATAATAATTTTAACCTAGTTTATAATTTCAAAAAAACATCAGGCAGCAATGTAAAAGGTACAGGGGAAAAAGGTTCCGCTTTGAATTATGATACTAGAATGATGCATCAAGGAAACGGGGATCCGTGGAAAGCAGAATATAAGTGGCAATTCAATGATCCCGTACTTAAAAAACTAATTGCATCAGGAGAATTATCTGCTTATATTTCTGCTGATATGACTGCAGATAAACATAAAAATTTTTGGAGACATAACTACAATATCTTAGACAGATCATATTTTTATTTATATTCTTTAGATAAAAACAATAAGAAGAGTTATACAAAATGTATATGTTGTGATACTGATGCACCAGATGAAAGTGCAGTATTTCATGAAAATACTGCAAAAGTAAAAACAGACAGTGTATCTTTTAGAGCATATTTCGAATCTAGGGGATGCAAGTGCGGTAGTTCAAAAGTTGCCCATACTTCAATTGGTCTTATTGATGATAAAAATCCTTCAATAACTAGTATCACTGCCAGCAGAAAATTAGACGGAGAAGTTGAACAGGAAGGATTTAAAGCAGGGGAAATAGGATATCTAAATCTTAATTTCAGTGAAAATATACGTTTTGCCAGTAATACAGTACCGACAAATTCAGTCCTTTTAAATTTGGTTATATTGGGAGCGGAAAGTAATACACAGATTGATACGAGTGAAATACAAGCTAAGTTAGTAGAATTATCAGGGAAAAGGATGTCTTTTAAATTTACCGTTCCAGAAACAATAAATGGTAAAAAAACCAATGTACGAATTTTTGGGATTTCATCAAAACAAGGCTGGGTTAATAATTTAGGCGGAAATTCATCATTTAATTTATCTTTGATAGGTAATGGGGGATCTACTTTAACTTTAAGCAAAAATCTACAAAAGTATTCAGAATTGACTAAGACATCTTCACTAGTAACTGATATGGCAGGAAATCCTGTTAACTGGCAGGGCAGTTCAAAGAATCTTTCTAACAATTGTTTTTTAGATAATGTATCACCTGAAGTTTCTTCTATTGCAATAAGCGGTGCAAGAATATCATCAGACAGTAATCAAACTTCTCAAGCTGAAGACTGGCCGGAAGATATTGATCGCAGCGCTGTATTCGCAGGAATTGGTGATGATTTGACATTCAGTGTAAAATTCAGTGAACAATTAAAATTGTCTCAAGATACATCACAAATAAGGGCAATTTTAAATGCAAAAGAAAATAACCTTCCGGTTACTTTAACAGGTGCAGACTTATCAACTATTGATAATGGAGTTAATGGAATTGCTGTATCTAAACTTACTTTCGATCCAATTCAAATTACAAAAGATATGATGCCAGACGGAGAGAAAACTCCTTTAAAAATAATTAAACTGATTTTTCCTGAAGGAACTGTAGATTTAAGAGGAAATGCTGCTGTAAATTTGGAAAATACAGAAGAGTTTCAGCAGATACCTGTACCTTCACAGCAGCAATATCTGGATACACAATTGCCTATAGCAAAAACTAATGCAGCTTCAGGAAAAGATAATTTATATTCACCACTATATTATACAGAGGGGAATGAGAAAAATGAATTTTATTTTCCTATTACGATAAATGATGTTGATGTAATTGGAAAGGGGGCATATGCCAGCGGATTTAATGGTGTAAAAGGAAGCTTTGCTCTTATGGATGTAGAAGCTGATACCACTTATCCTTTTGATTATTATGTATCAGCAAGTGCTGATAGACCCGAAGAAAATCAATATATCGGTGGGAATTCCAGTAATGGAAGTGATTTAAATTTAATGTATTTTACACAGGTGGAAACGGGAAATTATATCCATATTAAATTAAGAGATGACGTAAAATATAATTTACATCAACCACAGATTGTTATTAAATCCTCAGACTATGCTGCAAATTTAGGATATGATGCTTTCTCATTAGATTTTTGTGCTGATTACGTTGCTCCTGAAATTACAAGCAGCGGTTATAAGCAGTATTTTGATTCTGATTCCTCAAAGGGAAGTTTAACTGTTACTGTCAGCGTAAAAGATGGGGGAGGTGTATTGCCCTCAAAAGTAGATTATCAATGGGTAACACGTGACGCACAGCCTGATAGTGATGAATGGATAAAATTTGTTGGTGAAACTGAAGAGGGCGGAAGTCAAACAGCTTTTAAAATAAAGATTAGCAAGAATAATTTGGAAGAAGAAAAAACCCACTTATATGATTTGCTTTTGCGTGCTGAAGACGAAAAAGGAAATATGTCAGAAGAACCTGCAAGAATACCGTGTGAGCTGGATTTAAAGAAAGCAAATGCTAACATAGATATTAGAAATGGGCTTGATGAGCCTGTAACTAATGTGGATATAGGTATGGAGCTCAAACCTTATTCAGGAAGCGATGAAAATATGACTGATCTTCCAATGACTTCTGTAGTTATGCTGAAAAATCCGAGTAACAAAACAGATGATGAATATTTTGTTATTGCATTAACCAGCAGAGATGAAAATTTGTCCACTAAGGAAGATTTATTTAAAGCTTTAAAGGTAGGATATAATATGAACACTGGTTACAAAGATGCTATGGTATCAGGGTATTCTACATGGTATAAAGCGAAAGTTACAAAGGTATCAGAAAATCAGTACTTATTTACAGACAGTGAAGAACTGAGCGAAGATGAAACAAATTTACTTGGATCTATGTTGAATCCTCAATCAATTGTTATAGGGGGCAAACTTCTTTCATATTACGGAACTTTAGATTTAAAAATCATAACTGCTTATGGTGATGTTCCGCAAGATTTAAGTGTATGGAGATATTCAGGTACAGGCCTAGCTCCAAAAAATGTGAAGTTTTTTAATCATGGCTGTGGAGAATATACAGCATTTTATTTAGATTCAGCGGATGGTATTTATTTTGTAAGAAAAGAAGATGGAAGTGTAGACTTTAAAAATAGCTTTTATTATAAAGGAGAATATTCTGAAGAAGAAGAAAATATAGAACTAAAGCTTTCTCCAGAAATTTTAAATGAAGAAGTTGAAGAGTCTGATGATGCAGGAGCTGCTACTGAAGGGGGAATAGAAAATGGAAATACAGATTCTAATTCCCAAGATGAAGCAGAAAACGGAAATACAGATTCTGATTCTCAGGATGAAGTAGAAAGCGGAAATACAAATTCTGATTCTCAGGATGAAGTAGAAAGCGGAAATACAAATTCTGATTCTCAGGATGAAGTAGAAAGCGGAAATACAAATTCTGATTCTCAGGAGGAAACAGAAAGCGGTGATACAGATTCTAATTCCCAAGATGAAGCAGATGACGGAGAGATAGAGTCTAATAATGACAAAGGAATAGATGAAGAAAGTAGTTCAGAAACTAAAGATGCAGAGAATATAGGTTCAGTTGATCCTGTTTTAATGGAAGAACTTATAATTACAGAAGAATCCAATAAAGAAGAAGTTGATCCTAATGATCTTTTGCAGAATAAAGAAGAAGTTGATTATAATGATCTTTTGCAGAATAAAGAAGAAGTTATACCTAATGAAATTTTAGAAAAAGCAAAGACGTTGGGAGCTACTGGCAGTAACTATGAAAGAGTAAACGTCCTTCTTCCATTCACCAGAATTGAAGGAAATTTAAATATTCAGGAATTTAAGCTTTCCCTTGCTCCAAGATCAAGATCTTCAGATACAGCAGCCGTTAACTTTGGGATAGTTAGTCAAGCTGATGGTACAGAAGGTTTATTATGGGAAGATAACAATTTCATTCCGGGAGAGAAATCTAAGTACTTAAATAATTTAGACGGAGCAAAAATTCCATTTTCCCTAGATAACTCTTTGGAGCCTGATTGGGGGATCAGGGAAATTGATTTTGATAGTGATGATACTTATGTTGCTTTTTATTATACAGAGCATGGAATCAATAAATCTGGATATTTTGCAACAAAAAACGGGCAGTCTTTAACCTTTTCTGATGGTCAAAGTTATACTTCTATAAAAGATATGACACCACTTGTAAAAGGTAAACCGATTAAAAGCGGTAAAGAACAGACTTTTGTTATTCCCGATGGAATAACAGATAAAACCGGATTTTATACTTTTGAAGTTTCATTAAAGTCTTTGACTTCAGACCAAATAAAAAAAGTATATTACAAAGATATGTTTGTTAACGGAAACAATATTATAGATGAAGGAGATCAAATTTATCATATTTCAATTAAATCAGAAGATAATGGATCTTATTTATTTGGTAAATCTTTTGATACAGATTGTTCAAATATAATGATTGGAACGACACAGGATAAAGATGGCTTTAAAAGTGAAAGGGTTATTCAAAAGTATCTTACAAGGGATATAGTACCAAAGCTTGTATACTTTGCGGAGGATGAAGGAAGAGAAGAGCTTAAGTTTTTCGAACCTGATGATTTGTTAGGGTCAATAAAAATATGGAATGCAGCAAGTACTTCAAATGGAGAAGCTCCTAGCTATGCGCAATGGCAGAATATAGACAGCAGCTTTGGAATGGGAATCCCGTTAAATGTTATTAATAATGATGCAGTTTCAAAAGAAAGCAGTTATAAAGATGCAGAAGGAAATTGGTACGTTCCTATAATGAGAAATGGAAGCAATGTTTTATGTTACCAGAGTTATTCATTAAACGGAGAATTGTCACCGGTTAAGCAAATTAATATTTCAACTTCTGATCAAGCTCCTGAATTTGAACTTAAATTTAGTAACAGCGGAGATGCAGATGATTCTTTAATAACAGCTTTTGCAGAAGATATTAATTCTATAAACGGAGCAGTTAATTTTAACTGTCTTAGAAAAGAAGAAGGGGAGTATGTTCCAAGTGAAAAAGAAATAGAGTCATTAGAACCTATTACAATAACAGAAAATGGAGAATATTGTTTCTATGTGATGGACTCCTTTGGCAATATAACTATAAAAGAGAAAAATATCCAATGTATAGATAATAAAGTACCAACTGTAACTGTGAAAAAAAGTTCGGAAAAGACTCCTGAAAATGAATTTCATGTTATTGTTGAGATGACTGATGATAAAGATATAACAGATGGTAAAGTATATTTAACATTTGATGAAGAATACTCTTCATTGCTGAATGAAAAAGAAGAATCTGATGGTGGTGAGAATGAAGAAGAAGGGACTAATGAATCTATTATGGTTGAAGTTCCTGTTAAAAATGATGGAAATGGTATCTGGAATGCATCTAATACTGATAAGGCTAAAGGCATATATAAGACAAAAACTATTTTATCTTCAGATAAATTAAGTAAGACTGTAGAAATATGGGGTGCATTTAAGTTTGATGATAAGGGGGATGCGGCAGATTATTCCAATAGAATACTTACTTTCAGTGGCTCTGATAAAGCAGGAAATGTATCTAAAATTTATGAATCTGAAGAGGTTTATAATGAAGAAACTGAAGAATGGGATGAAATACAAGGAGAGCCGATTGATGATACGTATTTAGAATTACAGATTAAAAATATTAAACCTGCTTTTGACAGTGTTAACCTTACTAGCGAAGATAAAGTAAGTCTAGAGTTTACAGCACCAGTTCTTGTTACCACCCCTGTTAACAGTAATCTTGTATTTGGAAAAAATACAGATACGGTGGCTATTTACTCTAATGGAATATGCAGCTTATCATATTCAGATTTGTTTGGTGAACATTATACTGAGGATGTAATGTTATCAGCTTTCAGTGATTTTAATGCTAATGTGAAGTTTTCTGTAACAGAACCAACCAGGGAAAATGTTACCGCGGCAATTGAAATTCCTGAAGGAAGTAGTGCAAGTATTGAAAAATTACAAGGTAAGCTTATAAATAGTGATGATGGCTCTTTTATAGAAGGGATCATTTCAGAAGATAAAAAATCAGCTGAAATTACAATGACTGATAATGGAAACATTATATTTACTATGGTGAATGGAAGTGGAACAACTAAGGATAAGACTATTTCAGTTTCCAATATAGATCGTTCTATAGAGCAAGTTAAACCATACATTTATTATACTGCTGGAATACCTGAGGAAGGAGTTCCTTTTACAGAAGGTACAGTTGTTGCAGGTTTATATTGTGATGAATTTCTTACAGGAACCAATGGACCTCTAACTTACACTTTTACAAATGGTGCTAAAGCAGGTGACGCATATACTTTTGAATATGAAGATTCCGCGAAAAATAAAGGTTCAATGACAGTTACCTTACCTCATGATGTAATTTCAACTGCAGAAGATAAAGAAGCCCCTGATTATGATTTGGTTTTTTATTCAAAGTTAGATTATATGAATCAGCAGGATGACAGCTACAATAATAGTACATCATTAGAAGAAGCCTTAGAAAAGCTGCACAAGGCACAAGGATATTTACTAAGCTTTAATATATTTGATGACAGCGGCGTAAAGCTTATTGTGAAGAATCCTGCAACGGCAATAAGCGGATATAACGACATAAGTGATAATATACCAGGTGTAACAGTTGAAGATAGAGCGGTTATCGTAAATGAAAATGCACGTTTTGTTGTTTATTTAGTAGATGAAAAGGGAAATACGACAACTTTGCCAATAATGGACTTTAATAAAATAGATAACACAGCACCTACAGCTACAGTAGAGTATGTAGCAGAAACCTTTTACTCAGTAATTGGTTATCTAAATCCAAATGAAGATATAACAGTTACTAATATTGCAGGCGTAGAAAAAGCTTCAGGTGGTGATCATGATGGGGTTTATTATCATAAATATTTGGATAATGAAGATTTTGTCTTTTACTTTAAAGACGAAGTTGGAAATACATCAAGCGCCAACGCTAAAGTTGATTGGCTCGACGTTTCTTCACCGGAGATTACAAGTGTAAAATGGAGACCTTCAGGAGAAGGGCAAGGAGTTGAAGATGGGCTTTATCCGCCTCCTACAGAATCTACAAATAAAGATGTTATAGCACAGATTAGATTTAATAAAACTATAAAAACAGTAAAAGCTTATAAAAAAGGTACTCTTGAGCCTGTGGATAGTGCAAAGGTTGAAATTAGCTTTATTCAGGGTGGGGGCGTGGTAACTTATCATGAAAATGAAGATATTGATTTATATTTTGAATCTTATAACGGAAAATTTGCTGTATATAGTTTAGGAAATGTAAATTGTATAGATAAAAGTGCATTTAATGTTACAGAAAACTCTCATGTTTCAGAAGATAAACAGAGTGTAACTTATACGTTTGAAACAGATAAAGATGTTTTCCTTGCAGAAGATTCTTCAAAAGAAAAAATAACAGCAAAGAAGAATTTTACGTGTACATTTACTGCAAATGGCATATATGATATGCACTTTACAGACAAAGCGGGAAATATATTGGTTCATACAGTAACCGTTGATGAATTGGATAAAGAATCAGTGTTAGTTTCATTTAATACTTCAGCAAAGGATCAAGGTGCAGTTAGCAGCTCAGAAAAACTTAATATTAAAGATGGAGATACTTTTTATGTAAAACTCAGCAAAGCAGGGACCATCGTATTTGGTAATAAGACTGTAAATGCAAAAGCAAATGAGTGGAATTCATTTCAATTTGACTTTGAAGACGGCAGAGTATTTTATACCATTGAAGTAACAGACAATGTAAAAGGAACAAAGATATATAATTATCTAAGTGCAGAAATCCCGGATACAATGTCTCCAACCATTATTTTTGCAACACCCACAATATCTGTAAAAGAAGGAAGCAGTGCCACTGATATTTTGAATAAGCTTAGAACTGGAGTTACGGTGAGTGATAATAAAGACAACGGATTGATTGCGCTTATAAAATCTGTAATGTTGATAAAAGGTGAAGTACAAGAACCTGTCTCTGTTACAGATAATATGGAAATAGGAAAATATGATATAACTTATGAGGCAGAAGATAGCGTAGGAAATATTTCTAATGCCCAAAGAATTTTAAGAATATATGACAAGAATAGCTTGAATCTGCTTATAAACGGAGAAAGTACAGAGCCTGAGTCCACAATGGTAGTGAAAAAAAATGATATTACTTTGACTATTGAAAATCTACCATCTAACGGGATAGATACAGAGCCATGTACAGTGTCATATAAAGCAGGTATAAAAACGGCAGGGCAAATGAAGATCCGATCAACACAAGTAGAGACAGATAGCTTCACTTTACCTGATACAGGTTTTTATACAATATATGTTCAGGCACAGAATCGTAAAGATTATATCACTTATGTTTATATACAAAAGTAAGGAGACGAAAATATGAAACGAAGCTTCATGAGAGGAGTAGCTGTATTTCTAACCGTCATAATGATGATAGGAGTATTTCCTTTAAAAGTTTTGGCAGAAGAATTGCAAACTCCTGACACCTATTCCTTAAATAATGGTTTTCTGGAAGTCACTGTTTCCGCAAAAAATGGTGGTTTTGATATCAGGACAGTAGAAGGTGATAAACTAAACAAGGATGATAATAATAAAAATTTATTGTTTCCTCGTGGAGAAAATGATACTTCTTTCACTTCATTTAGAGTAACAAGAGATGGTAAAACAAAGGACTATATTTTCGGTGGGAAATACAGCTTTCTTGGACTTATGGATCATCAAGTTAAAGTTACTCAAGATGCTGCAGGTATAACCGCACAGTGGGAAGTAGATGACTTGAAATTTACCCAGAGAATAGAGCTTGCTAATGCAGGCTCTAACAATCATGGGATGGCATATATTTCATATACTGCAGAAACAACGGGCTCTAAAGCTGATATAAGTGCCAGAATTCTTATGGATACAGCTTTAGGGTATCAAGATTATGCCATATATGAGATGGCAGGAACAGACGGAAAATACAAAAGAGTTGAAAAAGAGAGTGAATTTCCCAATACGGACGGAAGTTTATATGAAAAAACCTTTTTTGCGTATGATGATGTAAATAACCCAACTATTTTAGCATATACAGTAAACGCATCAATAAATGAACAAGAATGTAAACCTGATAAAGTCGCTTTCGGACATTGGAACAATCTGGCAGCAAGTGTATTTGATTTCACACCTGATACAGATTTGTCATTTACAAATCCTAATAATAAAAAATATCTTACAGCAGATAGTGCTTATGCGTTATATTACAACATTGGAACTGTAACAAATGAAAGTTCAAAGTCTATTGCTACTTATTATGGTGTATATTCCAATGAAAAAGTTTCAGATAATAATACGGTTTCTGTAAATATGACAGCACCATCATCTATGAAACTGGCAGAAGATAATAAAACTTATAAAAGTGAGTTTGAAGGCGGAGACGATGGTGATTTTACGATACAGACATCTATTGAAAATTTTAAAACTAATACAGCGAAAAAGTATGAGAAAGTAAAGGTTGCAGCTTACTGTCAAACGGGTATAACACCTGTCAGTGATGATAATGTGATTCAGACAGATACAAGCTATGTAAACCCTTATACGAAAGAGATCAATGACTTTAAAGTTGATGAGACTAAGACAATTTCGTGGAATTTTAATGCATCTATAGGAGCAGAGGCAGCTTATAGAAAAGTACATTTTAAAGTATATAATGTGAGTGCAGATGTGGATCCTACAGGAAGTGGTCAGCTTTTGGAAGAAAATCTTCTTGGTGAAGGAATGTGCTATATTTTATGTCCGGGAGGAGATGGAAAGCTGCCTGAAATTAAATTTACAGGTATTTCTCCTGATATTATTTACAATGAAGGGACACGTCATTTATTTTTGACAGGAGATAATTTTAACATGTTGTCAAATAAGTCGGAATATAAAGTTCTCGCAAGACCTGTAACCGGAGAAGGGAAAGCCTATAAAATACCTGCAGAGCAGTTTTTGATCAATGAAGAGGATAATACCATAGATGTGGTTTTAAATGATACGATGGCTGTGGGAAATTATCAGTTGGTAATAAGTTATACTGATACGGGGAAAAAAGAAATTGCAGCTCCTGCTATGAAATTTGCAGTAAGTGATGATAAAGCTTACAGAAATGATGGATATGGAGTTATTGCGGTTATTCAAAAAAAAGGTACTTCTTATGACCAGTCACAATATGAGATTAAAACTTTCGGAAGTGAAACTGCATATGAGAAAGGGAAAAATGATTTAGGCGAGGTTCTTCTTGAATTAAAAGGGGAAATTAGTGCTGCAGATCAAGTGGCCCCAGATGGAACAGTGCTAAAATATACTGGCGTTTCTACAGGAAGCAGCGATAATGTAATGACCTTAAACAATTGCATTGATATAGAAAACGGAAGTGTTTCTGTTTCCATAGAAAATTACAATCAACCGAATCAGGCTATTAATGTGGATTTTGATGCAGAGTTATATACTACAGGTGCACGTACTACTATATGGAAAGGAGGGGTTTCTGCTCTGACTTCTATTAAGAATGGTACCGATTATGAGTTGATACCATTTGATAAAAACGGTAAACGACAGAGCAATCCTGATCCTATGGCAAATAAGGAAACCATTACATTAATATGGCCAAGTGCTGCCGGAGCTGCTCAAACAATTGCAGGCATGATTTTTGAATTTCGTTATGGTGAATTGGGAGTGATAAAAGATAATGGCAGTGAATTAAGGCGTGTTATAGGTTTTGGCGCAAATTTGGATCTTTCTTTTCTCATTCCTAATAATGCAGAAAAATCTCCTGTTCAGTTAGATTTATTTGATAAAATAAACTTAACCTTCTTTGAAGATAGATCTTACACTTCACAGCATATGCGAAGTGCTTGGGAATATCATAAGGACCAAGTGAGGATGGATCAAAAAGCTGATGAAGGGGTAGGTAGTATTAAGGTAAAAGATATATTGTTCGGTGGCGAATATATTGGCTTTAATACAACTGTAGAACTCCAAATTCCCGGATATACGCCTGCTATGCCTACAATGGCTGCAAAGTTAACAATCAATACTATTGGTGATTGGCAGGTAGGTGTTGCAGGAAAATGTAAATTTACAAAAATGGAAGTGGAAGCAGAGATATATATAAAGAGTAAAGACGGATATCCTGTTCCAGATAAACTCTATTTCTTTATTAAAGGTTTCAAGCCGGGGGTTAATGTAGATGGATTTGGCGTGGTATGGCTCCAAGGCGGAGGAGGAGGTATTGACAAATTATATGATACTATATTTGCAACAGATTCTGTACCTCCATTAAAAATTTTGCTTTCTGCACAATTATCTATTATGCAGGTCTTTTCGGCGAAAGCAGATTTATCACTTAGCTTAAGGGGTCTTGGAATTAAAGTTAGTGATGGTGTTATTACGGATACGGATATTAAAGTATTAAATCATGCCCAGCTTCAGTTTGACTGGTATCCTGAATTTTATTTCTTGGCATCTGTCAGCGTTAATGTTTTGAATATTATAAGCGGAGGCGGATATATTGTAGTTCAAGATGATGGATTTTTTGAATTTTATGTTAAAGCCGGAATAAAGATACCTGATGAGGTATTCTTCATAGGGGGCATACATTTAGGAAGTGTTGATTTAGGAGCAAATTCTGATAAAATATGGGGCGGTATTGAGGTAATAGGAATCAAAGCAGGCGTATGTTATTATTGGGGCGGAGATGTAGACTTTGGATTTGGCGGAAATGCACCTGAGCCATCCTTCCCTGAATTACTTGGAACCGATGATATTCCGGTATATAAAGATCCTGAAACCGGAAAACTTTTATATATGCATGTAGGAACTAATTTTGAGTTAGCAGCACAGCCAGAATTGGCAGAAGACATAGATTCTGCAACTGTACTTATGGATGGAACAACTTCCGCTGTTGTAAAATCAAAAGCGGATAAAAAATTACACCTTTTGAATCTTGGCAATAGAGAAGGAGACAACGATGCTATATTATCCATGACTTATAGTGCCGAGACAAAAGCAGAAGCAATGGAACTTGCAAAAAATATTCAAGTAAAAGATAATAACGGAACTTCTTATGAAATAAAAATTTATAATCAGGATTTAGATGCAAATTCAGTTGAAAACTCAAATTCAAATGCAAACCTTACTTATAATACCGACACAAAAAAAGCAAGCCTGAATGTTACATTTACAACAGATGAAGTTTATAACAAAGAATGGAACATTGAAACCCCTGATGCAGCGGCAGATTTGCTTTTATATAATGTACGTCCTATGGCAAGTTTGGATAATGTAAGTGCATCTTTAGCTAATGGCAATAAATTGACTGTAAATTGGAACGGTTCAGAATTGAATCAATTTGAGAAATTAAGCTTTATGGCAGTGAAAAATGATCAAGATAAAGAGGAATCTTTGATTTACAAGTTAGATAAAAGTTCAGGTATAATTGACGGTGCTAAAAAAGTAACCTTTGAGCTTCCTCATAGCTTGGAGAGCGGAGAATACTATTTGAAGGTGATTGCATCAAAAGAAGGAGAACTTTGTGAAACTGCGGTTTCAGCAGACAAATTCCAGTTTACAAATACAAAACTGCCTTTTTCTCCGAAATCTGTAAGTGCAGTAAATGGAGGAGATTATCAGATAGATGCAAATGTAGAGGCACCTGACGGAGACTATGACGGCTATTTAATTAATGTTTATGAAAAGGAAAGCGATAATTCGTGGACTCTTAGTGAGTATGGTGGAATGGCATATATAAAAGATACAAAAAAATTATCAGTGGGTGGCAGAAATAGTTATACTTACACAGTAACTGATGAGAATGGAGATCCTGTTATTGAAAATGGTGCTGAAAAAACAGAGACTGTTACAAGAGGTCTTGAAGAAGGTAAAGTCTATAGATTGGGGGTAGCAGCTTATAAGGAAGATGCTTCTTCAGATACAGGCGACCCTATAATATTCTATTCCTCTGAGACTTTCTCAAATGAAATCATTTTATCAAAGCCTGAGCCTGCAAATGTACAGTTTACAGCATCAGGAGCTGTGGAAGTAGGGTACTCTAACGGGGAAGCACAAAATGTAATGATTGATACTTTTAGAACCAATAATATTACTTTTAATTTGAAATCCGATCAAAGTGTATCAGGCAGATGGTATCTGGATACAGGTTACCAATGGGCTGATGGTGATGGAACAAAAAATACCGCAGGATTATCAGAAGAGATTATAAATAGTGACAATTCTAAAATTGTACTTAATGAGATTGAAGACGGAAATCATACATTAATGTTTATAGGTACCAATAGCGCTGGGGATGGGGTCTTAGCACAAAAACGTTTTGCCGTAGATACATTACCTCCTAGATTAATGCTTGAAGAACCTATAAATGGTGGTTTCTTTGAAACTGACGGAACTTTAGAGGTAAAGGGAATTACAGATAAGGGAACAAAGATTAATATTAATGGAACTGAATATTCGCCATCTATTGACAGCAGCGGCAGATTCAGTCAGACCATAAATCTAAATAAGACAATGGCTTCTCAAAATGTTACAGTATTGGTTAAAGATAAGGCAGGTAATGAAACGGTAAAGACAGTTACTGTTAATAATAAGGCTCTTGGGAAGATTGATACATTAAAACTTTATGCAGATGGAGTTGATATTACAAATAAGTCACTGACAGGAGGAAAGCAATCAGATGCTGAATTTGTAAAAAATCTTATATTGAAAGCAAGTGTGCAATCTTCTGATAAGAATGAGGAAGGAGAAATCGTTTTAAATAACTCCTCCCTTGTATCTTGGGATACTGCTGCAATTTCGGGAGCAGCTTCTGTCACAGATGAGGGTATGCTTACTGTAGGAGCAGGCGCGCAAGGTATGGTTCTAGGAAAATTGATGGTGTCGGAAGATGGAGGCTATACAGCAGCTGCTGTATTTGGGTCACAATCAAGTGGAAGTATAACAGGTGATACTTACTATAATATTAATGTTATTCAGCCATCAGAAGGCGGGAAAATAGAGATTTCTCAAATTTCTGCAAAACAGGATTCTGTTATAAAAGTTACTGCTGTACCAACAGAGGGATATAGGCTTAAACAGGTAATTGTTAATCAGGCAGGAATTGAAGGTAATTCCTTTACTATGCCTGGACGTAATGTAACTGTAACTGCACAATTTGAGAAAATTTCCGGTGGAAACAGTAATGGCAGTTCAGGGAAAAGTAATGACAAATCATATGTTATTACTGCATCTGCAGGTGAAAATGGAACTATAAGTCCTTCAGGAAGTGTGGATGTGGATAAGAATTCTGAAAGGACATTTACCATAACGCCATCTGAAGGATATGAGATTAAAGATGTTTTAGTAGATGGAAAGAGCATAGGTGTAGTTAAAAAATATAACTTTGAAAATATTACAGAAAAACATACAATAAAAGCTGTTTTTGCTAAAGCTTCACAAGTGTCTGATTTAATATTTGATAAATTTACGGATGTGAGAGGACATTGGGCTGAAGAATATATTAGAGCCGTTGTTGAAAGAGGTCTTTTTAAAGGCGTTACAGATACTGTTTTTGCTCCGGAACAAGGAATGACAAGGGGCATGTTTGTCACTGTTTTGGGTAGAATGGGCAATGTTGAATCAAAAGCAGATGATACTCAATATTCTGATGTTGCAGAGAAATCATATTATGCACCGTATGTATCCTGGGCAGGAAAATACGGAATTGTAAAAGGAGTTAGTGAAGGAATTTTCCAACCGGATAATCTTGTAACAAGAGAACAAATAGCAGTATTTTTGTACAGATATGCACAATGTCAGAACTATGACCTGACTTATGAAGAAAAAGTGAATACTTCTGATTACAAGGATATAGAAGATATTTCCGAATATGCAAGGGAGTCTGTTGAGTGGGCTTTATCATCAGAAATTTTTAAGGGCAGCAATAATAATATGCTATATCCAAAAAATACTGCTACAAGAGCAGAAGTCTCCGCCTTGATTTTAAGGTTTATTAATAAGTGTAATACAAAGGAAGAAACGAAGGAAACTAAGGAAAAGTAGATTATTAAGTATAACAGCATGGAGTACATTGCCATTTTATGGGCAATGTATTCCGTAATTTACCTTGCAGAAAGGGAAAAAAAGTGAAAAGAAAAAAATACATTATATATTTTGCAGTAATTATATGGAGCTTGATATTTCCTCAAGCCATTTTTGCAGATAATTTGCATAATGGAGAAGGGATTCGAATTGGAATTATTGACACAGGGATAATGGGAAATTATAGAATAGAATTTCAAGAGAAGATAGTACAAGGAAAAAACTATGTTTTCCCAGAGGAAGGATTGGAAGATAAAATCGGCCATGGAACCAGAGTTGCTTCTGTGATTCTGGGAGTAAAAAATGATAAGAATATTTTAATTGGTACGGCTCCGAAAGCAACTATTGTTCCTTTGATTTATCAATCTCGCTATCCTTCTGGTGTTACAAAAAATGGAGGTTTAGAGCTTTTGATTAAAGCCATGAGAGATGCAATTGATGTGTATCATTGTAAAGTTTTATGTATTAGTTCAGGAACAACTAAGGATGATGACAATCTGAGAGAAACGGTAGAGTATGCAGAGGAAAAAGGAGTTATTATTGTGGCTGCTGTGGGAAATGATAATGAAAGAGCAGCTGAAAAGATATATTATCCTGCTGCTTATGATACTGTAATAGGTGTAGGTGCAATTGATGGGAATGACGAAATAGCCGAATTTTCACAGCGTAATGGAGTATTTTGTGTAACTCAAGGTAAAAATATCAAAGCTTTATCTTTAGATGAAAATGTAAGATGCTTTTCGGGAACTTCCTATGCTAATGCTTCTGCCGCAGGGATTATAGCTTCTTTGTTATCGGAAGCTCCAAGCAGTACGCCAAAAGATATTCGAAATACTATTTCAATATCAGCTGAAGATTTGGGAGATAAAGGTTATGATTCAGTTTATGGATGGGGAAAAATAAATTCCGCTTCAGCACTTAAGTTTTTAAAAAATATAAACTAAGATATATAAAAATAGGATTCCTGTTTAAGAGAATATGCAATAATATTTAAAATTAAGAAAAGCTGATTACAGATTAATTTAAACAAAAATATCAAATCGAAAGTTGTATCGCTAGTGCGTTACAATTTTTCTTTATATCGTTATTTTAGCATTTATTAATTTGCAGCTTAAAGGCTGATTGTGAAAAAAAGTATAATTTTCACAAGGGTCACATAAATAAAACATGTAATAGTCAATTTTATATGGTAAAATTATGTAAAAGATTCCTTTAAGAGTGTTCAAGAAAAAGTATTTTTTATGTAAGTTAGGAGGATAAAAATGCAAAGTAATTTAAAAAAACACATTTCCATTATTTTATCAATGATGATGGTTACTCTTTTTGTTCCTACAGTATCGTTTGCTTCATCTAATAATGCCGATACGATTAAATATTCGGTAGATGCAGGAGATAATGTAGACTTTCACGAAGGCGATTTCAATAAGGTATGCAAGGAGCTAAAGGATGAAAATCTCAAGTACGTGAAGTTCACCTTACCATCTTCATCAAAGGGGGTACTTTATTATGATTATAAGGGTAAGGATGAAGCTAAGGTTAGTAGCTCAAAAAAGTATTATTATGATGACGATTTGTCCATAGATGATGTTTCTTTTCTTGCTGATGATGATTATGATGGTACAGTAACGATCAGCTATGAAGGTTATGATAAGGATGGAAATGAGTTTTCAGGAGAAATAAAAATAACTGTTGAAGGTAGCGATAGTGATGCGGATACGATCGAATATTCAGTAAATTCGGGAGATAATGTAGACTTTCACGAAGACGATTTCAATAAGGTATGCAAGAAGCTGAAGAAAGAAAATCTCAAGTACGTGAAGTTCACCTTACCATCTTCATCAAAGGGAGTACTCTATTATGATTATGATGGCAAGAATAAGGCTAAGGTCAGTGATTCAAAAAAGTATTACTATGATGAAGACTTGTCTATAGATGATGTATCTTTTCTTGCCGACGATGATTATGATGGTACGCTAACGATCAGCTATAAAGGTTATGATAAGAATGAAAATGAGTTTTCAGGAAAAATAAGTATTGCTGTCAAAGATGACCATGATGCAGGCACAGCTGATACCATTTATTTTTCAGGCATTGAGGGATCAAATGTATCTTTCCTTGATACATACTTTAACAAAAGGTGTGAAGAGCTGACAGGTAATTCACTTAACTATGGAGACTGTGAAAAAAAGTCTGTAAAATATTAAAACTATATAGCTTTCTATGATAAAATCAAATTATTATAGGAGGCTATTTTTATGGCAAAGAAAAATGTGTACAAAGTTGGTCCATTGACCGAAGGGAAGAAAAACATTATTGCAAGTTTAATTGAAGAGTATGATATCGAAACAGCAGAAGATATTCAAGATGCTTTGAGAGATTTGCTTGGAGGTACTATTAAAAGTATGATGGAATCTGAAATGGATGATCATTTAGGCTATAGCAAATCAGAAAGAAGTTCTAATCCTAACT
>NZ_AUFC01000031.1 GCF_000426305.1 Anaerovorax odorimutans DSM 5092 | reverse complement strand
ACATGAAGAACAGATAATACACTTCGGCATTCTCTATCCTTCACTTTTTACTTTGTTGTATCCATGTTTTAAAATGCTTAACTTAATGCCATTGCGGCAATGCCGGTGGTTCCGTGGAAGCTTTAGCGATGATGAAAAATAAAACTCCTAAAGATATAATAAGACTGTGGTCTGGCAACTACAGTATAAATATCGAAAGGAGTTTTAAAACATGAATGATAATAAAAATAGTCTAGCACATACGACGTGGAATTGTAAGTACCGCATAGTGTTTGCTCCGAAATATAGAAGAAAAATATTTTACAACGAGCATAAAGAAGAAGTCGGAAAAATACTTAGAGAATTGTGCAATTGGAAAAAAGTAAATATCATTCAAGCTGAGATATTTCCCGATCATATCCATATGCTTGTAGAAATACCACCAAAGATGAGTGTGTCAGCATTTGTAGGATTTCTGAAAGGTAAAAGTAGTATCATATTGCATGAGAGACATGGGAATTGGAAATACAAATATGCCAATCGGAGCTTCTGGTGCAGAGGATATTTTGTTGATACAACGGGGAAAAACACAAAGAAAATCGCAGAGTATATAAAAAATCAACTGAAAGAAGATCAGATTGAAGATCAAATTACGATGAGAGAATTAACAGACCCGTTCACGGGTAGCAAGTAAGTTATAGCAAGTGTTAGACCACATACGCCTTAAGGCGTTGCTAGTAACAGAGGGCTTTGCCCGCATAAGAAAAACCTCCGGCTATGCCGGAGGATCATTATTAGAAAAAAGATTGCCGATTGGCAGGAATCCTATATGGACAGGCTCGGTAAGGAATACATAGAATTATTAAGTGAAGACTCTGATCCATCAGAGAAGTTTTGGCGGTTGTAGAAGAGAATAAAAGATGATAGGAAGAAAGCTGGTGTTAGAGTAGAAGTGAGCCGGTCAAACCTTATTTATAATATTATTTCACTTATAAATGAGGGTGCAATTAGTTTTGAAGATCTCGCAGAATTTAGCAATGAATTGAGGGAAACTGTCAGATACTTGGTTAAAAGATAATTTGAGGTATATGAAATTTTGAATTGAAATTCAGAGAGAAATAGAGAAACAGCATTGAGGTAATTCTTAGTAAAGAGCAATAGAAAATACTCTTCCAACAAGGGACCACTAGCTTTCTATGACATCATTATTGTCTACTCAAGGCATACGGAGGTCGTTTGCTTGTTGGAACGTGGCAAAAACATTGAAAAATAGAGGGCTTGTAAGGTATTTTACATGTCTGAAATTACGGACACCCTTGAATAGACAAAAAAATGATATAATGTAATTCAAAAGTAAGCAGAAGTAATTAAAAAAATGGGACAGGGCAGCCGGATATGCCCTTTCCCATTTTATCAAACAAGGCTTTCCAATAATTTAATTGTATGCTTGACATACAATTAAAAAGGATGTATACTTGGCATACAATAGGTTAGCGATAACTAACCAATGAAAGGAAGTGAAATAATGTATCAGTCAAAAGGGAATCAAAAGCTGTATTATAAAATGCTTCATCAGAAACGAGAGACAGAACTGCTTTTATCAGCATTAAAATTGAAGTTGTTCTCTTATCTGGAAAGCTGGGAAACTCCAAAAGCTGTTGCAACGAAATCAGACTTAAATGAGCGGAATTTATCTTTTGTGCTAAATGCATTAGCATCCATTGGATTACTTGAAAAAAGTAACGAAGCTTATAGAAATACACAGCAGAGTAATGACTTTTTAAATCCAAACAGTTCAGCTTATTTGGGCGAGAGTATTCTTTTTAGAGAGAAAATGATGTCTCTGCAAAATATCGAAGAGCGTTTGTTAAACGGCCCTAACAAAAACGTTCTAAACAATAATCGAGGGATAGAGGTATATGATTTTTATGAGGCTGCACGGGTGAGTATACCTGAAATGTATACAGGGCGTGTTCAGTCTCTGATTCAAGCAGTTACAAGTCTTTATGGAAATAAAACCCCTGAAAAGATACTTGACCTCGGAGGAGGCTCAGGAATTCTTGCAATAGAACTTGCAATTACCTTTCCAAATTGCAAAAGCGTTGTTTTTGAGCATCCTAACGTAGCACGGCTGCCACGTGAATTAGTGTCAGAGAGAAACCTCTCTGAGCATGTAAGTGTGATAGAAGGAGACTTTAATGCAGATGATATCGGAAAAGGATATGATCTGATTATTGCCTCAGGAGTACTGGACTTTGCAAAAGACCATTTGGATTCCGTGATGAGCAAATTATATAACGCTTTAACATCAAACGGTTACTTATATGTTGTTACACATAATGTCAGTGAGGATTATCAGAATCCGCCTGAGAGTATTCTTGGCTGGTTATCTAGTCATTTGGATGGTCTGGATGTACTGCTTACAAAAAAGGATATTGAAAATGCTTTAACAAGACATGGATTTCAACATATTCATAGTGATGATGACGGTGGAATATTTGAAGGGCTGCAAGGCGAATTCTACTTAAAAAGAAAGGGAGGTCTCCAAGATGGAAAAGTTACAAAAACTTGTGATTAATGATTTTATACAAATGACAGAGCGAATAGCCAATGGAAAGACAAATATATTAGATTTTGGCTTGGAAGAAATGCAGTTCTATCGTGGAGAAATCCACATGATTAAAATGGTGGGTGATCATCCAGGTATATTTATTTCTGAAATGGCACGAAACTTTAATGTAACACGTGCTGTAGTAGCAAAAACTGTCCGAAAGCTTGAAGAACACGGCTTTCTCGAAAAAAAGGAGGATGACGAGGATAAAAAGCGATTCTGTCTTTTCCTTACAGAAAAAGGGGAAATCGCTTATAAGCTTCATAACCAGTATCATCAGGAATATGACCGCCCGTTGTTTGCCTATCTTGAAAGTTTGAATGACAACGAACTTCATATCATTCAGGAATTTTTGAAGCATGCAAATGCTTTGATAGAAAATCATTTTTAAATAACTGGAGGGATAAAATGAAATCTAAAAAAATATTGTTCTTAATTTTATCGATTGTTTTGACTATGGCTTTAGCAGGCTGCGGGGCGACTGAAAATGTATCTGTTACAGAGTCTAAAAATTTATCAGCATCAGGCATGAGAACGATAACCGATTTAGGAGGAAACACCGTGACTGTGCCGACGGCAGCAGAAATACAGCGTGTAGTCATCATATCTCCGCCAACGATATCAGTGCTTTTGGGTGTTCTTTCTGATCCCGATAGGATTGTAGGAGCTAATTCCAGAGCTTTTACGACTTCAAATACTGAAATTGTAAGCAAGCTTTTCCCCAACTGGAATGGTGTTGAGACCTCATTTGTAAGTGAGGGCTTTGTTTCGAATACAGAAGAGCTTTTAAATCTCAAACCGGATATTGTGTTTTACTATGGAGAAGCTCAGAAATCGGGCATTGAAAATCTTGGGATACCTATTGTCGATATGATGAAAAAAGGAGATAACAATCCGGAAACAGTTACGATCGCATGGGATAACCTGATGCGTGAGATATTTGAGGTAGATAATTCTGTTTCGCTTCAAAACGAATGGGAAGCTTCCAACAAAAAGGGAACAGAGGTTCTTGATACATATACAGGAGAAAAAAAGACTGCACTATTTCTTTTCAGCAATACGGGAGGTGTGATTTCCGTATATGGAAGCGGAACTTATGCAGATACGTGGTTTGAAAAAAGCGGTCTTGTCAATGTGGCAGCAGAAATATCAGGACAGGCTGAAGTCAGTATGGAACAGCTTTATGAGTGGAATCCCGATTTTATTTATGTATTTATCGGAAGTCCTGCTTCTGCTATGCTGAAAAACAAAATGAATGGACAGGACTGGAGTTTGCTTTCCGCTTATAAAAACAACACAATCTTTGATATTCCACAAGGAATCTATTCATGGGGTGCACCATGCTCAGATGCTCCGCTTACACCCCTTTGGATGATTTCAAAAAGCTATCCGGAGCTGTTGAGTGAGAGTGATTTTAAAATGCTGTTTAAAGATTATTACAGCAGGATGTACAAAATAACGCTGGAGGAGGAGCTGATTTCTGCTGTGCTTAGTCCACGAAAGTTGCAGAAATAATGATTATGAATAAAAACCAAAAAACAATAAAAAACCAAAAAACAATAAAAAACCAAAATAATTTTAAATTAAAGTTTATTTTGCTCGCAGGGCTTCTTGTTCTTGTAATGGTAGCGTCACTCTTTGGAGGGCGTTACCATATGGAATATGGGGATGTCTTAAAGCTTATAGAAGCAAAGCTAACTGGAGTTTCGTATCCGGGCTTTGAAGTCGCAGAGCATGTCCTGTTTCAAGTCCGGCTGCCGCGTATTCTGATTGCGTTACTCGTTGGAGCAGGATTGTCCATAGCAGGAGCCTCACTGCAGGGACTATTTCAGAATCCTCTTGTCAGTCCTGATATTCTTGGTGTTTGTTCCGGTTCAGGATTTGGTGCGGCGCTTGGAATACTCCTTACATCCGGCATGGGTGTGATGACATCAGTATTGTCGTTAGCATTCGGACTTATCAGTATGTTCCTAACACTTTTTATGGTTCGAGCCAAGGGGCAAGCTCAAACCATGTCCTATATTTTATCAGGGATTATTGTGACCTCGGTATTTTCTGCTCTAACATCACTGATTAAATATGTTGCTGATGTAAACGATCAACTTCCGACAATTACGTTCTGGTTAATGGGTAGCTTTGCAAATACGGAATTCAATGACTTAAAAATAATTATTTTGCCAATTGTTATCGGTATTGCAGGGCTGCTACTTTTACGGTGGCAGCTTAATATTTTGTCGTTAGGAGAAGAAGAGGCATATTCCCTTGGAGTAAATCCGCAAGCAGCACGCATAGCGGTTATTCTGTTCAGTACAATTATTACAGCTGCTTGTGTAATGGTTTCCGGCATTGTTGGCTGGGTAGGTCTGGTTATTCCGCATATATCCAGAAGAATTATGGGGGTGAACCACAAGGGCTTACTTCCAGCATCTATGCTGCTTGGTGGAACTTTTATGGTAATTGTAGATAGTGTTGCCCGAAATCTTACTGCAGCTGAGATTCCAATTGGAATACTGACAGCGTTAATCGGTGCGCCATTCTTTGCACTCATTTATAACCGCATGAAAGGAGAGTCATAATGTTGCTTCGTGTAGAAAAAGGAAGTTTTTATTATACATCAGACACACCTATTTTGCAGGATATTACTTTATCGCTTCAAAAAGGCGAAGTAATTGCTGTTATGGGGCCAAACGGCATAGGAAAAACGACGTTCTTAAAATGCCTGATGGGGATTTATAAGTGGAAATCAGGCCATTCACTCATTGATGGAAAAGATACTGGTAACGCAAGAAAACAGATTGGATATGTACCACAGGCACACCGATTTTCGTTTCCGTATTCAGTCAGGGATATGGTTGTGTTTGGCAGAGCAAAGTATCTGCCTGCATTTGCATCACCTGGGGAAAAGGATTATGAGTTTGCTGATAGAGCCTTGGAAGAGGTAGGCATTTCAGCGATTCGTGATAAATCCTGTAATCAGTTAAGCGGCGGACAGCTTCAAATGGTGTTGCTTGCGCGTGCATTAGTCGGAGAACCTCAATTGCTGATATTGGATGAGCCAGAATCTCACCTTGATTTTGGAAATCAGATCACAATACTGAAAATAATTAAAAGACTAGCAAAAGAAAAAGGAATTGCCTGTGTAATGAATACGCATTATCCGAATCATGCGCTTAATATTGCTGATAAGACCTTGCTTTTAAAGGGAAACAAATTTCTTGTAGGGAAAACGGATCAAATACTTACAAAAGAAAATATTCGAGAGTATTTCGGAGTCGATTCCATCATTGTTGCAGCACAAAAGGATGATAGAGCGATAAATGCCTTTGTATTAACTGATTTGATTTAAAAATGAATATTAAGAACAACTTAGCGTGTCTAATGAAAGGCGGTGAGAAAAATGATAACCGTTACACATGCAATGGAAAATTATCTGAAAGTAATTTATGAACTCATACAACTAAATGGCATGGCACGCGTTACTGATATTGCGGATAGAATGCATGTTTCAAAGGCTACGGTTTCTCAAACGACAGATAAATTGGTCGCTATAGGATGTGTGAAGAAGGAAAAATCAAAAGGGGTATGGTTAACGGAGTTAGGAAAAGAAAAGGCGGAAAGTGTAACGGAAACATTTCAAATACTTGATTGCTTTTTAACCGAAATTTTGGGTGTTCCAAAAGACATATCCAGAAAAGATGCCTGTTTGATGGAGCATATATTAAGTCAACAAACAATAGTAAAAATAAACAATTATATGAAGAGAAAAATTGCTCTCAATAATGAGGTTTGAATAGGATAGATTTAAAATATTTAATTAGGAGGACTGCAAATTGAATCAAGAAGAACTTATTCGAAATGTGAAAAGTAAAAATCGAGTTTCTAATATATTAATTGCTTTCAAGGTTATATTTGATTTGGTTCCGCAACTTTTAACCATACATATGGTTGCGTCCTTTTTTTTAGGGAAACTGAATTTAACGATTGTTGCGTGGGATGGAGGATTAATGCTAGCATCCTTCCTCTTAAAAGCTGCTTGTTCCAATATTTCAACCTGGGAAGCACATAATGCTGCATACAGTACCTTAACGGATTTAAGGCTGCAATTGATTAGGCACTTGAAAAAATTACCTTTAGGATTTTTTCAGGAAAGAAAAATTGGAGACCTGACCAATATCGTAGAGAATGACGTGGAACAGGTGGAATTTTATCTTGCGCATGGCTTGCCGGAAATTGTATCGGCTACCCTGCTTCCAATCATAATTTTTATTATCATGCTTTTTCTTGACTGGCGCCTGGCACTGCTGATGATTTCGACTTTGCCGCTGATGTTGCTGACAAAGAAAATTTCTGCTTCAGTCTGGGACAAGAATCAAAAAATATTTGTAGATAGCACAAAAAGTATGCAGGAAAGCTTAATGGAATATATTCAGAATATTGCGGTGATCAAGGCATTCAGCAAAGAAGAGAACAAAACGAAAAAAACAATTCAGCTTTCAAAAAATTATGTCCATTGGGCTAGAAAGGCTTCGTCAGGAGTCGCAGTATCCATGGGTTTTATTGATGTTTTTATGGAAGGCGGAGTAGTTCTTATCATGATTTTGGGAACCTATTTTTTTTCAAATGCGGAAATTACGATACCAGTATTTATTATTTCGATGATACTGGGGAGAGCCTTTGCTTCATCGATTGCTAAAGCAGCAACATTACAGCATTATAACATCATATTTAATCATGCGATGTACGAAGTCGGATCGGTGCTGAATGTGCCGGTGCCGGAAAGAAAAGAGACAAACGAAAATGTTCGGGAAGGCGACATTAATATCAGTAATGTGGATTTCTCTTATCCCGGTAAAGACAGTTCTCTTGTGAATATAAATATTACTTTAGAAAAACACTCCCAGAATGCACTCGTTGGAGCCTCCGGCTGTGGAAAAAGCACGTTGGCTAATCTCGTTATGGGATTCTGGGAACCACAGAAAGGCAGCATTACGATAAACGGCGTCGATACCAGAAGTATGTCTGAGAAACAACTGAACTCGCTGACATCCATTGTGCAGCAGGATACGTTTCTCTTTAATATAAGCATGGAAGAAAATATCCGAATCGGGAAACCGGACGCGACAATGGATGAAATTATTGACGCTGCTAAAAAAGCCCGCATTCATGACTTTATTTGCTCATTACCACAAGGCTATCAGTCAAAAGCCGGAGAGGCTGGTGTTAAATTTTCTGGTGGTGAAAAACAAAGAATCGCTATTGCCAGAATGATTTTAAAGGATGCACCGATTATCATTCTTGACGAAGCAACTGCGGCAGTAGATGCGGAAAATGAAAAATACATATAGGCCGCCATAGAGGATTTAAGCAGGGATAAGACTGTCATTATGATTGCTCATCACTTAAATACCATCAGAGATATGGAGCAAATCGTTGTGATGGATTCGGGCAAAATTGTGGATAAAGGAAAACATAATGAGCTCATAGAGTGCTGCGAGTTATATCAAAAGATGGTCTATGATCAAAACAAAGTAGATTGCTGGAATATAAAGGAGGGCTGCTAAATGATTAAGGAAATTCTTAATACCTTAACTTCAAAAGGGAAAAAATCTATGATTGCCGGTATTATCTGGTTTGTTATCTATGCCCTATCTGGAGTAGTCATGATGCTTATCGTATTAAAAATGCTAAGCATGATTATATCAGGAGGTACAACGTCCTTTTCAAAATATTGGTGGTATCTGATTACTCTTCTGTTGATTAAGGGACTATCTAGCATATTTGGGGACTGTCAGAAGCACTTTGCAGGCTTTGATATTAATTATGAGATCAGAAAAAAGATTGTCTATCGGTTAAAGTCCTTTTCACTTGGATTTTATACCAATGAAAGGCTTGGAGAAATCAGCACTGTAATCCATAAAGATGTAGACAACATGGTAATGGTTGTTGGACATATGTGGCCTCGAATGATCAGCGACTTTATTGTTTCTGCAATTCTCTTAATTTCTTTATTCCTTGTAAATTGGAAAATGGGGATATTTATGATTACTGTTCTTCCAATTGCACTGTTAATATTGATTATTGGACTTAAAAAAGGGGACAAGCTTGAAGGTGAAAACGGAAATCGTTTAGAGGATATGGTAAGTTTGTTTGTAGAATATGTAAAAGGAATTCCGCTACTGAAAGCATTTTCAGAAAGTAAAAAATTTGATCAGGAACTTGAAAAAGCAACACAAAATTTTGGAGAAAGCAGTAAAGAAACTTCCGAGTATAAGGCAAAATTACTTTCCAGATATGGATTTTTTATCGATTTTGCCTATGGGGTAATGGCAGTTGCTGGAGCTGTTCTTTTACTAAACGGCAGACTTGAGCTAATGGCTTATTTGATTTATATCGTGATCAGCAAGGAGTTTTATAAACCCTTCACAGAAATGGAAACACATTGGATGAATTATTTATCGGTTACAGATAGTTACCGCAGAATACGTAAAATACTTGACGCTCCAATCGTAAAAGAGCCAATACAGCCCAAACAGCCGAAGGGCTCGGACGTTGAATTTTGCAATGTTGGTTTTTCCTATGAAGAAGATGAGTTTGAAATGAAAAATATCAGTTTCAAAATACCTTCCAATACGCTAACTGCTTTTGTGGGGGAGTCGGGATCTGGAAAGACTACCGTTACGAATCTTCTTCTCCGTTTTTGGGATGTAAAGGATGGCAGCATTCAAATCGGTGGAGTAGATATTCGGAATATGGGCTACGATGATTTACTTGGTTCTATCAGTATTGTCATGCAAAATGTTCAGCTTTTTGCAGATACGGTAGAAGCTAATATACGGATCGGAAAGGCTAAGGCGACTGATGAGGAAATCATTGAAGCAGCCAAAAAGTCAAAAATACATGATTTTATTATGAGTCTGCCGCAAGGATATAAAACTACGATCGGTGAAAATGGCGCTACTCTTTCGGGTGGGCAAAGACAAAGAATTTCCATTGCTAGAGCTTTTTTAAAAAATGCTCCTATATTATTACTGGACGAAGTTACAAGTAATGTAGATCCTGTCAATGAAGCGTTAATTCAGGAGGCTATCTCGGAGCTTGCCAAAAATAGGACGGTTTTTGTTATTGCTCATCATTTAAAAACCATACGCTCGGCAGATCAAATATTAGTTTTTAAAAAAGGAGAAATTGTGGAACGCGGCAGGCATGAAGATTTATTAAAAGAAGATAGTTATTATAATAGTCTATTCAATTCTCAAACAGATTTAAGGACAGGTAAAAATGAGTTGTTTACTATAGATACAGAGAAACTGGTAGAGGCATAACAGACAATAGCTATCTATAATAGCTATTGGTTCTTCAGAAAGCAGAATAGAATATGAAATCTTATGAATTTAAGAGAAAAAGTAAGATTTCGGATTAGTAGGAGGATAAAAAACAGTAGTTTACACTTCCAATAAAATAAATATAGTTAGAGATACATTGTATTTTACCTGATATGCCTGTACAGCTTGGTGTCGATTCCAAAACTGCGCAAATAAATGCTTGCTGGATTGAACAACGTCATCAGCGATGAATCTTTTCAAAGGTTGATAGCATGGAAAAAGCAAAAACTGATTAATCACCTAGAAGCTAACAACCTTTACGGTTCTTTCAATCTAAAACATTAAATCGTGCATATATACGGAAAAGCCAGCAGGACAAGCGAATTCTTGTTCTGCTGGCTTTATTCCGTTTTTTCCGATTTTGTTTCTGGTAAGGCTGATCGACGTAGTAGCTCATCCGATAGGCAGTTCAAAGTTCGTAAAAGAATTTTACGGTCTTCTTCGGAACATGCATGATATTTACCAATGAACTCATTTAATTCAATCTCCTGTTTTGGAATATCGGGATAGAAGAGCGTTTCTGCTGAAACCCCTAACCGGTTCATAAGTAGTTTTATGATTTCGTAAGAAGGGTTCATACGTCCCTTTTCGATATTAGCTATATGTCGAACAGATACACCAGATTGCTCAGAAAGCGCCTCTTGGGTTAATCCACAGTCCGTGCGAGCCTTGCGGATGCAATCACCAAGATGCTTTAATAAATTATTCGGCATGATTGTTCACCTCATATACATTGTATCGTGCATAATTAGGTTTTTACATTCCCTAATAGTGCTGATTTAATAAGCATTATAATGCATGATTTTGCTTGAAATATTCTAAATTAGCCGTGCCAATATCCAATAAAAAAAACGGTAGCTTGGCAGGGCTTATAGATATGTCCATCTGTGCTGCTGTTTGGAGGAGCAGGCATGGATGGACATTATATTTTACTATACATATATTTTGGTAACTTCCTAAAAAAAGTTGGTATTCGCCTCCTGAATACTATGGCTTCATACATGCACGATTAAACTGGTATAATCAGTATTATTATACTGTAGTCTTATCCCTTATTTGGAACGTCAGAAAGTCTTTGCGGCTGTCTGACGTTTTTTATGCCCTAATTTGAAAAGTTATGTTAGTTCTGTAGGTTGCAGATCCCCGCCAGTTTCGTTTTGGTTACTTATTCACCAAATACCGAAACGGAGGAAAATAACATGGCAAAAATTAATCTACGAAAATACTATCCCGATTTTTATAAAACAGACTACATTATCGACGTACCAGATGAAGTTGCGACTCTCATGGATACTTATGAACACGCTGATGCTGCCTATTATCTACGGAGATATCGCCACAAGGCATATTACTCACTAGATCGTGGCGATGGCATTGAGTATGAAATTCTTTTTGTAGCTCTTAATCCCTGCGAGATTTATGAGAGTAAGGTAACAGCGGAACAGCTTCATGCAGCCATCTCAGCTTTACCTGATAAACAAGCTAAGCGAATCTACGCACACTACTTTATGGGCATGAGTAAGTCATCCATTGCCAAAGCGGAGGGCATTGGGGAAAGCGCCGTCCGGGACAGTATCAATAGGGCATTACAAAACATTGAAAAATTATTAAAATAAATTCTCTAATATGCCTGCGAAATAGTTTGAAAAATGAAACGGTATATGAAGGACATACTTTTTCACCTTCACCTGTCCCTTGAAAACTAAATAAAAAGATGCCCTAGATACATACGGAGCGTAGCTGAGCGGCAGGCACGCCATGACCCACATGATTAGAAAATGTGGTGAGCGATTTTGCCCATGTCGCAGGCAAACAGTTGCTGGTCTGCTGTTAGAAGCTATGCTCCTGATAATGATACTTTCGTACAGTCACAGCTTGAGCGTTGAAGTGACCTAGCAGGTCGTAAGCCGTCGCACGCAATGAGTACGATCCGCCATCAGTATGGAGGAAGGGAAAATCCCTATGAAGGTGGACAAGCTTTCACCCGTCCAGACATCTGTAAAAAAGTAAACTCAAAAACAAAAGTAGGATAGGCTGCGTTGTAATTTAGCATCCAGTAAAATGATGATTTAACCAGACGGCGTAGCTTATTCGATTTCTAACAAATCTTTTGAAAAGAGGAGGCTTGCAAATTATGAGTCGTAGATTATTCCGTGGAGATATTTTCTATGCCGATTTAAATCATGGAATTGGTTCAGAACAAAGTGGTTATCGCCCCGTTCTAATCATTCAAAATAATATAGGCAATAGATTTAGTCCAACGGTCATCGTAGCGGCAATCACAGGAAAAATTCACTACAAAGCAAGTTTACCGCCCCATTTTGTATTAGATTTTTCTCCTGAACTATCGATTCCGTCTATGGTATTGCTGGAGCAAATCATTACAATCGATAAAAAACGTTTGAAAAGATATGTTGGCAGAATTAGTGAGGAAGAAATCCCTTTGATAGATAAGGCTCTCTCAATTAGTATAGGTTTGGAGAGCCATTAATTATGTGTTTTCGCCGTTCTTTAATAACAGTTGTACTTAAAAACTCGATCGACACATTTCACATATATTTGAAACCTATTTATAATGGAGGTATGTATTCACGGAGGTGTTTACAGATGAAAGATATCAAGCGTGTATCAGAAGATTTAATAACAAGTGCTGCTCCAAAAGAACAATCTTTTCATCCGCAGTCACAAGATTTCAATATTTTTATGAACACATTGGCAAGTGTGGTTGAAAAGCATGGAGCGGAAGTTTTAAAAGAATTAGATTGTGTTGTGTAGATTACACAGCACATTACATAAGGATATTTTTCGTTAAGAAACTCGGCATGGTAGGAGGTATGATTATGAATAGAAGTGGAAAGAAATGTGTTCTGTATCCCCGTGTTAGCACAGAGATGCAGGTAGATGGATTTAGCTTGGATGGTCAGATAAATAGCTTAAAACGATTTGCAGAAAGAGAAGAAATGGTTATTGTAGATATCTACGAAGATGCCGGAAAATCAGGGAAATCTATCGAAGGCAGACCAGCTTTTAAGCAAATGTTATCCGATATTGAAAATGGATTGCAGATCGAATACATATTAGTTTATAAATTATCCCGATTTGGGCGGAATGCTGCTGATATTTTAAATTCCTTAGAGTTTGTGCAGTCCTATGGGGTAAACTTAATATGTATTGAAGAAGGAATTGATTCGTCACAGACAAGTGGAAAACTTCTCATTTCTGTTCTTTCTGCTGTAGCTGAAATTGAGAGAGAAAATATCATTGAGCAGACTATGAATGGTCGTAAAGAAAAAGCCCGGCAAGGTGGCTGGAACGGTGGCTTTGCTCCTTATGGTTATTACTTAAAGGATAAGATGCTTTTTATACAGGAAGAGGAAGCAGAGGTTATTCGTCTGATATATGATAAGTTTGCCAATACAAGCATGGGATACGGTAAAGTGGCACAATATCTTAATTTACAAGGGGTTAGGAAAATCCAGAGGCAGAATGGAAAGCTCAAAGAGTGGAGCAGCCATTTTGTAAGACAGATTTTGGACAATCCGGTTTACTGCGGAAAAATTGCTTTTGGCAGACGGGCAAGAGAAAAAGTAAAGGGTACGAAAAATCAATACCGCCAAGCTTGGCAGGAAGATTATATTTTGGCTGATGGTCAGCATGAGGCTATTATCAGTGAAGAATTATGGAATAAGGTTCGTGAAAAAAGAATAGCAACAGGAGTAAAGCAACCATCAAAGGTTGGTAAGGATCGAGCACATTTGTTGACAGGAATTTTAAAGTGTCCTGTTTGTGGTGGCCCTATGTATACCAATAAACACGCATGGACAAACAAAGACGGTTCTTATAAAGAAGTATATTATTATGTATGTAGTCGTAACCGAAATGTTCGTGGTAAAAGTTGTGACTATAAAGCTATGCTTAAGAAAACAGAGATTGAGCCGCTTGTAATTGAGGCAATTAAGGAATTGGTCAGCAATGAAACCTTTGCTAAAGAAGTCAAAGCAAGAATCGGAACTCAGATTGATACTACAACCATTGATAGAGAGATTAAAAATTATGAGGCAAAACTACGAGAAGTAGATATAAATAAAGCTCGCTTAGAAAACGAGATTGATACATTGCCCGAAGATACCCGCTTCCGAGATAGGAAATTGCATGACATGACTATTCGATTAGATGGTCTGTATGATATAATAGTCGAATTAGAAGAAAAAATTGAAGATGCAAAATTAAAGCGCCGTTCAGTTGAAGCGAACGCTATTACGCTGGATAATGTTTACAAACTGATGATTAACTTTGAAAAAGTTTATGATAAAATCAGTGACGAAGAACGAAAAGCTCTTGTATCTTCTTTGATTAAAGAAATTCAAATATACACTCGTGATGAAGCAGAAGTGCCATTGAAGTCCATCTCCTTTAACTTCCCTGTGTATAAAGACGGGCATGAGGTACAGGAACTTTTGTGGGATAAAGGTAATACCGTTGAATGTGTGGTTCTGATGACGAAATGTGGTGTGGATAAGAAATAAAGATTGTTGAACACAATATGTTGTGGTTTTAAAGTGAATTTGGGGCAAAAATCGGATGGAAAAAGGACGATTTATGTCTTTTTTTAAAAGAAGAACTGAACGCACTAAATAAATGTATTTATATTTATCTTAGTGAATTTGTCAATAGGATAGTATGTGATACATTATTCCGGAATACCAAAGAATGGGTTACGGAAAAATGCTTATCGAGCATTCTTTTGATCAGGCGATTGCACTTGGTTATAATGTGATTGTAATATTTGGTAACCCAAGCAATTATGTAAGCTGTGGCTTTAAGAGTTGTAAAAAGTACAATACCTGTCTTTAGAATGGAACATTCCTAGCAGCAATGATGGTAAAAGAATTGAAGCCGGAAGCTTTGGATGTAAGGAAATGGGTTTACTATGACAGTCCTGTGATGAAGATAGACGAACAAGAAGCCGGGCGCTTTGATGAGAGTCTGGAAAAAATGGATAAGAAATTTCAGCCAAGTCAGGAATAATTTTATATTTACAGCCATTCTATTATACAGTGAGTTTCCTTTAGTGGTATAAGGATAAGCTATAACTTCCAATTTAACGACGACAAAATGAGGCAACATACGCTGTAACCAAAACCCGTACTTAGCCCATTACTGAGCACAAAGATAGCCTTATAGTAGACTCATTAGATGGAGAACAATATCTGCCAGTCATAGTATTATATGGTCCAAACGGTGGTGGAAAATCGACAGTATTAGAATCATTGAAATTTCTGAGTGCATTTGTTTTGAGTAAGATTTTAACATCTCAGCTTGATATGCAAGAATTAAAGAATGATAAAAAAACTATAATGAAAATAATGACAGCAGCAGATTTAAAAGAAAAATATCATAAGTTTGATATAAGATGTAAAGAGCTACTATCCAATTTTGATGTCCTTTTTAAGACTAAGAAAAGAGAATTTAAATATCAGTTATCCTTACTTCATAATCAGATTGTAGAAGAAAATTTGTATATGAGAAGGATTGGCTCAAAGGATGCAGAGATTATTTTTGAGCGTTCTCAATATGAAACCTTCTTAGGAGAAGACTTAGAAGGTATTGTGGTTGAAAAATTAAAATCAGCTATGCCATTGCTATCTCATGTAGCAATAAACTATGATGTGGACGCAATTGAGGATGTTATTACTTGGTTTTCAGATATCCAAATATTAGATTATGACAACTCTATAAAAGATAGGCAAAACATATTTCCTAAAGATGATAAATTGAAAAAAACGATGTTTGCTGTGTTTCGTGAAATGGATGTAAACATTTCTGAATTTAAGGATTGAAAAAGATACCGATGACAACATTATTGAAATATATACCAAGCATACTTTAGAAGATTGTAGACTCAAGAAGTACTGCTTGAAGAAGAATCCAGTGGAACAAGAAAACTTTTTGGAAGCTTAGCAGAGATTATAGATTGTTTACAAAGTGGGAATTTAATGGTGGCAGATGAGCTGGATGCAAAACTACATCCGAAGCTTTTGAGATATATCATAGAACTGTTCACAAATCCTAAAGTCAATAAACATGGTGCGCAGTTGTTGTTAACTTCCCATGATATGACGACTATGATTCCTGCTGTATATCGACGTGATGAGATTTGGTTTTGTGCATTGAATTCTTCTAATGCTTCAACCATATATTCTCTGATTGCTTTTAAAAAAGAAAATGGAAAGTCACCAAGAAAAGATGAATCTTATGGCAAGCAATATATAGAAGGACGTTACGGAGCAGATCCCTATCTAAGACGGATTTTGGATTGGGAGGTTTGAGATGAGTAAAAAACCACTAAAAGCAAGTAATCAGAAAAAATTAAATGGTATGATGGAAAAGAAGAAAAAGAAGTTTGAAAATTTGTATGAAATACAAGAAGTCTATTAGAATATGCTCGAAAACAAGTAAAAAAGGATTTACCGCAAGCCTCTATTGCATGGCTCATGTATGACAAAGATGATTTTCCTCTTGATAATTTTGATAACACTCAGTACAGTGCAGAAGGTAGAAATGTTGAGAGGGTATATAAAGTTGCACGGTCAAACGAGTGCATAGAGCTGTGGTTCATCCTACATTTTCAAGATTTAAATTCCAATGTGGGGAGAGAACGGTATAATGAGATATTAAACAATTATAAAAGAGCATACCCAAGAGACTATTAGAAGAGCAAAGAGACAGTATGAAGAATATAATAACTCGCCTCCCTCACAATGTTGCCCTGCAACTCGGGTGTATGAATTAGTAGAAGAACTTCAAAAATATTTATAAGAAAAAAGCGCGATTGAATGAAAAAGTTTAGTCGTGTTTTTTTATTTAGAGCGTCTAGCGAAGCTGGGATAATAAAGGTAAAAAGGCCGGATTATAATACTCTTGGTGCATTATTTGCATATTGAAAAAGGTCTAAAAGAAAAAGACACTATTAATAAAACCTTAGAATTATTAAATATTGCCAGAAAGAATAATTTCATGACTATTCATGCACCATTGGTATATAAAAACAATTATTTAGAGATAAATGATCGCAGGGAGGGGCTGGTTAAGGCAGTAAAAAAGAATGAGAGATAAACAAGCAAAAAATAATAGAGCATTTAGTACTATAAATCAGGAAATTTCATCTGCTCAGGGAGGAGACTCTTCGTACCGGTGGCATTATTTTATTAAATGCAAAAGATGAATCTGAAATGAAGCAAATTATATCAAAAGACCCATTTAACGTAAACAAGATAGCTAACTATAAAATCACTGAATTTTATCCAACAAAATATTCTTCTGATTTTAAATGCTTCATTGACTAGAAAGTAGACATCATAACGTTGTTATGTAAATGCAAAGGAGTAATAATAGAAGGACATATGATGCCAGATCATATTCATCTTTTAGTAAACATATCACCGAAAGTAAGTGTTTCCAGTTTCATGAGATATCTCATAGGGAAAAGCGCGTTGATGATGTTTGATAAACATACAAATTTTAAATACAAATTCTTATAAAGAGCTATGTTTTTTTTGCATCTTCCGCCTTATGCCTTAATGTAAAAGAAAATATGAACGCAATTGCAATAATAATAGCAGCGATGGTTATGGAATAACTGAAACCGCTATATAGCGCTTGAATTTTCGTTTCAGGTTCATTCGGCGAAGTTGAGTATTTGAGATAATTATTTTGACCTGTAGTCATTAGTCCCACAAATAAAGGTGTACCAAGCGCAGAGCCTAACTGAATAAAAGTATTGATAATTGCTACTCCATGTGTTTGGCTTTCCGCTTCCAACTGATTTAGAGCATTTGACTGATCAGGTGACCAAGCGAGAGATATACCGAAATAAACAAAGGCGTTAATAATGGCAATTGTTATAATGGAAGTAGAGGGCTGAATACGAGACATCATCATCAAGAAAATAAACATGATTAAAAAGCCAAGTGGAATAATTGTTTTACCACCAATTTTGTCATAAATTTTTCCAGAAACAATTGTCATAATACTACATATTAGAACCGCCGGAAACAAGATTAAGGCAGACGTAAGGGAGGATAGATTTAATACGTTCTCAAATAACATTGGCAAAACAATATTCATTGAAAATTGAACCATTTGCATGATAATAACCAATAGTGCTCCTAATGCAAAATAAGGCTTTCGGAAGGCTCTTATGTCCAGCATAGGTTGCTCTAATAATAATTGCCGTTTGCAGAAAAGGGTCAACGCAAGAATACCTAAAATAAAAATCAGAATGTTTATAACAGTGGAAGCAGAACCTATAATACTTATTCCGTAAACAATAAGAGCAAAGCTGATAGAGGATAATAGGATAGATAAATAATCTATTTTAGGCTTTGTAATTTCTACTGTTTCCTTTAAATAGATAGCACCTCCACTAATACAAATTAGAGCTAGCGGAATCAGTATAATGAAAAGTGCCCGCCAACTGAAAAATTGTAAGACAATACCAGAAACAATTGGGCCGAGTGACGGCCCTACCAGTACGACGCAGGTACATAATCCCATCACGAAACCGTGTTTTTCACGAGGGTTTATTGCCAATGCGGAATTAATCATAATGGGTGCAAGCAGCCCTGTACCGATTGCCTGAATCATTCTTGCCGCTAATAAGATTGAGAAGTTAACAGCAAAAATAGCTAAAATTGTTCCTGCAAAAAAAAATGACATAGCTCCTATATATAGCTTCTTTGTTGTAAAAGTATTTATAAGAAAAGCAGAAGTAGGTACCATGATAGCCACTATTAATACATATCCGGTAGAAAGCCACTGTATTGTTATGGCGCTAACTCCCATTTCTGCCATCAGTTTTGATAATGCGACATTTAAAATTGTTTCGTTAAATAGAGACAAGAAGCCCCCAAAAAGTAGGATCGCCATCATTGCCTTTATATTTGTTTCTTTTACTTTCATAAAAATCACCCTCAATTTAGACCAGTCTATATAATTTAAATAAAAAACATTCTCTTAACTAAGTTTTTATAGCATTATATTGACTAATTATAACACTAATTTGGTCTGCAACTGCGGAAAGGGTTGTAGTATCTTTTTTTGTAATAGAGATGCTAATAGCCCCTTCTATCATTGCTTGAATTACCATTCCCAAATTTTGAGCAGCTTGCAAAGTCATACCGCTTTCCATTAGCTTTGCCGCATAAATATTCTCCAGATTTATAAAGGAATTTTTGCAGGCTTCTCTAAGTGTTTCACTTGATAAGTAGGTTTCTAATGCCAGCAAGCTTAGTGATACATTTTGCAGTTTCCCGTCCTTATCTATGGCGATTTTCATATCCTTTATAACATTTTGTATTGCGAGTATAGGGTCTGAATGAAGACTCAAACTGGCTTTAATTTTGTTTTGTATTATATTACTTGCCAATTCGATTGCAGACAGAGCTAGTTCTTCTTTGCCATTAGGAAAATAATAATACAGAGACCCTTTCGGTGCTTGGCTTTCTCTCAATATTTCATTCAGGCCGGTTGCGTGATATCCTTGTAACTGAAAAAGTCTTGATGCAGCTTCAATCATTTTCTCCCGTGAATCAGTCTTATTATTCATTAATAACCTCCCTTGCCTTACTATAACAACTGGTCTATATATCATAGCATAAGATAGAATAATAATCAAGACGAAGTTAAAATACATGTTGGCAGTATTTGTTTATATCCACCAGGCATATAGTATTATAAGAAGATTTTGTAATTATAGAAAGCAGCTCCTGTTTAGCTTTAAGAAACTGACTAAACAGGAAGCTTATAGCGTAGGGAAGAACGGAAATAAAGAAAAATATCAGAACAGACACACGACCGTGAATATGTAGATATAGGAATGTGGGACAGTGAATCATAGATGATGATGAGATTCGGTACGCAGTGCTACCGAATTGTTTGATGATTGGTCACGCATTGCGTGACTTTTTCAAAAGAAAATGATCAAAACAATGTTTTGCTTCAAAAGTTTTGAAAACGGTTCGGCTAATAAGTTTGACTTTTATTGGGAAATCTACTCGCTGCGTAGCCAATATTATAGTGAGTGGGTCATTTGAATATTACAAGAGATTTTAAAAATGACATAATTTTCTTTAAATCTGAAGGAATATTGTGTCAAAATCCAAAATGTACGATAAAAAAATCGATAAAATATCTATATATCTCAATAAAGGTTAATATTTTATGTTTTTTACCCATATCAAATTGACATAGGTAAAAAGTGGCGATATAATACCTATGTAATGGAGGTGTATATAATGAGTGAGCATAAATTACCTATGTTGCCGCCGAATGCTGAGTTGGAAACAAAAACAGTACTAAAACAGCTGGCAAGAGCCAATCGTGCATTGGCTGAATTAAAAGGTTATGCGGATACCATTCCGAATAAACATATTTTGATAAACGCGATTATGATTAATGAAGCTAAGGATAGTTCTGCAATTGAAAACATTATAACAACTCATGATGACCTATATAAAGCGATGAGTGATGCAAGCGGTGCAAGTCCTGCTGCAAAGGAAGTTGTCAGCTACAGAACTGCATTGTGGCAAGGGTATGAGCTGGTTAAGTCTAATGAGATGCTAACAACCAATATGATTGTGGAAATTCAAGGTATTATAGAAAAAAATCGTGCAGGAATAAGAAAGTTGCCCGGCACTGTTCTTCGAAATGAACGAACAGGGGAAACTGTTTATACACCACCTGCGGGGGAAACTGAAATCAGAGAGCTTTTAAGTAATCTCGAAAAATATATCAATGAAGACTATAATGACATTGATCCATTGATAAAGCTAGCGGTCATCCATTATCAATTTGAAAGTATCCATCCCTTTTATGATGGTAATGGGAGGACCGGCAGAATCATCAATGTGCTTTATTTAGTTTTAATGGAATTGCTTGATAGTCCAATCCTCTATTTAAGTAAGTATATAATCAGAAACAAGTCAGCATATTATAGTCTTTTTCAGGAAGTACGAACCCATGCAAATTGGGAGGAATGGATTGTCTATATTCTTACAGGTATTGAAGAAACAGCAGAAGAAACATTGAGATTGGTAAAAAGGATTAATGCCGAAGTTGAAACCATGAGTACAGAGATTAAAGAGAAACTTCCTAAAATTTATTCGAAGGAATTAATTGATTTACTGTTTTACGAGTTTTATACAAAAACCGTTTATATTGAAAAAGGCTTATCAGTGACAAGAAAGACTGCGGTGAATTATCTTTCTTCTCTTGAAAAAGAGGGTTTTCTCACTTCTGAAAAAATCGGCAAAGAGCGAATTTATCAAAACAAGAGATTGTACGATTTGGTTAAGTATGGACAATAAGCGGATGCAAATTGCTTCCATTAATTGAAATAAATTGACGGCTTATAATCTGTGGTAAATCAATGGAATGATTAAAAAGTGACTCTTTTGTTTGCAACCAACGGCAGAAAGTATTTAAAGCAATTATAGACAAAATCAGGCATATGGTTTTTGGACGTGCGTTAACCATCCAACATCCCGAAAGCCCAGCAAGGCTGGATGAGTCCTGATGGTATCATGGAGCAATACGGTGGAACTTGTGAACGAATCGAAGAGAAGCGGTAACTTAGGAGTATATTCTGCCAAGGAATCACCAGCTTCCTATGATATCATTATTGCCAGTTCAAGGCATACGGAGTGTGTTTGTTTGTTGGAGAAGAAATAATTTAATAGATCATCACAGAAGATGTGATTTGAGAGTGAATTTGGGGGCAAATACCGAGCTTGAGAATGCG
This sequence comes from Anaerovorax odorimutans DSM 5092, assembly GCF_000426305.1. Classification (GTDB taxonomy): domain Bacteria; phylum Bacillota; class Clostridia; order Peptostreptococcales; family Anaerovoracaceae; genus Anaerovorax; species Anaerovorax odorimutans. The sequence continues at coordinate 12,082 of NZ_AUFC01000031.1, read as the reverse complement.
CGGGTTTTGTCCCTTTCATATAGGGCAAAACATAGATAACATGCCGAAAAAGTTTGTTTAAAATAACTGTACTAACACTTTTTTCACTCTTTGAATAGAATATAAGTGATTATATTGAAGAAGGTTTGCAAAGTGAGAGAACTTAATCCTCAAAAAGTATTTGTGCAATATCGGGATATAATGGAACCACATAAGCCTGTTATGGGTAGAAAATATACTATTACCCATTCGGATACAACCGCGGAGCTATTTGTGTTTGTGGCCGAAAATTATGCTGAAGATCAAATTACAAGAATGCGTGACGAGGTAAAAGTTTCATGGGAAGAAAATAAAAAAGGGCTTACTTTAATTGGCTCGGTGATTGTGGATGGTAAAGGTGTAATAGGAAATGCTTATATTAGAAATAAAATTTTCTATAATGAAATGCCTACAGCACTTCAAGCCTTACGCCAAGCTGACAGATTTTTGTTTGACAAAGAGCCTAATCTTGATAACACACCAGTTTTTATTCACTTTATCTCAAGTAATCCTGCATATGACAAGACATATTATTTTTGAATTATTGGTATCTATAAGTAAATGGCAAGGATTAAAATACTGGCTTAGACTACGATTAAGGTGGATCAAGGTTCTGTAGGATATCTGCTCTGGCAAAACAAGCCTGACACGATGTAATGCCCAAACCCTTCAGAAGGAAATAAAATCAATGTGTTGTACGACGGGACAAGCTATGTTGAAGTTTCCACCCGCACCAACGAAAAGCAAAGTGAAGAGCTACACTAATAGCTGTATCAGTGATTATTTAGCCTGTCATATCTTTGATGATGATATGTGGTTCAGAGGAGATAAAGTAGGGTTCGACGACAACATATTGTATTTCTGAAGGGAGAAACGTTATACCAATGGAAAAATAAATATACGTTCGACGACAACATATTGTATTTCTGAAGGGAAAATGGGGTAAAAATTAGACGAAAATATGACTATTTTTGCTCTTTTTATTTAAATGTACGGAAATATAGATGATATATCTAATTGTACCGAACAACCTTTGAAATTGATACAAGTCTTTTCATGGACAGATGTGGATTGCTGTTTTGATTGGTTTAGCCATAGATAATGGATTTATCAAAAGTATAGACCAGAAAGTATTGGAAATTTTCCCGGATTACACTGTTAAAATAGGTGAAAAAACAATACAGGGCATTACGATTAAAAATCTGCTTACCATGACTGCCCCATATAAATATAAGACGGAACCATACGACAAGTTCTTCACAAGCTCCAACCCGATTCAAGATGCCCTCGATTTATTAGGTGGGGATGAAGCCATTGGAGAATTTAATTATTCCGCCATCGGAGGAACTCACATTTTGTCAGGTATCCTTGTAAGGGCAACAGGACAGTCCATACTTGATTTCGCTATTGAACCTTTATTCTCGCCACTGAGAATCAATGCTGCTCATAAACTGGTGATACGTAATAAACAATAGTATATTGCTGTTATGAATGATAAAAATACTAGTGGATGGGTTGTTGACCCACAAGGGATAAACACGGCAAGTTGGGGTCTTTTCTTGAAGCCTGCGGATATGGCTAAAATAGGTCAATTGTACCTAAATGGTGGAATGTGGGATGGTAAACAAATTGTATCGGCTGGGTGGATAACTGATAGCACAAGGGAACATAGTCGTTGCGCCCAATGGGGCAATCTTGCCTATGGATATCTTTGGTGGATTATTGATGGAGATAGCTATGCGGCTTTGGGAGATGGTGGGAATGTAATTTACGTCAATGTAAAGAAAACAATGGTCGTTTCTATAGCTTATCTCTTTATGCCGGATGCTAAGGATAGGATAAAACTTATTAAAGATTATCTTGAACCAATGTTTGAAAATTGTATATAGTGAATCCATATTTATTGGGGGGATTATGATCAAAATCTTAATATGCAACGAGTTATACAAAATTCCTAGTGTAAATGTAGGGGTTATTTTCATAGCGGAGAAAATAAAATAATTGTATCTATTGAAACCATATACCATACTTGGATAGTAGCAACTACTATGCCGCCAAGGAACCAATAGGCCTTCATGACATCATTATTGCCTGTTCACGGCACGTTGAAGCGATAATAATGATGGCGTATTGTGGTGATAAGGCTGAAAATGAGGTTTGAACCACAACATATTGTGGCTTTGGAGTGGTTTTTAAGCTTTAAAATGGGCAAAAAAGTGCCGCTTTTGAGCCTTAAAAATGATGAAAATATAGATGACATAGTGTGTTTTTACAAAATAGAGTGATATAAGAGGTTAAGTCGGGGTCATAAAATGACACTTCGGCTTAACCTTTTTTAATATATATGGAAATATTATGCAGATGCATGTATAATAAAGTAAAAGGTATAAGGAACGATTGACTCAATTTTTTGCACTTTTAAAACCCGTATTGCTTATATAAGTTTAACTTAGGCAGTCTGGATTTACAAATTGTTTTGTTTTATGATTTATAAATAATAAAGATTCCAGTTTTAGCAATAATCCTGCTAATAAAAGTCAAGATAAAAATGATTTAAAAGTTGGACAAAAATTTGGGCATGACAAAGAAAACCACCTTAGAAACATAAAAGCTGGTCAAAACATAGTTAAAATGCTCTAATTATAAATTTCTTTTACTCTGGCGTAATAGATACGAAGAAATTTATTTAGTGCAGCAATTTTGGCGACTTTTAATGGTTTGCCTTCAGATTCTTTTTTTAGCATAAAGAGATATACAGCAGCATCCTTGGTAGGTTTAACGGTTTTAAGGCATTTCATAATTTCATAACCAGTTTTCCTAAGAGTGGAAGATCCACGCTTTGAAATACTTCGGTTTGTAGAAATATAGTTGCCAGATTGAAATGGTGGAGCATCAAGACCAGCAAATGCTACTAATGCGCTTGCATTACGAAATCGAGAAATATCTCCTATTTCTGCAATAAGACGTGGCGCAAGAATTTCTCCAACTCCAGGCATTGCTAAAACTGTTTCATATTCTTTTAATGTTTTAGATAGCTCTTTCATTTTTGCTAAAATATCAGCGATTGTAGTATCAATGTTGTGAAGAGTTTGAACAGCTTCTAATACTAGAAATTTTGTTGATGATAAACTTGATGATAGTGTTGGAATACTATCATTGGCAAGAATATAGATGTTATGGGCTTTGGCAATACTTCCACGATAATCATTATTTTTGTTCCACTGTAGATAATGATTTGTAAAGGCGGATTCTGACATTTTAGTTATGTTGTCATAATGCCAATACTCTTTAACAAAAGCACATAATTTATCTCTGTTAGGGGTATCTGAACGATTAAAAAACATAGTTTTGATACCAGGCATTGTGCTATCCAAAAGATTAGTCAAAGTTTGCTTTGCATTAATTCTAATTTTTATGTAGTTAAGATATTGACGATTAAGTAGTTTTAGCTCGTTGTATAGAGCTGTAGAAGGAGAATAGTCCTTAAGATTGTGCCAATTATCTAAGCCATAATTAGCAATTTTAACAGAATCTAAAGGATCAGTTTTTCCTCTGCGAAGTGATAAATTAGCATATTTGTGCATTATTAATGGATTGATAACAGAGACAAATACATTATATGACTTTAGAAAGTTTAAGATTGGAAGATGGTAGTTACCAGTGGCTTCCATAACAACTCGAATATCTTCATCACCAATAGAAGATATTAAATTTAGTAGGTGTGACAAAGAACTTTCAGTGTGAATAACTTCAAAGGGTTTATATACAATTTCACCATACAGCTTTAGAAAGCAGACTGTACTTTTACCTTTTGAAACATCGATACCGATACTAATCATAGTGAACCTCCTTTATATTTATATAGGCGACCATCCTTGCTTATTAACACTCACATTGGTTAGTTACACGAAAGCTTAAAAGTTTCAACCTGCTAAATCGAATGCTTATAACAAGAGGATGGCTGACGGATTATTGCTCGGATGCGAAATCCATGGGAAGTTACGTCAGACCATTTCATCCACTTATTATAATAAAAATAAGCACAAGTTTCTAACCTTGTACATGGATTAGATTCTTGTACTTATATAGTACCAATGGGAAGCTAAAGAGATATATATTATACTCAAGTTGTATGAATAATGGTTAAAAGGTATATTAACCACTTAATAAGAAAGAACGAATAATATTTTATCAAACAGAGAAAAGATATATGGCTGTGACTTTAGGGGAAAAAGTTAGTGCGAATAGTTGAATAAATAATTATAAATATAAGGAGAGTAGTTGATGATAGATACTTTGATAGAACAATTTAAAAATGAATTAGATGAAAATATATCTAATGCGTTGATAGAGAACGCTAACAAGTTAAATGAAATTTCATTCAATATAGAAATTATAGAAAGTATTGCATCCGATATTAATAGTGAACCACAAGCTATATTGAAAGAAATAATACATGATTTGATATCTAGTCTATATTCAGGGCTACAGGCCTTATATAGAAATGCCTATATTAGTTTGAGAAGCGGCATAGAATTATCATTAGCGTATATTTTTTTTCTTGATCATAACTACGAATATCTTTTTTGGAAACAAGATGCATATGATGTTCAATGGTCGGTATTAGAAAATAAAGAAACGGGAGTGTTGAGTGAAAGATACCTTTCCATGTTTAGTAACGATAAGTTCGATTTGCTATTTGAACGTTGTAGAGAAATATATAGGAATTGTTCCCAATTTGTGCATGGCAAATATGAATATATGCATACCGTAAAACATCAAAGTATAAAATATGATAAGCAAACGTTTGAAAAATATTTGGACATGCTACAGAAAATCACAAATGTCATTATCGCATTGTTGTTGATAAGATATAGCAGAGTACAATTAAATATTGATGAAACATATAGGGCAGAAATAGAAGAAAATTTAAAAAAGCTGCAATTAACAGATACTTTGGAAAAGATAAAGGAGTGTTGGAAATAATGGAGAACTTTACATTAAGAACAGAAGATTTAACTTTAGATGAGATAGCTGAAATATATGTTGATACAAAACTGGATAGAGAGAATATTGATTTTTTGAAGAGCAATGCCGCAGGATTATTAATAGGAAGCCGTGGAACTGGAAAAACGATGTTATTAAGGATGGCTGAGAAAGAGCTAATAAATGAATTTGAAACTAATCGTATTTTGCCAATCTTCGTTAGCTTTTCATCTGCAGCGTTAGTTGGTAATAAGGATGAACTTTTTAAGAAATGGATGTTATCAAAAATTTTATTTGCATTTCAAGGGCAATTGAAAAAAATGGGGTTATTAAAAACAAAAAATATTTTTTCGCTACTTATTGGAGTGGATAACGAAGAAACAGATAAGTTAGCAATAAAAATAAATAATTTAATAAAAGAACTGGAGAAATCATGGAAAGGTGTAAATGAGGTTGAGAATGAATCAACACCATTTGTAGAGGATATAGATTATTTCAAAGAATTAGTAAATACAGTTTGTGAAAATTTGCAATTAAGGCACATAATATTTTTATTTGATGAAGCATGCCATAATTTTCTTCCAAAACAGCAAAGAGAGTTTTTTACATTATTTAGGGATTTACGCGCGTCAAAAATATGCTGTAAAGCTGCAGTATATCCAGGAATAACCTCGTATGGTACATTTGAGGTTTTTCATGATTCAATTGTTAAAAGGGTGGAAAAAGATATATTAGCAGAAGATTATGTTGAAAAGATGAGAGATATTATCGAGAGACAAATTAATCAAAGAAGTTATAATATTCTAATCCAGCAAGGAGAATTGCTAAATTCTTTGATTTATGCATCAACAGGAAATCCACGTATTTTATTAAAAAGCATTTATGAAGCAAGTGAAAAACTAACTTCATTTAAAAAAGCAAATATTAATGCCACCATAAAAGATTTTTATCGAAACCAAATGTGGAATGAATACACAAAACTGGGAGGAAAATTTGCTGAATATAAAGAAATAATTGATTGGGGAAGAAATTTTATTGAAGATAAGGTTTTAACAGAAACATACAAGAAGAATAATAGATCTGAAAATGAAGAAGATTATGGAAAGCAAACAATATATTTTATTGTACATAAGGATGCACCAGAATTAGTAAAAAAAGCAATAAGCATTTTGGAGTACTCAGGAATCGTAATGTTACATACAGAAGGTTATAAAATAAGGGGGGCAGTTTATAATAGATATCAAATAAACATGGGGATTGTAGCAACGAGCGGATCAGAGTCTGATTTGGCTGCATATATAAATAAATTAAGAAGTGGTTTATCAATTAAAGTTGTTACCGAGTTCGGAGCCAATTCAATTGCTTTTAAGGATTTGGAAAGCATAAGAAATAATATAAAATTGGATGAAACTGCAATAGATTTACAAACTTTATTAGAAAAAAATGTTGATATTTTAGATATATATGAATATCAAAAAGTAGAGATAAAAAAAGAAGGATTTTGCAAGTTATATGATATTTTAGATGCATCAGAAGATGATTTACAAAGGGCACGTTTGATTGGTCCGGTTAGAGCAAGAAACATATTAAATTTATCTATGCACGCTTTGTTAGAGTATATTGTTGGATAAAAAGTGTATCTAATTTGGCAATACCTTATTTTTAGATTGAGTCATAAAAATAGAAATATGGAAATAAGGTGATGGCAAAATGACATATGGATAGTTTGGAAAATAAAAATTTGCAGTATAACAGAAAGTTTTACTACTAAACTCAAATATCTTTACGATAGAGTATTTGTAAGGGAAGTGGGGGTTTAGTACTTTTTTCATTTAGTCGTACTTTATCATAAATTTGATGATAGAATTTAGTACTTTTTTGTACAATCTATGAAGCTTAGATAAATTCTTTTATAAAAATCATTAAACTATGAAATTTAGAATAAGTGCAAATTATTTATTTTGTCCATTTGCATAACCTCTCAATTTAAGTGTAAAAACTTGAAAAAGTTTAAACACAACTTATTATGAAAATTATTATTACATATGGATTAACCAAATACAAGGCACCGGGTTTTTAAGCGCTTACGATATTATTATATGCTGAGGATTTATTAGGTTATGAAAGCAGTTTGGAAGGTATGGAAAAATTCAATGAAAAGAGCGGTATTCCTATTTATTGCATTAAAGATTGTTTTCTTCTTAAAGGAATACTTGATAAAAAGTTTATTATAGGAGTTGGTAGAGGTAGGCTGATGAGCTAAGAGGTGAAGTAAAATATAGTTTAATTATATACTATATATTGGAAATACAACAAAATTTGTTGTATAATTAAAGTTACAGGTTGTAGTAATAATGGGGAATTTTTTTATTGAAATGCTATGAAGATTTAAGGAGAAATAGTATGAAGTTGTTGATTATATCTGATTTGCATATTGATGAAAACAATAACTGGGATTTCATCAATAAAATTATAGATAGCATGGCAAATAGAGTTAATAGAAAGCTGTTAGAAAACGATGATCTAATTGTAATTTTATTGGGAGATACTATCAATCGAGGTGGCGTTGGCAATAATGATATTAAGTTTTCTGAAGCTGATAAATTTATTAATAGGCTAAAAGTAGCTTTTACCAATATCAAAATTCTATTTATTCCTGGCAATCATGAAATTGAAAAACACAGTTTTGAACTTTCTGCTTTTAATAGTTTTTGCCAAAGACATAGCTATAAAAAAGAATTTATTTTTACTAGGGAATCATCTGTATTTTCAATTGAAGAAGCTGGAGTCAATTTAGTTTTAGTGGATTCTACATTGACACGAAACCATGATTTAGACGGCAAGATTGATGTTGAAGCATTGAAATCCAAAATGAATTCAGGGAAAAACATTATATTTATGCACCACCCTCCTTGCCAACAAGAAGGCGCTGACAGAAGTATAATAAATGAAAATGAGTTGATTGCAACTCATTCAAACTTTATTTTCTATGGTCATCAACACGGCAATGTAAAAGTGCCCGATTTTTTAAATAACGATACTGACATACATTCGGTCGGAACGCTTTTTAAACAAGAAAAAGGCTGCAGTAATGAATTTTTACTGCTCGATATTGCAGATGGGAGAATCAATTTTGCTTATCGTTATGTTTGGGGGACTACTAATTTTATTGCAAACCTCTTATTCCCTGCAAAAGCAAATGAGGTGTCAGATCATATACCTCTCAGCAAACCGGATAAAAGTGAAACAAAAATAACACGTAGCTTAAAAAGAATGAGTAGCTCTAACAAAAGGAATGATGAAAACTCATTTTGGTACGAATTCATTGGAGAAGATATTGATGAGGTTATCGAAAAACAGAACTTAATACTTTTGCTCGGTGATGCAGGAATAGGAAAGTCATTTGAATTAGCTAATATCTATTGGAGATATGAAAATGATGTTGAATATTTTCCAATATGGGTGAATTTAAGAAATACTGACTATTCAGATGTTATCAAACATGTAAAATTTGTTCAATATAACACCATTGATAGAAAAACTCCATTTTTAATAATGGACGGTCTGGATGAGATGGATGGGGAGAAAATAGCGGAGCTGATAAAGGAACTTGGCTCGGCTACATACGGGAATCCAGAAGCAAAAATCATCTTATCTGCAAGAACAAATTTCAGAGTTAGTATAGATAACAAGTTTGCCGAATACAAGATATTACCGCTAACCGCAGAGCAAATTTCTACAATTGCAATAGATAAAGGCATTGAAAATACAATAGATTTCTTTAAATGTTTGAAGGATACAGGCTGTTTGTCCTTGGCTCAGACGCCATTTTATCTTTTTGATATTATTCGGATATATAAAGGAACAAATTCGTTACCTAAGCGTGAGCTGTTATTAGATATAATGATTTCGTATAGATTTAAAATGGGTGACAAAAAATATCCTTGCGCGTACAAGGAAACACTTATGGCAAATGAATTTGAATTGCGTTCAAAGTTAAAAGAATTAAGCTTTTTAATGCAATCTCTACACATATTTGCTATAACCAATAAAGATTACACACAATATTTTTCGTCTAACATAAGAGATCTTTTCAATAAAACTGGATTAATTGTTTCTAAAGAATTAGAACATTCCTTGGCTTGGGAATTTGATCATAATATTTTTCGCGAGTATTTTGTTGCGGACTACTTGGCTGACATTTCTTTTGATAAGCTATTAGAAATAATAACTTATGATAAAGATAAAAAATTATTTCGCCCATCATGGGCAAATGTTGTATCTTTTTTATTATCTATGCGAAAAGACGATAGCCTAATTAGATGGTTGACCGACAATTCACCTGAAACAATCTATAAATTTGAATCGGATAGAATTGTAGCAGAAGACCGAGATAAAATATTTGTACACTTAATGCGGGATTCTTTTGAAAAAAATATTCCGATCTATGCACTTCATGAGGAAGAAAGACTTGCCAAATTCTTTCACAGCAAATCTGCACTTGCGTTTTTGCTTGAATCAATAAGCAAGCCGATAAACGATACTTCTTCTCTTGGATCAATAAGTATTCTGCGTTACTTTGATAATTTTTACGGCATGGAAACCGAAATCAAAAACGCCATTATTCCATACTTAAACGTCAAACAACCCGATTATATGATTTCTATAGCAGTTAAAGCTTTGATGCAATTATTTAATCAGGATTTGTCAGCTCTCACTCCAGAGTTATTTGATTTGTTAAAAGATGACGAAAGACCTGAGGTTGTCGGGGCACTGTGCAGACTATTCAATAGGGCAAATGTTGCTGATGACTACTCTGAATATCTTTTGAAAATCTTTGATAAGTATGACAAATTACAAGAAAACTACAGCTTTTGGAAGGAATTTTCAACATCTATTAAATCTTTTCAGAACCCGAATAATATTTTACAGTCCATAGCATTACTGTGCACTAATAAATCTCAACGATTTTACAAAAGCAATGAATTTTTTGAAAAGCTTATAATAAAAGCATTTGAAATGAACAAACAGGGGCATAACCTTTTGGATAATCTGGTGGATATTTTTGTTTGTGTTGCAAGTAGGCATGATAGGGGAAAAAGTAAAATAGTTAAGCAATTATTTTGTGATTATAGCTTACTCAGTGTGGCTTTTAGCAAAATTCTAAAGCTTAAAATAGATACTAAAAGAATGATGTTCTCCATAGAAGACATTGTAGAAGAACAATTATTGGATATTTTGATTTTAAGCTATTCTAATGACGAAGTAGATGCCGAAACATACAAATGGTATGCGAGACGTCATTCGAACGATTCTGCCACGTTTAATAAGCTCAACCAAGCTGTTCTTGAAAAAGAAGGCGTTAATATCAAAATTGACAAGGTAGAAGATTGGGAAAGAATACAACGAGAAGGTAATCAAAAGTATTTTGATAGTTTATTTGAGAAACCTAAATTTGCTTTACTGATAAATGAATTGGCAGATTTTTTAAGTGATGATATTATGTGTGGAGAAGGAGATGATTTTTCAAAAGTACCTTACAATCGTGAAGACTTGCAAAACATTCTAATTGCACTTTATAATAATGGAAACAAGAAGTGTGATGTGGCACATTTTTTGGAAGACATTGACTGGGAGGATTTTCAAATTTGCGAAATGTGTCGTATGCTTGAAAATCGAGAGACTTTTACAGTGTCTGCAGTGCAGCAAGAATATCTTGAAACATATTTCCAACAAATTACATCGAAAGTTAATTTTGAAGAAATAAATGATACCACGATTTATTATGCAAGACGCATTATACTGTTACATAGCAGATTTAATTTTGTCATAAGTGATGAAAAGCTACTTGAAATGCTTATGCTTCCATGGTATGTATTTGTATCATCTACTTCCTCAGGCGATTCGGAAACGTTGAATTTTGTTATGCAAAACATTTCTGACAAAAATGAACTAAGAGGAAGAATTCTTTACAATATTAAAAACAAAAACCTAAACCCACTCGCAGCTCAAACACACATTCTTTATTGTGAAAAGGAAGAGTTGCCAGATGGTGTTGATATTGCTGTGGACCTTTTTAAAAACACTTCTGAAGAAGCAAAATGGCACAAAAATAGTGCCGTCGACTATTTGGTGACAGTTAAAGGGGAGAAATTTGTTAGTAATTTAGTTGATGATTCTATAGATGATGACTTTCTAAAGTATCTTATATGTAAAATAAAGAAAGAGAACGATAAGATCGTTGCTCTCATGGTTAAAAGAAATGGCGAATCAGAAAACCAGTTACTTTTTTTACGCGAATTATTGAGAAATAACAATAGATATGCTTTACAAAAGTATTATGAACTTGCAAAAGCGGCTAACGCATTACCTGACTTACTTCCCAAGGGGGATCACATTGAAGAAACTACATTGGCTATTCGAGAAATAAAGGATATTTCGTTGAGTGATTTAATTTGCAATTTGTTTAAGTTATGCTACTCTGAAGGATTCAAAGATAAAGACAGCTTTGGACTTAGAGGAGTACTTGACAACGTTATATGTAATTTTATTCAAGTTGATAAGTATTGTACAAAAGAAATTTTGACTACCCTTATTAATGATTCTTCAAATAATGAGAATATATTATCAAAGTGTTACTGGCACTTAAAAGATATCGACCGGTTAATAGCTGTTTCAAGTGACACGCCTTGGGATATAGGAACAATAATTGCTTTTTTGAACTCACAGAGATCAAAAGATTGAATTGAAATGTTTAAAGCTTATAACAGTTCAAACTTCCCATTATGAATAGAGAATTATCCGATTCTGCGCAAAAAAATGCCTCTGAATTTTAGCAAACTTAGAGGGGCAGGGTTGGATAATTCCATAGCACGAAAACGCGGAGCTATATGTAATTGCTATGGGGATTGTAACTGTTCGTTTCTACACAATTTAAGAATATTATGGGTAAAAATCAAGAAAGCAATATATATACCTATACTAAAATGTTAAAATAGGCATAGCAAAGCTAACCTCGCAAGGAAGCTTGAAAAAATTTATTCGGTTTGCCAAAATGGCGGTGAAAGTCCACTTTTGA
>NZ_AUFC01000030.1 GCF_000426305.1 Anaerovorax odorimutans DSM 5092 | reverse complement strand
CCTGCCGATCTGCTAGTTTTAACTGGAATTGGGGCTCCTATATCCCAAGTATTTGTTTTTGTATCATAAATTTCCACAGTATTCGTATTATATCCACCTATCGCATAAATATTATCATTAACCACTGCTACAACAAAAGTTCTTTTTCCTGTGGGCATAGATGCTTCTTCCTGCCAGCCTGTTTCACCATCCGCCCAGGCGCTTATCCCCGATATACTTAATACCATACATAAAGTTAAAAAAATTGTTAATAATCGTTTCATTTCTTCCTCCCTTTTGTTACTTTATTTGTTACAATATAATTTACTAGAATATATTACCATTTAAGTAAATTATATAACAGTCTGTTTTTCCATATTTTTCTATAATATAATTGATTGTTTAGGGTGCTTTTTCTTTAAACTAAAAAAGCCAGCTGAGTATTATCTACTTAGCCGGCTAACATGATTACTAATGTGGTATTAATTTATTTTGGTTCCTGATATGTAACAGCATTAACGCTGTCAGAAATGCCTTTAGTAGTAGGATCTACTAAAACTCCTAAAGCTACTAAAAGATTAAGTCCTGCCGATATATACTGCATTAGCATATCTTCTGTAATAGGTGTAGTTATACCTATAATACCCAATACCTGATATACAAATGAAATTGAGCAAGTAAGTAAAGCGATTAAAGTAGCTTTGTTTTTAAATCTTAGTTTCCAGTTAATTTTCATTTCTTTTGTCCCTCCTGTCGACAACTTCATATTTTCTCATTTCTTCCACTAATTTCGTAATGGTCCCGTTACCGCCAAGGCTATGGTATTCCACATACATGGCATTCACATTTTCAAGACCGTGCAGCGTTATGACTTTATCATCACAGTAATGGTAATAGGCTTGCACAATGCGATCTCTTAACAATGCTTGTATACCTCTGCTTTGTGCCTCCTGCTCTGCTTTTATTGCTTTAAATTTATTAAATATCTTTTTAGCTCCAAACATAATCATTGTAAAAATTGCCCCAAACCCTACCTCGATCCAATATTGCGCAATCCAATTCATAGGCACCCCCTTACTTCTTACCAAGCTTCTCAAATACTTCTTTACCATACTTATAAGCTGAAATATAATTTATAGTATTTAACTGATAATCCTGTGAATTGCTTGATTCCAGCATTTCCTTGAATAGATCTTCTGCATACTTATACTGTTCAAGGTATGCCATTGTGTTATCATTAAAGCCGTACTTAGCTTGTACCTTCTTGTAATTCTCGGAATGTGTCTTAGGGAAAGAATAGCTTTCAAAATCCTCATACGTGGCATTATAATACTGCATTGATTTACTATTACTTTCTATCCAGCTAAAATGTAAATGTACTCCTGTACTTTGCCCTGTAGTTCCTGTTATGCCAATCTGCTGTCCTTCCTTAACAGTTTGTCCTGCTTTAACACTGAAACTTGTTAAATGATAATACAGTCCGTAATGGTTTAGGCTTGGATACTCCACATAACAAAAGTTACCGCCGTATCTGTCCTGGCTTACTTTTCTTACTATACCATCTGCTACAGCATAGCAAGGTACTTTCTTACCGCTTGTACCGTAATCTACGCCATTGTGCCCTTCATGCTTTCCAGTAACAGGATTAATTCTGTAGCCGAATGGACTGGTTATGTAATGAGCTGCTTTTAATAATTTATCTGAATTCATTTTTTTACCTCTTTTCTTTCTTTGTATTAAAAAAACAGCCCTTATTGGCTGCCTTGAAACTAATTAATATTTATTCTGTTATGGCACTTTCTGTACTGCCTGCATCTGTGGTTTCTGTGCCTGTATCTTCTGTAACCTCTTCTGTAGTCTCTTGTACTGTTGGCTCAACTGCATTTGTGGCTATGTATTCAACATCTTCATTAGTAAGAATACCTTTTGCTAAATAATCAGTTGCTTTCATAGCGGTAAAAGGCAGACTTACCTGTCCTGTTGTTACCCCTTCCACCATGTTACTTTTTAACCATTCTCTTAAATCAAACATTATATTGTACCTCCTAAGGCAATAACTGCCTGTGTTAAATCTGAAATAACTTTATTAATATCTGCCACGTACTCCACATCAAAACTAGGAATAATTAAATCTGTACCATAGACTACCGTTGTACCTAAATAGGTTTGTTTAAGGGAGTTTAGAACTGTTTGGGTGTCTGCGTGGAGGGTTGTAATAGTTGGCTCTCCTAGTTGGTAGACTACTGTAATTGGATTGGATTGTAACCATTCCTTAAAGCCTATTCTATCTTCTGTCGCAAGACGTGATTTATTTATATAAATACTTATGAGCCTTTTATCTATAAAACAACATTCAGTATTAGTGGAATAGCCGTTCTCAGTCATAAAATAATCGCAAAGTAAGGGTGCATCAACGGAACTAAGATTAGGTTTTGCATATGAAATTAGAGTTACAAATCTTACTGTATCTGTATTCTCTGATGGATACAAAAGCCAATTTTCAATACCATCAAATACAACTTTTCCAGTGTTTCTTTCAACCTTCCATGACCCATCTGCATCCTTAAATATCCTATCCTCTGCCACAACGGTGTCACCATCTTTAATATTCCTTAGTGGCTCCAATGTGCTTCCTTCGGTGTCTTTTAATTCTAGGGTGTAATCTGCTCCGGCGTATGGGGAATATTCTGTTGCTGTGTCTCCTATTTCTAGTTGTGGATAAATTATTACATTATCGATAGTAGCACCTGTTACAACTGTTAAAAGAAGAGTATAATACCCATCTTGTTCAATTGCAAAGGTTGAAATTGGGTATGTAGATGATATGGTCTCCTTAAACAAAACGTTCCCATTAAATTCGTCGTATATTGTAAACAATAAAGGTAAATTTTCACCTAATCCTTTCATAGAAATTGTATATGTGCCTTTAGATATTCTTCTAATGCTATCTACCGTATTTGAAACAAAATAGAAGTAAACATAACCTGTAGCAGTTCCGTTTATAGTAATACTTCCATCCCCGTTATCTGTAATTGTTATGCCCTTAACAGCTTTTGTAGTAGTAGAATATGGGTAAGACATTAAATTTTTCCCACTGCTTTTCACGCTAAAACTCCCACTCTCCCCAACACTTTCAATCGTAGCTGGATTATCAGGTGAAATGTCCTGTTCAGGGTCGGCTGGGGTTACGACTGTGTTCCCCAGTATATCTAATTTAGGGAACGTTGACTCTGCTGTAGATAGATTAAGGATCTCTCCGCTGGATTGTTTAATTATGGCGTTGGAATATCTTAAATTCGATTGTGTTTTTGTATACCTGTCTGCTATATCTGCAGCGTTGGTGGTTATTTGTGTCTGCAAGTCTGTGTCTGCTGTTTCTCTTGTGGTTGCTTCTGTGGTTAAATCTGTATTTAATGTGTTTATATTTTCCGCATTAGTTGTAATCTGCGTTTGTAAATTTGTGTCTGCTTGCCCTCTATTGGATATTTCTGCTGTAATCTGCCCTTGCAGATCTGCATCTGCATTTTGTCTATTAATAACTTCTGTATCCACATAGCTTTTATTAGCAGCCTGTGTGTCTGCCGCGGGCGTATTAACTTCCACAACACCGGTAAAAGTTTTATCTCCTGTTATTTCTTCTGTTCCTGCCAAATGTACAACCTCGCTATCGGTTGCCATGCTGCCTAGTTTACTGTCTATCTGTGCCCCTGTATAAGAACCTTTATATATTACCGTCATGTTAACCTCCTAATAATAAATAATTACGCAGCCTTGAGCTCCACTGCCACCAGAACTGCCAGAACCGCCAGAACCACCAGAACCTGGCCAAGCATATTGACTCTCCGGATGATAGCAGTCGCCGCCTCCGCCGCCTCCGCCACCTCCGTTACCTCCGTTACCGCCTCCGCCGTATACAGTTGCATTTTTACCGTTTATTGCATTTGCGCCACGTGCTCCGTTACCACCAGAAGCGTATCCATCTCCACTGTTATATTCTACACTACCATCTAAACCTCTACCCCCATTGCTACCAGCAGCAGGACCGCCGCCGCCACCACCGAAACCTACAATTTTAGTGCCGTTAACACGCATAGAATTATCATATCCATTTTTACCGCTCCAATAAACTTCACCATCGTAAACTAGGTATTCTTGATTATTACCTTTTTTTCCATCAATACCGCTGTCCCCAGTTGTTGCATACCGTTCAGCTGTCATTGTGTCAATATATTCTCCTGCAGCTCCCGAGTTAGATGTAGCAGCTCCAAAAGTTGTAGCTGTGCCGTTTTGTCCTGCTGCGCCACCTGCCCCGATGACTGCGGCTATAGTTTGCCCCGGTGTAACTTCAATGGTGGTATCGAAAATTTTACCTCCGGAGCCGCCAACTCCGCCTTTGCCTCCGGAGCCACTAGCTCCAATACCCGGAGAACTCGTATTAGTACCTCTGGAACCGCTTCCTCCATTTGCTCCTGCTATTCCTCCACTGCCACCACCAATAAGTACGGCTCTAATTTCTATAACACCATTTGGAACTGTCCAGTTACCACTTGCAGTTACAACAACTCTGTTTTTATAACCTTCCGTTATGCCCAGTGGTACATAATCCACTAAAAACTCTGTTGCTGCACGCATAGTGTTGCTTAAATTAAAGTCTAGGCTCTGTATAGCAGCACTTAAATACTCTGTACTGTATGGGTGGATTGTTTGTACCATGTTGCCAGTACGTTCTTGCTCTATTAGAACATCTTGACTAACAGTTTTGTTACACCTTGCATAATAATATAATCTTTTTGCAACAAAACTGCTGTTCATTGCGGTAATAAGAGTGGCATTTGTAACAGTGTAAGTCTTATCTTCAGGTGTATCTGTTACGGTCCCTTTTGTTACTATTTTAGTAACATGCTGGTATTTCTGTCCTGTTAAAGTAACATTTCCGCTACCTTGTATTTTTGCATAATTAACTCCGCTTGCTAGAATAGTGCCGTTAGTACAAACAAGGTTATGCGCCGGTTCCTGAAAGATAGTAGTTCTTATATCTGTGAAGGATTCTTTTAATAATGTAATTTCTTCTGTAATCGGTGTATAGGCATGTTCTGTAACTTGTACGGCAGTAATTTGTGTATCTTCCGTTGTTTTACCACTTTCAAATGTACGTTCCGCACCAAAAGTCCCCTTATTTGTACTATCTAAGACGGTAAAATTTATGGTTCCGTCTGTATTCCTCTCTATTGCGGCACCGGTAGCAATTAAAACTTGCTGTAGGTTTTCTCTTTTGGTTGCGTATGGGAGATAACCATACATTTTAATAGCTGCTACACCTTCATTTATTGTGTATGGGATATCTCCCATTATAGAAGAAATAATATCTCCTGTTGTCTGCCCTGTGTACATACCTCCAAAGTGGTAATCGTAATCCAATAAAGTTATATAGGATTCTGCATAGATAGAATACAAATTAATACCAGCCTCTTTAATTGTCCCATTAAAAAACACTCCCATAACTTCACCATTTCTATAAACGGTAATAGGAGTGTATCTTGTTATTGTAGGCTTGGTATTACTTTTAATTTCTGCCGTTAGGGTGTCGATTGCTAGTTGGTCTGTTAAAAGTCCTGTTTCAAAGTGCAGCTGTAATGTTTTAATCTGGCTGCCACTAAAAGTATAAGTTCCAAAGGTTAATGTGTTTAAACTCTCTTGTCCATTTTCTGTATCTGTAAAATAATCATCGCTACTGTATATTCCTGTTTTGGTATAAAAATTCTCATCATCTGAAGTTGCAAATTCTAAACCATCTGAAGTAACAAACTGTATGTAATTACTATATGCCACTAAATCACGTCCTTTCGGGTGCTGTTGCACTAAAATCTACCTCTAAACCACCCCATTTGTTAATATTACCGCTCATGTAGGTTAAATTGTCCCTTACTTGTGTAATATAGGCATTAAATGTAAGCGTATTTTGTCCATATGGTATTGTAATAGAATGGCTATCTACAGGAGCTGTTAAGGCATAATAAAGCCTGTCATATTGCTCAATATTGTCCTGCTCTATCTGCATGGAGTAATTATAATATGTCCCTACAATTTCTCTATTCATTGCCCCCGATTTAAACCGGTCTGAATTTAATTCTAAAACCTTACCTTTACGCTCCAGCTTTTTAACAACTGCATTGAATCCAACACCATCTATAGTAAATACTCCGTTGCCTGTACCGGCTCCAATAGACCAGTTTTCTCCGTAATACCTTTGCGGCTCCATTGCTGCAGCTGTAAATATTAAATTGTTCCAAAGATTCTTACTGCCCATGTGCATAAGTTCGTCATCGGCTGTATTTATATAGGCATCAAAGTCTAAAAATCCTTGTCCAAATGGTACGCTTACAGGATAACTCTCCACAGGCGCGGTTATGATCTCGTATAAGTTGTCATAGTCTGTTGCGTTTTCAGTCTTAGAGGACACTTCAAATTCAAAGTTATAGATTGTCCCCGTCACATCTCTTACAACATTTCCATTTTTTAACCTTCCTGCGTTATCCCCTGTTAAGATAGTTGCTTCTCTTTGTATGGATAGGACAGATACATCGTATTCAGTTCCATTTATAACGAAAATACTGTTCATATTACGTTACCCCGTTTATAAGTCTCGTGCCTCTGCGCCTTGAGATTCTTTGCTGGTTGTTGTATATAACTTCTCCGTCTAAATTAACTGTGGCATTCAGGACTATATCACCGCCACTGTTTACTCCTCCTGATTCCTGCATTACTTCTCTAACTCCTTGCTTTATTGTAGATAATGGTGCTTCTATATTGGTACCGCTTTTTTGGTCTCCGAGAATGGCAAGGAATTCGCTATTAGGTGGAATTACGGTACCTGTTGCTAATTTAGGTATTGCGGAAGAATATTGACTTGAATAATTACTTCCACTTGGAGTGCTTGTTTTTGCTTTAGCTTCTGCTGATTTTATTGCAGCTGTCATCGCAACAATACCAGCAATAATCGCAACAGCTGCAATTCCAAGTGACCACGCTGACTGCAAAGCACCTACTGCAATTGCTGCACTAGTTGCGGCAATAGTAAGCGCCGCAAGAACAGCTACAGCCTTTTCAACCCCTGACATATTGCCCCATGCATTTATAAGCCTTTCAAGCATTTGCACGAGTATCAGCAGGACCGCCGCCGCAATTGCTATTCTTCCTATAGGACTGCCTAAAGCTTTACCGAATGTTGTAAATGCGGTTGATAATCCCTGTACCATACCAGTAATATTTTTACCCACAAGATAAGTTGTAAGTCCTGCCAAAAATCCTAAGATAATATTAATAAATGTTTTTGTTGTTTCGGGATCTCTTTGCATTACTTCAATAAGCCCCCCTAAGACCTCTGTAAGAGACTGAACAATTGAAACAACTCCTTCTAATATAGGTGCACCGACTATCTCTAAAAATCTATTCCACTCTGCTGCCAAGTTTCCTGTTACAGTAATCCAATTATCTTGTTCTCGTATTGATTGATCCACCGCTCCATTTAATTCGTAAACTTCACTTATTTTATCTAAGATCAACCACTGCTTTTCTGCTTCGGTTAATTTGTCCCAGCTCTTACCGTACTCTTTAACAGCTCTTGCACTTAATTGTGTTGCACTTGTAAACACACCAATGGATTCGCCAGCTTCAAAGTTACCTTTCATAAGGCTGCTTATGCTTGCTGTTGCAGTTTCTAAACTTACATCATAGAAAGCGGCTGCATCCGCGGCGTTTTTTGTTGCGGTAGTAGTCGCCTCCAAAGCGGTTGTCGCATCCATTCCTACACCTTTTGTCTGCGCTCCAAATTGGGAAAATGAGCTCTTTAATCTGTCAACATGTATGCCAAGTTCTTCCGATTGTTCGTTAATGGCTTTTAATGCCGCTCCGCCTTCTGAACCTTTAAAGACCTGTTCAAACTGAGCGTCCATAGCTTGCAAACTCGCTGTTGTTTCAATTATTTTTTGCCCAAAATTTTTAATTGCGTTAATACTGAATGCGGCTATAACAGCTTTACTAAGTTTATCAAAAGAATTAGACATTCTTTCGGTTTCATTTTCTACGCTGTTCGTTCCACGCTCAAAGCCGTCTGTGTTAACGCTTGTGTCAAATATTAATGACCCTGCTATAGTTCCAGCCATATTCTCACCTCTTTTTTGCAATAAAAAAAGCATCCTGTTAAGAACGCTTTTGTTTATTTTTTGTTTATTTGATTAATTCGGAGAAGGAGTCCAGTCTACGGTTAGGCTATTTGCATCAGTCAATTCCTTATCACCCCGATATTTCACATATATGTAATTGCCAGAACTTATATCTACAGTATACTCTAAGTCTTCCGCTCCCCCTACAATTGCTACACTTTCATCTTCTTTAAGTTCACTTCTATTGTTACGCGGAGTTTTTGATGCGTAGATTTCCCAAGCAGCCACCTTTCTTAGGTCAGACAATCTTTTATTGTAAAAATGATATATGCCCGGCTTAAAAGTATCTCCCTCAAATGGAGCGTCTACCGCAAAGCAGTAATCGCCCTCAGTGGACCACATTATTATCTGATCGGGCTTAGGGGTTCTGAAATGCGCATAACAAACTGTAACTAAACAAATTAACAATATTCCTGTAAAAACAATTATAAACTTTTTCCAATCAACAGGTTTCTTCTCCATAACTCCCCCTCCAAATGGTATATTTTACTAAAAGTATACCAATAAGTACGATATTATTCAAGCAACTTATTGAATTTATCGTATGCCTCCTGCTCTTCCTGCGTAAGCACAATCTTATGTTTTAACTCTGCAATACCTCTGTTTTCTGCCCACCATTCTTTATCAATCTTGCTTTGTTTGCCTTGCTTTCTTATTTTGCGTTGGTGTATAAGTGCAGAAAATGTGCACTCCTTACATTCCATTAAAGCACTTGTAAAATCCCACCAGTGCAAATAATTTAAGCTCCTGCAAGATACTCCGAGAGTAATATCCACAGCACTTATTATATATTTTGCGTCCTGTTCCCAAGAATAGAGCCTGCCGTAATTATTATTTTGTTTTGTTTCTGTTTCTCCACCATTTAAAAACCATAGTGCTTTGTCTATGGCTTCGTCAAAGTGCTCGTTTGGTACGGCTTTTACAAATAAGATGCCCACCATTATAACAAGCTTTTCAGCATTAGACAGGTCTTCCCTCTCAAATACTTGCATAATACCAAAGCAGGGACGAAAATCGCTATTTATATCGCAAATCTCGCCCCCTAAGTTTAAAGTTTTAGGTAATGTCATAAAGTCCATTATTACTTACCCCTTTGGCTTATATTTATTTATAACTTCTTCTATTTTTGCATTTCTTTCTTGCATTTCTTTGGAGATAAAAGGCATTAATGCCATTAAGAAGTTAATAAAAATGCACTCTCCGTTTTCGGTTATGGCGGTAGTGCAAAGATTACCGAAAACCATATCGGAGGTACCGGCTCCAAATATTAAATCAAGTTCAGATCTAAAATGTTGATCCAGCTCTAAATCAATTTTATTTTTTTGCTTTATGTTTTCTAATTCGTTGTCACTTTTAAATTCTTTATTAGAGAATTCTTTTAGTTTTTCACTAGCATTTGTTATCAGCTGTAAAAAACCGTTAGCAATATTTCCGTCAGAAGGATTAAACCTCAAAATCCTGCTCTGATCTCCCTGTATAGCCAATTCCATCATCCCAGTATTATAGTTTAAATCTTGCATTTACTTTCCTCCTATTCTGCAACAAATGCCTTTGTTGTAGGGTTAAATGTACCCTTAGTTCTTTTGCCTGTAAAATGAATGTTGAATGGTATCTGAAAACCTTCAGTATTGCCACCGTAGGAAGTTACTTCAATAAAGGCTTCCTCTTGATATGCCGGATATGCTCCACTTACTTCAGTCCCAAATATATCCACGTGCACAACATCGGCCTTAAGGTCATCTAATGTTTTTTCGTCGTCTATAATGGACTTGAGGAATGTAAACAGCGCCGTCCCTGAATCTGCTTTATAAGGGGACACGCTGGAAGTTTTTTCGTAACGATCTATTGTAATACTGTTCTCTCCTAAAATATTAGATGTCTTACTTACATTTGCGCCCATTTCAATATTTAATTCTTCCAAATCTTCACCGAGCACTTCATAACTTGCTGTAGATTCGGGAGTACAATTTATAAAAGTCTTAAATAACTCTCTTTTTATTTTAGCCAATTCTTATACCTCCTTTTTATAATTAAGTTTTATTTGTACCTGGTAAATTCCCGTATTAAAATTATCCTCTGTTTCTAGCATTAAAATATTAGATACTATTATTTCCTCTACTGTATATCCTATGGGCATTTCAGGAAAATTCTGATCGTCATTTTGCTTGTCTATCCAAGCAGAAAAGCCTTCTAAAAATGTATGTACTTCTTGCCGATCGGTTTCACCTGCTATATATTCTTTGGCATAAAAGGCATAATCGTTAGAATACTTTTTATTGCCGAGTATGTCTGTGGATATTTTAGAGTTGCCTGTTGGTGTTATTGCATAATTTGTAGGATTTTCTTCTGTAATATCTGTATTAATTTGCTCTATTGTAATCCCTGTTTCGGTTTCTTCTACCATTTGCAATATCATACCGTCATAGGTCAATAGAAAGTCTTGTAATGCTTTTAAAATACTCATCTACTCTCCCTCTTTATAATCTTTGCAGCACCTCGTAAAATCTGGTCTTTCTTATCCGCCTTCATACGCTCAAACCAAAATGCACCCCGTTTAGGTGCTCCATGGAAAGTCAAATTATTATCTGTAAGCTGTTTTGGTACACGTCCGACCATTACTTTGCCATAATATAAATATCTTGCATATGGTCCTTCATAAACAACACTACCGCTACCGATTACAGTCCCTAAGATTCCTAATTTCTGTAACATTCCGGATTGCATAGGTACGTAAGGATTAGATAATCTTAAAACCTCACTGTCGATAAATTTTTGTGTTCTAGTAAATGCGGTTTCTATTTGTGGCTGAAAATTAGGATTCCATTCTAATCTAACATTTCCACCTTTAGTCTTTATTACCTTGCCTCTTGGTGTTTCTATCTTCATTTTCCTGACACCTCCCAATGATCCATATCCGTACCAAAGTTTCTAGTATCAATATTGTTTATGGTAAGTACGTCATCGAACTGCAAAAGTTCTTTACTGCTTTTAATGACCTCATAGTCAATCGCTCCAAGTATGACAATATCTTTTGGCTGTAATGTCCAATTAGTGGATTTATCTGTTAATGCAAGCCATTCTTTAGATTTAAGATAGGTTTTATCTGCTGTAAATGGGATTATAAGAGTAAGACCGTCCGCGGCTGTTGAGCCAGTTTTGCGCATTACCGCGCCTTTACTGCTATCCCAAAATACGCCGCTTATAACTTTGCGGTGGTACTGTCCCGAGGAATCCTTATTGTAAATTGTAACTGTATGTGGAAACATTACATGCCACCTCCACAGTAAAGTAATCCTGTCAACGCAAGATACATCTCAGCTGCATCATAAAGCTTTTGATCATAACTTTTTCCTGAAGTTTTATACTGTCTTGACCAGGATCCTACAGATTCAGATGTAATTTCTCCACCTTCCCTCTGCTTAAACATCACATCAGCTACAGAACAACACGCATCTTTTACCTCATCAGTTACAGCATTTTTAACCTTATTAAATGTAATCCTATTCAAATAGGCAGAAGCCTGCCGAGACACACTATTAAAGTCTGCCTCGGATATATTTCCGCCATAAGTATCTTTATAATAAGTATAATCAGCGTAAGGCATTTACCTCACCCCTTTCAAAGCTACGCGTTCTTATGCAAAGTAATATCTTTTGTTACTGCTGCAGCTGCTACAGTAATTGTTTCAGTAACTGTCGTATAGCCAGTTTTCTTAATCTTTGCTGTATATGTGCCTGCTCTTAAATTAAACACTGCTGTTCCATCAGTTCCAGTCTTTAATCTCGCACCATCTACCTCAACGTAAGCTCCATCAATTAATACTGGTTCAGCAGAATCATCTTTAACTGTAAAGGTTACTGTTTGTGTTGTAACCGCAGTAGGTGGTTCAAGATATGCAAACATACAACCGGTTCTATCAGAATCCATACGTGTTGCAGGATTAGGAAGAGCCCACCCCATTCTAAATACAACTCTAAGTGCAATCATATCCTGCTGAGCAAGATTATAAATAATTTCTTTAGTTGTTGGATCCTGAATAACTCCCTGATCTAGAATCTTAACTGTTATATCTTGCCTAATAGCATATACAGCTTTTTTAAAATCTCCAACTACCAGCTGCGCAATTGATGTGTCAAAACTTCCGTTATCAGGAAAATAAAGAGGTGCTCCATCTAAAGCATATTGTGTAGCCCCTTGCATATCACTCTTAAAAATAGGGTGCCCATCATCATCTTTAATGCCCCTGAGCTTTGCTCTCATGCCCATTGCCGCAAGTCCACCGTTTACCATGTATCCATCTTCTTCAACTTTTGCAATAACACCACCTTCACCAAGTAAAGTGTCATATTTCACAGTTGTTCCTGCTACATTATTTCCTGCTTGTCTCGCTCTGGTGATAATATCCGCATCCCAGCTTGCAGGCTTATTGATACCAAAAACAACAGCCTGGTCAACTCTAAGTCCCATCGCTTCAATAACTCTTGGTTGAACTTCTCCCATAATGTCAAAGCTTGCATCGTCCACTACTGCTTCCGGAATAGGTACGATTACGGCTAATTCTTCAGCTGTAATATAAACATTGTCCCAAGCTTGCTGAGAAGTTTGCTTAAATCCAGTATCTCCATTTACCCAATATGCCATAGGTAACATGTCAAGTACTGGTATTCTAGTTTGTTTACTAGTCATGTTAGGCAGTTTTTTTGCAAGCCCCATAAAAATTGACTGCTTAGGTATATCCTGCTGGATAGTGTTAATTAATTGCTCTTGTATTAGAGCCTCTGCTTGTTCTCTTAAAATTAAATTTGGCATAATTTATTTACTCCTTTCCAAATAAAGACCTAAAGGCCGCATTAGCCTCGTCTTTTTTATCATTAACCATTTCTGCACCAGTTTGTCTCATTCCGGTGCGTGTTTGCACTGGCGGTGTTTCTACTGCAAATAAATGTGGGTTGCTTTCTTTGTATGGCTTGGTAATATCGTCAAGTCCAATTGGTTTACCGTCTGCCCCAAAAGCAAACTTCTCAACCCCGCCATGCTTAAATATTAGATATTCTGGATCAACTACTCCAGATGCTTTTAATGCATCTTTCAAGCCATATTCTTTCTGCAAGTTTTCTGCTTTTGCTCTCTCCGTTGCAATGTCGGTATTGTACTTGGTTTCCCAATCAGACACATCCTTTTTGAGTTTTACAACGTCAACACCGTCAAACTTACTTACAGATTCTTTTAAATCTTTAATTGTTTGATTGGCGGTATTAAGTTCGCCAACCTTTGCCGTCGTCTTAGCTTTTTCGGCTTCGATATCTTTTCCGTTCTCAGCCATGATTTTAGATATAACTTCCTGCTCTAGTCCAAGCTCCTTTAAAAAATCCGTTTTCATTTATATTTCTCCTTTCCGGTTAGGCGTTTTAGGAGGTCGCCAGCTCCCGCCGTTCTGCTGTTTTAGGCTTGCAGATAAGCCAATTTTGATAATAAAAATAAACCTTTTAACGTCATGTTTAGGACGAGATAAAGGATTATTTCCTCAAATGAGTATAAAAATACCGCCTGCATTTGCAAGCAGCTTATTCCATTTTTTTTGGCTTTTCATCTAATTTTTCAAGTTTAGCCCATGCTTTTTTGGACTTTTTTAAATGCTCATTGTATCGCTTTTGTTCTTCCTCTTGTGACAAGCTATAGTCTGGGATATATTCATCAGGCATCAGTATTTCTTTCATTCAATTTCCCTCCTGTAGTTCCATTTAAATTTTTTAGCAATAGCTTCATTAATTTCATTCGAATGTTCTTTCCAAGTCGCTGCTGTATCTCCTGTCTCAATAAATATCTTATAATACTTATCATGTGTTTTATTTTTAGCCTCTTCGTACTCCTTTCTTATCTCATTCATAGAAGGTCTGTCGCCTTCTCCTATTTCAAGATAATACTTCGTCCCATCATGCCCAATAACTCGCATCTCTTTAACTGCTTTAAAATGACAAGCTATGTTAATATCTTCAGGAGAAAAAGCAGAGCTTTTTGGGTGATTGTGCAAAGATATTACTGTATTTTCTTTTGCACTCATCAAATAATCTATGGTTTCCTGATTGATAGCTACGCTGTCTTTATTGCCTGTAGCTACCTTTACTACTTCCATACCATTAGCATCAAGCCATAATAAGCATTCATTACCTGTCTTTTTACCGTGATCTACCGCTTTATTAAAAGCCTTCTCAAAGTTTTGATCTGCATTATCTTTAAGTCCAACTTTATTATTATCTATTATACTACCTTTGCCGCTTTTAGAAGCACTATTTTTTATACTTGCTGATACTTTCCCCGCTTGGCTCTTACCAAACTCGGGAATTTGTTCCCTTTCAGTCTGGCGTTTTAACCCTGTTTGCTTTATAAAGTCCTTCTGTGTACGCTGCCATGCTGAAATCTTGGATATTGATTCATCCGTTGGCATACCTACAGCTTCCATACCTGCATACTCACGCTTCCATTTTCGAATCTGACGTTCTATATGCCGTTGTCTTTGTGTTGCCTCATATTCCGTCATGGCTTGCCCGTTATAGGTGTAGTTTTTGGCATTCATTTCTTCTAGCTCAGCTTTATTGTAAGCCGGTTCAGAGATACCCTCAAAATACGGGAAAAAGTTATGTCTGCAATTCCACCCACAAAGGCCCTCACCGGTGCCATATCCTGTAGATGAAACAAAATCCGGATATTTCGGATGCTTACCACTTCGACTAAATATCTTACCCTGCCATAGTTGATGTTCTGGTCTTGCCCCTGCATGAGCAGTGGTCTCTACTAAGTCACTTCCCATCTCATCTGCTCTTGCCTCTTGAAGTTTGGCTGCAGTTTGATTAACTCCTGTTACAGTTGCCCTTCTTACAGCTACTTCCATGTAATCAATATGCCCACTAGAATATTGAACGGTAGCAACACCCTTGGAGGCTAAGTCTTTAACCACCATCCTTATTGAGCTATTGTAATCAAAAGCCCCGGAAGTAATCTGCATATAAATTCTATCTAATGCATTTTCAAACTGCTTAGTTGCTGTATTAGCTGTCGTTCGGGTTAAGTTTTCAAATAAACTATTAGTTTTCTTTATCCCTGCTGCAAGAGTCAATTGCATAGCTGGGTTAGAATCAAGCGGTGTCGGTGTTTTTCCTGCTTTTCGGTATATTGAATCATCATGTTTCAGTGTTTCGGCTCCTGCCTCTTTTATGAGGCTTTCAAGCTGTTCTTTTGCTATACCAGTTGTAGCTGTTAGTTTTTTTAATATCTCATCGTATAGAAGCCCCATGTCTTGAAGTTTTCTAAATTGGTGCTCTGCAGAAGGTATAAAAAAATCGTAGGTTGTTAATCTACGAGCAATATCAATTATAATATCAGTTTCAGCTTGACTATAAAGGTCGACTAGATTGTTAGGGAGATTATCTATGTATGTAGGTCTAAGCATTTAACCAACCCCTTAAAAGTTCATTAAACCGTCGTTTGATACGTCTTGTGTCACCATCTTTTGTGCCTGTTCTTCGGTTTCCCCCAAGAATTTAACTCTGTATTCCCACTTTTGTCTTACTCCATCTCTGATTTCCTGCAAAAATCGCATTTTTTCAGCATTTGAATCCTCAATTATGCTATCATCAAAATTGATTGTTATGTCAAGCTTTGTAGTTAGTCCTAATAATGACGCAATAGCTGTTACCATATCAAATAAAGCGCTTTCCAAAATGATTTCATGCTTTTTTAGATTCTGATACAAGTCTGATTTTTCAGATATGACCTCCGTTGCAGTTTTAACCTGACCGTTTTCAAACTTATATCTGTCATTACCCATTCCGCATTTTTTAGATAGTAATGCAAGAGCTTTGTCCATGCCTTTATCATGGTCGTCTGCCCTGATCTGCATGTTTATTTCTTGCAGTTTCTGCTCTGCATCTTTGCTGGCTTGCATCGAATAAAATTCTGTGTCGTTATCATCGAATATTGGTGTCATTGTCCCATCATCTTCCATTAACATTTGAGACATTGTGATAGGCACCATTATTCTTTTTTTGCCTAGCCTGAACTCATTACAGTACGAATCATAGACAAGGTCACAACCCTCTAACTGGTCTATGGCATTGGCATAAATACTTATTCCCATAGAGCAGTCTAAGTCTACATTATTAACTATGTTAGGTTTTATAATCTGAAACAGTGGTACGCTAGAGCCTGTCAATACTTGTTCTGCTACACCGTCAGGCAAGTCCGTTGGTGTTAAATTGTTACCGTTGCGGATAAACATTTTATTTTCGATAACATAATTACCTTGTTCGTTAAGATGATGTATATTGAGATAAACTTTTTTATTTTTTCCCTCTATTTTTTCACTTGCAAAAGCACATTCTTTTATTATTCCATTGTCCCAAGATAACGGATAAATCATTCCTGCTCTTATATAGTCAATAATTACTTTATCACCATCTTTGTATTCAACCAATGCGCCTGTTCCCATAGCAAACGCAAGTTCTATTAATTGATTCCCTCTAACTCTAAAATCATTCTCATCAAGCACTCCCCATATTGCTTTGTTAATTGTATCTTCTCCGGCTGTTATGATAACCTTTTCATTCAGCAGCAAATTTGCCCAATCTTCTGACACCGTTTTGCCCATGCCAAGAGTTTTTCGAGTACGGTTTACTTTTTTTCTGCCATTATATTGTCTATAGTTGTGAAAAGTATTAACTTTGCCCTTATACCATTTTTGCCACAAAGTTATGTGCGAATAATAAGTATCGTCAATAGCTATATAGCCTTGATTTTTTAAATATTGCGTTATGGCTTGCAATTTATCACCTCCTTAAATTCAGATACATGATATCGCTCTGAACACTTTCTGTTGAATATTCCATGCTGTCTAAGCTATCTATGTTCATAATTCCATCGTCCAATCTTACATCCTCTGTTAATTTCTTTGAATCATAGACTGCGCTGGATAAGGCTCCAATTGTAGCAGTACAATGTTTGTAAATAAAAAATCGCCCCTGCGCCATAAGGCTACAGTAAAAAGCGATTCTGTCATTTATAGGTCCTTTAATAGCGTTTTTAACCATGACACCTAGTCTGTTTTTAGCTGCCGCAACCTCGAATCCCTCAATTAGCGTCTGCTCTGCGCTGTCGCAATAAACCTCATATACTGGATACTTTTGCTTTGCTCTTTTTACAAAGTCTACAAAAGCATCGTCAAGCTGCGTAGGTGACAACCTGCCGTCCTTTACATTGTTGTGGTAATACTCGTCAAGTATGATTACTTTTTTATACCCGGGAGTAAATCCGGTGAGGGTAAAACTGTGTGCGGATTTACTACCACCAAAGTCAACCCCGATAACAGCATGTTTGATTGGTTCTGTTAGCGTGTCAATTATAAAGTCATTAGGTTCTTCCGCGAATAAAGTGTATATAATACCTTCAGCAGCAACCCAAAGTCCAAGAATAAACCGTTTAAAAAATACACCTACATACATGGACTTGTAACGCTCTTTTATTTTGTCAGATAACGAAAAATTATCATCCATTGTAAAGTGTAGATAAATAATATTTTTTTCTTTCACCCTGTCAATCCAGTTTGTTTTGAACCAATGATACGGATTGTTTGGATTGCAGTTAAACCAAAACTTTGAACCCTCAACAGAACAACGCCCAGTTGCTTGATTGACAAATGATTCCGGCATCAGTGCGACTTCATCGAAAAACACACCGGCTAGTGTAATACCCTGAATGAGGTCTTGAGATCGTTCATCCTTACCGCCGAAGATATAAAAATAGTTTGTTACGCCTTTACGAGTAACTTCTAATAAATTATCTGCCCTATGATCTTTGCATTTATAACCTCTAGACCATAGCATTAATTTAAGGACTGTAAGCACATTACGCCTAAACGAACCAATCGTCTTACCACACATAGCAAAGTTTTGTTCTGAAAAGCTATACATAGCCCACATAACAAAAGACAGCGCCATTGATACCGTTTTACCGGATCTAATTGCACCGTCTGCTATAATTCCATCTTTATCTTTTACCGGGGAATTTGGAAGCCACCACGTAAGTATTTTTAGCTGCTTATTTGAAAAAGGCTTGAACTTAAATATAGCTTTCTTTACTCTTGCCATACTTCATCAACCTTTCCTTCAAGTGCTTCCATGAAGCCGTCATCTTCGTTGTTATTTTCTGTATCTTCTCCTTTTATCTTTGCCGTATTAGCTTTAATATTCTCAATCCTTGCTTTCTGTTCCTCTGTAGCTAAGTCCCAGTTTTTATGTAGTAGTTCGTCATATTGCTTAATCATAGATCTCAGTTCCGATTGGGCTCTTGCCTGTGCTTTTAGAAAGTTCCCTTGTTTATCCCATGCTTGCTGCACTTCCCATTTTTCTGAACTTCCGGTATCACTATATCCTTCACCAATTTTAGACTTAGTAACATCTTGCTGATCTCTCACATACATAATCTGTTGTGCTCGTACGATCGCTGCATAAGCAATTTGTATCTGATCCCATAAAACATCTAATGGATCCTTCGGCATCTGATTTATAATTTCTAATGTCTCTTTCGGAAGCCACTTAGAAAAGAAACCGTGTTTTTCTGCGTTTTTGTTTTCGGGGGGAGCACCGCCATCTAAAGCATTCTTATTGCCAGGCTGACCACCTTTACGATTAGTAACGCTCCTTTTGGCATTTGGTAACGTTCCTTTTAGCTCGGCATCCCATTTATCTTGAGATTTCCATTTTCTCACCTGTGAATCTTTTATATCTAATTTGGCAGCAATGTCAATTAATTTCATTGCTCCGTTTGATTGTAAATATAATTTCTTTGCTTTTTCTCTGTTTGGACTTCTCTGTCTTGCCAAGCCTCACCACCTCTCATTCGTTTGTTTTGGGTATTTAAAGACTACAAGTTAAATATTTTTTCGAATTCTTTTTGTTGCCTCATCATTAAAATCTCTCCCTATTAATTTCTCTATAATATTTGTATATACATAATCAGCCTCACTAATATTTCCAGAGCTAGAATATTTTATTGATTTAACTAAAAAAAGATACTTTCTTAATATTTTATCATCTAAATTATTCTCAGAGATACTTTTCTCAATTATCTGCAGTATTTGCTTTAAACTATCTTTATAGTTAATCTCTAAATCAAATGCTGCAGTGCCTCCATAAGATTGGAGAACATAGTATCCATCCTGATCAATATAAAATTCTCCGGTACTTTCATTAATTTTTAATAACCACTCACTAATTAAATGTGCTAATGAATTTTCTAATAAAATTCTAGGATGTATTGCTTCAGATTCCTGCATTACAGCTTTATTCCAAGCTTCACCATAATAGATGTCGTTTTCTTTATCAATATACATTCCACCGGAGTTAATTGCGCCTCTTACAAAAACACCTTTTAAAGAGAGTTTAAACTGTAATGCCATAATTTTTCTAATAGCTAACAAACATACATAAGGAGTTTTAGGGAAAAGAATAACAATGCTATCTGCAAATTGAATCGTTTTTATTGAATCGGGAATGTTACTATCAGATCCTGTCAGATTTTTCTTTACTTTCATTTCTCTCATATCTTTAATCGCACCATTAATTATTACACTATATTTTTCTATGTTTTCTTTTGAAGACATATTTTTAAACCCTAATATATCTATAAAAGCCACACAATATTCTTCGTATATCATTGTTTTCACCTTCCTTTCTACTCCATTTTACCAGAATATAGAATAGTTTTCAAAAATAAAAAATAACCCAAAACTTTTTCTGTCATTATCTTTGTATCCTTCAAATACATTGCACCTGTCCGGGTTTCTTGCTCTTGGCATCACCTCACCTCGCTTAGTTGTTTGTTTTGTGGTAAAAGAAAAGAACCCTCATATGAAGGTTCTGCCTCTATTTTCTCCTGATCTCGTAAACGGTGTCTCTTATTTCGTTCAACTTAACACGAATTGTTCCTTCGTTAGATTCTAACTCCGACACCTTCCGATTTAGCATTTTTAGCTGTTCAAGAATATCGTCCAATAATCTAAGTGCTTCTTTTTCATAATCCGAAATCATTTCCTTCTCCTCCTTTTTTGCTTCCATCATACTCCAAACATTACCAATATTCAAGCATATCCGGCAAAAGGAGATTTATCAATAGGTAGTTCTAATTATCTAATTTGCTGCTTAATCCTATATCTTGCAGTTTCACAATATTCTTTATTATTCTCAAAGCCTATAAACCGTCTCCCAGTATTAATACAAGCTACTGCCGTAGTTCCGCTCCCCATGCAATTATCCAATACCACATCCCCTTCATTCGTATATGTCTTAATTAGATACTCAAATAGTTCTACTGGCTTTTGCGTTGGATGAAGCCCTTCCCTTTGACATTTAAAATATAATGTCTGCCGCGGATAATTTGTATAAAAAGTCTGTGTAGGTTTATTTAAGCTATTAACCTTATATACACAATCCTCTCCATTTTTGCCCGAATTCTTTATAGGTCTCTCTAGCCTTACAAGCCCTTGTGGGTTATATGTAGGTGCTTGCTTATAAAAAACTACTATGTCCTCAATACATCGTAGTGGCTGAAACTTAGCAAATGGAAATCCTGTTACCTGGTTTTTAATCCAGTACCAGCAATATCTAAATAATTTCTTATTGCTATATATAAGACTTGTAGTAAATGGTTGTGCTGCAGTAAATACCATTGCACCTCTAGGCTTTATAATTCTTTCGTATTGCTCCCACAATGGTGAAAACGGAATAACATTATCCCATTTGCATTCTGTTGTACCATATGGCAGATCACACAGGATCATATCTATAGATTCATCAGGAATGTTTTTCATTCCTTCTAGACAGTCCATATTGTAAATTTTATTTATTATATTAATCGCATTCCTTTCTCGGTTGACTGCGAAATTCCTTTATGTATTAGAAAAGAACCCTCATGTAAAGGTTCTTGGCAATATCTCTATTTAGGAAGTTTAAGACACAAAGCTTGCCATTCTAAATTAAAAATTTCTTTTTTATCCGTCTTACATAAAAATACCTCTTTTTCATTATCTAAATAAGCAGCAATAACAAATTCTTCCGAAACCTCAAACTTCTTAATATGTTTAATATAATCAGTATTAACTAAATTTTTTTCGATGTCTTCAATAAACATAATATTCACTCCTTTTTACTTTTATCATACGCCAAATATTACCAATATTCAACAATATTATACGACAAAGCAGAAGACCCCCTGTTTCCAGAAGGTCTCTACTGTATTAAAGGAGAACGCATAAAAATGTATGTTTAGTTCTAATCATCACCAATACCATATTAACATGGGTAAGATGGGAATTGTGGGAAAGTTACTTATCAGTTAAAAATGTATTATGCTTTTTCGCCACAGTGGTTCTGTCATACCCTAACTCAGTACCAATTTCTCCCCAACTAAGCCCATTCCTATACCGTAACCTCAATATCGCCCTCACCTCCGCATCCTCTATCGAATCAAGCCAATTCTCCATTTCAAGAAGCAAGTCCTGCAGCTCGTCCAATTTTCTTTTTAACCGTTTTCTTAATACCCGTCCTTTATTTTCATCAAAACCATTAATGATAATAGTTCTTTGTATGTATGGATGATCTACCATAGAACCGGTCACACTGTCTTTTGTCATAGGTAGGTTATGCAATTCATCCTCAATACATTTTATTTCGCTCTTTAGCCCCTTGATTCCTTCCAGTTCTTTTTTAGTCAAGCTCACCCCTCCAATCCATTATCCTCCAAAACAGCAGCATGTGCGTGAGCTCGTTCGTCTCCACTATGATCATAAGCAAAGTATCTCATTCCCGGAAGTAACGGTCTTATATCCGGGAAAGGTATGTATCCGCTAATATCTCTGGCAAACCCTCCACATTCACAAAGTATTGTAAATGGACACGGCTGGTGCGCCCTTACGTTCTTACCCCAATCCTCTACTCCTATTTCCAGACTCATAAACCATTCTTTACCGCAAGACTCACATTTATATTTCATTCCACCGTGAACCATAATATTATCTTCTCTTACTGTTTTGCTTTGTTTGTTAGCCTTTGGAAATTTATATGGTTTTGGCTGAACCTTTGTAAGGTTATTCACACTGTTCTCAGATTTCCTGCGTTTTATTTCTGCTTTTAGCTGTGATGTACTGAACTTATCTAATGGATTGAAATCACTTTCGTCTCTTGAGGAAGATAATTCCTCCATCCATGTATTTGATTTTCTCATACTCACCCCTCCTTTGGCTCGTGGTCGTATGCAAGCCAGTTGATACCATAATCATCAAAATATCGTTTAGTATTATAAAAACTTTTAACTAATCCAGATAATACTTTTGTTTCCACCAAAGTCCAAATACCGCTTTTGCTGTATATGCCCGTTATCCATACAGGCTTACCATCACGCTCTCTTAGTTCCTCCAACGTAAGCGGCTTTGGGTTCTCTCGTTCTGCTTTTTCTTGCAACAAATCTTGGATTATAATCTTGCAACTTTTAGCCATTTCTACAAAATTTAGTTCTCCTGTAAAAAATGCCTTATATTTGTATTTCTTTATAACGTTGTCTAACTCTCGCACTATATCATTCATCTTCACCACTCCAATCCAATCTTTGACCGCAACTAGGGCAATAATCATCTTTGTTATTTGCCAATAGTCCTGTGGTGCATAAATTTGTTTCACAATTCGGGCATAAGTCATATGGTACACCGTCGATTCCAACCCAAGGTTCGTGAAATATTTTCTTAGGTATCTGCTTTTCTAAAGCTTGTATTGCTAAATCTCTTGCCGTTTCTGCTGCATTGCAACAAATATCAACATTTTTTATAATTTCTATTGTTCTTTCTATATCGTTCATCTATCTGCCTCCTTAACCATGTTATCAGCCACAAAACCATTTTTAATTGAGTATAAGAATTGTACTTTTGAATATAAAATTATGTTATAATGGCATTTACAAAATATTAGAAAGTGTATGAAAATGAATATCAAAAATATTATTTCAAAATTAATGACCAAGTTAACCGCGCTATCACTTGCGTACAAGCGTAGTGATACACCACTTATGGCTAAAATTATAGCTTTTATTACTGTGAGTTATGCCTTATCACCAATAGATTTAATTCCCGATTTTATTCCGATTCTCGGATATCTTGACGACATGGTTATTCTTCCGCTTTTGATTGCTTTAGCCGTTAAGCTTATACCCGCAAACATTATGGATAAATGTATCATTCAAGCCAAAGATATGTGGCAAAACGGGAAGCCAAAAAATTGGAGATATGCTTTACCTGTAATTATTATTTGGGTATTTATAGCCGTATTAGTTACTTATAATTTGACTAACAAATAGAAATAACTTCCTAACCGCTCTCAACCTTATCCAATGCTACTATCAGAACCGCCCTCTCTGTAAGATCTAATAATTCAGCCTGATAATAAAATTTCCCTTTTGTTTTCCGTAGAATGCATCCGGTAAGAAAATATTCAGCTCCATTAAACTTTACTTTACGTTCCATATTTTTCTTAACATCTTCTATTCTCATGACTTTAACCCTTTATTAAACCGCTCCATCTTTTCTCTTAATTCTTTCGGCATAGGTTCTGATACAATCGGTTCAACTACAACTGGTTCAATCTGTTTCGGTCTAAATCTATACCCATCCTGTTCAGCTATGATCAGTATGTAATTATAGTGATTAGTTTTCTTTGTTGGTGATCGTTCAATAATTCCTGAAACCTTATCAATTAAACCGATATAGTCCTGATATGTATTTTTTATAGTCTGATATTGCTCATCTGTTAGCTCAACATTCTTAAATTTTCCATACAGGGAAAAAGAGGAATTGGATAAAGGAAGGGTGGCGGAGGAAACGTTACTCTCCTCCTCCTTTCCTTTACTCTCCTCTCCTTTACTTTCCTTTCCTTTCCTTTGTTCAAAAATGTCATCATTTTCTTTTAAGATGTATACATTTTTGCTTAAATTGTTAACATCAAGTAAACATAACTCTTGTCTAAACTCAATTTTCTTTCTTCTAGATGCTGCATCAAGGAATCTTTTTTGTATTCCTCTACTTGTAAGTATTTGGTATTTATCATAAATTTCTTGCGAAAAAATCCCTCTTTTTAGTGCCGATCTAACTACATCAGAAACAATTTTATCGCCTTTATGTAAACCTATTTTTCTGGTAAAAAGAAGCTCTAACTCTTCTGTCCAATCGCAATAATACCCATGCTCACCATATATTCTTTGTAAAAGTTTAATAACAATTGCAAAACCTTCTAGTCCGTGTTCTGCTTCTATAAGCTCAAATTTTTCGTCTAACTGTGTCATAAGTGGAAAGTAGGGTAATCCGTTAGTAGCCATGTTTATCACCTCTTTTCAAGTAATTTTATTATCATTTTGCCAGTATTTCTTTTATTGCAAAATACATATTCGATATTATGCTTTCGTTCCCAAACTTTTAAAATCCTATAAATTCTATCACCTTGTATAGCTCCGTGCTTATTCTCCCAAAGTATAATATCCTCTAAACATGTTATCGGCTTCTTATCAATCTTATCCTGCTCAATCAGTATGTACATTTTCGCTCCGATACCGTCCATTCGCTCTAGTTCTGCCTTAAATCTTTTATGTCCAGAAATGGCATTTTGAGCGATTTCAGCGATGTTTTGCTTACGGTCAATAAAAACTAAAGGGTTTAATAAATTCATGTAATCTGCAACGTATAACTTGCTTGTAAAATAAGGAATCTCTTGTCTATCAAACTCTTTTATAATACCTTTTATGGCTTTTGCTTTTTCTCTACTATCTATTTGTATTTGCATAATTCACCTCTTTTAAAACGGTAGATCATCGTCATCTACTTCTTCTATTCCTTCAGGCAGCGGCGGTGCGTCTGAATTAGCATTGTCTTTTTTACTGCCGCAGAATTCGATTTGGTCAGTTTTAATTCTCCAAGGATAAACTTTTTTACCTTCTTTATTTTCATAAGGATGGCATTGCATTTCGCCCGAAATTAAAATCTCCTGACCTTTTTGAAAATTTTTATTTACAAACTCACCAGCCTTCCCCCATGCTTGACAATCAAAGAAATCTGTTTCTTCACCAAATCTACGATTTACTGCAACGGAGAAAGAGCAAACGCTCGTCTCTCCATTCTTTCCTTGTATTGTTTTAAGCTCTGGACTTCTGGTTAACCTACCTTTTATGACTATCTGATTCATACTCTTAAATCTCCTTATAGCTAACTATTTCTGTCAACACCTTAGTTCTTTTACAGTAATCACATTTCTCACATCGGATCGGCTCTGATAATCCTTTTTTCACATCATCAAACCTTTGAATATGTGCCTGTATTATTGACTTTGCAATATCAATATCCTCTTGCGGAATACTCATAATTGCAATATCCGATTCCGGTTTCTGTTTCGTTGCTGCAGCTATGAAAAACGGCAAATTATTTCCCTCAATTACTTGATATATTGCAGCTTGGATGTCGTAACCCCAAGCCTCAACAAACGGGATTCTTCCTTGACCATCAACCCAAATTGGTTCAAAGTCCTTCATAACCTTTAAATCGACAATCGCCTTACCTTCATGATAACTGTCTATTTTTATCTTCCAAGGAACTCCAAAGAGTTCCCCGGTCTTAATAACCTGCTTTTTACCGCTCATGTAACGCATAAACATTTCATCACGTTCTATACGCTGGATAATATACTCGGCTTGTCTGTAATCAGATTTTAAATCACCGCTTTTTGTAAATAGTTCAGGGTGTTTTGCTCTGAAAATGTCCAATGTTCCTTCAAAATGTGCATCTACAAAACTGCCAACAAGTAATGCTGTTGACTTTGGTTCTTCATATTCTCCATTAATTTCCGCCATGGTAGCCGCTTCACACTTCATAAACGATTTAAACTGAGACGATCCAAAATATTTCAACTGGTTTTCTGTATCAAAATAATTTTCATTTGTCAAAATGCTCATAACTTTGTAACCTCCAATTCATTATCATTCGTCGTTCTAGTTGCAATAAATTGAAGTCCTTTTGCTTTGCATTTACCATATAAACGGTTTCTATTTTCATCTGATAATTTCTCCGCTCCATCAATTAAGATAATCTGCAGTGCGTTTGGATTAGAAATTGCCACATCAACACATAAATCGAGCTGCTCACCCTCCGAAAGATTACTGATTGGAAGACCTTTAATTAGCGGTATTCCATCCTTTACGGTTAATCCTTCAACCGGAATAGTTGCTGTCTTTAAAATTTCACCCGGTAATTCTCTTGCAAGATCAATTTTGCTTGTAAGCTTTTCTGATTCTTCTTTCAGCTTTTCAAGCTCTCTTTGCATCTGTTCCATACGACGATATTCATTTAAATGCTTTTTCATGGATTCTGCATTGCTGATTTCTTCTGACAATGGTTGTACGTCCACAATCTCATTGTTTATATACTGATCAGCAACACCCATATCTTTGTCAAGCTTAGCTATATTTTCTTGATACTTGGATTCAATTACAGCTTTCTTATCTTCCAATTTCCCGTTTAAGCCGCTTATTTTATCCTCGGCAGCTTTTATTTCAGCTTTCATTCTTTCAATAGAAGAAACCAAATTCTCTCTTTCTAATGTAATTGCCTTTTCCTCTGATGCTATTGAGATTTCTTTTTCAGCCTGAAACCCTCTGATTTTAGAGTCATATCCTGCTTTAAAAGTCTTAGCCCTTTCAATAAGATTATTATTTCTTCTTATTTCTTCCAGTTCGTGATACTTCTCAGCGAGATCATAATTCTCCCAAATATCGGCTTGATATTCTTCTGGAATGTCCTTAGCAATATCTTCAATGAATGCTCTCTTATTTCGCATGTCCCTATTGATATCCTGACGTTCCGTGAAATATACTCCGTCATCCGCCTGAATATCATTTAGGACTTGCAAAATATTCTGCTCATAATTTACGCCTTGTGGGATTTCTCCAAATTTTTCTTTAATCCAATTTAAATCCCATGGGAATTCTATCAAATCTAAAATTACTCTATTTTGCTGTTGCCTACTCATTTGTGTAAATGCTACTGGATCTAACTGGAGCTTAGTGAAAATATCTGAAAGAAAAGATTCTGGACTAGGCACATCCATTCCATTTGAACGAATACGTTTATAGTCAGATTGGCTCGTTCTCTTTTTTCGGTTAATGCTTAATCCTGCATCCGTTTCTATAAGGATTTCTCCTTCTGTTTCACCATTCTTTACTATGTAATCTCTATCTGAATCATTAGTTAAAGCGTATCTTATAGCATCAATAACACTTGTTTTACCAGTTCCATTAGTTCCTGTAATTTCAATATTGCTGCCATCTAATTCTGTTTCGGCAATGCCGAATAAGTTTTTTATTCTAATTTTGGTCGTCTTCATTTAATACGTCCTCCTGTTTTTTAGCTTCAAAGGCCTTTAAGGCACACTCTGCACAAAGTGCTTTGCCATATTTTCTTTGCGTTGATTGTGCAATGTCATGCGCACGTTTCCCATTTGAATCGATAATTAATGCCCCACATTCTCCACATTTATATTCTTCTTCCTTTGGTAAAAATGGTCTAATTCTAAGAGCTTCAACAACTTCTCCAAATGCCTTTACATGGTCAATATATATTTGAACCTTTCTACCTGCCCATTCTTCAATATATGGGGTTTTAAAAAGCTTACTGATTGTTTTTGAATTTGTACTGTTCATAATCATCGGTTTAATATCTTTTTCAGAAAAATACATAACCATACATTCTTCTTTCTTACCGTCTGGACCTGTTACAACTTCAGATTTAACAAACCTAATTGTTGCAATTAAATCTTGCCCCGGAGTAAGGGCATATGCTCCTAAATAATCAGGGTTATATAATTTCTTCCAGTGAGTTTTAGTTTCCATTCTATCTATCTCCTTTTTTATTGACATTCTCCTCCAAACGTGATATTTTAAAATTAATTTACTTTAGTTTGCACCCTACCGGAATTGCCGTTCCGTGGGTGCTTTTTTCTTTAATCTCTACCTTTATAAACTTCGCCCCTCTTGCTTTTCCGCTTTGATTTTTAAGTATTGCGCTTTTAACAGAATTGATAGAAACACCAAACCTATTAGCAAGTTCTATGGCCGTATCGCAAACAACCAAAGGCAGCTCGAAACGATCCGGGGTTACTGCCATGAAAAGTTTCAATTTTCCCTCACCTCCTTATCCTTTAATTCTGCATTAATAATGCTAGGTAATTTAACTAATTCAGAACTATATTCTACAGTTACAATTCTTTCGTATTCAATTGTTGCCCCGCATTGCCCACATTCATATTCGTCATTAGAATCTTCACATTCCCAACTGTCTCTGTCTTCATATCCACAACAAGGACATGTGATATTGTGTTTATAAATTTCTTCTTTGCCTATTTCTAAATTTAATTCTTTTATTTCGTGAGCTCCTGCACAATCATTTTTCTCATCTAAAACTCCAATAACAAAATCACCTTTAATAGTTCTAA
The DNA here is from genome assembly GCF_000426305.1 of Anaerovorax odorimutans DSM 5092. GTDB lineage: Bacteria > Bacillota > Clostridia > Peptostreptococcales > Anaerovoracaceae > Anaerovorax > Anaerovorax odorimutans. The sequence goes on along the minus strand of NZ_AUFC01000030.1, from coordinate 5,341 downwards.
TGATTTCATATGTCGCAGCAGATTCTTCTATCTCGCCTATATATGGGTTATTACTTAAACTTTCGTAGTCAGGGTTATTATCTAGGCTATATAACTTCATTCTTGCTCACCTCCTTATCCTCATAATTGATAGCTTTCCAAAGTAACGGAATGGTCCATAAAAACCACTCACCTCCTATGCTAAAATAGCCTCTTTGCATGTACGCCACCTTTACACATATAATTGTTGCAGCTGCTATAATAGCTGCTGTGATTAAATACTTTTTCATGGCTTATTTACCAATCTTTGCAATTCCTTTAAAAGCTTAATGGCTTTTATTCTTTTCTCTTTTTCTATTCCTTCAGGAAAAGTTTCTATATAATCTAGTACGTCTCTTACTTGTTTTACTACGTCTCCCAAAACATCATACTTTTTAAGAGTTATTTTCCCCTCTCCATCCGTGAATATTTCAAGCGGGTCGCCTTCGCGAATACGCATTGTACGACGTATTTCTTTTGGAATTACAACACGTCCAAGGTCATCGATTCTTCTTACTATACCTGTTGCTTTCATTTCTTTCTCCTTCCTTTCCTAAAATCTATAAAGCTTATATAATGCCCTCTCAATATCTTCTCTTCCGTCGTAGTCTGAGTATCCCGAAACGGCATATATTTCTTCTTTGCAACTATTTATCTGTTCTACTTCTTTTATAACTTCTTCTGTGCTGTCAAATGTGCCTAGTAGATCTTTACCTAGTAGCAAACTGCAGCCGTAGAATACGCCATTATTAAATACTTCATGCCACAATAATGGCTTATTAGCACTTTTAAAAAATAACTGATCTCTGTCTTGGTTTAAGATATACATTTTTTTACCTCACAAAATTTTTGATTCCGCTGCTTCACGGTGTTTATCTTTTGTGGGTTTTCTTTTTCTCTTTCTTATGTAACATTAATTTTGTGTTTCATCTAATAAAACTAACTCTTGTATATTAAGCGGATCAGTCAGATCTTTTCCCTGATACATCTCTAAAAACTCAACTAAAGATATCTTTCTGATTTTATAACTACCAAGTTTAAGCACTGGTAACAGCCCTGCCTTGATTAGTGAATACACATAAGCCTTATTTGTTTTTAATATCTTTGCTGTTTCTGCAACCGTATAAACTAAGCTATCCATTTTTCTCACCCCCTAACCTGCTTTTATTATGGAAATAACTTATTTTGTATGGTAAAATCGCCTTGAAAGGTTGGTGACTTTTATGACACGTCAATGTAAATATGTATTAAAAGAAATTAAAAAACTTTCTAATAATAGCTCCTGCTGGCTTGGTGCAAATTCAAGTCAAGTTTACAAAGTCGATTCCCCTAAAGGTGAAGTTTGCGATTTTAATAAATATAAAAGAGAACTTGATACAATTCTTAATGAATTACTTAGAACTGAATACATAAAAACAAATAAATCTGGTGCTTCATTTCGTCTAACTCATAAAGGCTTACATCCATATGAATTTGAATGGGAAAAAATAAAGTCATTTTTATTTAGCTCTATATTTATCCCTATCGTTGTTGCTCTTATCACAAGTGCTCTTATAAATTTTTTATTCTAAAATTTATGCATATACATAAAAGTAACTGCCATTGCAGTAAACATACTTACGGCTATAGTAAATAGATAATGAATAACTTTATCGTCAAACTTCTTGATTTTTTCTTTAAATTCTTTGTCTTCCATTGTTCTCACTTCTTACCCCGTTTCTAGTTGCATCACGCAACATTCTTTGTAAAAAAAATATTTTGTAAATTCCTCCGGCGGAATTTTTAATAAAATTGATAGTTTTTCTGCTTCATCCAAATCCATTGGACGAATGTTATTTATTTTCTGGTTTGCTGTTGGCTGCGCAATTCCTAATGAATTAGCTACATCCTTTTGTGTTAGTTGGAGCTCCGCCATTTTCCCTTTTATTTTGTTTGTATTGATCAATGCTGTCCCCTCCTTTCTTGAACCTTACAAGCAAATTGTAGCACTACGCAACTTTATTGTCAATAGCATTATGCAACTTTTTTAAGTATTTTTTTATTTTTATATTGCATTATGCAATTTTATATAATATAATGTTTCACAAGGAGGTGGTTTCCGTTGACAAATGAAGAAATAGGAAATCGAATAAAATATGCTCGTGATCTACGAAAGGCTACACTTGATGATGTTGCTAAAAAAGTTGGTATAGCTAAATCGACTGTTCAACGATACGAGAGCGGAAAAATTGAAAAAATAAAACTTCCAGTCCTTGAGTCTATTGCAAATGCCTTATCTGTAAATCCTGCTTGGCTTGTTGGGAAATCGGAAGAGACGGAACTTTCTCTATCTAACCAGTCAATTAGATTATCTGCAAATGAAAAAGAGCTCTTACATACATACAACCGATGCTCTTCCACTGGTAAAGAAAGAATATTGAATTATTCTAAAAAAGTTTTGGATATAGAAAAAGAAGAAAAAAGGGTTGATTATTTACAACCAATAGCAGCACACAATGATGATACTTCTGATGAACAAATAGAATTAATGAAACAAGATTTAGAAGATTTATAGTATTTAATTATAGTAGAATAAGGGGTTGGTACTTTGACATATGAACAATTAGTAATTGAAGCTGATAACTCAGAAGTTGAAGTTATTGAAAAGAAATTTAAATCTAATGCAAAGGGGCTTTGTAAGGGATCTAAAATAGCAATAAGCTGTGATATAAACAATTGTGAGAAAAAATGTATTCTTGCAGAAGAACTTGGACATTATTATACAACTGTAGGCGATATACTTGACCAAAAAAGTATCTCTAATATGAAGCAAGAACATAAAGCCAGAGTATGGGCATATAACAAATTAATTAGGCTATCAGATTTAAGACAAGCTTATAATGCGGGATATAGAACAACTTATGAAATGGCTGAAATTCTTGATGTGGATGAAAAGTTTTTAAAGGATAGTTTAGAATACTATTCAATTAAATATGGCACTGAATTTCTTTCTGAAATAGATGGTGATTTAAAAACTAAAATTTTATGTGGACCAGATATAAAATTATAGACTAGGATAAGCCAATTCGACTTAATCCGACACATTTATACATTTTATTATGATATTATCAATTAAAATATTATATCTATAAATGTGTTTTCTAAGGAGGAAAGAACAAATGATTAAAGAAAAATTAAAAGGATTTATTGCTGGTGTTGTTGTAATGACTGTACTGTTTTCATTAACAGTTACAGGTTTCGCATCTACTGGTTCAAAGGCGTTAACTGCTACTTTTAATAACATTAAAATTTACGTTGATCAAAACCTAGTAACTCCAAAAGATTCTAACGGTAATACTGTAGAACCGTTTATTTCCGGCGGTACAACTTACCTACCTGTAAGGGCTGTTGCTGATGCATTAGGGAAAGAAGTTTCTTGGGATAGCGCTACAAAATCCGTTTATATCGGAACCCAGCCAACTACCCCAAATCAGGGCACTCAAACCTCCGTAACTCTTGGCGAAAAAAATGCCCTGGCAAAAGCTAAGTCATACTTAGAGTCTATGTCATTTTCTTATTCGGGACTAATAAAGCAATTGGAATATGAGGGTTTTTCAAGCATCGAGGCAACCTATGGAGCCGATAACTGTAATGCTAATTGGGATGAACAAGCCGCAAAGAAAGCAAAAACCTATATGGAAAGCATGTCTTTTTCACGTGATTCTTTAATCCAGCAATTAAAGTATGAAGGATTTACTGATTCTCAGGCGGAATATGGCGCAAAGGCTGTAGGATATTAATACTTACAAACACAAACGCCCCCTGCTACCAACAGAGAGCGAATGTTATAAATAGGTTGTAATGAATACAAACTATACACAATAGAATTGTACCATTACAACCTCTAAATTACAATACTTAGGGGTATTTTTATACCCTTTTTTAAGGAGGTATACATTAATGGCAGAATTAAATATTACAAAAAGAGGTAAATCATGGCAATATAGGTTTGAAGCTGCAAAAATTGAGGGAAAAAGAAAACAAATTTCTAAAGGCGGATTTAAAACTAAAAAGGAATGTTTAGAAGCAGGAACAAAAGCTTTAGCCGAATATAATCATAGTGGCTTACATTTTGAGCCTACCGAGATAAGTGTATGTGATTACCTTGATTATTGGTTTGATACTTATTGTAAAATTGAATTAAAATATAATACACAAATAGCTTATTTATCTATAATAGAAAACCATCTTAAGCCAAAATTCGGAAATTACAAGTTAAGCTCTATTAACCCCACTATACTTATCGAATATGCAAACCAATTAAAAATTAATGGATTCTCAAAATCTCACCTTGTTGGTATATTATCAACATTTTCTACAGCACTTGATTATTCAGTTCAGCCGTTAAAATATATTAAAGAAAATCCCATGAATTATGTTAAATTTCCTAAAGTTGAAAGAAAGCCAAAAGAAAGAATTGTTTTAAGTCAAGAAGAATTTCAAATTATTATCAATAGATTCCCTGCAGGTAATAGATTTCATATTCCTCTTTTAATAGGATGGAACTGCGGTCTAAGAATATCTGAAACTTTTGCACTGACATGGGATGATATTGATTTTGAAAATAAAACATTAACAGTTAATAAACAAATTGTAAAAAGAAATTACGGTCTTGATGTCAGGAAGGTCTTTAAGGAAAAAAATAAAAGAGAAGAGAAATCATCATGGTATTTTTCTGATCCAAAATATAATTCAAACCGAACTATTAAAATTGGCACCACATTAATTACTGCTTTGAAAGCCGAAAAAAAGAAGCAGCAAGAATATGAATTACAATATGGTGAATACTACACTATTTACGTAAAGAAAAAAGAATATGATGAAAAAGGAAATGAAATGTTTAGAATAATACCTGTACAAAAATGCATAAATCCGGTACTGCCTAGAGTAAAACTAATTTGCATTTGCGAAAACGGTGAGTATACTTCCACTGATTCTTTTAAATATTGCTCTAGAGTAATTCACACGCAGTTAAAACTTGCTTTTGATTACCATAGTTTAAGACATACTCATGCTACTATTTTAATTGAAAATGGTGCTAACCCAAAATCTGTACAAGAAAGGCTTGGACATAAAAAAATTGAAACAACGCTTCAAACTTACGTCCATAATACCGAAGTTATGGAACAAAATGCTGTTGATATTTTTGAAAATGTTACTAATGGAATTTTGTACACCAAGTGATTTTATGTGTACGCGAGGTGTACAAACTCCAATTTTTTTAATATTTATTTATTAAACATTATTGATTTTTCAACGTTAATAAGCATACTGTTTCTATATG
>NZ_AUFC01000029.1 GCF_000426305.1 Anaerovorax odorimutans DSM 5092 | reverse complement strand
TAATGATCTAATGCCATTTTCCATAAATGCAAACAGTATTATCTTTAATAATTTTAGTGCATCACATTTTGGGCGACCTGTTCTGCAGCCTTCCTCTGCAAAGTATGGTGTTAGGTCAATATGATCCACTACATCACAAAAGGTATACATTGGATCAGACAAATCAATAAGTTTTTCTAAATCCAGTGGTAATTTTAACTGTCTTGTTGTAAAATTAAAGTTGGTATTTTTGTTTTTTTGCATAAATAAATTATACCAAAAACCCGCTATGGTTTCTATGACCACAGCGGGTTTTCTATTTGGGGAGTTTTTTTACAGCCCCTTTTTATTTTGGCGGAGAGCATGGGACTCGAACCCACGGGGCTGTTACACCTTACTCGCTTTCCAGGCGAGCTCCTTAGCCACTCGGTCAACTCTCCAAGTTATATATTTTATATATGAAACATTTATTAATGTAACATAAAAAGACTGACTATGCAAGTTAAATGTTTATTTTCTAATATAATTTTACTACGTTGCTTATAGTTGAAATATTTTTAAAATTTAGGAAATAAAGACTTTAATTTTTTGTTAAAAATTACTTGTTTTTTAGTACGCCTAGTGGTAAAGTACCTTTCGAACTTTTATCTTATCATAAAGATATATAAATGTATTTATTTTAAAAACACGGTTTGATTTGCAGAAAAGGAGAAGAAATGACTAAAGAAACACAAATTATTCAAGTTGAAGAGAGGCTACCTCTGTTAAAAACAATTCCACTTAGTATTCAACATACATTTGCTATGTTTAGTGCCTCAGTATTGGTTCCTACAATGTTTGGCATAAACCCTGCAATAGTATTGCTGATGAATGGTATTGGTACTATATTATTTCTTTTAATTACAAAAGGAAAGTCACCTGCATATTTGGGATCTAGTTTTGCTTTTATTGCCCCTACCTTATTAATTATGGGAAACCCTAATTTAGGTTATAAATATGCTCTAGGAGGATTTGTTATATGCGGTGCAGTTTTTTGCATAGTTTCTGTTATAATTAAATTCTTTGGAACAAAATGGATTTATGTACTTTTACCTGCTGCTGCTATGGGTCCAGTTGTAGCACTTATTGGATTAGAGTTATCTGGAGTAGCTGCAGATATGGGAGGTCTTATACTAAATCCTGCAAATGGGTATAATGCCATAGATCCTAAAGCAGTAAGTATTTTTATTGTTACACTTGCTGTTGCTGTTTTTGGCTCTGTTCTGTTTAGAAAGTTCTTTGCAGCCATTCCTATTCTTATTGCGATTGTTGTTGGATATATATATGCATGGATTATAGGGTATCTTAATTTTGATCCGGTGAAAGAAGCATCTTTATTTGCATTGCCTAATTTCACTGCACCTTCATTTAATTTAAGTGCAATTTCCATTATATTGCCAGCTTCATTAGTAGTAATTTCAGAACATATAGGACATCAAATTGTTACTGGAAAAATTGTGGACAGGGATTTAATAAAGGATCCAGGATTGCATAGATCAATATTAGGAGATGGTATTTCCACTATGCTTTCAGGATTTTTAGGAGCTGTTCCCACTACAACATACGGTGAAAATATAGGGGTTATGGCTATGACAAAAGTATACAGCGTTTGGGTAATTGGTGGTGCAGCTATTTTTTCTATTTTAATTGCATTTGTAGGGAAAGTATCCGCACTAATACAAACTATTCCAACACCTGTTATGGGAGGAGTAAGTTTTTTACTTTATGGTATGATTGCAGCTTCAGGACTTAGATTATTAGTTGAGGAAAAGGTTAATTATGGCCGCTCAAGAAATTTAGCACTTTCAGCAGTTGTATTAGTAACCGGACTAAGCGGAGCTTACATACAAATTGGTGAAGTACAATTAAAAGGTATGGCACTTGCAACTATAGTTGGAATGTTGTTAAGTTTAATATTTTATATTATTGATAAAATGGGACTTGCAAATGATACAGAATAGTTTCTTTAAAGTAAAATAAAATTACCAAAATTTGGAGTAATGATTATTATTGTATTTTATGCTATTTTACTATTTGGTAAGGAGAATAAGATATGAAAGTTACTCAAGATATTTTATTAAAGACTATGAATCATTTAAATGATAAAGATGTAAGAATCTTATTATTAAGTTATTATTATCTATTGTCCGTAGAGGAAATCTCAAATACACTGTATTATGATATAGAAAAAGTAAAGCAGTGGAAGAAATCTGCGGTTACGAAACTTTTATTTGAACTTCCAGATTATACATTAAAAGATTTAGAACTATCTTTAACAGCTATAAATCTTGACAAATTAAAATTTTTTAAAAAACTAAATAATAAAATATAGAAAAACTTTGTTTACTGTATTTAAAAAAATAAAGTGTAAATGTAAAACATTATATTAATGATGTTGAGCCTTTACACTTGTTTTTTGTAGATATAATAAATGTTGAGGTAACTACTTTTTAGATGAGCTACCTTAACACTTTTTTTATTTTCAAAAAAAGAAAAGTAAAATGAGAATCTTTTATAAAATGAAGGTGAAGCACATAATAAAAAAAGATTTTTTTATACCTAACTATAATTATATATAAACTTTGTTATAGTTAAAAGATGTACTTGTTTTAAAAATAGAAATAGATGAAAATACAAAAACAATATATATACAATTAAAAATAACTATTCATCAATGTTTTAACCGTGATAAGTTACTGATAAGTTGCATGATTTTGGCCTGCAAAATATTAAGTATATCTCCCTTTGTAGATAAGGGAATTCTTTATTTATATAAAAATCTAGCTTACAAAAAAGAACGTTTTAACTTAAAATTAGGGTTTGTTAATTTATTATTTATAAATAAAATTTATAATGTATTATGAAATAGCCTATAGTTAGTATAATAAAAAATAAAGTAAATGAAGAAATTTCTATGCTAAAAATTGATGTTGGAAGAAAAGAATATTATTTATGTTTTTTACATTGGAGAAGGATAGATATTTATATTAATAATAAAAAGACTACATGGTTGTTAACGAACTCCAAAATGTATCAATTAAGAACTCAATTTTAATTTGTTAGTTAGTGTTAAGTAAGAAAATGCCTTGCAGAATAGAATTCAGCAAGGCATATTATTTACATTATAATACTATATAATATAGGCAGCATTTATAAACTAGAAACAGCGGCATCTACAGCGGCATCTACAGCAGCAACGACGATTGCAGCAGGTATTATTACCTATAACATAGCCTAATAGTAATGGTGCTATAAACATATGATCAAGCCTCCCTTCACTACTTATTCCAGTATATGAAAGATAGCTGTTATTGATACATTTAAATGAATAATACAAAAAAATGTCACTAGAACTAAAACTGTCAACAATGTTATCAAGAGCCATATAGTTATTGTTAAAAAATTTTTACTTGGCGAAAAAAGTCGATGGTTATAAATTGCAAGGTATATAAACAATGTGTTATATTCATATTATAATCTATAATAATGTCAGATTTTATAGTTTGAAAAAAATAATTGTTGAATAAACAATTATAAGCTGGAGAATAAAAGGGGGGTTTGTTATGAAGCAATGTAAAGAGGTTCTTAACAATACAGAAACTAGTTATAATCAAAGGTTAAAATTATTATCAAATAAAAGTTATGATGATAATGAACGAGATATTATAAAATTAAAAGAAGAGATGAATCTCATAAGTTACAGATGCGTAGCGTATGAAGCCATTAATGACTATTTATGGAAGACATCTAATACTAAGAATCTTTATAATATTGTAGCAAATGTAGAAAAAACTATTAATAAAATATTGGAAGTTGCCATATGTGGGGTTTTTATTATGCAAGATAATACTCTCACAAGAGTAACGCAAAATAAAAAATTAGATTCACAAAACTATCCTTGTTTAAATGAAGATGATAGTATTGTAAATGAAGCCATTTCTACCGGCAAAATTATGGAATGTTATGTTGATAAATATAAAAACAAAGAAGACAAGGCGGTGCTTGATAATATAGAAGCGAAGTATATGATTGCTTTTCCAATTAATAAAAGAAATGAAACTGTGGCAGTATTATTTATAGCTGTAAAAAATGAAGGACCTTTAAATGATGATGAGTTTTACTTTTGTAATATTATTTGTAAATATCTTTCGGACCAGTTATTAAATGCTTTAAAATATCAGAAATTAGAGAAACAATTTAATGAAAAATATGAAAAAAATGAGACAACGCTATCAAGAGACAATTATTTTTGTATAGTTAATAAAGAAGGTATTTTAAAGGAAAGCAGTTCAATATTTGCAGAAAAATTAGGATATAATCTGTCTTGCAACAATTGCATCTTAGATTATATTCATCCGGATGATAAAGCATATACACAGTATTTATTAGACAATATAAGTGATATCGGTATTATTAAGAGATTTTGTAATAGATATTTATGTAAAAATGGAGACGTTGTTTATTTAGAATTTAGTGCAAAATATTGTGAGGATTCAGAGACTATTATATCGGTTGCAAAGGATATTACTGATCAGATAAAGGCTCAATCTAAGAATTTAGAATTAGAAAAAACTGTAGCCATAGAAAAACTTAAAAGCGAATTTTTTGCAAACTTATCTCATGAATTTAAAACCCCATTAAATATTATTATCTCTTCATTAGATGTATTAAAATTAAAAATTTCTAAAGATAATAAAGAACTTTATAATAATGAATATAAAAAGATGATAAGTTTTGCGTATCAAAATTGTTATAAATTATTAAGACTTACTACTAATTTATTAGATTGTACCAAAATAGAAAATCGTTATTTAACAATGCATTTTAATAATTATAAATTAGTAAGCTTATCAGAAGAAATCACTAAATCAGCAGAAGTATATGCACAAGCTAGGGGTATTTCCATTAATTTTCATTCTGATGTTCCAAAGGAAACAAATATTTGCTGTGATATGGATCAATTTGATAGAATTTTACTTAATTTAATTTCAAATTCAATAAAAAATACTCCTGCAGGAGGCAAGATAAAAGTAAACTTTACAGAAACAGATAATGAATATGTTATTTCAGTGTCGGATAACGGAGTGGGTATTTCTGATAATGTTTTACCTCATGTGTTTAATAAGTTTTGTGCATCAGATAAGGGAGCTGTAGGCAATTTTGACAGTAGTGGATTAGGACTGTCAATAGTAAAATATTTAGTTGAAATGCATGATGGGAAAATTGGAGTAGAAAGTCAATTTGGGAAAGGGAGCCGCTTTACATTTTCTATTGCAAAAAATCTAATTCCTGAACAGCAGACAAAATTGCCTTACGGAATAAATTATGATTTTGAAGCAAGACAGTCACGTGTAAAAATGGAATTAGCTAATATTTAAAGAAACTAAGGGTAAAAAATTATTTAACTAATTTTTTACTCTTTTATTAATATTATTGAAATATCCATATTAAAATGCTATTATGAGAATGTTGTTAATGATGGGAGGAGACGGAAATTTCAATTATAGAATTATTTAATTATATATTTTCAAATGTAACTTTAATATTCACTATACTTTTAACCTTAATAGTTGTATTTGTAAATGGTTGGACAGACGCTCCAAATGCCATTGCTACTTGTGTATCCACACGTGCTATGAAACCACGCGCTGCTATTTATATGGCGGCTATTTTTAATTTCCTCGGAGTGTTCTTTATGACAATGATTAATTCTACTGTAGCTCACACAATATATAAAATGGTAGATTTCAGAGGCAGTGTACATGATTCTTTAACTGCTCTGTGTGCTGCTTTAGTGGGGATTGTTATTTGGGCAGTTGCTGCATGGTGGTTCGGTATACCAACGAGTGAGAGCCATGCCCTTATAGCAGGCCTTTCGGGAGCTGCCATAGCCTTACAAGGAGGTTTGTCCGGAATTAATGGAGCGGAATGGATTAAAGTAATCTATGGTCTTGTTTTGTCATTGGTTATGGGCTTTGGATTAGGTTTTATTGTAGTAAAAGTAATCGAACTGATTTTTAAAAATTATGATAGACGGAAGGCTTTTGTTTTATTTAAAAATGCACAAATAGCCAGTGGCGCAGGAATGGCATTTATGCATGGTGCACAGGACGGTCAAAAATTTATTGGTGTATTTATGATTGGTATGTTTTTAGCAAAAGGCGATGGAACTACTATGGAATTTCAAATTCCTATTTGGATTATGATAATTTGTTCTTTGATTATGGCCTTTGGAACTTCCATAGGAGGATATCGTATTATTAAGTCTGTAGGCATAGATATGGTAAACTTCGAAAAATATCAGGGATTTTCTGCAGATTTAGCAGCTATAAGCTGTGTATTAACAGCATCAATTTATGGGTTGCCAGTAAGTACCACACATATAAAGACCACTGCAATTATGGGAGTTGGATCAGCCAAAAGTATTTTCTCTGTTAATTGGAGAATTGTTAGGAGTATGGTTTTTACATGGCTTTTAACCTTCCCTGGATGTGGATTGGTTGGCTATTTTATGGCAACGATATTTATAAAACTATTTTAATTCAAATGTTAAATTAAGAATACATACAAGGAATATGAAAGGTAAGGTTTGGCATGAAGCGGAAGAAAAATGAAAATTATTTTGACATTTTTGTAGAATTGGTTGAATACTCATGTGATGCGGCTAAATTATTAAATGTAATTTTAAATAACTATAATCATGAGGAAGTTATATACAAAATGGAAGAAATGCATGCCATTGAATATGGTGGAGATGTTCAAAGACACATTATGATGAAGAAGCTGGCAAGAGAATTTATTACTCCTATTTCAAGAGAAGATATTATGGATATGGCAGATGCTATTGATAATGTAACTGATACAATAGAAGATGTACTTATGCGAATGTATATGTTTAATATTTTGAAGGTAAGAGAAGATGCAATAAAATTTTCCGAGTTAATTGTAAAATGTTGTGATGCATTAAAATCAGCTTTAAAAGAGTTCCATAATTTCAGAAAACAAGAAAAAATTCATGAAAAAATTATGGAAATAAATCATTTGGAAGAGACTGGAGATAAAATTTTCACAGAATCCATAAGAAGGCTGTATGTTAATTGCAAGGATCCTATTGAAGTAAATGCGTGGAATCAAATTTTGGAGTACTTAGAAAAATGTTGTGATGCATGTGAAGATGTAGCCGATGTAATAGAAAGTGTAATGATGAAGAACTCATAAAGAGTTCTTTTTCTTTTTTTAGGAGTTCATTCAAAATTGCATATAATAAAAAATTAACAATTGGAAGAATTCTATATAAATTATTTTTGTAAAGATAAATAGGGCTTTTTATTATAATTTGTTTTTTACAAATTCAATATTTAAATAATAGAAAATCAATAATTAAAAAGATATACTTACATAAAAAAAGATATAAATTCATTAAAATTGTTAAAAAAATAACGAAAATAATAACAATTTTGCTGTATTATAAACATTAGTTAGTTAATTTTGGCATTTACAAACAAATAAAAACTATTGGAATTACTAGATAGTTATAATAAAAGTAAACATGTTGTTCTAATATTCTGATTAATAAAAACAAAAAATACCCAAAATTATTATTTACTTTGTTGACAATTTAACAATATAGATGTAATATAAATATAGCACCAGAAAGTGCAAATAAATTTCTGTCATGTACGATAACAGGTGCATGGAAATAAGAACAGGAGAGATATAATGTTAAAAACGACAAGAATGATGGGCCTTGGTGTATTAATAGTTATTGCTTTATTTTTAGTAGCAGCTTATGGTATTGCTACAGGAAACTTTTTCTTTGATAATAACGGAAAAGGGATTACGCTGTTAATTATTATAGGATTAGGGATATTTAGTGTAATATCTTTTAGTGCAGCAAAAAAAATTGATGTCACGAAAAATGTGCAAGTAACGGAAAATAAAGTAAAAGATGTACAAAAGAGTCATGCAAGTGGAGTAAAAAAAGGTTTTGTTCATCCATAAAAGTATAGTATAACTGCTTTTTAAAATGGGTTCATATTGTGAACCTATTTTTTTATGAGAAAAATGTTAATTTAAAAGAAGACGTAAAATTAAAAATACAAATTAATAATGACAGAATTATACTGTTTCAATTAAAATCTTTAATTTAATAATATTATTTTACTTGTTATGGTGCTATATAGTTTTTAATAATATATCAATAATTGCTATAAATAAAGTTAAAAAACTACCAATATATATAAATAAAATTATTAATTTCGTAATTTATTATAAATATTGCTTTGTAATATAAAGGCGTTTAAAATAGCAATTTGACGAAAATTGAAACATTAAGTCTAAGCAGCATAAACATAAAACTTTAAGCGCTTAATTTACTCTTTTTTTATTTGTAATTTTTTCTAAAATGCTTTATATTAGATATATAATTTTAAAAATAAAGAGTAGGAGTTTTATAAATGTTAAGAATAGATGGCAGAGAAATTGACCAAATCAGAAATATTAAAATTACAAATAATTATTTAATGCATGCAGAAGGTTCGGTCTTAATAGAGATGGGAGATACAAAAGTAATTTGCACAGCTACTGTTGAAGATAGCACAGCAAGACATTTAAAAGGTACCGGTCAAGGATGGGTGACAGCTGAATATGGTATGCTGCCAAGATCAACGGGAAACAGAAAGCAGCGTGACAGCAGCAGAGGAAAAATTGATGGGCGTACAATGGAGATTCAAAGATTAATTGGGCGTTCTCTTAGATCTGTAGTTGATATGAATAAACTTGGAGAAAGAACCATATGGATAGATTGTGATGTTATTCAAGCGGATGGAGGAACAAGGACGGCATCTGTTACTGGAGCATTTATAGCAATGATAGAAGCCATGAGATGGATGAAAAACCAAGATATGATAACAGAAATTCCGGTTAAGAATTATGTATCTGCCATAAGTGTTGGGATTGTAGAAAATGAGCCAATCCTTGATCTTTGCTACGAAGAAGATTCTAAGGCAATGGTAGATATGAATGTTATAATGACAGATAAAGGAGAGTTCATAGAACTTCAAGGAACAGGAGAAGAATGTCCTTTTAATTCCAACCAATTATCTAATCTGTTAGATTTAGCTGAAAAAGGCTGTAAGGAGTTAATTACAGAACAGAAAAAAATTATAGGAGATTTACTATAAAAAATTTGAATAAATTGGAGGAAAATATGATTGTAATTGCAGCAACCCAAAATAAGCATAAGATAGAGGAAATTGAATCTATTACCAAGCAATTTGGGATTGAAATAATATCGAGGAAAGATGCAGGAATTCCTGATTTTGAGATTGAAGAAGATGGAGATACATTTGAATACAATTCAGAAAAAAAGGCTAGAGAAATTATGCAATACAGTGGAAAAACCACAATTGCTGATGATTCGGGATTAGTAGTAGATGCCCTTTCAGGTGCTCCCGGAGTTTATTCGGCAAGATTTGCCGGAGTAGCAGGTGATAATGCGGATGAAGAAAATAATAAAAAACTCTTAATGCTTATGAAAGATTTGAAAAAAGATGAGAGAGGGGCTAAATTTGTATCTGTTATTACTATGATTTATCCAAATGGAGATAAAATAATAGCAAGAGGTGAGTGTGAGGGATATATAATAAATGAGCCAAGAGGAAAGGGTGGCTTTGGATATGATCCTTTATTTGTGCCTGTTGGATATGATAAAACTTATGCGGAACTTACTTCAGAAGAAAAAAATAAAATTAGTCATAGATCTAGAGCATTATCTGTTCTAAAAGAAAAATTGGAAAATAAGATATAAATTTAAAAAGGTTATGGTTTATAATTTAAGACTAAAGGTGGGTGTATGACAAAAAAGAGGTTATTAAATATAGTTTTGTTAATATTGAAAAAACTTCAAGATCCATATTATCAAGGAGTAGCAGCAGAACTGGCTTTTTTTATTTTATTATCACTGATACCAACTATTATTTTACTAGCTCAGTTATTAGGAGTTTTTTCTATTTCAATAGATGTTATAAATGAAATTATAGCACAATATGTTTCTCCTGATATGGCAGAAACCCTTTCGGAATTTTTAGTATTTAAATCACCAGGTGCATTTAATCTTCTTTTTGTAATATTTGCTTTATGGGCGGCGTCAAAAGCGCATTTTTCAATGATGAGAATTACGAATTATTCTTTCTCAGGAGGCAAATCTACAGGAAGAGGTTATATTATTGAGAGGTTAAGATCTATAAAGGCTATTGTATTTACCATGTTTACCATAGTATTTAGTTTATTAATACTAGTTTATGGTGAGATAATTATAAATTTAATTACATCATACGTTAGGGCTTTCTTGAAAGGAACATTTACCTTCGACACAATATGGTATATTCTCAGATGGCCTATGGCTATGGGATTATATTTTTTAATGATCACTTACAATTATTATATATTACCTTCAAAAAGAGTTGAATTTAAAAAAATATTGCCGGGAAGTATTCTTGCTTCTCTGGGAATGTTATTAGCGACGTGGATTTATTCATATTATGTAACAGCTTTTGCTAATTATGATCTTTTATATGGAAGTTTAGCAGCTATTGTTGCATTGCTATTTTGGTTTTACCTTTTAGCTTTTATTTTAGTAGTAGGTATAATGGTAAATGTTGCTTGGGAAGAAACTAAGTAATATTTTAAAATAAAATGGTAATAATATAAAAAGCAGCATAAATATTTTAACAATGTTTTGGAGAGTCAATAATCATTTTAAGACTACTCCTACAGTAAAATATTATGCTGCTTATTTATTGTAGAATAAATTAATAAAATCGATTTTATGAAATTACACGAACTGAGATTATTCCGTCTACAGAAAGAGCTTCTTTAAGTTGCTTTTCATCTACAGGTGAATCAACATCAACTAATGTGTAGGCAAGATCATTTTTACTTTTGTTCAACAAATCACTTATATTAATATTCATATCTGCTAAAATTCCGGTAATTTTACTAAGCATAGTTGGTACATTTTTATTTAATATACATATTCTAGCGGCATCAGTGCATAGTCCAAGTGAACAATTTGGGAAATTTACTGAATTTAAAATATTACCGTTTTCAATATAATCCATTACTTCATCTACCGCCATCTTAGCACAATTTTCTTCTGATTCAGCAGTTGATGCACCTAGATGAGGGATACATATTACATTATCTGTTCCTACAAGATTGTCATTTGGAAAGTCTGTTACATATTTTTTAATCTTTCCATTTTTTAAAGCTTCTTTAATATCATTGTCATTTACAATTTTGTCTCTGGAGAAGTTTAAAATACAAACATTATCCTTCATAAGAGTAATAGAACTTTCTCTTATAAGTTCCTTTGTTTGCTCTATAAAAGGTACATGAATTGAAATATAGTCACATTCAGGAAGGATTGTATCCAGCATTTCATAAACTTTTACAGTTCTTGACAATTCATGGGCAGAATGAACTGAAATATATGGGTCATAGCCAACAACTTTCATGCCAAGTGCTTCTGCAGTATTTGCTACCATTACACCAATTGCACCAAGACCGATTATACCAAGAGTTTTACCTTTTATTTCACTTCCTGCAAATTGAGATTTATTTTTTTCAACAGTTTTTGAAACATCATCAGTTAAAGTTTTAGTCCATTCGATGGCATTGGGAATGTTTCTTGCTGATAATAAAATCCCTGTAAGTACTAATTCTTTTACAGCATTTGCATTTGCACCCGGAGTATTAAAGACAACTATACCTTCTTCTGAACAACGATCTACAGGGATATTATTTACACCTGCACCAGCTCGGGCAATAGCTAAAAGATTATCGGAAAATTCCATAGACTGCATATTTTGACTTCTAACTAAAATACCGTTTGCTTCGTTTACGTCTTCTACGATGCTATATTTTTCGCTTAGTCTTGCAAGACCTTTTGGGGAAATTTTGTTTAATGTTGCTATTTTATACATTTTGCTTCACTCCTATAAAAATGTTTAATAAATTATATTATATCACATTATTCGTCATAATATCTAAAATTTTATGGTATTTTATAATAAAGTTTGGATTAAATATTGTTTTTTCAAAAAAATGTTATAATATTAAAAAAATAATAAATTCAAAGGTTTTTATTGAAGTATAGCACTTTACCATTGAAACGTAAAGTGATATAATATTAATTCATAAATTACGAAAAAAACTTGGAGGTGAAGGAATGAACAACACAGATAGAGTATTTAATTTTTCCGCAGGCCCCTCCATGCTTCCGCTAGAGGTATTGGAACAGGCTGCAAAAGAAATGACCAATTATGGTGGTTCTGGTCAATCAATAATGGAGATGAGTCATAGATCAAAAGAGTTTGGATCAGTAATAGAAGCAGCTGAACAAAACCTTAGAGAGATTATGAACATTCCTAAAAACTATAAGGTCTTATTTGTACAAGGTGGAGGAACACTTCAATTTGCAATGATTCCAATAAATTTGTTTAGAAAATCAAAGAAAGCAGATTATATTGTTACTGGATCATGGGCAAAGAAAGCAGCCAAAGAAGCAAAAAAATTCGGAGAAGTAAATATTATTGCATCATCTGAAGAAACTACTTTTTCATATATTCCAGAAGTGAAAAAAGAGCAGTTTACTAAGGATGCTGATTATGTTCACATTACATTTAATAATACAATTTACGGAACAAAGTACCCTTATATTCCTGATACAGGAGATATTCCTCTTGTAGCAGATATGTCATCTTGTATTTTATCAGAAGAAGTAGATGTATCTAAATTTGGACTTATTTATGCAGGAGCACAAAAAAATGTAGGTCCCGCAGGTGTTGTTATTGTAATTGTTAGAGAAGATCTACTGGGCTACGCACCGGCTGATGCACCAACATATTTAGACTATAATACTCACGCAGATAATGGTTCCATGTATAATACACCTCCTACTTGGGGAATTTACATGGCTGGAGAAGTATTTAAACATATTAAAAAGCTTGGAGGAGTTGCAGCTCTTGAAAAAATTAATAAAGAAAAAGCCAAAAAACTTTATGATTATATTGATTCAAGCAGCTTATATAACTGCCCTGTAGAAGAGAAAGATCGTTCTCTTATGAATGTTGTTTTTGTAACAGGAAATACTGATCTTGATAAGAAGTTTACGGAAGCAGCAAAGAAAGAAGGTCTTGTAAACTTAGGAGGACATCGTTCTATTGGAGGAATGAGAGCAAGTATTTATAATGCCATGCCAATGGAAGGTGTAGATATTTTAATTGAATTCATGAAGAAATTCGAATCTGAAAATAAATAAAGTAATTTAAATTTATAGGTAGTTTAAGTATTTTCCATAAGTTATTAATCTGTGATTATATAAACTTTTCAGGAAAATATCACTATTATATCACAAAAATATAGACTTCCTGTGTTAAAATGAAACGATTTGAGCAGTATCTTATAGAGAGAAATTTAATCATAAACTGATTTTTTTTATGATTATGATAAACGATTCCAATGACTTAGACAGCGTTGCTGTAAAGAAGGAATCCTTGAATCATGCTTGGTATCTTGTTGTCATGATTTAATACAGGAAGTTTTTTTATTAGAAAAGGAGGCAAGGATGAAATATTTAGTATTGGTTCCAGATGGAGCCGGAGATGAGAAAATCGCCAGCCTTGGAGATAAAACACCCCTTGAGGTAGCCAAAATAGATAATATAAATAAATTAGCCCAAAAAGGTGAAGTTGGAATGGTAAAGACAATTCCTTTTGGTATTGCACCGGGCAGTGATGCTGCAAATTTATCTGTAATGGGATATGATCCATCAGTTTATCTTACAGGAAGATCTCCATTAGAAGCTGCAAGTATGGGTATCAAGATGGCTGATACAGATGTAGCATTTAGAACTAATCTTGTTACATTAGAGGGTGAAGGTGATTATGAAGATCTTATTATTTTAGATCATAGTTCCGGGGATATTACAAGTGAAGAAGCTAAGGTTCTGATAGAAGCTGTAGATGAAAAGTTTGGTACAGATACTATTCATTTTTACCCTGGAGTAAGCTATCGTCATGCAATGATTGTAAATAACGGTAGTACAAGCTATGAGCTGACGCCACCTCATGATGTATTAACAAAGAGAGTTGGAGATCATCTGCCAAAGGGAGAAGGCTCAGAATTTATAAAAAATATTATGAAGGAAAGTTATGAATTTCTTTCTAATCATCCAATAAATAAAGATCGTGTAAAGAGAGGATTAAACCCTGCTAATTCCTTATGGATTTGGGGTCAGGGTAAAAAGCCTAGTCTTTCCTCGTTCTATAATAAATATAAGATAAATGGAAGTACTATTTCAGCAGTTGATTTAATTAAAGGAATAGGAATTTGTGCCGGATTGGATTCTATAGATGTAGTAGGAGCTACCGGTACTTTGCATACAAATTTTGATGGAAAAGCACAAGCTGCTATAAATGAGTACAAAGCCGGCAAAGATTTTGTTTATTTACATTTAGAAGCTCCTGATGAGTGCTCTCATCAAGGAGATTTGGAAGGTAAAATAAAATCATTGGAATTAATTGACGAAAAAGTGTTGAAGCCTGTAGTTGCTTATCTTGATTCCACTTTAGAAGACTATAAAGTATTAATCGTGCCTGATCACAGAACTCCTTTAGAAATCAGAACTCACTCATCTACACCGGTACCATTTGTAATATTTGATAGTAAAAATGCAAATACTAATGTAGATCCTGAAAAAAGTTTTTGTGAAAAAGCTGGAGAAAAGGGGAAATATTTTGACAATGGATATGAATTAGCCGATTATTTTTTTCAGAAAAAGTAAAATAGGAGAATTATGAAGAATTTTTTTTCAATATTGATTTTATCACTTATTTTAATAAATATTTTTGTTAATGAAGAAACTGTTTATGCGGCTACTGAAGAACCTACAATTGATGCGCAAGCAGCAGTATTAATTGATGCTAATACAGGACAAGTACTTTATGATAAAAATATGAATGAAAAAATGTATCCTGCAAGTACTACAAAAATCATAACGAGTATTCTTGCTCTTGAAAATTTAGATTTATCAAAGACCATGGTAATTGATGAAGATACACCTTATACGGAAGGTGCCAGAATTTATCTTTTAGAAGGTGAAGAGATTTTAACAGAACAGGTATTAAAGGCTATGCTTATAGAATCAGCTAATGATGCTGCTGTAGCTCTTGCAAAGGAGGTTGCCGGAAATATTCCTGATTTTGCGAAAATGATGAACAAGAGAGCAAAAGAGCTAGGAGCTAAAAATTCAAATTTTGTAAATCCTAACGGATTATATGAGGATGAACATGTAAGTACTGCATATGATTTAGCCATGATAGCTAAATATGCTATGCAGAATAAAGTATTTAGGGAAATAGTGTTAACTTATCGATATATAATTCCCGCAACAAATAAACAAGATACAAGATATTTATATAATCCAAACAGGCTGATTTATGATGAAATAACTAAGGTTAATGTAAATGGAACAATTAGGCCCGCTAAATATGATGGAGCTACAGGAATTAAAACCGGATATACTCCCGAAGCAGGAGGATGTTTAGTTTCCTCGGCCAAAAGAGGAGATACAGAATTAATTAGCGTAGTATTACATTCAACAAATAGATTTGGAGATAGTATCGCACTTTTAGATTATGGATTTGGTAATTATAAAAGTACTAAAGCTATGGAAAAAGGCACTGCTTTAGGAGAAGTAAAGGTAAAAAAAGGTGCAGATTCCAAAGTTGATGTAGTATTAGCTCAGGATGCATATGTAACTATACCAATAGAAGCCTCTGAGAAGATTGTAAATAAAAAGATTATTCTTGACGAAAAGGTAACCGCGCCTATATCAAAAGGACAAAAAGTTGGTATTGTAGAAATTTATGAAGGTGACAAACTTGTAGGAAAAGCGGATGCTGTCGCAAATTCAAAAGTACCGGAAGGAAGAATTCTTTCTAATATAGGTATAAGTGATGCATTAGCTAAAAAAATATTCTTTATTTTGCAAGCTATTTTTCTGATTTTTATTATTTTATTAATTGCATATGTTTCAATAAAGCGTAGAAGATTGAAAATAAAAAAACAAAAAAGAGCTGAACTGATAGAAAAAACCAGATTAAAAAAAGAAAATGCTTGGAAAGAATGGTCTATGGAATATGATAAAAGAGAAAACCCTTTTAATAAGTATAATAAATTAGATAATTTTAAATAATATTATGTAAAAATAAACTGCACTTCAAACTTTAGAAAAAATATTCTTTAGAAGTGCAGTTATTTTATTATAGCCGTTAGATATGATTCGTAGGAATCATATTATATTTAGTATTTTCTATTCCCTCTTTAGGTATGGCTATAATATAATGTTATAAAGTAATATGGTTAAAATTTAAGGAGAAAGCAAAATGGAAAGATGTTCTGGAATTCTATTGCATATAAGTTCGTTACCTGGGCCATATGGAATTGGTACCTTTGGAAAATGTGCATATGATTTTACTGATTTTTTAAAAGATTCTAGGCAACATTTTTGGCAAATATTACCTTTAGGAGCCACAAGCTTTGGGGATTCACCTTATCAATCTCCATCTGCATTTGCTTTAAATCCATATTTCATTGATTTTGAATTATTAAGAGAAGATGGTTTATTAGAAAAAAGTGATTATGATAATTATGATTTTGGCCAAGATGATTACTGTATAGATTTTAAAAAAATATATATAAATAAAGAAAAAGTATTAAGAAAAGCCTTTAAAAAAATAAAAGAAAATTCATTTTATTTTAATTCTTTAAAAAAACAATTTTTAGATTTTATAAAAATAAATAGTTTTTGGCTTGATGATTATTCACTTTTTATGGCATTAAAGTTACATTTTAATGGTATACAATGGAATGAATGGGATAAAGATATTAAGTTTAGAAAGCAAAATGCGATTTGTTATTATAAAGAAAAATATACAGAAGAAATTCAGTATTTCCAATTTATCCAGTTTATCGCTAATAAACAATGGAAAGCCTTAAAAAACTACATTAATCAACAAGATATTCAAATTATAGGAGATATCCCCATTTACGCAGCTGGTGACAGTGCTGATTGTTGGGTGAATTCCCAAACAGGAATTTTTAAATTTGATAATAATTTAGATCCGTCTTTTGTTGCGGGATGTCCGCCAGATTATTTCTCTTCAGAAGGTCAATATTGGGGCAATCCTGTTTATAACTGGGACGTTAATAAGGATTTAAACTATGTATGGTGGATTTCAAGAATAGAGCACTCTTTAAAAATTTATGACTGGATTAGACTGGATCATTTTAGAGGATTGGAAAGCTATTGGGAAATTCCTTACAATTATTCTGCAACCTTAGGATCATGGAGGAAAGGACCCGATATAGATTTTATTAATATAATTAAATCCTCTCTCGGAAATGTTAATATAATAGCAGAGGATTTAGGTTTTATGACAGATGGTGTCAAAGAGCTGCTAAAGCAAAGCGGATTTCCTGGTATGAGAGTTTTAGCTTTTGCATTTGATTCGGGTAAAGGCAATAATCATTTGCCTCATAATTATGAAAAAAATTGTGTGGCATATACAGGGACCCATGATAATGATACAATAATAGGGTGGTTTGAACATACATCAGAAGAAAGTAAGAAAAGAGCAGCTAATTATTTAAAGTTAGATATAAAAGAAGGGTATAATTGGGGGTTTATACGTGGTATTTTTTCGTCTAATGCAAATCTAGCTATTGTACCTATGCAGGATATACTAGGTCTTGGCTCGGAAGCTAGAATGAATATACCATCAACGTTAGGCGGTCAAAATTGGAAATGGCGTATGAAGCCAAATTCAATATCAAAAGAATTAATTGAAAAATTAAAAGAAATAACGGAGCTATATGAAAGATAAAAAATGAAAGAGGTACTATAAATGAGAAGAAGAGATAGAGAAATAAAAGACGAAAATGAAATTATAGAAATTCTAAAAAAGAGCTTTGTATGTCACCTTGCAATGTGTTCTGATAATAAACCTTATGTTATTCCAATGATCTATGTGTATAATGATAATTGTTTATATTTCCATTGTGCTGATGTAGGGCAAAAGTTAGACATTTTAAGAGTTAATAATGAAGTTTGCTTTGAAGTCCAAAATTCATCATCTGATATTATTAAGAATGCAGGTATGCCCTGTGATTGGGGGTTCCAATTTGAAAGTGTTATAGGTTTTGGAAAAGCAGAGCTTCTTGAAAATGATGAAGATAAGATTTCAGTGTATGATTTATTCGTTGGAAAGATGGCACCTGCAGATTATATTCATAAGCCTACTGTAAATGGAGATGGCCCTTATGTACCTAAAAAGATAAAAGGCAGTTATATTATAAAAGTTAATATTGATAGTATGACAGGGAAAAAATGGAATGGACATAAATAGTATGAAAAATAAGCTTATTGTAATCGATAAAGATGAAATAAAAGAGTTAGGATCTAAATATTTCAACAGAATTTGTGCCGACTCTATAGAAGGAGAGCAAAAAGAAGCTTTCCTGAAATCTATTAGAAACGCACAAGAACATGTATTAAAGAATATAGAGCCAAAAGTAATTTGTTCTTATTATAATATTGATGGAGAATGTTATCCTATGGTCTTAGAGGGCAACACCTTCGAAGGAGGAATATTTAACTATTTTAATCAATTCAAAGTAAACGGAATATTGATTTACCTCCTTACAATCGGAGATTTAAAAAAAACACAAGATATGAAACTTCTTGAACAATATTATATTGATGCATGGGGCAGTGCTTATGTTGAAGCTGCACATGATGTATTAAAGGCAGAATTAATTAAAATTTTTAATAATAAAAAAGATCAGCATTGTTATGTATCTGAACCTTTTGGTCCGGGATATTTTGGTATTAATGTAAGAGATACGAAAAAATTATATAATTTATTAAATCATGAATATTTAAACCTGAAGATCTCGGAAGCAGGTATGATGAATCCGGAAAAATCTTGTTCAGGATTCTATATGATATCAAATGAAGATATCTCTTTACCTGAGGATAACTGTGCATATTGTAAAGCAATTGGCAATTGCGAATATTGTAGGAAGAAAAATGTTTGATATAAAAGAAAATCTAAAAAAATTACCTGATAAGCCGGGTGTCTATTTACATAAAGATGCATCAGGCCAGATTATTTACGTGGGAAAAGCCGTTTCATTAAAAAACAGAGTTCGTCAGTATTTTCAATCATCTAAAAATAAAGATGCTAAAGTTTTAGCTATGGTATCTCATATTGAAGAGTTTGAATATATTACCACAAACACTGAGATGGAGGCTTTAATTTTAGAATGTAATTTAATTAAAAAATATATGCCTAAGTATAATATACTACTAAGAGATGATAAGACTTTTCCTTACATTAAATTAACAACTAATGAAAAGTGGCCAAGAATTATTAAAACAAGGAAAATCTATCATGATGGATGTAAATATTTTGGCCCATATACAGATGTTTCCGCTGTAAATAACATTATTGATTTATTAAACAGAATATATGAATTAAAACGATGTTCAACTGTAAAATTCACAAATGATTTTAAGCCTTGTTTAAATTATCATATAAATCAATGCAAGGGTATTTGTGCGGGAAAGGTTAGTGAAGAAGAATACAAAAGAGCAATTGAACATGTAATGGAATTTTTAAACGGAAAGAATAAACCTATTTTAGACTATCTAAATGATAAAATGATTAAGGCTTCAGAAAAATTGGAATTTGAAAAAGCCGCAGAATTCAGAGATTATATTTTAGCTGTAAAAGCAATAAGTGAAAAGCAAAGGATTACACTTTTAAATGTAGGAGATATAGATATAATATTAGCGGTGAGAGGTCAAAAAGAAGCCCATATTGTTATGTTTTTCATAAAGCAGGGAAAACTCAGTGGGAGGGAAAGTTATCATTTACAGACAAATCCTGAGGATCCTAAGCCATATATAGTATCGGAGTTTATTAAACAGTACTATACAGAAAATTCAATGATACCCAAGGAAATTATTGTTGAGAGCTATTTAGAAGAAACAGAATTATTAGAACAATTTCTTTCTGAAATTCGAGGTAGCGCGGTAAAAATTATAATTCCACAGAAAGGTGATAAAAAAGCACTTTTAGATATGGCTAAGAGAGATGTAATTGAAATGACTAAGACTTTAGATGAAAAAGCAAATCGAGAAAAAGAAAAAGAGATGTCTTTAAATTCTGAACTTTATCATATCTTTGGAGATGTGCTGCAAATCTGCCATGAAGAATATAAAAATAATATTGTAAACAGAAAGCATATCCGGATAGAGGCATATGATATATCTAATACAAATGGTGTTGACTCAGTTGGTGCTATGGTAGTGTTTGAAGGAAATAAACCTATCAAAAAGGATTATCGCAGGTTTAAGATTAGAACTGTAGAAGGCCCAAATGATTATGGAAGCTTACAAGAAATACTTTACAGAAGATTTAAGAGGAGTCTTTTAGGGGATAAAGGGTTTAGCAAAATGCCGGATTTGATCCTTATGGATGGTGGTAAAGCGCAAGTTTCTGTAGCAAAGCAAACTTTAGATGCTTTAAAAATAAATATCCCTGTTGCCGGTATGGTTAAGGATGATAAACACAGAACAAGAGGATTAATATATAATGATAAGGAAATTGATTTAAAAGGCAACAATATTCTTTTTAAATATTTCACTATCATTCAAGATGAAGTTCATAGATTTGCCATAGAATATCATCAAGGATTGAGAAACAAATCAATTCGTATATCAGAATTAGATAAAATAGAAGGTATTGGGGAAAAAAGGCGTAATGAACTTTTAAGGTATTTTGGAAGTATAGAAACAATAAAAGAAGCGAGCATAGAAGCTTTAGAAGAAGTTCCAACTATGACAAAGCTGTCAGCTAAGAAAGTTCACGAATATTTCCATTGATAATTGAGCAGTATAGTGGTATAGTAGTCATACAAAGAATTTAGAAAATAATGGAGGATTAATATTATGACTGATAAAGAAAAATGCAATCCATGCGGTTGTAATGATGAATGTGATTGTTCAGAAGAAGATGCAGATTTTCTTACTTTAGAATTTGATGATGGACAGGAAGTTGAATGTGAAATCATGGGTGTCTTTGATTTTGAGGGTAAAGAATATATTGCATTAATTCCTGATGATGATTCAGACGATGTTTACATTTATGGCTATAAAGAAGTAGGAGAAGATGAATTTGAATTAGTTGATATTGATGACGATGAAGAATTTAAAAAGGTTGTAGATGAATTTGAAAAAATAACAGCAGAAGAATAATTTCTAGTCTACTATATTTTTATTGAAATTTACAAGCATGTGGGGTTGTAGTGCTAAGGGATTAGTACACAGCTCCTTTTTAATGCAAATTAACTCAAACTGAAAGAGTAATAAAATTAAAAGCTTCTACTTTTTATGATTTTTTAACTTTTGAAAATTATACCTTAGGTAAAATGGTAAAAATGCTTTTATTTGTAATAGGAATGGGATTTTCAATTTATGGTTTAAGATGATTAAAGACGATTTAACTAAGATCTTATAATGTGGTAAAGTAAATATAAGAATACTTAATAGTCTTTTCTACTATGAATTATTCTTTGTAACACAAATATAAAAAATGATAAAAAAGAAATAAGAGATAGATTTTAAATCTACCTCCTATTTCTTAAAACGTTAAGTGCTTGTTTTACTTATGGTTATAATGAACATGAAGTAATTCATGAGCTTTATCTTTAATAATATCTTTATAAATTGGTTCTATAATTGGATTTGCATCAGAATGTTTAATTCTAGTCATTTTATCTGTTGAATAAAGGCCTTGTGCTCTTAATGTTTTTGTCTCCCTTGAACTTTGAGGCTGACCACCTCCGCCGATACATCCTGTTGGGCAAGCCATAACTTCAATAAAGTCATAATGTTCTTCTCCAGATTTTACTTTTTGAATCAATTCTTCTGTGTTTTTTAATCCACTTACAACAGCAAGCTTAAGAGTTCTGTCTCCATAAGGAATTTCGAAAACTTTTACCCCTTCAAGACCTCTTACTCCTGAGTACGTAATATTGTTAAATGTTGTATGATCTTTTGTAGGTACTAGTCTACGAATTACAGCTTCTGTAACACCTCCGGTAACACCGAAGATAACGCCAGCACCACTGTACATACCAAACGGCATATCTGATGCTTCAGGTACTAATTCGTTAAATTCAACACCAGCTTCCCAAATCATGTTTGCAAGCTCTTGTGTAGTCAGTACTAAATCAGTATCGTATTTTCCGTCTACTTTTCCATTTGTCTTGAATTCTTCACGAGACGCTTCATATTTTTTAGCTGTACAAGGCATAATTGCGATAACAAATGTTTCGCGATCATCCATTTTATTTTCAGGCTTAGAAGCATATTCCTTAAATACAGAACTGAACATTCCCATAGGAGATTTACAGCTTGAAATTTGCGGCAGTAAATCAGGATGTCTGTTTTCCACATATTTTATCCAGCCAGGACAACAGGAAGTAAACAATGGAAGTTTTGCTCCGCTTTTAAGTTTTTCTAAAAATTCATTTGACTCTTCAATAACTGTTAAGTCTGCACTGAAAGATGTATCATAGATTTCGTCAAATCCTATTTTTCTCATAGCTGCAACAATAAGAGGCATTACACTTTCTCCAGGAGGAAGATCAAATTCTTCACCTAAAGCAACTCTCACAGCAGGAGCTATTTGAACTACAACTCTCTTGTTTTTATCATAAATTGCTTTCCAAGCTTCTTCTACCTGGTTATTTACAACAATTGCAGCAGTTGGACAAACAGCGGCACATTGACCACAGTTTACACAATCTGTTTCAGCAATAGGATCATCAAACGCAGGACAAACCATTAACTCATAGCCTCTAAGTGCAAAGTCAATTGCGCCTACATTTTGATTCTCACTGCACATTCTTACGCAGTCACCACATTGAATACACTTATTTGGGTCTCTTGTTATTGATGGACTTGAACGGTCAATCGTATACTCATCCTTATAAGCTTTTTGTGTTTTATCAAATTTAATTTGTTGGATTCCAAAACGTCTTGCAAGATCTTGAAGTCTGCAGTCACCACTCTTTGAACAAGTAGTACATTCACGGCAATGTGATGAAAGAAGTAGCTTAAGAATAAGCTTTCTGTGTTTATGAAGTTTTGGAGTATTTGTTTTAATTTCCATTCCATTTTTGGGTGGAGTTGAACAAGAAGTAATAATTCCACCTCTGTTATCTTCTACGATACACATTCTGCAAGCACCGTAAATAGATAGATCTGAGTAGTAACAAAATGTCGGAAGATCAATTCCGGCTTTTCTAACTACTTCTAAAATATTTCTTTCGTCGGTATACGGCACTTTTTCGCCGTTAATAATCATATAATTTTGTGACATAATATATTTACCCCCACCTCTTACTCTACTACAATTGCATTAAATTTACATGCACCAATACAAGCCATACACTTAATACATTTTTCTGAATCAATAACAAATGGGTTTTTAAGTTCTCCTGAAATAGCTTCAGCAGGACAGACTCTCTTACACAGTGAGCAGCCCTTACAAGCTTCAGGATTAATGCGAACTTTTTTAAATGCTTTACAATTATGAGTTGGGCATACTTTATCTACAACGTGAGCTAAATATTCATCTCTAAACTGGGTGATAGTACTTACTACAGGGTTTGGAGCAGTTTTGCCTAATCCGCATAATGATGCTGCGGAAATTGTATCTGCAAGGTCTAAAAGTGTATCGATTGTATCTTCAGTACCTCTTCCTTCTACAATATCATCAAGTAATTCTAGCATTACATGAGTACCTTCTCTGCATGGTACACATTTACCACAAGATTCATGCTGTGTAAAATTCATGAAGAATCTAGCAATACTTACCATACAAGTATCTTCATCCATAACTACAAGACCACCGGATCCTATCATAGCTCCTACTTTTTTCAAACTATCAAAGTCAAGAGGTAATTTTAGATGTTCTTTTGTAAGACATCCACCAGAAGGTCCTCCAATTTGGACAGCCTTAAACTCTTTACCGTTTTTAACACCGCCACCTAAATCAAAAATAATGGTTTCAAGTGTAGTCCCCATAGGAACTTCAATTAGGCCAGTATTATTTACGTTACCTGTTAAAGCAAAAGCTTTAGTTCCGGAACTTTTTTCTGTGCCGATTTTTTTATAATTTTCAGAACCTATTGTAATTATTTCAGGAACATTTGCAAAAGTTTCAACGTTATTTAAAACAGTTGGTTTTCCAAATAAACCTTGTTCAACAGTACGAGGAGGTTTTACTCTTGGCATACCGCGGTTACCTTCTATTGATGCTGTAAGAGCACTTCCTTCACCGCAAACAAATGCACCAGCTCCAAGATTGATATTTATTTTAAAGTCAAAATTTGAACCTAAGATATTCTTACCTAGGTAACCAGCTTTTTCTGCTTGTTCAATTGCTATCTTAAGTCTATGAACTGCAAGGGGATACTCAGCACGAACATAAATATATGCTTCATGAGCTCCGGTAGCAACACCGGCAATAATCATACCTTCCAGCATTCTATGAGGATCTCCCTCCATTACACTTCTGTCCATGAATGCTCCTGGATCTCCCTCGTCTGCATTACATACCACATATTTTGTCGGCTCTGCTTGGCTGCGAACTTGTATCCATTTTTTACCTGTAGGGAATCCACCGCCTCCTCTGCCACGAAGGTTTGAGTCGCTGATTTCCGCACAAATTTTATCTCCGTCCATTTCAAACAAAGCTTTCTTAAGAGCAGAATATCCACCAACAGCTATATAATCATCAATACTTTCAGGATTGATTAAACCGCAGTTCTTTAAAGCTATACGAGTTTGCTTATTTAGAAAATCTTCTCCTGATGGTGGAATTACATAAGCTTCCACAGCTTTTCCGCCAATTAAATGTTTTTCAACTATTTCATCAACCATCTCTGGTTGTACTTTTACATATCTTGTAAGATTATTATCATCGTCATAAACATCAACAATAGGTTCTAGGTAGCAAATTCCTATACAACCTGTAACACCTACGTTGATATCTAAATTTTTATCTTTAATTTGCTTTTCTAGTTCAGCAGTTGTTTTTTTTGCTCCGGAAGCAATACCACAACTACCTTGTCCAACTAATATTCTCATGTGGTACCTCCCTATTTCTCTGCTTCAGCTTTAATTTTTTTAAGAATTTCTTTTACACTGTCTTTTGTTAATTTTCCGTAAGTTTCTTCTCCTTCAGAAGAGCTTATCATCATAACAGGAGCCAAACTGCAGCAACCTAGACAGGCAACGTTATTCAATGTGAATAATCCATCTTCTGTTGTTTCCCCATCTTGAATATTAAGTTCACTGCATATTGCTTCTTCAATATCTTTAGAACCGTTAACGTGGCAAGCAGTACCTTGACACAGCATAATTAGGTTTTTTCCAATTGGTGCTAAACGAAATTGTGTGTAGAATGTTGCTACTCCATAAATTTTAGCTTGAGTGTATCCTGTTACTTGTGAGATATGTCTTATAACCTCACGGGATAGGTAACCATATATTTCTTGAGCTTTTTGTAAAATTATGATTAGGTTACCTTGCATGTCTTTGTACTCAGCTAAAATTTCATCCAGCGCGTAATAGTCTGTATCATCATTACAGCTACAAGTACAAGTGCAATTTTTAGTTTCCTTTTGAGATTGCATAGATTCCTCCATATACATTTTCCTCTAAATAAAATATAAAATCTTTTATCTATATACAGATAAGTAATAATATTACTTCTGCAATAAGTAAGTATACTTAATACAGTGGATTATGTAAAGAAAAATGAGTCACAAAACCGGTTACAAAATGCAACTTCCTTGATTAGTCAAAAAAAAACAGCAAAGTAATACACTTCGCTGTAAAGCGTCAGAAAATTTGGCTTTTTCGACAATTTTTAAATTAAATTTACTGTATATTTCGACAATGTATTATTGTAAACCATCGTTGCTGTCAATAGACTCAATTTTTTTCATTAAGAACACTTTTAAAATGGCTGCAATAGGAACGGCTAAAAGCATGCCTAAAATACCAAAATAATATCCGCCCACGGTAACAGCTATTAAAACAAACAGAGGGTGAAGACCTATACTTGAGCCCACAATTTTAGGATAAATAACGTTGCCATCAATTTGTTGGATTACCAAGAGTACAATCACAGCCAATGCACCTTGAGTAAAACCTCCGGTCAATAAACCAATGATTGCAGCAGGAATCATGCCAAGTATTGGACCAAAATACGGAATAACATTTGCAATACCTGCAAAACATCCAATAAAAACAGCAAAATCAAGACCAATTAATGATAAAGCGACTGATGATAAAAATGCAATAATCAGAGCATCTAACAATTGACCTCTTAAAAATTGAGATAGTACAATGTTAACATCGTTTAATATTTCACAAACAGAAGAATTTGCTTTTTGAGATAGCACTAAATGAAGAAATTTTCTCCAAAGGCGTTTAAAAAAGTCACGATCCTTTATTAAGTAAATACTGACAACCATTCCGAGAATTATATTTAATATACTGCCTCCTAAATTTGCTGCAAAATTAATAATTGCCGAGGTACTGAAATTATTGTTGAACCAATTTACAATAGTATTTAGTATATCGTCAATATTATCTTCAAAACCACTGGTTGGAAGAACTTTTGCCCATTGTGTAATATTATCTTCATACTTAAGAAAGTAGGAAGTTATACTATCCAGCATGCTTTGCAAGCTTGTAAAAACTAGTTGTCCTACAATTAAGACTGCAAAGCCGTAAATGATTAAACATATTGCAGTTATTATTAATAAAAATGTAATTATAATACTTACAAAACGCCTTGTCTTTAACCTTTTTTCAAGTTTTACGGGATCTGTAGGCAATTTAAAAAATAATTTTGATATAATTTTAACATCAATTAAATCTACAAGTGGGTTTAATAAATATGCTAAGATTAATCCGATAATTAAAGGAGACAGAGCTGAAAATATACTCTCTAATACCATTAATATAGTTGCTAATACTTGATTAAAATTGGCAATTATCTGATATAATATATATAACAGTGTTACAGTGAAAACTATGTATAAACAAAGCTTTACATAGCGCCAATCTGAAATCAGTTCCTTCATTTTTGACATGATTGCACCATCCTTTCGATAATAGTATTATATATCATATGATTTAATTTAAGCAAATTATTTATACCATATTATTCCTTAAATATCTTTAAAAAATACAAGTTTGAACAGGAGTTAAATAAATGAATAAAATACCTGAGCTTTTGGCACCGGCTGTTGGATTAATGCAGAAAATTTCAGTGATAATGAAATAAAAGAATCTGTATCTTATGCTCATGTAAGAGGTGTAAAAATTTATATAACTTTAAATACAGTATTGAATGGTGAAGAATTAATGTCAGCATTATTATATGCGGCTAAATTATATGATTATGGTATTGATGCACTTATTTTACAAGATTTAGGATTAGCAAATTTAATAAAAAAGTTTATATCAGAGTTTGAGATGCACCTTTCTATACAAGGTACGGTTTATAATTTACAAGGTGTAAAAGTAGCAAAAAACTTAGGATTCAGCAGAGTTGTATTAGCAAGAGAGCTATTCTTTAAAAGAAATAGAATCAATTACAAAAGAAAAAATTGCGGAAATTGAAGTATTTATTCATGGTGCTCTTTTCTTTGTTACTCAGACAATGTGAAATAAGTAACGAAATCGGTGGCAGAAGTGGCAATCGTGGTACTTGTGCGCAGCCGTGCAGATTACCATATCAAATATATAAAGAAGAAAAAGGATATATTCCTATAGGAAAAGAAACATATCTTTTGAGTCCTAAAGATCTTTGCACTGTAGAGTATCTTGATAAATAATAGAAGCAGGGGTTAATTCATTAAAAATTGAAGGTCGTATGAAATCTACGGAATATGTTACTATTGTAACAAAACTATATCGAAAATTTTTAGATTTGTATGCAAAGTATGATAAATATACTGTATTAAAATCCGATTTAGAAGACTTAAATCAAATTTATAATAGAGGAGGATTTACAAAAGGATATTTGTTTGAAAATCCAGGGAAGGATCTTATGTCAGGAGAGCTACCGAAGCATCAAGGTATATTAATCGGAAAAGTAGGCGGTAAAACTAATAAGAATGGTCTTATAAAAATTAATCTTGAAAAATAACTTTCATTACGAGATGGAATTTAAATAAGAAGTAAAGAGTTAGCTGGAAATGTAGTTACTTATATGAAAGATAAAAATGGACAGGCTTGTACCTATGCAAGAGCAGGAGATTTAGTTACGGTAGATGATATAAAAGGAAAAGTAAACAATGGTGATAAAGTATATAAGATTACAGATAAAAATTTAATGAAAGAAGCAAGAGATCGCTTTGAAGGAAAACCTTGGTATAAAGAGAAACTATTAAAAAAAGTTGATATTAAAATTGAGTTTCAAGCATATGCAGGTAAGTATGCCAGCATAAAAGTTCATGATGACAGAAATAATATTGTAATAAAAAGTTTAGATGAGCCAACGCAAGAGGCAGTAAATAAGAAGTTTAGATACAGCAATTATTAAGTCCCAATTAAATAAAATGGGAAAAACTCCTTTTCGTTTAAAAGAATGTGAAATAAATATTGGTACAAATATTTTTATTTTTTTATCATAAATCATTTAAGAAGAGAGGCTCTAGAAGAACTTTTGGAAAAAAGAAAACATATTGAGTCTAGACTATCATTAAAAAAAGCCATATATATGGAAAGAAAAGAAAAAGAAATTTAAATACTTTTAAAAAAATTGATAAAGATAAAGATATTAAAGATACTAAAATTAAAAAATAAGAAAGAGTTTGTATTTATTTTCTGCAAATGATCTTAAAAATTTAGATTTATCTTGGTTAGAAAAGATAAAGAGAATAATTACAAAATAACAATACGTATATGGGAAGAATTTATCTTCCTTATTATAGTTTCTTAGAAGCTGATTTTAAAAAATATATAGACGAATATACAGATAGAGGTTTTACTATGATTCCCGTGATACCAAATATAACAAAAGACTGGAATGATTTTACGATAAGGAGAAACTTTGATAAAATAGTTAAAATTGCTGATAAAAACGGAATTTCTATAGGAAATTTAGGCTGGATACAATCTTTTGTAAGCAGTGGTGTTGACGTCTTTGGTGATTATGGGTTGAATTTAATAAACAGTGCAGATTTTTTAGTTGCAAAACAACTTGGATTAAAAGAAGCTGTTATTTCTCATGATACGGATACTTCTTTAAATGAGATTAAAAATATTGATTTCCATGGCGTTAAAGCTGAATTAGCTATTGATGGTAAAATCCCTGTTATGACCAGTGCCCATTGTCTCCTTGGAGATCAGGGTTTATGTAATAAAGGTAATAGAGAAAATAGCAAAAATTATACTGCTGAAGATTTAATCTGCCAGAAAAATACTTATTATTTAATAGATAAAATGAATAAAAAATTTAGAATTATCAGTAATTACAAAAAATGTAATAGTGTAATAATTAGCTATAGAATGAATAAAAATAGATACATGCCAAAAGAATTAGGGCTGAATACCATTAACTACCTTAGAAGTTCCGGAAAATAGAGGTAAAAAATTGTATACAATTTTGTTTTTTTGTGTATATTGTATTAATTTCAAAAATTGTTTGACTATCCAAGGAAAAGGCATTAAAGTATATAAATATATACTCGGGGGAATTATTAAGTAAAATTATATAAAATCCTGGAGACGTTAATAGGATGTTTAAAGAGAGAGGGTTTATTTCTATGACACAAAGAAGAATGAAAACAATGGATGGAAATACAGCAGCAGCATATGTTTCGTATGCATTTACAGATGTAGCTGCTATATATCCAATCACACCATCATCCACAATGGCAGAAGTTGTAGATGAATGGGCTGCTTACGGCAAAAAAAATATATTTGGTCAGAGGGTAAGAATTGCTGAAATGCAATCTGAATCTGGTGCTGCAGGAACTTTTCATGGTTCTTTGGCGGCAGGTGCTCTGACAACAACTTATACAGCATCACAGGGCTTGCTGTTAATGATTCCAAATATGTATAAAGTTGCAGGGGAATTACTCCCCGGTGTGTTTCATGTAAGTGCAAGAACTTTGGCTACGCAAGCACTTTGTATTTTTGGAGACCATTCAGACGTAATGGCTACAAGACAGACTGGATTTGCGCTTCTTGCATCAAATTCCGTTCAAGAGGTAATTGATCTTGGTGGTATTGCCCATTTGGCTTCTATTAAATCAAGAGTACCTTTTTTACATTTTTTCGATGGATTTAGAACATCACATGAAATTCAAAAAGTAGAAGTAATTGAATATGACGATTTTAAGAAACTAGTTGATATGGATTCAGTGCAGGCATTCAGAAATCGCGCACTTAATCCCGAGCACCCTGTAATTAGGGGTACGGCACAAAATCCGGACATTTTCTTCCAAGCAAGAGAATCATCAAATAAATTTTATGATGCAGCGCCGGAAATTGTTGTTGAATACATGAATAAAATAAGTGAATTGACAGGCAGAAGCTATAAGCCTTTTGACTATGTTGGCGCCCCTGATGCAGAACATATTATTGTTGCAATGGGTTCAGTTTGTGAGACTATTGAAGAAACTGTAGATCAGATGGTTAAAAAGGGAAGAAAAGTAGGATTAATTAAAGTTAGACTTTACAGACCTTTTGTAGCAAAGTATTTCTTAGATGTTATGCCAAAATCAGTAAAGAAAATTGCAGTTCTTGACAGAACGAAAGAACCGGGGGCTCTTGGAGAACCTTTGTATCAAGATGTTAAAACTATGTTATATACCCAAGACAACGCACCAGAAGTATATGGTGGACGTTATGGATTGGGATCAAAGGATACAACTCCTGGAATGATTGTTGCTGTTTATGATAATTTAACGCAAGAAAATTCAAAGAATGATTTTACAATTGGTATAAATGATGATGTAACAGGCGGTTCTCTTCCTTATACAGATGGAGTAGAAGGTGAACCGGAAGGTACAATAAAATGTAAGTTCTGGGGACTAGGATCTGATGGTACAGTTGGAGCTAATAAAACTGCAATAAAAATCATTGGCGATAAAACAGATATGTATGCGCAAGGATATTTTGCTTATGACTCTAAGAAGTCAGGCGGTATTACGATTTCTCACTTAAGATTTGGTAAGAATCCTATTAAATCTACTTATTTAATTAATAAAGCAGATTTTGTGGCCTGTCATAATCAAGCATATATACGTCAATACGATATGCTGAAAGATTTAAAAGAAGGCGGGATTTTCTTATTAAGTTGTATTTGGTCTAAGGATGAACTTGATAAAAAACTTCCTGCTAGAGTAAAGAGAGAACTTGCAAGTAAGAAAGCAAAATTTTATATTTTAGATGCTGTAAATATTGCTCAGAAGATTGGTCTTGGAAGTAGAATCAATATGGTTATGCAGGCAGCATTCTTTAAGCTTTCCAATGTTATGCCAATAGATGATGCAATTAAGTATTTAAAAGAAGGTATTGAAAATACTTATGGAAATAAAGGTCAAAAAGTTGTTAACATGAACTGGGAAGCTGTAGATAATGGCGTTGCAAAAATTGTTGAAGTAGAAGTCCCTACTGATTGGGCAAATGCGAAGGATGAAAAAGAAGAAAAAGTAGAAGTTCCGAAATTCATTGAAGAAGTATTAATACCAATGACAAGACAAGAAGGGGATAGTCTTCCTGTCAGTGCTTTTGAAGGCAGAGAAGATGGTACGTTCCCATCAGGTACTGCTGCTTATGAAAAGAGAGGCGTTGCTGTACGTGTACCTGAATGGATACCTGAAAATTGTATTCAATGTAATCAATGTTCATTTGTATGTCCGCATGCAGCGATTAGACCGGTTCTATTAAATAAAGAAGAAAAAGGCAATGCCCCAAGTGACTTTACTACAGTTAAAGCTAAGGGCAAAGGTCTTGAAGATTACGAATATAGAATGCAAGTTTCTCCGTTAGATTGTATGGGTTGCGGAAATTGTGCAGATATTTGTCCATCTAAAGATAAAGCATTGGTTATGAAACCACTTGCAGAAGTTGTTAAGGAAAAAGACAACTGGACTTATGGAGTAGATGTTCCGATTAAAGACAAATTAATAAGTAAAGAAACTGTAAAAGGAAGTCAATTTGCATTGCCTTACATTGAATTCTCTGGAGCCTGTGCAGGGTGTGGAGAAACTCCTTACATTAAGGTTATAACTCAGTTATTTGGAGACAGAATGCTTATTGCAAATGCTACAGGATGTTCATCTATTTGGGGTGGTTCTGCACCAGCTATGCCTTATTGTAAAGATAAAAATGGTAGAGGTCCTGCTTGGGCAAATTCATTATTTGAAGATAATGCAGAATATGGATACGGTATGCTTTTGGCATCTAAACATATGAGGGAAAGTATTGAACAATCAATGAATGAATTACTTGAACTAAATATACCTCAAGACTTAAAATCTGCCTTCGAAGATTGGATTGCAAATAAAGAAGATGGAGAAACATCAAGAGAAACTAGTGATAAAGTAATTGATGAAATTGAAAAGCTGTCAATTAATGATAACGAGATAAATGCATTAATAAAAGAAATTGTTGATCGTAAGGATTATTTAGTTAAGAAATCAGTTTGGGCATTAGGCGGAGACGGATGGGCTTATGATATCGGATATGGCGGATTAGACCATGTACTTGCATCAGGTGAAAATATTAACATGCTTGTATTTGATACAGAAGTTTATTCGAATACCGGTGGTCAGTCTTCTAAGGCAACACCTACAGCTGCTATTGCTAAATTTGCTGCATCAGGTAAGAGAATTAAGAAGAAAGATCTTGGCATGATGGCCATGTCTTATGGATATGTATATGTAGCGCAGGTATCTATGGGAGCTGATAAGTCTCAATTTATGAAAGCGGTAATAGAAGCTGAGAAATATGATGGTCCTTCATTGATAATTTGTTATTCTACATGTATAAATCATGGACTAAGAAAAGGAATGGGTAAATCCCAAGAAGATATGAAGGATGCAGTAGAAGCAGGTTACTGGAATTTATATAGGTATAACCCAGAATTAAAAAAACAGGGTGAAAATCCATTTATACTAGATTCTAAAGAGCCTACTGCAAGCTTTAGAGATTATATCTTAGGGCAAGTAAGATATTCTTCATTAGCGAAAGAATTCCCGGATGTTGCTGAAAAATTATTTGAAGCAGCAGAAGAAAATGCTAAGGAAAGACTAGAAGGATATAAGAAATTAGCAGAGCAGAAATAAATAAATTTTTAACAATGAAAATGATAAATTTATAACAATATTTAAAAGAAGGTAGGTAAGCTACCTTCTTTTAAATTCTTTACTTTTTAATTATAATATTCATATATTATAAATCTAAGAAATAATGTTTTCCTTATAATATATCTAAAAAGTATCTCTCTATATAAAAGTATCTTTCTATTATAATATGAACGAATAAATGTAAATAAAAAATGTCGAAAAAACTCTAAAAATATATTGACAAAAGGAGTACCTTTTGATAAGCTATATTAGCTATCATTAAAGCGCTTCTGTAAAGAACAATTTATATCTATCTAATTAAAATAATACTTTGAAAAAAGTCAAAAAATGTTTAAAAAAAGTGTTGACAATGATGGCTGAAAGATATATACTAGTAAATGTTCCGCTCAAAACGGCAGAACAAAACGGGGGTAAGCAATTTAACCCTCTGCCGCAAAGAAATAAGCGGCACAGAACCTTGAAAACTCCATAGTGTAGAAATTTAGTCAAAGAGGACTTTAAGTAGTTCTCGAAAGAGACTAAAGTACAAACAATCAGCAAAGATTGGTAAGATGAATTCATAAACGAATGAGTCAACGTACAATTTCTTTAAAAAACAATAATTCTAGATTCGTATAACAAATATGAAGATAGAAAATGAAACGCGATGCGTTTTACTGAACCAGATTTTAAAGCTTCGGCTTTTAAATACAACTTTAATTAAGAGTTTGATCCTGGCTCAGGATGAACGCTGGCGGCGTGCCTAACACATGCAAGTCGAGCGGGAAATCTTAGAACGAAACTTCGGTCTAGTGAAAA
>NZ_AUFC01000028.1 GCF_000426305.1 Anaerovorax odorimutans DSM 5092 | reverse complement strand
CAGGAGTATTAAAAAATGTCCATACTGCGGCAGTGAAAACATTGTCAAAAGTGGACTTTCACCGCCATTTTGGCAAACCGAATAAATTTTTTCAAGCTTCCTTGCGAGGTTAGCTTTGCTATGCCTATTTTAACATTTTAGTATAGGTATATATATTGCTTTCTTGATTTTTACCCATAATATTCTTAAATTGTGTAGAAACGAACAGTTACAATCCCCATAGCAATTACATATAGCTCCGCGTTTTCGTGCTATGGAATTATCCAACCCTGCCCCTCTAAGTTTGCTAAAATTCAGAGGCATTTTTTTGCGCAGAATCGGATAATTCTCTATTCATAATGGGAAACTAGTATGGAAAAATAAACAGCCAAACTCGGATGTCTATTAAAAGAAAAGATAAAATCAATTAACAAAAACAGTAGTTATAATATATCGATTCATTTCATCAGGCAGCGAATAACCAGTTATATAGTTGCCACTCGAACCTTGTTCTACATACACCTGACCATCAATTAATACTAGATAGACATGTCTGTATGCCATGTGGTCTTTGCTGTATGCGAGCAATTCGCGTTCATCATAGCCGAAAATAGGGGTGTCGGGTTGCGCTGCCTTTTCGAGTTCAATATATTTCTGCGGAATTTCAACACTCATTAAATCCTGCCCAGATTCCAGGGCTTGCTCCAACTCATTGAACACTTCAGTATTAACAGTGACATCTTGTTCAATATTAATATACGGCCTATGGCGGCGTTCCCCATTGCCTTCGTCTTCCGTATAAGCACTATATTCACAGGTGAGTTTTTTTGTCTCGTAATTGGAGATCTCCGCATAATAGGCTTTAATTGAATCAAGCTTGGATTCCTGGCAAAAAACATCATTGCCGACATTGCCACTTACTTCGTAAAACTCGAAGCCGTTTTCGTTAACAATTGGGTATATTGTTGACATGCTGAGCTTCTCTCTTGAACTACCTGTCAGCAAAAATGTCATAGCATCGTTAAATGCATTGCTGGTTGCTGGATCATAGCTGATATTTGCAACTGGTTCACCGCGCTTAGCTTCGGTTGAACAAAGGAAAAATGGTTCTTCCGAGAACCCCTCGCGAAACTGAATGTATTTCTTTCCATCCATCTCAAACCAATTTGTAGTTGATTCGTATTCACCAATCGGCCAATAAAGTACTTCTCCCGATTTTGCATAGACAATATCAGTAATCTGACTACTGTTCGCAATATGTAAAAAGACAATGTAGCCAATAGGTATACATGCAACTAAAATATTGAAAACCAATATTACCATAGGAATAACAAACCATTTCTTTTTTACAAGTTTGCCTTTGCGCTTCTTTACCCTACGAAATATCAAAAATACCGTGCTTACAACTATAAAAAACATGGCAATACAAAATAAAATCACCATAAGCATCATAAAAAATACCGCTCCCATATTTTGCCCTCCTTCTAACCTATTTAGTATATTGGTGTTTTTTATCACCTAATGTCTAATGTGAAAATATAAACATAATGCACCATTCAAATCATACTAAACAACGAGTACACCACTGCTCTATCAAATAGTCAATCAATATTTTGATTTTCCAAGGTAAAACATTTTCAAAATATGCTTTACAAGCTTCAATACTATCAAATCCAAATACTTTCCCAGACATTTTATCAATTCTCATATTTTCATCTCCATTATAAAAAGCAATATAAATTATTTTAACTTATAATTATTAGGCTAATATTTACTTTAAAGATAATACTTAAATTCAAGATTTTTGAACATGCAATTAAAGCAATCTTCATAAAATCCTTCCTTTCTTAACATTTAATCTAACCTGTTTGATTTCCTTAAATATTTGTTTTTTCTAACGTATTTTGTAGATATTTTATATGCTTGTCTACTTACCCATCATAAACATAATAGGAAATTATACTGATGGATTATTGCACACTCCCATAAATATCAACGTACCATCAGAGGAAGTAATACCATAAATAAAAGGTCTATTTAAAATCATTTCAGCGCTTTCATCTGGGCATACTACACCATACATATCTATCTGTGTAAATGCAGAAGCTTCTACTCCGTTTTCGTCTATAGAAATTTTCGTCTGCTGCAAAACTTGTGATATTGACGTCTTTTCCTTCGTAATGCCGGATAAATCCGCTTTTTCTTCAAAAACATCTGTCACCCCCATGGTATTTAATACCTCCTTTAGGCTGCATTGAGTATAAAAATCAAATTTAGGGATTGCCCATTTTACTCTGCCAAAATGTACATTTCCATCCTCAAACAATGCTTTCATAGAATGTTGACAAGAAAGCAAATCAGACACAGTCACACCTTCATCTGGTAAAATAAAAACCATTTGCGCACCCCCTTTTAAATCAAGGGAAGAACGCATATAATTTTCGCCTATCACAAAGTTCATTGTGTCACTCTTATGCATAAAATCAGCCTTTGCATCCCCTTTTTCCCCG
Source organism: Anaerovorax odorimutans DSM 5092 (assembly GCF_000426305.1). GTDB lineage: Bacteria > Bacillota > Clostridia > Peptostreptococcales > Anaerovoracaceae > Anaerovorax > Anaerovorax odorimutans. The sequence continues at coordinate 32,745 of NZ_AUFC01000028.1, read as the reverse complement.
TGAAATGCTTCTTTTTGTGTTGATTTTTTATTAAATTCATTGACCCATTCATCGCAGAAATAGATCGTATTAATAATAGATAGAGTCTGTTTTGGGTTAAGCTCCAAGTTCGGTGTTAATGTACCGTTTGTATTTTCTGAAATCCACTCAGCCATTGCTTTTTTAGTATCCTCATAAGAAAAGTCTACTGAAAAAGTAGACATATGAAAATAGTTTTCTGCATTAGAAACAAAAGTATCATTAAACTTTTTATTTTCATTCAACCATAATGAATTTGCGATCTTCAATTTGCTAATTTTATTATCAGAATAAAGAACCTTATATAACTCTTCACACTGCGCTGACAGTTTCTTTTCTGAGGATACATTTAGCAAGTGAAAAATCTGTTGTTGTGTTTTACCACTCGCACCACTTCCCACTACTGCCAGTGCATAATAAAGAGATACTGGAGAATAATTAAAATTATCAGTCCTATCCTTTAAAAGAACTTTGGCTGTATCATAAGAAAAATTATTAACAGCTTTAATAAAATGTTTCTCAACCTCATTGGCATCAGATGACACGTTACCACAACGGCAAATTAAAAAAAGAATAGTAATGATTAAAATCACAGCAACAAATTTTCGCATAAAATACTCCTATTACCATTTATTTAGCATTTAGTAAACAATTTTGAATACAACTTTAAAGTGTAAACATAATGCGCAACTGAACTTTATTTTTATACTACAGATTATGCTCTAATCCAATAATAAAATTGGGATTTAGCAGTTATGAATAATATAATCTGCTGCTTGTTCTATATTAATTTTCGATACATTCACTTTATATGTATTGAGTTTTTCATAAAGAGGTATGCGTTCTATACTTCTAGTGATCACATCTTCTGTACGAATACCGGCATCGACATCCTTTTTCAGACGAATCTGTAATGCTTGTTTATCACATACTAAAGATATCAAATGAATTTTACAGTTCACCGTGTCAAGACGCGAAAGAATATCATCGATGATACTTTGCTCATGCATAACCCAGCAAAACACGATATTCTCGTAAGCGAGACACTTGATGAAATTGTTTAGGAGGAAGCAAATATTCTCTACCACCATTTGCTTCGTTTCATTTGTCACTTGAAACGGGTGCATATCCCAGCACCAATCCCCATCAAGGAAAACACAGTTTTTCAACTTATATTTTATGATTTGACAGGTAGCTGTTTTCCCTACACCCATTGTTCCGCCAATTAAAAAAACATTTTTCATTCATAAACCTCTTAATTTTCATTTATCCTATACTACCCATTATCTATCTCTTTCTTTTATGTTTTTATAAACACAATCATTAATAAAAAACTATAATCTATTAATTGAACTAATTATTTAAGTTTTCTGTTAGTTGTACACTAAGACCTTCTACTTTTCTAAATGCTGGTAGACCCATATCAATTTCTATAATATTAACTATTATCCAGCAACCATGAATCCCAAGGCTATTCAATTAAACACAATACCAGCTTACCCAAATGCACATTATTACTAAAATGATATTTTAAATATACCTAAAATTCTTTTCCCCTTAAAAATATATCTATTTTCTAAATTTTATCACATATTTTTGTCGCATTTTGTCATTTTTTAGGATAAAATAGCACAAAAACACTTTACAATCTTTATGTAAAGGTAAAACATAATAAAGATAAATTATACTGTCATATTCAAAAAAATTTATTTATCTTATCCTTCATCGAATAATAAAAGAAAACGTCAATTTTAAGCACATTGACTTCGTCGGGGCTATATGGTTGAAATACACTAAAAAATATGCGTATTCAATGGTACACAATAGTGCACTATAGAATACGCATATTATATTTATTTACTGAAATTATGACTCGATATTCTTCATGAATTTAGCTGACCAAGGCAGTCATTTCTCTACATTAATAATCTTAATCCTGTGATATCAAATTTCTTTCATGCAATTTATTTAAAAACCTTAGAATTAATACTTTAGGATATGAAACGAGTACCTTTCTTCTTTTTATGGTACAATATTTATTATTTCATCGACTCTATAATGCTCTCTGCCAGATCATTGAATATATCTTGATCATCATCCTTCATACTAGAATTTAAAGAAACTTCTTTCTCTAAGATGGTCATTTCTTTCATATCTTCTAAACATTCTCGCATCAATTTACCTGACTGCGGAGCCCAAGAACCATTTTCAATCAAAGCAACTGTACGCTTTTGAAGATTTAGCGCCTTCATATCTGACAAATAGTTCAGCATTGGCGGATAAATATTCAAATTGTATGTAACGCTTGCAAGCACAATATGACTGTACTTAAACGTTTCTGAAATCAAATAAGATACATGCGTTTGCGATACATCATACATAACCACATTCGTCATACCCTTTTTCACAAGCTTTGTTGCCAAATCATTGGCTGCTGCTTCAGTATTACCATACATAGACGCATATACAATCATAACGCCTTTTTCTTCTGGTTCATATCGACTCCATTTATCATATTTATCAAGTAAGTATTCAAAATTATTGCGCCATACCGGCCCATGAAGCGGACAAATATACTTTATATCCAAACCGCCGGCTTTCTTTAAAAGTGACTGCACATGGGGGCCATATTTACCCACTATATTAGTGTAGTATCTTCTGCCCTCGTCTATCCAATCACGTTCACTATTCCATTCATCATTAAACAATTTTCCGTCAAGTGCACCAAATGTGCCAAAAGCATCTGCTGTAAACAATACACCATCTGTTGTATCAAAGGTTACCATAGCTTCCGGCCAGTGCACCATAGGAGCAGCTACAAAAACAACCTTATGTTTTCCAAAAGACATTGTATCGCCTTCTTTAACTATCGTTTGTTTCCCATCAATATGGAATCCGAACTGATGCATAAACAACACCGCTTTTTCCGAAGCTATGATCTTCACATTTGGATAACGAAGAAGTATCTCTTCAATACAAGCCGCATGATCCGGTTCCATATGATTAATGACCATATAGTCTAATGGTCTCCCTGCAAGCACATGCTGGATATTTTCAATAAAAGTCCGACAAATTGACCAGTCTACAGTATCAAACAAAACAGTTTTTTTATCTAGTAACAAATACGAATTATATGAAACCCCTCGAGAAATCGGATGTATATTTTCAAAAAGAGCAAGACGGCGATCATTGCCTCCAACCCAATATAGATCTTCTGTTATATTTCTAACACAATACATGAAATTAGTCCTCCTTTATACTAAATGTTTTTTAACAGTCCTTTATCAAATCTTCTAGATTTCTATAAATTCTGCCTTCTCTTCCCCGCAAATCGGACAAGTCCATTCTTCCGGTATATTTTCGAAAAGCGTACCCGGAAGTACCTCACCTTCCATGTCTCCGATAGCAGGATCATACTCATATCCACATCCATTGCAAACATAATGTTTCCAAGAAGGAACAACCTTTTTCGGAACGGCTCTTTTCATTTTTTTCATTGGAGGTGCTTCTTTCTTCGGTTCTCCATTGTCCAATGCAGCTGTCAATATTGGTAAGATTTCTATCAGATCACCAACAATACCATAATCGGAAACTTTAAAAATTTTGGCATTTGGATCATTATTAATAGCAACAATTGTACTGGCATTTTTTATTCCTTTCAAATGCTGCCCTGCACCCGAAATTCCACAGGCGATATATAAATTACCGTTAAATTTTTGTCCTGACATGCCCACATAGCGATTTAGTGGCACATATTTCAAGGTTTCTGCCACTGGTCTAGAAGATCCGATGGCTGCTCCTGCTTGAGTAGCCAATTCTTCAATCAATTTCATGTTTTCTTTTTCACCAATTCCTTGCCCTGCACTAACCACTCTTTCCGCTTTCGTAATCGGTGTATCAATAGGAATTCCTACTGTAAAATCATAACCATCTGCTTTTAATGCTTCGACAAGAGCTGCCACTTTTTCCTCAGAGGTTCCTTCGTTAAACATTACTTTTTTGCGATAGCCCGTAGCCGGTTGATGCTGATTCACACGAACATCAGTCTTTGGCATTTTTCCAATAATATGTGCAGCAATAACCACACGCTGAATCTCATTGGTACCTTCATATATCGTACAAATCTTAGCATCGCGATAGGCTCTCTCTACCTCCATGCCTTTTAAGTATCCTGTCCCACCAAAAATTTGCAAAGCATCATTCACAATTTCCAAACAGACATCAGAAGCATATTGCTTGGCCATAGCCGATTCCATTCCATATGCCTCATGATTTTCTTTCAAATCTGCTGCACTATAAATCATTAAACGAGCTGCCCTCAATTTAGTAGCCATATCCGCTAATTTGAATGCGATGGCCTGCTGATGGCAGATGGGTTTTCCAAATTGAATTCGTTCTTTTGAATATTCTAAGGCGTGTTCATATGCCCCTTGAGCAATACCAAGAGCCTGGGCTGCAATTCCAATACGTCCACCATCCAATGTAGACATTGCAATTTTAAAACCGTCCCCTTCGTTTCCTAATAAATTTTCTTTTGGTACTTTAACATTATTAAAAATAAGCTCACCTGTAGCAGATGATCGGATACCCATTTTATCGTAATGCTTTCCGATGCCAAAGCCTTCCCAGCCTTTTTCTACAATAAATGCACTGATTCCGCGTGTACCAATATCCGGTGTAGTAACCGCAAAAATTACATAAGTGTCTGCCTCTCCTGCATTGGTTATGAAGATTTTGCCACCATTTAAAATATAATAATCCCCTTCTAAAACTGCCGTAGTTTCGGTACCACCGGCATCACTGCCCGCATTTTCTTCGGTCAAACCAAAGGCACCTATTTTTTCGCCCTTTGCTAGCGGCACTGCATATTTCTTTTTTTGTTCTTCAGTTCCGTATGTAAGAATTGGATAAATCCCAAGTGAGGTATGTGCAGATAAAATGACTCCTGTTCCACCATCTACTCTTGCTAATTCCTCTACTGCAATAGCATAGCTAATCACATCCAGTCCTGCCCCGCCATACTCTTTTGGATATGGAATTCCCATCATCCCCATTTCAGCTAGCTTCTTAAACGCTTCGGATGGGAATTTATTTTCCTGATCCAAAAGAAAAGCTACCGGCTTTACTTCTTCTTCCGCAAATCTTCTAATTTCTTGTCTTAGTTCTTCATGCTGCTCCGTAGTCTTAAAAAACATACATTTTCCTCCTCATACAATAAAATTTATAATAATTTTTTATAAGGATATCATTTTCTTTGTTTTATCATTCATATGGGATAATTCGCTTTTCATCAATTGAAATAGCATTCATCTCTTAAAATTCATTTTCATTTGATAAATCGGCCACTTTTATGATTGCTATTTTTTACTACCGTTCCATGGAATCAACAACCCTTCGGTCAACTTAAAGTATAAACTCCTTATATTTTTTCTTATTCCCTTATTTTTCTACTTAAAACTTAATTTTCTTATTTTTATTAATAATAGTTAACGGTTTTTTACCATTTTATAGTAAAATATATTTTATTGTTTAAAAAATTGGGGAATGTAATATAGTTTATAAAACACTATACCGTGTAATTGGATTCTTGAATCATATAGAAATGCTTAAAGCCTGACGATTCATCGTTTTTAACTGATTTCATATTTAATCCATAAGACAATATGTTTTCAAATAAGTCCATCTGTCAAAGGCATAACTGGCTATTTTTACAACATCTGCTTTATCAGATTTGACTTTATTGAGAAAATTATAACCGAAATCCTTGATGAGTTTTGGATATGACACAAACATGCTAAAGAGCAGCAATCTAACCTGCATAAAACGAACTTCACGAATGATGAGTTGGTTTATCAGCCTTTCTTAAGGATGCGAAGTACAAGATATGTTTAAAAGGTTTTTGTATTTATGAGATATGATAACAAAGATACTATTAAAATTACAATTAATAACCTTGTTATTTTAGATTTTGAAAGCACTATTTATTATGCTATAGACTTTGAATTTTTTTATAGCAATTCTATTTCAAATGAATTTATAGAATTTTACTCGATATTTATATTAAATTTCATAAAGTTAATAAGTGTATTTACACAATATATCCAAAATATTTACTTGCATAGCAAAACATCGCTTCTTTTCTTAGCTGCTTCAATCAGTTCCTCTGTAAATCCATTAATAGCAAATAGTATAAAATATTCTTTACGGTCATCTCTTTTCCATTCAACAGACTTCACTTTTTCTTCTAGTGCTTCAAGTATATTGATACCAACTTTACCTTCCCAGTATTTACACTCTCCAAAAATAATGCCATTTCCGCTGCTATCCAATGCAACAATATCAATTTCCTTATCGTTATTCCACCATCGACCAACTTTATCGAAAGTGAAGTTCCATTTTTCCTCACTATTCAACTTCCACATTTCTTCTATGCAAATGTCTTCATATACATAGCTGATATGGTTATCGACTAAATTTACTTTTATCTTTTTCATAGCAAGATCTTTGTTTCCCGATTCAATAAATCTTAAATTTGGGTATACAAATTTAAACCAGAAAAGAATAAAGTTATCTTTTATCTTGTATAGTCCTCGTTTACTTTTTTCAGGATTCTCTTCCGTTATAGGTACTTGACGTTCTAATATGTCAAGATCTATTAAGGTTTTAAGATATTTCGTTAGCCCGGTCTGCTTTAATTCCAAAACTGCAGCTATTTTAGCCAACTTTTGATTACCCGCTGCTATTGCTTTTATTACAGAAAAATAGCTTCCTATTTCTGTAACTTCACGTTGCAATAAGAAATTTGGCTCATCATAAAGAAAACTTTGCTTTGACAAAATATTTTTATCAATTGCAGAATATATGTCTTCACTATCATAGAAAAGCTCTATATATTTAGGAACTCCTCCTGTAACAGCATAATACTCAATTAATTCCTTGCGTGTCTTTGCTGGGAAAAATTGTTGATAATAAGAAAACGATATTTGTTTCAATTTTATTTGTCCTGTTCTTCTTCCATATAAAGGACTGGTATAATTTAACGTTTGACTTTCCATCATCGATATCAAAGATCCGCAAAGAATAACCATTATATTTTCATCTTTGAGAATGGTGTCCCATATTTTTTGAAAGATTGAAGGAAACGCATGATTTGATTTTCCTAAATACTGAAATTCGTCTATTACTAAAATCAATTTTTCACTAGCAGTTTTATTTAGAAGTGTTTTAAATATAATTTCCCAACTATCAACTTTTGCATTTTTTAATAGATCATTATCACAAAAGTCTGCCACCGTATCCTTAAATGCATTTCGATTTTGAAGTTCACTTTCTTCAGTCACAAGAAAATACAATGCATTTTTCTTTTTAATAAAGGCAGCAGACAATTCGGTCTTTCCTACTCTACGTCGACCATAAAGAACTACCAGAGAAGAGCCCTTACGATTATATTCGTCATTTAAAAACTGCATTTCCTGCTCTCTATCAATAAAATTTTTCATTCAAATCACCCCTTACAATAATTATACTATATATTATTATAATTTCAAGTATAACTATTATTTGCTAATTCTATTGATTTTATGCTAAAAAATATGGATAGCATCTTTCGTTATATTATTTTGCTTACACCAGTCTTTTATTTTAAGACCACTATTTTGACACTCTTAGATTAGCTGTTTCCAATTTTCCTTACAGAGTTTAGTTTTTACTTTATTTTGTCCATTTGCATAACCTCTCAATTTAAGTGTAAAAAATTGAAAAAGTTTAAACAAAACTTTGAGGATTATTATCACATATTAACAAGCCTAATACAACGATCAGGTTTTAATTGTTTATACACCATATAACTTTCCGAATTTATCGTTGAGATAATCTATAAAGTATTTTGCACTCAATTCCTCGCCTGTAACTTTCTTTATTAATTCAGCAGGCTTTAACGTTGCACCATACTTATGAACATTTTCCTTTAACCATTTAGTAATAGGCACAAAATTCCCACTGTAGATTTTTTTATTCCAATCAGGAATGTCTTTTTTCAGTTTATTGAAAATTTGCGCCCCATACAAGTTTCCCAGTGCATAAGTTGGAAAATATCCAAAGTCACCGCCAGCCCAATGAACGTCTTGTAATACTCCATCAGCATAGTTTTTTGGCTCCACACCCAAATACTCCTTATATTTTTCATTCCAAAGCCCCGGAACGTCATCAAGGTTAATATCACTGTTTATCAGGAGCTTTTCAATTTCATAGCGAATGATTATATGAAGACTGTAAGTTAATTCATCTGCATCAATCCTAATTAAAGATGGTTCCACGTAGTTGATTGCCTTATAAAACGATATAATATCCACCCCTTCAAGTTCTTTATAGGTTTGTTGAAATTTCGGATAAAAATAACTCCAAAACTCCATGCTTTTTCCAAGGATATTTTCATAAAACCGTGATTGAGATTCGTGCATACCCATTAATGCACCTGAGCCTAAAGAGGTTCCCTCAAGTTCATCCGGAATATTTTGCTCGTAGATTCCATGACCACCTTCGTGAATCATAGAGAAAATTGCAGGTCTGAAATCCGAAGTATCATATTTTGTAGTTATCCTGACATCCTTATTCCCAAAGTTCGTCGTAAATGGATGCTCAGATACATCAATTCTTCCTCTTTTTTCGTAGTCATAACCGATATGTCCTAAAATACTTACTTTATACAACTATCGTACTATAATTATTTCCTAGGTTCTTAATACTTAATTATTTTTGATTTGTTCAGGAGTAAGTACATGTCGTGTAAGTTCCATAATAAAAATTGGTGATCCATAGAAAAATAAATACACCCCACGATATAAACGAAATACAAATATAGTGTTTGGTTCTATAATATGCAAAGCCCCCAAGTAATAACAGTATGTAGCCAAGATAACCTGTTACACTGAAAAATACAGAAAAGTCTCTTGTTGTACTGAGTAAAAGAACAATCGCAGAGATAAATTGAACTATAAGAGTAATCACTTCTATATTCGTTAATAATTCCAGATCTTTGCTTTTTATATATTTATATAAAAAAAAGAGTGTTACACAGAAAAAAATTAGACATGCAATAGACAATAATAAATAAATGCCAGGTGTATCTGTTGTAGTTATAACATCAGGAAATAAAACCAGAAGTCTTGCCAGTAATATGATACTTATGAAAAGAGATAAACTAGCTATTATGCGTGAATTCTCTTTTCGGTATGCTTTAATAATGTAAACCAGTGTTACAATTAATAATACATAAATAACTAATCTATGCAATAATAATAGCGTCGGATCATAAAAATAAGAGACCTCACTTGCATATCCATTCATATTGCTACTCACCATCCTCAAATAAAAATCATAAAGCTAACAATATCAAAATACACTTGAGTCTTACCGCCTTTTTTTCATACATAAAATAATGCAGTAAAAAATAGCTAAAATACCAGCTAATAAAACAGCTTGTGAAATCCATCTTCTTATATCAATATTCAAATTATCATTGCATAGATAGAGAAGTACGGAAACTACAAAATAACATAAAACTCCTGCTAGAAATATTAACATAACCCGTAATTTACGTTTTTTTACCATTTAGAATAACCCCCCAATGCTTATTATTCAATAACTAACATATCAATAGTATCATACCTATTATATAATTTTCGAAACAAATCTTTATTTGTTTCGAAAGTTTTATACTTTATGCATTTCTTAGCTTCCCTGTTATCTTATCAAACTTACCATTAAATAACAAATAGAAAAAGTGCCTGAAAAACATATATAATAGATATTTATGAATATCATGTTTATAAATATCGAAAAAGAAGAAATAATATCATAATAATTATGAATGTAGTAATTATATTAGAAAAGCATCCTTCTTTTGTCCACTGCCCTATATCACCTATCTTTGATTGGTTCATTGAATCCGAAAAAGTTGACATCGGATTTTTTTTATATTCTTCTATTTTCCGTCAGTAATTTCAAGAGCCACTTAGATTTTTTAATTTTTTTGTGGTAAAGAAAAAAGGTTTACCAACTCGTCCAAAGTTATCAGGTAAACTTTTTATGTATAAATTTGTTTTTATCTTTTAGAAATATTGTTCTTGTGAAGTCGCATCATCTGCTGCCATATCTTCTACTAAATCTGTAATAGCATCACCTTTTGATGCAAAAGCCGCAGCATTAAAAGGTACTCCAGATGCAGCTATAGGATAAATTCCTGCAGTATGATCTACAAAATAAGTATCCCACCCAGCTTCCTTAATTTGTTCCATCGTCATATTTCTGGTAAGTTGGTGTACAATAGTTGCAACCATTTCAAAATGTCCCATTTCAATAGGATACTGATGATATCATAATCCTTATAAACCTTGAAATTCTAACGTTTATTTTTGACTATTTTGTATACATTTTTTAGGGCTTATATTACATATAAAAAATAATTAATTAAATTTACATTGCCTGAATGTTTTCTTTCTTTATTATACCTTTTTCTCTTTTATTAAACATGATTTTCCATATATTTCTTGCCCTTAAAACACCTCTATGATAGAATCATAATGTAATATTTACCAATTCATTGTAGCATTTAAATTTATGGAGGATTACAAATGGACCGAATAGTCAAAATTACCGAAGAAAAAATTGTCGTAGGAACAGAAGGTGGTGGCATTATTGAAGCTAGACGTGAGGATTTAGATTTCGAGCCCTCATTGGGGGATGCTGTAAATATATTTACTAGTGAAACTGATACAATAATAGCTAAAGCAATAGAAACACCATCGCTTGAAAGTGAAATCGAAAAAAAGGGAATCAATATTAACATTACAAATGAAAATGCCTCAAATAATACAGGTTTCTCTGGAACTAATAATGGACGAAAAGTAGTCAATAAAATAGCTTATATTTTATTAGCAATATTTTTAGGTTCGTTAGGCATACATAAATTTTATTCCGGAAAAACAGGTCTGGGTATATTATATTTATTATTTTGCTGGACTTTTATTCCCGGGCTCATTGGTTTTATTGAGGGAATATTAGCTATTTTTAAAGATCCTGATGCTAACGGTAATATTGTCATTTAAATACATAATTAATAATTACATATTCTTATGCAAACAGCCGGATACTATGCTGGCTGTTTTAAGAAAGCAGATTGCTTCTACTTTTTCTCTATTTTAGATATTAAATTATATATTTATGTAATTCAACAATTATTTTTCTACTTGTAATAATAGTGTATGAAATATAATTTTATAAATTAATTTTAATTTGTTAAGAGACTTATATAGTTTCTGCGTGATCTGAATTACTTGCCAGTGCTTCAATTCTCATTGAAGCAATTTCATCACCATCTTTTCGCAATGTTTCAATTGACTGATACAAAGCTATCTTTCTTTCATTAGTAGCTCCAGCTTTATTTGTGTAGGTTTCTACAATTTGGCAAAGGTTCTCTAAATTATCATCTTTAAGCCTAAGCGCAGGAGCATCTTCAACGGATACCTTATGATGTACTGTGTCAGCTATTGCTCTTCTTCCATACTTGACAAAGATATTTATCTCGCCTTAATATGTGTGCACGTTTCTTAATCCAAGTGGGTTGATTTATAAAATTTCTGTGTATCAATCAATTTGATAATCTCCTTTCAAATATATTAGTTGTAATAAAAATCAAAAATGTTTATAGTTAAATTATGTAATGTATATTCTTTGATAAATAGGAAGGGAAAATAAAATGAAAAGTAAATTAATTAGTTATCTTTTACAAGCCCTAGCTGCATTATTTATTAGTACACCGGTTATATTACCTTTGTTATTTTACGGAGCATATTTATTCATAGGGAATATAAATTATAATTTCTTGCCTTTAGTTTATTTTATATGTAGTTTTATAATTGCAATTATCTCTTTCATAAAATATAACTATAAGGTATTCGCTATAACTTTCATCTTGATTAATACCTTTTTTTCCTTTCTATTGTATTTAGTGTTTGAAATTTCAATGAGTGCCTAATTTTTATTGTAATAAAAAAACACACCTATCGATGTAGTTTTTAAAGAAGGAATATTTTATTATTTCTCTTGATGTTATCATAATCGCATAAGCAAACTTACAGTTAATAGTATTTTTTATTACTTTAATTTGCATTTTAGTCAATGTTACATTTGTTTCATTTTGTCATGTTCATTTTTTTCAGCAAATACTTTAATTCCAAATGAATAGAGCGTTTTTTTGCTCGAACTTGTCATATCTAACATTCTGTAATGTTCAAATAATTTACTAAAAATTTATTCATGGCTTGTCCACTTTTATTTTTGGGTAACTTCTTGTCCTCTTTTTAGTTTTAACCCTCACTAATGAGGGTTTCTCTATGTTAATCGTTCTTATTTTCATTTTTTCTAATTTTTTGTGCCAGAATACTTGCAACTGTATTTATATAATCTTCTCTTTCTTTTAGTTCTTTTTCCGTTTTATTTCTGTAAGCATCATCATTGAATTTAATTGTTGCACCTGTTGGTGTCTTATATTCCATTACTACTATGTGGATCACCTCCAGTACAATATATGGAATTTTATGAATGTCCTATGAGCAATCTTTCTTAAGACTTATTACCAACTTAGAAAAGCTCTAAATTTAAGCCAGGAAGAGTTTGGTCTAAAACTTGGTGTAACTGCTTTTGGTGCTACCGTCTTAGCTCCCGTTATAGAAATAACGAAAATAGAAAAAGCTGATGCTACTATATTTAATCCTTCAAAGAAAACAATACAAGTAAATCAAACTTTAGAACAGCATAATCTTACAATGACATTACAAAAAGTAGAAATAGCCGACAAATCAACAAGAGTTTATTTAAACATGGCAAATAACTCTGGAAATAGCATAAGCGTTTATACTTTTAACTCTTATATCCTTCAAGATTCTACTCAGTTGGATGAATCAGAAATAAGCTATGACGAAGCTACTCTCAAGAGTGAAATGGTGAATGGCAGTGAACAAAGCGGACTTCTTTCTTTTGAACCTGCATCCGTTGACGGCGGTTCTTTAAAGATTGTTTTAGATATATCTAGTGATGATTTTAATATTGATTTTTCCCCATTTACTTTCGATGTAAATTTATAATTTTAATACTAGCAGTAAAAAACTTCTTGTTAAGGCAGGAAGTTTTTTTATTTTATAATGATTACGTATTTTACGCATATTTTATTGACGTACGTATTAATACGTGTTACAATAATGTCATTGAAAGGAGAAGCCATGAAAACACAGGAACTACTAAAGCTATTAAAAAAGAACGGAATTAAATTTAAGGAACACGGAGCAAGACATGATATGTATTATAGTCCAATTACAGGCAAATCCTTTCCGGTTCCAAGGCATAAAGCAGAAATACCAAATGGAACACTAAATAGTATATTAAAGGATGCAGGTCTCAAATAGAGTCCCTCTTCATCCTGTTTTTAAGGAGGTTTGATTATGAAATATGTATATCCAGCAATATTTACAAAAGAAGTAAAGGGTTATTCAATCCATTTTCCCGATTTAGAAAGTTGTTATACTCAAGGTGACAATTTAGAAGATGGAATTGAAATGGCTGAAGATGTTTTAGCTTTCACTCTGTATAATCTTGAAAAAAACAAAAGTGTCATACCTGCCCCTTCTGATATTAAATTATTCACTGCTGAAGGGGAAGATTTAGTTACACTTGTTAAATGTGATACTGCTTTATATCGAAAAAGAAATAGCAGTAAAGCTGTAAAAAAAACATTAACAATTCCCGAATGGCTAAATGAAGAAGCAACTTCAAAAGGAGTAAATTTTTCACAAGTATTGCAAGAAGCTTTAATAGACTCAATTAATAAAGAAGGTAAGCTGTAAAGTAAAGAGGTTAAAGAGGTTAAAAATGTTAAAAATATACCCTGCAATATTTCATAAAGAAGATAATAGTTTTTGGGTTGAATTTTCTGATTTAGGAGGATGCCAGTCTTGCGGGAATTCTCTTGAATAAACTATGGAAATGGCTCAAGAAGCTTTAGGACTTTATATAGTTTCAAAATTGGAGCATGATGAAGATATACCAAATGCATCTGCTATTGATACTATTACTCCAAAAGATGGATTTATAGCATATGTTACTACTGATATTGATAAATATAAAGGATGGTGAATGTAATGTCGGAATGTATATATTTGAGAAAATCCAGAGCTGATGCAGAAGCGGAGGCTCGTGGCGAGGGTGAAACTCTTGCTCGTCATGAGGCACAATTAATGAAACTGGCAAAGAAATTGCATTTGAATGTAACCAAAATTTATAAAGAAATAGTATCAGGTGAATCAATTGAAGCACGTCCTGTTATGCAGCATTTATTAAAAGAAGTGGAAATGGGTATATGGGATGGTGTTCTTGTTGTGGAAGTAGAACGTTTAGCAAGAGGCAATACTTTAGATCAGGGCATAGTATCTCAAGCATTCACTTATTCTAATACGCTAATATATACACCTATGAAAACTTATGATCCTACTAATGAATTTGACCAAGAATACTTTGAGTTCGGTTTATTTATGAGCAGAAGAGAATATAAGACTATAAATCGCAGACTAATGACAGGGAAAATTGCTTCTATAAATGAGGGGAAGTATGTAGGCAATAAACCTCCTTATGGATATGAAATAGTTAAGATCCAAAAAGAAAAAGGGAATACACTTCGTATAATTCCTGAAGAAGCAGAAGCTGTTAAACTTATTTATGAACTATATGTTAATTATGATAAAGGTCCTAGGTTAATTTGTAATGAATTGGATAATAGAGGATATAAACCTAAATATGCAGAATCATGGTCTCCTTACACCGTTCAAGATATGCTTGCTAACCCTGTCTATATTGGTTTTATTCGTTGGAATGGCAGAGCCACTATTAAACATGTTGAATCCGGAAAAATTATTAAAAGCAGACCTCGTAATGAAAACCCTATTTTAGTAAAAGGATTACATGAACCTATTTTAGATAAAAACATCTGGGAACAAGCTCAACTTATACGTAAATCCCATTCAAGACCACGACTTAACGCCAAATACGGAGAAATAAAAAATCCTCTTGCCGGTATAATTGTTTGCGGAGTATGCGGTAAAAATATGTCACGCAGACCATACAACCAATCCGGACAATTACCTTCTTTGGTATGCACTAATCGAAAATGTAACAATATAAGCAGCAGGTTAGATTTTGTAGAAGAAGAATTAATAAATCAACTTCCTTTATGGTTAGCTCATTTTAAACTACAGCTGGAAAAGAATTGTTCACCTGCTACTACATCAAATGATATAGAAAAATCATTAACTCGTGCTAATTCAGAATTACAACAATGTATAAATCAAATTGACAGCCTTCATGATTTCTTGGAGCAAGGTATTTATACTACAGAAATTTTTTTGGAACGCTCCAAGAAGCTTTCTGAAAAGCGAAAAATTATAAATAATAAAATTGATAAATTAAAGGAAGAATTGTCTCTTAAAGAAAAAGAAGGAAATGAGAAAGATATCATTCCTCGAATAGAAAGAGTTATAGAATTATATGATAAATTAGATGATCCAGCAGATAAAAATACACTTCTAAAATCCGCTATAGAAAAAGTGGTTTATACTAAAAAAGAAGGTGGGAAATATTCAGGCAAAGAGCGTAGTTTTTCCCTTGAAATATTCCCTTACCTACCTAATAAATAGCTAAAATTTCAATGCTAAGTTGTTTATGATATCATCAGTGTACGGTTTCTTCTGTGCCGACATCATTTAATATCCCAATACACTGCTTATATGGCATTGTATATCTTTGAGATAAATATCTTAGTGTCGCACCTATTTCTCCATCCGGACCACCATACTGCAATAACATATTATAATGAATTTTAATAATATTAATTGATATAACTGTAATTTTTAATATAAAAATTTAATATTTTTATAGATTTAATATTCTAATGCTTATTATTTTAATCCTTTTTTGAATCTATTTCAAAACTTTTTCTATTATTCCAATCTTCTATGGATTCTTCTGATAACATCCATAACTCTAAAATTCCCAATTCTTCATCTTCAATAATCTCTACAAAACTCATAACCTCGTTCCTTTCTGCTTACTAAACTAAAAAAATATTTTCTACTGCAAACCATTTTTTACGTCATATATATCCCCCCTAAAAAACTATCTATATATAAACACGTAAAAACATTTCATTATCGTGTACTTTTTATAAAAATTTTTTTAATTATTTTATAAATATGTTTTTTAAATTATTTAGCATTATAATAATCATTCGATTACAATATTCAAAGAGGTTAAAATGAGAGAATGTGATTATATATTTTTAAACAAAGAAATTGATAAATACTATAAATCTTTAATGAAGTATGTTTATACTATAACCAGAAATATTTATGTAACTGAAGATATTGTGCAACAAACTTTTTTAACTTCAACTGAAAAAATAGATCTAATACGAAATTATGATAGTTTGATGCCAATTTTTAAGAAAATAGCAAAAAATATATTTTGTGATAAATACAGAAAAGAAATTAAAATAGCTAAGGCTTTAAAAATTCTTGATGGCGAAACAATAAAAGTAGAAAAAGATGTTTTGAACACAGTTTTAGAAAAAGCTAAAAACAAAGAAATTTTAACAGCTATAAACAAATTAAAACCTAAATATGCTCAAGTAATACGCCTGCATTACATATACGAAGAACCTCTAACTGAAGTTTCTCGATTAATGAATTTAAATTATAATACAACTGTTTCTATAAACAGAAGAGCACTAAAACAATTAAAATTAATTTTAGATCCAAATAGAAAAACGCCTGTTAAAAATAAACATAATAAAACAAATTATCTGTTTTTAATACTATTTAATGAAATAATAAATATAAGCTTTGAGTACAAAAATTTATCTAAAATACAATAAACAACTAGCGGCAATTAGTAAGCCCTAGACAGTCAGACTTGTTTCTGTTACTCACTATTTTTTGACTCATAAAACATGTTCCTACTTAACTGATGTTAATGTTAGAAAGATTATTTCACTTTTTTAATTGATCTTTCCTAAGTTTTATCCTACATTGTATTATATCATAGTTATTTTTGCTTCATCTGTTTTATGTCCTGACTCTAAACGCATAATTTCATCATATTTATAATTTTTATATTGGTATAATTTAGGGTTAGATATTTCTATCTAACCCCTTTTGTTTTATTTACTGTTGATTAAAAGGTACTCTTTTTAAATATATGAATAATACCTCTTGATTACTATTTAACTTAAATTCATATGTATATGCGAATACATACTCAAGAACATAATTAAATAACTAATATTAATAAAATAATTTATTTTTCTTAAAGTTTTAGAGTTTATATCTTTCGATAATACAATTATTATTATAGATGGAATAAAAGTTAATCTAAAATAAAGATATACAAAAAAATTTGGCACGATTAAATAATATAGATAAGCTGATATAGCTATTATTATATTTATAATACCTATTATGATTATATTTTTGCCCATTTATCTATCTCCTTAATTATCTTAGAAACGGTTCAAATATGGTAACTACTAAGAATCCACCTACAAAAGTTACATTTAGGAAATATCCTATAATATAAGTTATATTTAAGTACAAATGTGTTTTATATATTTTGCTATTTTTATTGATAGGTAATCTTCTTATTAAATCTAGGAATACTATAGTAATAATAATTGAAAATAAGGAATATTCTCCTGCTATTGTAAACCAATTAATTTCTTTCCAAAATGATGACCACCCATTAAATCTTCCTAAAAAATAATATAATAATATTATAAAATTAAATATACAAAGTACAATAGAAGCTTTGATTATTTTTGTATTTTTCATTTAATCTACTCCTTTCTACTCCTAATGGTGCTAAAAGTGAAAATGTTTTAAAGAACTAACTGCATAAGCAAGAAGAAACTATCAACATAACTCTAAATAAAAGCTGTGGAACGACTTGGTTCGCCATTCCCACCACTTTAGTTCTGAGTTATGTTTCTATTATTACAAGAGATTTATTTATCGTGATTTATTAATATTTTAGATCTTTCATCAAATGAGGATACATCTTCTTCATCATATAAAGCAAAAGTAATCTCATGCTCATATTGCAAATCGTTAATATGAACGTGATGCTCTTGGCTACTTGTTTCCAACATCGCTTTAAGATCGTCAAACAATTCATGAACTTCTACTCTTGTTAAATAAATGTTTATGTCTTTCAAAGCTTTATCATTTTCAGTATCTAGAATTCTCATATCTAACCTCCTTAATTATGTGGTACATCTGTAGGATATATCGGTCCTGATTTTTGCCATTACATAGAAAGTCTTTTACAGATTTTCCCTTACTAATTCAATTTATATTTATACTCTGATTTTACTCTTAAAATAAATTCACCAGCTTATATACAAATATTTTGCTAATCACAACTTTTCCAATATTCATTATTAGATTTTTATTTTTTTAATTTGATTATATTGTCTAACATAATAAAGTAGCTATTATTAATACATCATGTATTGTCTTCGAGAGTCTGTATTGCAAAATCCTGCATTTCCTCTTTAGTAATTTCGCTATTTTCATTCAATTCGAGTTCTTCTTTGGAAAACTGACCTAGTGCATATCTTTCAAGGGTATTTTTCATTTCAGCATTATCAGCTTTTAAAAGAAATTTTCCACAAGCCTCTATCCATTTCCATTCATTATTAGCAACTAATTCTTCCGCGACTTCTATAAATGATGGATAATCCTTTGGATCATATTCTGTTATCATAAATATAGACATCCCTTTAAAACTATCCTTTTTTATTCTATAAATTAACTCTCCATAAAGCTCATAACATCTTATTTCAGGGGAATCAATTATAGTTACAATATCAGGTTTACAAAACTCTCCATCAATAACAAAATATGTAATTTTTTCTTTTCCTAAATCATCCATTACTGTTACTCTAGTATAAATATGTGGGAAATTATATGTTTCGTATTTAAATAAGAATTCATCTCCTAAGCTACTTTTTTTAATTTCTTCACTTTTTCCAACAAAACCATCACCCCATTCCGAAAAGGCTTGGCTTATAATCCAAATGAAACATATTACTAAAATAAAAACTGAAGTAAAAATTAAAACAAAAATGTTTTTAAAATTCATTATTAAGCACTCCCATATTTATAATATCCTTATTTTCTTTCACTCACTCAATACCTTATTCCAAATAAAATCTGTAAAAGCACCTCTTATTGCTTTTGATTGATTCTTTGGTACTTTAACATCATTAAATAATGGCCATTTATTAGTGTATTTGATAAGAAATACATTTATTGTTCTTCATAATTTGTCTAACTTATTAGTTTCAAAGCTCTTATATTTGTTGCTATCTTTTGTCCTGATGACTTGTTTCCATTATAACATTTATTCCCTCATACTTCTGTTAATCTATTAAATCTATTGTGGTTTTACTTCTTTACCTTTTTTAATACTTTATACCTTTTTTTAACCTTAGATCATTTTTTAGTATAAAAAACATAGCTGTATTACTAAAAATTAGCTACACAGCTATGTAATAAACTTATATTAATGTATTAAAATTTACAACCATAAATATGGTAATATTATTTTAAATTGAATAATTGATATTGGTATACTTGTTAGCATTAATGTTATACTAATTATTCTTAAATTTTTTAAATATAAAAAACTTGATATTAACAAAGTTAATAAAATATATATTATAGGCACCATTAGTGTATTAGAATAATTAGCAGCATCAATTACATTATTCGAAATAATATTTAGAATTCCTATTAAAAAAATGGGAGCTGTTAATATTTGTATAAGCACTATAGGTATTAATAAAATGATATACTTTTTATCTTTTTCAAACACTATTATATAAATCCTTTCTTAATTTTTATTTATTTGATTTTTTATTTCTTTATATTTTTTTTGAGCATATTTATTATCATCAAATTTTGCTTTTGTATCCTCACTAGGTACTAAAATGCCATAAACATTTCCAAACTCTTTCCAAGGATTTACATCATAAGTAAAATGATTAAGGGAATATGGATAAGCATAATTATAAGTACCCATATTAATTGGATCCGTTACTAATTTCTTAGTTAAACTACTATATACTCCTTCAAAGTGACCATTCTTAGACACAAATTTCAAATTATACTCCCCATTAGTTCCATACATATGATAAATGCTTGCATCTACTGGTAACAATGTCCATTCTTTCTTTTGAGATAACTTTATCATATCAGAAAGATTTTCTGGTGCCCAATTTAGCTTATTTCTAAAGTAATGAATTTCTTTAAACTTATCATAATTCTTAACCCTTACATAAAAAGGTCTTCCACCATTTCTTTTAATCTCATAAGATTCTGTATATGGAGTAATGCTTAATACTATATCATTAACCATATCAATAAAATCCATATATTTAGATGAACCGGAATTTTTTAATTTTGCAAATGACTGTGGAGATTTTTCCACATCCCTCATTATTTGTTCCATAGCATTATAGCTACCTTTTCTCAATAATAATTTTTTAATATTCACAATGTATTCATTACTACTAAAATCTATCACACCATTACTGTTTTCACTATTATTAGCGCACTTATTATGCCCACTAGGATCTACATATTTTAATGGATTGTTTGCTACGTATGTATATAAATTCAGTCCATCTCCTCTATATGTATCTTCTTGCATAAATCTTCCTACTTGTGGATCATAGTGTCTTGCTCTTAAGTAGTACTTGCCTGTTACTTCGTCATATTGTTCTCCTGCATATTTATATCTGTTTGGCAGGGTTTCCATTTGTTCTGTTATATTTCCAAATGGATCGTATTTATAGTTATTTAATATGTTTCCTTGACTATTTATTACGTCTAAAATATCTCCATGTGCATTTGATAAATAGTACGTTTGTTGATTCGCATCATTTACCTGACTTACTAGCTCTAAACCTCTTATATTTGTTGCTATCTTTTGTCCTGTTGAATCTATTTCCATTATAACATTTATTTTATAAAAAACCTCTATACTGTTATAACAATATAGAGGTTAGGATTTGTATACTTTAAGAATTTAATTTCTCATATATACTGGATTCAATAAATACTTTATCTTTATCACACCTATCTACTACCAGTTGTAATAATTCTTTATAATGTCGATATACTGGTGATATTATAACTTCTTCATTATTACTATTAATGGAAGCTTTAAATATTTGTATCGAGCCATGATAAGTATATTGCTTAATTGACCGTATGTCTTTAAATTTTATTATTCTTTTTTTTAAAAAAGTTTTATGACATATAGATTTTTCATTAACGATTATACATATGTAAAAATAGTGAATTGTAACAAATACAATTACAATAAATATAATACCTATAATTATAATATTAATTAAGTTATTGTTCAACTTTATGTTTTGTATTACTTTATTAAATGTATATATAACTACAATTAAGTTTATTAAATGTAATATTACATTAAACCTAAATATCTTCATTTCTAAACCTCACTTAATATTATACTTTTTATATATTTTATCTTGTAAAATCTCAACTTGTTCCGCAACCTTTTTATCTATGGACATAGCCATATAAAATGGCATAATATAACTTGTTCCCATTGATTCTACTGCTAATGGACTTCCTACAGCTACAGCTGATCTTGCAGTTACATAACCCGTAGCTACATTTATTCCAGTTCCTCCTACTTGAGTTAATCCTTTTATAATTTTTTGGTTTTTTGTATTTCCATTATCCTCTACTACTGTATTTATTAAATCATTTGCTAAGGTTACTGCTACTACAGCATTTCCTGCAGTCCCAACTGGCTTATATGGATTAACTTCTGTACTGCCATTTACAATCTTTGTACTATTCTCTTTTAACTCACCTGCTATACCTGATGCAGTACCTGCTCCACTTTTTAGTGTCTCTTTAACGTTTGAAGTATCTTTTTTCTTTTCTTTCTTTTTTTCCTTTTCTTCCCTTTTTTCCTTTTTTACCGGTACTTCTTTCCCTTTTTTAATTATATAATCACCTTTTGCAGTATGAATTATGGTTCCATCATCAAGGCTTTTTTCATCAAACCTCATTATCTTGCCATCTTTTCTAAGAGCAAAGCTCTCATTTCCATTTGGCAATGTTATTTTAACAGTCCTATATTCACTATTTAAAGAATTAGCTTTTAAATAATGGTCCGTAATTTTTTTAGGATTGATATTATTATATGCAATAAGGTTAGAATATTTATCATATCTACTAGAGCTGCTATTATTAGCACACTTGGAATATCCACTAGGATCTACATATTTTAATGGATTATTTGCTACGTATGTATATAAGTTTAATCCATCTCCTCTATATGTATCTTCTTGCATAAATCTTCCTACTTGTGGATCATAGTGTCTTGCTCTTAAGTAGTACTTGCCTGTTACTTCGTCATATTGTTCTCCTGCATATTTATATCTGTTTGGCAGGGTTTCCATTTGTTCTGTTATATTTCCAAATGGATCGTATTTATAGTTATTTAATATGTCTCCTTGCCTATTTATTACGTCTAGGATATCTCCATGTGCATTTGATAAATAATACTTTTGTTTATTTTCATTATTTATCTGACTTATTAACTCCAGACCACGTATATTTGTTGCAACCTTTTGACCTGCAGAATCTGTTTCCATTATAACATTTATTTTATAAAAAACCTCTATACTATTATAACAATATAGAGGTTAGGATTTGTATACTTTAAGAATTTAACTTTTCATATATACTGGATTCAATAAATACATTATCTTTATCACACTTATCTACTACCAAAGGTTACTTATATCAGGAACAACATTACAGGTATATAAACGATTAAATTTGGGCGGGTGATGAATCAATTCATCTATAGGAAATCTAGGGTAGGTACGATATGTTATCTCAACCCTTGTTAATTCTCCCGCCACTTCTTCTTTTTTCACTTCTTTCAACTGATTTTTCTTGTCATATACCTTGCAGTAACCATGTTTATTTCTTTGTCTTTTATTACCAATATATCTTGTTCCTTTATAGTTATTCATCTTTCTCCCTGTATTAGAAGTAGAAGATATGCCTTATTTGGTTTTTCAATATGAATTTCATAGTGGTATCCATACTTTCCAATGAAATTGTCTATTCCGTATAGAACACATACTCCATTTATGAAATACTTACTAAAAAATGAATAATTTTTAAAATGCTATTATACTTGATTTCTAATAGACAGAGGGAAAACAAAGCTTAGGAAAAATGCAAAAGAAATGAGGGTAACTGATAATATTAGAAAAGATTTTGTTTTGGACTAAAGTAATTAACGTGATACTATTCAAGATGTGCGTACACTTGATTTTATAAATTTTTCGTATAGGGCTCATATGGGTTATGTTTATCTTAGTAATCGTATTGGAATCATTCGGTACTGGATAGCCCCTTTTTTAAAAAGTAAGATGGTCCTCCAAAGACGACCATCTTAATAGAATTATTGAAATTCAATATATTCACTTTTTATTGAATCTGCTAGCCAAATTTTATCGTCTCCTTTATAAAAGGAGACTCCATTCTGCCATGCTAGTGTTGCCTTTATTGTTAGTATTACAGGATTTTTATCTCTTCTTTTTCCTACCTGTAAAGCTGTTTCTTTATCTAAAGATAAATGAACATATTGCCTTTCCTGTGATAATAATCCTTTTTCTTTAATTGAATCAATGAATCTTCTAGCAGTACCATGATATAAATATTCGGGTGGTTCATTTGACTCTTTTCTAATTTTTGATGATACAGAATGACCATATAGAGCTCTGATTTTATTATCAACAATTTCATGACGTTTTTTATCAGATGCATCTATCATTTTAAATAAATCATCAACTTTAAGTAAAGCCCACTTCTCATTTTTATTCAATGCTTTAAGAAGTTGTTGGACACTCACCCACCCATATTCATCTAATACCAACCCATATTCAGAAGGTGCATGCCTTAAAGCATAAGAGACTTCTTTGCTCAATTCTAAGTATCTCATTTTTATCACTCCAATGCTTCTTCTCTATTTCTTTCTATCATCTCTTGTATTGCATCTTGTAGCCATTCCCATAAATCAGCATAAGTTCTTCTTTGTTCATAACCACTAGATGCAAAATCATGGATTATTTGGACTTTATTTGGTTCTTTTAAATCAAAACAAGCGATATCATCATTATCATCTCTCCTAGCGAAAGGTACTAGATATCTTTCAGGGTATCTTTGCCTTAACTCATCTAACCTAGTTAATGCTTGTTCTTCATTCATAATATACCAAAAATCAAAATCTAATAAGTTTAATTCAATAATCTTAGTGTAAGGCTCTGGATATTCAAATCCTTTTTTTCTAAACTCTTCTGGTAATTTATTTATCATTCTATTTAACCCTCTCCATTTCATATGACCCAAATGGGTTATTCTTTTTAAAGCTTGATTTTTGCTTGCCAATTCTTAACTCTATTGCTTCTTCCCATGTAGTAGGTACACCCTTCTTAGTTGTAAATCTTTTAATTAGATTTTGAGGTAATACGTCGTTTGCATTATGCACTACAGCTTTAACATCAATTCCAGCTGCTCTAGCTGCAACAACACGAGTATTATCTATAGTTGTAAGACCACCATCAGACATTCTAACAACATCAATTGGTTCTCCTGTCCAACCCTTCTTCTTCATACTCTTAATTATCTCTTGTGAACCATTTACAGAACTCTGACTAAATCTGATTGCGTTAGGATTAAGATTTATCATTCCCTTAGCAACTGTTGTTCCAGCTTTAGCAATATTAAGTGATATTGTCGCTGCCGCATCTACACCTCCAGCAATCATTCCAACCTTAGTAAAATGCTCAACCTCATATATTTGATCTAATTCTTGTACTTCTAATTTTGTAACATCAATACCCTTTGATTCTAAATAGCTTAATCTTGTATAAAATTCCATTCCAAAAAATCCACTATTTTTTAATTTAAGAATATCTATTCTGTTACTTGGGATTGTATCATTCCATGCACAATATACTTGTCCTGCAGGATCTTTTATATATTTATACTTTTCTAATGAGAGAGTATAACGACCAGCTTCCATTGCTCTAAAATCTCCAACGTTACCACTATATGCAATAAGATTAGAATATTTATCATATCTACTAGAGCTGCTATTATTAGCACACTTGGAATATCCACTAGGATCTACATATTTTAATGGATTGTTTGCTACGTATGTATATAAGTTTAATCCATCTCCTCTATATGTATCTTCTTGTATAAATCTTCCTACTTGTGGATCATAGTGTCTTGCTCTTAAGTAGTACTTGCCTGTTACTTCGTCATATTGTTCTCCTGCATATTTATATCTGTTTGGCAGGGTTTCCATTTGTTCTGTTATATTTCCAAATGGATCGTATTTATAGTTATTTAATATGTCTCCTTGCCTATTTATTACGTCTAGGATATCTCCATGTGCATTTGATAAATAATACTTTTGTTTATTTTCATTATTTATCTGACTTATTAACTCCAGACCACGTATATTTGTTGCAACCTTTTGACCTGCAGAATCTGTTTCCATTATAACATTTATTCCATCATATATATACCCTGTTGTTTTTGCGTTTTCTATTGTTTCTGTTCTTAAACCTAAAGCATTATATTTATTGATTTGGAAACTCTCATCCGGCAATGTTACTTCTGTTAATCTATTAAATCCGTCATACTTGTATGTTGTTGCTTCACTTCCGATTTTTTCCTCTATTAAATTTCCATTTAAATCAAAGTTATATACTGTAGCTTGTCCATTTATAGAGCTTTGTTGTAATTTATTATTACTATCGTAAGTGTATGCTGTTATTTGACCTCTGTAATTTTTCTGAATTCTATTTCCAACATTATCATATGTATATTTTTCAGTTATATTTTTTGGATAATAGATATCCTTTAATCTGTCCAATTTGTCATATCCATATGTTGTTGTTTCACCGTCTATGGTTTGTGATATTACACTTGCGTTGTTATTATATTGATAGTTACTTTGCGTTATAATATTTCCTTGTGAATTTCTTGCTATTATTGATTGTACATCTTTATCCTTCGAATAGCTATAATCTACTGTGATTCCTGAATCATATTCTATTTTGCAGACTGTGTAATCAGCATTATAGTTATATTTTGCTTTTTGCTCATCATTATATAATACTTTATTTAATCTTCCTATAGAATCATATTCATAACCAACCTTTTCTTCAAAATTGTTAGAAATACTTTTTTTATTACCATTCATATTATAGCCATAGTTAAGTGTCATTTCTCCATTTTTATATTTCTTTACAATTTGGCCATTTTTATTATATTCAAAAGTATCTACTTGTGTATTATTTATTGCTGCTAAAACAGTTCCGTCTAAATTATATAAATATTTTTCTATCTCATCGGTTCCTTGTATTTGCTTTTGAACTATATTATTATCTGAATTATATCTATTAATAATATTTTGTCCTTTTCTATCTATTTGCTTTGCAATTCTCCCTTCTTTATCATACTTATATGTTATCTTACCATTATTAGGGTCTTTTATTTCTTTTAACATATTTAAACTGTTATAAACATACTCTGTTGTGTTGTTATTTCCATCCACAGTTTTTATTAAGTTACCTGCATAATCATATTCATAGTTTGTTTCAACATTATTTGCATCTATTACTTTTGTTATATTCCCCCATATATCTCTTTCATATGATGTGGAGTTTCCTTCACCATCTATATAATTTAAGATATTTCCTGATGCGTCATAACTATATTTTATATTTCTTCCTTGTGGAGTTATAACAGATGTTACCCTATTTCCTATATCATATGTATACTCACTTGAATAATTTGATTTTTCCATATAATTTATTAAATTTCCATTTAAATCATATGTGTTTTTTTCTATTATATTGCCTTCTTCATCTATAATCTCTATTAATCTGTTTTGATAATCATAATTATAGACTTTTCCCTTACCGTTATCAGTTAAGCTATTGTAATTTTCAGGTTGCACTACTTTTTTCGTGTTTCCTTCTTCATCGTAAAAGATTCTAGTTACTCCGCCTTCTTTATTTTCTATTGAAGTTAGCTTGTTTAATGCATCATAGCTATAATTTATTTCATTACCGTTGCAATCCTCTACTTTTACAATATTACCAACTTTATCATACCTATATATTGTTTCTCTAACATCACTTCGTGAATCTAATTCATATGATAAATTTTTATATTTTCCTGCTATATTTTCTTGACGTTTTTCTATCTTTTTAAGTTTCTCAATCTTATTAAGAAAAATCCAATCTTTTACATGATCAAGATCTGCATTATCAATTAATCCACTATTATCAATATCAAATTTTTCATTATATCCTACATCTTCTACTTTAGTTCGCTTTTGAAGGGCTGTTAATGTAAAGTCATTAGTTTCTATTTTTTTATCACCATTCATATCCGGTATTTGTACATAGATATTTTTGCCAATTAATTCTGTATATGTTTGTAGATTTCCCGAACCATCAGTATAGTTTGAGTCCGGTTTTATTTCAATATAACCAAATCCTTGTATCAGATCTTTAGTTTTCATATTTAATGTTAAAATCTTAGTCTTACTTGTAATATCTACATTTTCTAAATTAATTGTTATTTTACCTGTTTGTGTATTTATTTCAGCATTATCAATACTACTTTCGGCTTCTATTAATTCAAAAATTCTAGAATCATAATCTATTTCTATAACCGAAGATACAATTTCATCATTTGCATCTATGATAACGTCATATTGATAAGTCTGGTCAGGATATATTACTTCTCTATTAGAAGAGACATATATTTTATTTTGTTCTATGTCTATATCATCTACAGTTACTTCTTTATTTTCTTTTATTAGTTTATTATCGCTATCATATTCATAAGTAGTAATATAGCCTTCTGGAGAAATAGTTTTTAAAAGGTTATTATTTTTATCATACTCATATTTAGTTTCTATTTTAGTTGTTCCTTCACCACCTATATTTAAATCTGAAGAATCTGCTTCGTACCATTTTTCAACTAATCTACCTAAGCTATCATATTCAAAGCCTCTTGTTTCGAAAGTACTTTCATTTATTTTAGTTTTTTCTTCGATTAAATTACCTAATCCATCATAAGAATATTGTAAATAGGCACCATTTGAATCACTTATTGTTTTAATTTTGCCATTTTTATCATAAGTATTTTCTATTATAAACCAATTGGACGGTTCATCAGTTAGTGTTACATATTCTGATGATTTTTTCTCTTGGATCATTCTGCCATTTTTATCATAAGCATATTGTCCAATATTATAGTAAACCTGTTCACCTTGTTTTTTTACAGGAGTTCTTTTTTCTATCATCCATCCCATCAAGTTGTATTTATATACCGTTCCATATCTTTGTGAATCGCTGCTGCCTGCTTGATAACCTTTTGCATCAATTTCTTTTATAATTCTTCCAGCTGTATCATATACATATCTCTTTATAACATTACCGTCATCATCTTTTATTTCTTTAATTCTATTTAATGAGTCATAAGCATAGTTTATTCCTTTACCATCATCAGTAGTTTCACTATAATTATTCGCATTTATAGTTTCAATAATATTTCCTACAGCATCATATATAATTCTTGATTTTTCACCTGAAGGATTTTTAATTTTAATAACTCTATTACTGCTATCATATTCATATTTTACACCTAATGCATTTTGCAGGTCACTATTATAGTTATTAGCATCTACTTCTTTTACTTTATTGCCATCCTGATCATATAAAATTGCAGATGTATATCCTAAAGAATTTACTTGTTTAATTAGCCTGTCCATGCCATCATATTGATAAGTTACACCTATACCATCGTCTTCACTAGCATTATATTGTTCAGGGCTAATCTGTTTTATTAAATTACCTCTGCTATCATATTTTAATCTGGTTATATTATTATTTGGGTCTACTATTTTTTCTACCTTATCTAAGTCATTATATGTATAGTTTGTGGTTCCGTAAGCAGTAGTTTCCGAAATCTTTCTTCCTAAATTATCATATTCAAATTCAGTTTCATTACCTTCTGCATCTGTTATCTTAGTTAAGTTTCCTAAATTATCATAACTAAAATTAGAAATGTTACCTTCTGCATCCTTACTAGTAATTATTTGTCCCTTGGGATTATATGAATACTCATTAATTGCATTATTCTCTTCATCAATTTTTTCAATGGTTTTCGTTAAATTGCCATTATTATCATATACAAAAGTTTTAATTTGTCCGTCTTGCGTACTCATTTTTGTTATATTATCGTTTTGATCATATTCAAAGGATGTTTGATAATTAAAAGGTGCTGAAGAAGTAGTTGATAATAAGTTTCCTCTTTCATTATATTGGAAAGTTGTTACATTACCATTTCTATCTTTGATTCTATTCTTATTTCCCCATTCATCATAACCATATTCCTCATATGATCCATCATCATATATTTTTTTATCAATATATAATTTATCAGTATATTCATATTTAACATTTCTATTGGTTTCTTCACAAGTATATGTGTTAACCATATTAAGCTCGTCGTAATTATATGTAGTAATATTGTTATCATCATCTTTTTGTTTAATGATTCTGCCAAATTCATCATATTCATTCTCAATAAATCTAACATTATTTTCATCTGTGATAGACGTTATACCCTTGCTATTATAATCGTAGCGAACCACACCACCATTAGGTTTTATTACACTTGTTAAATATCCACTACCATTGTAATTATATGATATTTTCCTATTATTTGAATCAACAATATTTTTAATCTTTCCGTTTTCATTTGTAAAGGTCAGACTTTTTCCACTTGCACTTATAACCTTATATAAATAACCCGAGCTATTATATTGTAATGTTACAGAATTATTATTTAAATCTGTAATTGAAATTAGCTTGCCATTATTATATTTATAAGTTAATTTATCATTTCTTTTCAAATCATATGTATTATTTGTATTTTTATATAACTCATCAAATTCCGCTTCTGAAGCTGTATATTTATTTGTTCCCGAAACAGGTTCAAACACCACAGAGTGACCATCAGGATAAGTGATTTTAATATCTTCTGATGACATATTCTCAAGTACAGTATCATAATTTAATCTCCAAGATTTTCCAATCTTACTTACTCTCTCATCTAAAGAATTATAGTACCTAGATACTTCTAAACTTGGTCCATAACCTTGTATTTTTAAATCTGTCTCATTGGAATAATAATTACCTGTAATTATATTTACCGGTTCATTTACACACTCTTGATTATAACTTTCAGCAAAGTTCTTTTCTTTATATTCTTGTGTAACTCCAACTCCTTCATATTCTTGTTCATATGCGCTTGTTGAATCTTCCGAAACCTCACCTGAATAATATCCAATATTATTTATTCCTTCAACCCAAACTACTCTATATTTTATTGTTCCTTCATACTGTCCTTCCCAAACGCTTATTTTTCTGTAAGAACCATCTGAGTTATGTACTTCATCTTTATCTATTAATACGGTATCTACTTTGTGAATATATCCTTCATATCCATCTTCATCAATATGATAAGTTTCATGATCATCTGTTCCACCCCAAGAATATGTAGTTTTGTAAAGCTTACCACTGGAATCATAATAATTTGTTATCGTATTATTATGAGTTTTATAAAATGTTCTTGGATCTTTTATTCTCTCATAGTAACCAGCATCTTTCGTCTCTGTATCAATAAGATTAAGTATCCCTTTATATCCATTTTCATTATACACATAAGTACTTTCAGGAGTATCTTCTCCGAATTGTATTTCATGTCTATTCACATATGCGGTTTCTCCAGGAATTATTTTTAACGTAGCTTGCCCTTTTTTTTGTAAAATTCCCGTTTTAGTTCCCTCAGTATATTCAATCTTATCTGAAAAATTATTTGCACTGTTAGTTTTAGTTGTATTTATTTTCCCATATGGGGTATCTGCGTATCTATTTATTGTCACTATTTTGTCCTCCAAACTTTTTAATTAAAAAATAGGTAGCGTTGCTACCTATTTGATAAAACTTTAATATTAATTGATGCACTCTCATCTACATCACAATATTTTGATAACGAATTGACAATTCTAAGAGTATTTGAATCTAAATTTAAAGTAGTATCGTTTGACTTAAGTTTTAGTTTTATACTTACTATATCAAATTGCCCTTTCTTGCCTTCTCTCTTTCCTAGTAGTGATGCCAATACTTTTAACTTACCAGTTTGATCATCATTTAATACACTTATATATGTGTTATCCTCTTGTGTCTCCATTATATTTTTAATGTTGCCCATAAGAATTGAAACTTTATCCGCATCATATGATAAATCAAATTGTACTGTGTATAAATCATCAAATCCATTACATTTTAATAGGATTTCTACTTCATCATTATCTACTAGATCTTTTAACCAATTATTAGCTGCTAAGCAAATTGCTGGTTTTTCATTTGACCAGTTTATGGCAGAAGCAACTTCACTCCAATCTCCTGATGAGATATTTTTTGCTTTTACTCTATAAAAATATTGTTTATTCTTCAGAACATCTTTATGAACATATGTTGTAGTATCTGTTTTGTACGTGCGGTTACCATTAATTTCTATAACATATTCAGCAGCATTATTAACATAATCCCATGTAACTATTATAGAATCATCTTGAGCCACTGCCTTTATATTGAACGGAGCTTCCAGTAATGTGATTACTAATCTCGGACTCCAACTACTATAAACGTCTTCGTTGACAGCTCTTATTCTGTAAGTATGTTGTTCTCCTAAATGTAAGTTATCATGTAAATATGATGTATCAAGTCCAACATCTACTATGGTTCCATCTACTTCTAACTCATA
Organism: Anaerovorax odorimutans DSM 5092; assembly: GCF_000426305.1. Taxonomy (GTDB): domain Bacteria; phylum Bacillota; class Clostridia; order Peptostreptococcales; family Anaerovoracaceae; genus Anaerovorax; species Anaerovorax odorimutans. Next base: position 637 of record NZ_AUFC01000028.1, on the reverse strand, counting down.
TCTTTGAATTGATTCTACTTTATTCCATGCTAAACTTATTGAAGTGTTATTTGTATCTGCAAGTCTTAATGTTACTGGGTATAGCATATCTGGCATATACTCATGGTCTGGTACTGGAAGGCTTCTTAAAAATGGATATGAACTACCGTCTTTTATATCCCAAACATTTTCAAAATCCCAGTTAGTAAAGGTTACTTTCGAAGTTAGTTCATCTGTTGTCTTAGCTTGTTCTACTGGAGTTGTTAATCCAGTTATGCTGCTGTTGTAATAGCAATTTGTAATTGTTAGTCTATTATAATAATTTACTCCTACTAGTCCTCCTTTTCTATCTCCTTCACTGTTTACCTTTACTGCCGCATAACTATTTTTTATTGTATTTGAATAGTAATTAGATCCTATTAATCCTCCTACACTATTTGTTCCTGTTACTTCTCCTAGTGCAAAACTATTTTCGATTGCTGGTTCACTTATTGTTGTGCTAAGGTATAAGCTTCCTACTAATCCTCCTACATCAATATCTCCTTCTGTTTTTACTGATGCATAGCTTTCTTTTATAGTAACATCTTTATCTCTTACTTCTCCTATTAATCCTCCAACTTGTTGTTTCCCTTGTATACTTCCAGTTCCTTTTATTCCA
>NZ_AUFC01000027.1 GCF_000426305.1 Anaerovorax odorimutans DSM 5092 | reverse complement strand
TGTGTACGCGAGGTGTACAAACTCCAATTTTTTTAATATTTATTTATTAAACATTATTGATTTTTCAACGTTAATAAGCATACTGTTTCTATATGCATCGTCCAAGGAAACATATCTACTGGTGTGGCTTCTACAAATCCGTATCCTTTTTCTCTAAGTATTTTAACGTCTCTTGCCAATGTCGCAGGATCGCATGAAACATAAACTATTCGTTCTGGTTCTGCGTCTGCTACAATCTCAAGCAAATCTGGATAGCATCCTGATCTTGGAGGATCTAAAATGACCACATCAGGTTTTATTGGCTTAACATTAAAATCTTCATCTGCATTATCTTTAACTTCTAAAAGTTTTGGTAATTCTTCTTCAACCTTGCCACAGATAAACTCAGCATTAACTACACCATTTATAACGGCATTTCTGTTTGCATCAATTACTGCCCCTTTAACAGACTCTATTCCAATCACTTTATTTGCTTTAGATGCACAATATAAACCAATAGTACCTACTCCGCAATAAAGATCAAGAACAGTCTCTTTCCCAGTTAGTTCTGCATAATCTAATACTTTATCATATAGTTTCACCATCTGCTCAGGATTTACTTGATAAAAAGACATAGGGGAAATTTCAAAACTCATTTCTCCTACTCTTTCCAAAATTGTCGGTTTACCTGCCAAGGTTATACAATGATCGCCCATTATTTCCGAAGTCTTCTTTTTATTAACATTGATTACAATACTTTCCAAAGAATATTCAATTCCATCTTCCCTTGTGGGGATTTCATTAACAGCATCATCCATCATTCCTATTAATTTTTCTCCATTTGGAATACCTTTACCGTTAATAACCAAAATAGCCATCACCTCACCGGTATTATGAGCTGTTTTCACAACTAAATGGCGCATAAGCCCTTTTTCCCAATTAGGATCCCAAGCGGTAATATTATCTTCTTTCATATATTGACGTACAGCTTGCGCCAATTTTTCCACAGGTTCAGATTGAATTAAACATTCATCGCAGTCTACAACTTCATGAGATTTGAACTTATAAAATCCAATGGTACACTCACCTAAATTTTCAAGAATACCGCCTTTTCTTGTTATAATTCCTCCACAACTTATGGGCATCTGTGCTTTATTTCTGTATCTATAGGGAGACTCCATTCCTATAGTCTCATTTACTTTTGGGTTTTCAATTCCTCCCAACCTTGTCAGCCTATCAAAAACCATCTTACGTTTAAACTCCAATTGACCCTCATATTTCATATCTTGTAGGGCACAACCTCCACACTGTTTTGCATATTTGCAAGAAGGCGTAATTCTAAGATGAGACGGTTCTTTTATTTCTAGAACACGACCGAACGCATATTTCTTTTTCACTTTAGTAAGCTTTACTAAAGCTGTATCTCCAATTATTGCTCCGGCTGCAAAAACTGCCATTCCATCAACTCTGCCTATGCCCTGCCCCTCTGTACTCATGTCTTCTATTTTTATTTCGTAAACTTGTCCTTTTTCCATATTTCAAGCCTTTCTTAGTTATTTTTCATATAATATTCCTCTTAAATATAGCTTATACAATAAACCTTAATATATTAATAATACATATCTTCATTTACAATTAATATTTTAGATAAGTCACTGCTCATTCCAATATTAAAACGTTTTAAACAATATAAATTATCATTCAAATCTGCCATTTCATTTTCTACCATAAATCCAAATATAATTCCCTGCCTTTCTAAAGCTTCCATACACCATGGATCAAAAGCCCCATAAGGATATGCTAAACAAAAAACCTTATTCCCAACATTTTTCTCAATATACTTTATACTAAGTGCTGCATCTTCTTCAAGTCTGAATTGGTATTGGGCACAGCTTTCTACCAAACCTCTTTGAATACCATTGGAAGCTAAATTCACATGTTCACCATCAGAATCAGAATTATGTAAATTATAAGTATGGCTTTGAATATCAATATACCCACTTTTATACATCTCTTCCATCTGATCCCACGTTAACTTTGGTACATGACCATTAACCTTTTTATTCATATTTTTTACAATAACAAAAATAGTTGCTTTCATATTATTGTCTTTCAAAATTGGATATGCAATTTTATAGTTGGATTCATAGCCATCATCAAATGTTATCATAACAGGGTTTTTGGGCATATCCATTTCATTATTTTTGATTAACAGTAAATCTATAGGTAATAATGCAGTAAATCCATTTTCATTTAAATATTTCATATGCTCTCTAAATCTTTTTTCTGTTATGGTAACACCGCTGGCTTCTCCAGATTCCACTAAATGATGATACATTAAAATTGGAATTTTAGTATTTTCTTCTGGAATCAAATCCGTCTCAGCATATGACTTTGCGCCAATAAAAAACGATAATAAAATACAGCCAATACAAATAGCTGTAATTAAAAATAATTGTTGTATTTTTTTAATTCTGCTCATAACTTCATTCCTTATAATATTTAATTCTAAATTAGTATTCTTCTATTAATCTTCCATCTTTGCTAAAGAATGTTTTATATCCTAAAGTAACAAAAAGTACTACAGTAATAGTTGTACATCCTAAAATTGCAAGCATAATTCCTATTTGATAAAAATTCAAGACCAATCTGAAGATTATCTTCAATTATACCATCATATATAATAGGAGTTTGACTAAGCATTACAACACGTCTTCTAAGTTCTATACCATTCATGTTTATAATATCAATTCCATTATATTTTATATTTGCCTCATCAGGTAAAATTAACCCATTTAAAAGTTTTAAAAGAGTGCTTTTACCACTTCCTGAAGGACCTACTACGCAAGTTACCTGCTTATCTATAGTAAGTTGTTTTATGTCTAAAATGTTTTTAAATTTTAAATTATTTATCTCAAACATATTTTATCCTTATATTAGCTCAAATTCATTCCTGTTAAAATTAATCAATCCTTCTTCCTTTAATTTTCCTAACTCTCTTGACATAGCACTTCTGTCAACACTAAGAAAGTCTGCCAGTTCCCCTCTGTTAAACGGAATTACAAATTTCTTGCTTCCTGCTTGCTCAGAATAATCTACCAAATAAGTATATAATTTTTCTCTTGTGGTCTTGCATGATAATAATCTCATTTTTTCATTCATCAAAATATTTTTTTCTGCAATAACCCTTAACATATTAGCTATTAGAACTGTATGAAAAGTGCAAACACAAGCGCATTGAACGATGATTTTTCTAAATGGAATCCAAACTACACTGCAATCTGAAACTGCCACCACAGTTATAGGCAACTCCCTTTGTCTAGCAGCAACATATGCTTCACCAAACAAATCACCTACTGAAACTTCAGATAAGATAGCCCTGTTGCCTTCTAAATCCTCCCTTGTAATCTGAACATTACCTGATATTAAAATACCTACAGAAGATAATATTGTCCCTGCATTAACAATAATCTCATTTTTATCATATTTCTTTTCAGTTGCCCCTAAACATTGTAACATATTTTCAAGATCATTTTCCTTAATGCCTGAAAATAACTCTGTTTTCATTAATATTTGTATATTTTTTTTCATAGATATCCTCATATAAAATTTTTTTAATTTTGTTGCAAATGCAACAATAATTCTTCTGACATTGTACTATACTAAAATCACAAAAGCAACAAATCAGTTTATTTAACTTAAATATAAAAATTCAAATAAAATATTAATTTTTAAAAAAATTAGGAGGAAAAAGAAATGAAAAGAAAAATAATTCACATTGATAAAGAAAAATGTAATGGATGTGGTATATGCGCAGAAGCATGTCATGAAGGTGCTATAGGAATGGTTAACGGTAAAGCAGAGCTTTTAAGAGACGATTATTGTGATGGTCTTGGGGACTGCCTGCCGGCATGCCCTACAGGTGCAATTACCTTTGTAGAAAGAGAAGCTCTTCCTTATAATGAAGAAGCGGTAAAAACCAACATGATGAAGAATAAAGTTCAACCAGAAACATTAGCATGCGGATGTCCGGGAACTCATTCAAAAATGTTAAAGAGAACCGAAGATAAATGTTCATCCTCTCAAGCTAATATGCAAGCTGCTGAAAATATAACTTCACAGCCTTCAGAATTACAACAGTGGCCTGTTCAAATAAAATTGGTTCCTGTAAATGCTCCTTACTTTGATAATGCAAACTTATTGATTGCTGCAGATTGCAGTGCATATGCTTATGGTAATTTTCATAAGGAGTTTATGAAAAACAAAATTACTATAATAGGCTGTCCTAAATTAGATGAAGGTGATTATTCTGAAAAGTTAACGGAAATACTAAAAAATAATAATATTAAAAGTGTTACTATAGTCAGAATGGAAGTACCTTGTTGCAGTGGTCTTGCTAATGCTGCAATAAATGCATTAAAAGCAAGCGAAAAAATGATTCCATGGCAGATTGTAACCATATCAAATGATGGTAGAATACTTGAATAACTTAATTTCCACCCTAAAAAAGGTAGCAATTTATATAATATATATCAATTGCTACCTTTTTAATTACAAAACCATATTAAATTATAACAAACCGAGAATAGGCTTTTTTTAATTAATTTCGAATATACAAGTATACCAAAAAGAATAACTTATACCTTTTAAATTTGTATTATAAGGAAATAATACTTTGCCCATATATTAGCTTACTACTTAAACCATTTCTACTCTCTTTCTGTTTTAAACTGCTGAATTTCTTCTGCAAGAAGAATTGCTTGACTGGAAAATTCTTCACTTGCCGCTGCATTTTCTTCAGAAGTCGCAGAATTTGCATTAACAACAGACTTTATTTGCTCCAGCCCTAGATCAATATGATTCATTTGCTCCGTTTGTGATAAAAATGCCTTTTCAATTTCAAGAAGAGTACTTTTTACTACATCTACCTTTACAGTTACATTTTGGATCATATCAGCAGTATTGTCCGCTATTTCATAACCTTTATTCACTGCGGATATGGAACTGTTAATTAAATCTGACGATTGCTTAGCTGCTTCAGCTGATTTCTGTGAAAGGTTTCTCACCTCTTCTGCCACCACTGCAAAGCCTTTACCTGCATTTCCTGCTCTTGCCGCTTCCACAGCTGCATTGAGAGCCAGAATATTCGTCTGAAATGCTATACTGTCTATAGTCTTAATAATTTCACCAATTTGATCAGATGTTATTTTTATATCATTCATGGCCGAAAGCATATGCTTCATCTGCTCATTTCCTGCAGTGGCATCTGCAGCAGTATTATTTACGTTTTCTACTGCCAAACGTACTTTTTCAGCATTTTTGTTAATCTCTTCTGAAATATCATTCACAGAAGCAGACATCTCCGAAATCTCTCCTGCCTGTTCTGCCGCGCCAGAAGCCAACATCTGTGCAGAGGTTGCAATTTGTTGTGATGTATTGTTAAACTGCGTAGCAGTGGCACGAATATTACTGAAACTGATACATAACGCAGAAGAAATATCAATTAAGGCTTTATGAATAGGTTTAAAGTCACCCATATATTCCACTGTGCTTTTCACGGTAAAGTTCTTTTTAGCCATTTCAGTAAGTACATTAGTAATATCGAAAATATAGCTTTGAAGTTGAGATATCATCTCTCCCATAGATTGGGTAAGTAGTGCAATCTCGTCTTTTTTCGTTTTCGTTTTACTGCTAATATCAACATTTAAATTCCCTTCTGATAACATTTTTGAAACTTCCGTCAGCTTATACATTGGTCTTTTAATATTTCGATCCACAAAATGAAACAATATTAACACACATAAAATAATTATAATAGCAGCCATTATCAGAGTATGTATAATAGAAGTTTTTGTAAATTGCTGCGCATCCTGCTTAGATAATCCAGCAAATATGACACCTACAATTTTTCCATCCTGATCAGTCAATGGCTTATATGTTGTAAAATACGGAACCCCTAGTATTTTAGCAGTTCCTGTATATGGCTGACCATCTTCCATGACTTTGCTTGCAATTTCTGTATCTGTATTATCAGAATCTTCACTTTCATCCTGCATAACTGTACTTGCAATTTTTTCACTTCCTGAAAAAACCGTAAGTTCTACATTATGAAGTGATTTTAGTTCATCAAGAAGATCGCTGTCTTCAAAAGTATGACCTGTAACAACTGTCCCAATAATATTTCCGCCAGTATCATAGATAGGCGCTCCTGTCCTACATGAAAGCTTTACCAAAGCCCCTGGTTCCAAAGTTGTATATATTTCGCCTTCTAACGCCTTTTGTACATTTGTTTGGCTAAGGATATTATCTCCTCGTTTATCAGGCTGATGCTGCCTTATAATAATATTTCCAGATGTGTCAGTAATGCTTATGGTATCCATATTTATAATTTCATTCAAGTCATCCAAAGCTTTTTTTAGATCATCAAAACTTCCCTTTTCCATAGCTTCCACAACTTTATAATTTTTAGAAATAGATACTGCATTTTTCATGGAATCATCAAGCATATCAGTTATCCCACTACTTAAATCATCTATTGCGGAATTAATACGTTCATAGCCTACTTGCTCGTTATATTTTGCATTTTCTTTTAAAAGAAGACTAGCAACAGCAGCAATAGATATAATTATTACAATAGTTGTAAACAATAAAATTTTATTACTTATTTTCATTTTTTATCCTCCAAAATAGTTTGATTGTTTTTTTGCGTCTAACACCTCCTTTAATTTCTCTTAAAGCAAACAAACATTTATCATATTTATTTAACATCAAGATATCATTATAAGTAGCCAATTAATAATAATGCTGCGGTACAGTTCATTTGAATTAAACTTTATAAATAATAACATCAATAACTATTCAACAAAACATAATTGTTAATTAACAAATAAAAATATTCTATTCCTATATTTTATTACCCTTAAATAATCTTTTTAAAAAATATAAGTATAAAACTATTATATTTTTCCAATTTATAACGACGTAATATATAGATATATATAAAAGGGGGAATAAAAATGAAAATCGAATCAAGCTCAATTACTATGAACTCAACTCGAAACTATGATTCTGTGGAATTTACTAGAATTAATTCAGAAAATACACAGTGGAAAGCAAAACCGGAAGATAAGAAAGATAAATTAGAATCTGAAGAAGAATTATCAAAATTTATTAATGGTGCAAAAAAGCTTTTAGAAGATGACAATCAAAAAACACAGATTGGATCTACAATAACTGATTCAGAATCTGCTGAGGAAAGTGCTAATGGTGTAACAAAACCAAACTATCAATTGTTAGCCAATAACGCAAATAATAATCCGTTTTCTATTACGGACTTGCAAGATCACAAGATCTCATTGTTAAGAATGATGCTGGAAATGCTTTGTAAAGGTCCACATGATAATAATTCTTTTTACAGCAGTATAAGCCAAAAATCTCAATATTCATTGCAATCTATGTCCATCAATTTTGGAAATGCACAGTCTCTGCCTTCCTCAGGAACTTGGGTAAGGAATGTTAATGCAACTCGCTTTTTTTCTGAAACAGAAAGTACAACTTTCACATCTGTTGGGATTGCAAAAACCCAAGATGGACGTGAATTAAATTTCGGAATTGATTTAGAAATGACTAGAAGTTTTATGGAATATACCAATGTAAAATGGTCTGAACAAGTTATTATGACTGATCCTCTTGTAATTAATTTAAACAGCAATCCCGCTAGCCTCAGTGACCAAAAATTCTGTTTTGATATAGATAATGATGGAAACGAAGATAATATTTCATATTTAAATAAAGGGAGTGGCTATTTAGCTCTAGATAAAAATAATGACGGTAAAATAAACAACGGGAGCGAATTGTTTGGAACTAAAACCGGGGATGGTTTTAGTGAACTTTCTGCTTATGATTCAGATAAAAATGGCTGGATTGATGAAAATGACGAAATATATAATAAACTAAAAGTTTGGATTAAAGCAGATGACGGTACAGACAAGCTTATTAATCTAAAAACTGCTGATATAGGAGCCATTTATCTTGGAAGTACAAAGACGGACTTTACTTTGAAATCACAAGAAACCAGACAAACAAATGGACAAATCCGCCAAACCGGTCTTTATTTAAAAGAAAGTACAGGAGCAGCTGAAACAGTACAGCAGATTGATGTTTCAGTCTAGATTCAACACAACAAATAAATTTATAAATTTTTATATCCAATCTGCTTTATTATGCAAATAACTTTTTAGTTTATATGCCGATATTTTATATATCATATCTTTACTATATTGTAGGGAAAAATCTTTATATTGGTTTATGGTATTCTGATCTTGATTTACGGTCAGATAGCAGCATGAGTGAAGAAAATAATTTTAGACTATTTAAAAATGTATAGAAAAGACTTGATATGATAAAATTAAATATCATATCAAGTCTTTTAAAGTACTTTTATTCACAGTTAATTTAAATATATTTATGTATGATTTCTGCTAAAAATTTATAACCCTCTTTCGTCGGGTGAATACCATCGTAATAAGTATAATGTTTACCTTTCAGTGCTGCATATTGGGAAAATTCATAATTTGTATCAATTACTTTAATATTATTATCTATTCCATAATTGATCATTAATTTTTTTAATTCAATTATCTGTTCCTGAACAAGCTCATAATCCACATCACTTCCTACCATCCATTTTAATTTAGCCATTTCAATATCCACTGATAATGGAGTAAGTAATATTACTTCTATATTCTCTTTTTTTGCCGTCTCAACTAAATCTATTATAATCCCCATACATTCATCAACAAAGGATTCTTTGTATATAAAATCATTTGTTCCTGTCATAATTACTGCCAAGTCCGGTTTATATAACAAGACATCTTGATTAAATCTTCTTCTAACGCCTCGAGCGGTATCACCATTGATACCTTTATTTATTACATAATGTCCGGATAAGGTACTATATAGATCTACAAAGCTTTGATTTCTACTATAAGGAAAACCGTTTACAATGCTGTTTCCAATAAATACAATTTTTAATTTATCATGCATTTTCATTGTAAGATGTATTTACTCAATACATCAAGACTCTCCTTTCCTTTTTGCACTTATGAACCAGTTTATATTCTACAATATTTCAATTATGGTCAACCGTTCTGAAGTTTTAATTAAACTTAATTTTAGTCAAGTTAGTCAAGCTATAAGCTTTATTTTCATATATTCTTTTAGACTCTATGATATTCTTTAAAGCAATCTAAACATACTTTTTTACCATTATCTAATCTAACATAAGGTTCCGCTGTGCTTTCTCCGCAAATTTCGCAATCTACAGACTGAAAAAGTCTAGCTTTCTCTGGCAGCTCATAGTTCGGCTTCATTTGAGTAAATACGTCATCAAATGGTGCTTCTAATATATAGTTTTGTTTCTCTTCCCTGCTTTCTGTTTTAGGAAGTTCTTTTAAAATCAGTCTAACACTTTGCCCTGTCTTTCTATTAAAAAACGAAAATGCCTGCTTTCCTCTTATTCTAAAAATTAAATTTCCTTTACCTGCACTGCATCCTAGTACAACTTGAATACCATCTACTCCGCAAGCATCATTCTCTGTAACACAAACCACCTCTTCATCTTCAGAAAAACCAATTCCTAATATTCGTTTAGCTTCAATGGATGCTCTTACGCCAATTGCTAAGCCAGGACACTTATGTCCGTGAAATTCGGAACATTTGTTAAAAATTTCTTTGTTATTCATATTTTAATTCTCCTATTTGTTTATGTAAAATTACTTATTATCGTTAAGATCTTCCATTATTCTTTTATGAAGCTCTTGATTTTTATTTTTTAATCTTATTGGTTTTAATTTTTCATCTGTAATAGCATGTTTTGTAAATCCTGTAACAAGAATCTCTCCTGTTTCTTTTCGTAAAATTTCATATGCCATTGTTACCGTAGCTGCTTTCAATTCCTTGACCCAAGTATTTATAGTAAGTATATCATCATATACTGCCGGCAATTTATAATTGCAAACTACACCTGCCAAAGGCAGCCATACTCCTTCTTTTTCCAATATAGAATAAGGAAATCCAATCTGTCTGAGATACTCAGTTCTTCCAACCTCAAACCACTTAATGTAATTTGTATGATATACAATTCCCATGGCATCGGTATCAGCATAAATTACTCTGACTTCTGTTTCATATTTTTTCATTTTACTCTCCCGACTTTTTTATATCATTTATATATACTATTTTAACACATCTATCTGGATTCTTCTATATTTTTAGGTGGATTAGACATCATTTCAGCTCTTATATTGTCCGCACGTGATTTTTGCAGATTATAATCTTTATATGATACTTCATAAGGATCTTCTTCTGTATAATATCCATAATCACCTGTAAGGCTAGAATAAATCATAGCTTTTATATTTTCATCTTCTTCATTTTTATATATCTTATAAAGATATGGAACCGCTCCATCATACAATTTATTTACTGCTGATTCATCCATCATTTTTAAGGTACCTTCTTCATATCTTTGTATGTTATATTTGGCAATTTGTCCATCTACATTACCATAGCAAAGAGCCATAAAACAAATTATAAAACTAACAATAACAGCTTTAGAAGCATTAAAAACTTTTATTTGTCTTATTAAAACGATAAAAAAGATAATAAACAATAATACCATAAACCATGTAGTATAAATTCGTAGCTGAGTTAATCCATAATACTTTATATATAGTATCATTTTGCTTACTGCTGTACATATAAAAAGCATTGTAAAAACAGACACTAAAATTATATGGGCTCTCAGCATAAAAGGAACTTCTTTGTTTCTTTTTATTAAAAGATATGCCACAGTTATTATTAATAAATTAATACCTGAAACTGTACATAATTGAAAAAAACCTCTTCTTGCATATTCTGCATAAGTCATTGTCTGCGGAATCATATCATGGAAAGCAGAAAATAAATATGCTGATTGAGATATAAAAAACATAAGGTATATTAAATTCAATGCTGTTATAGCAGAATAAACCGTAATTTTTGGTGCAATTTGAACACTTTTTGCACTATGATCCAAAGATTCAGTTGTAATTTTACTTGTATTTCTCCCCTTTACATCCCCGTATATAAGACCATATAAATAGCACGCTACAGGAATACCAAATATAAATTGAAGAAGATATTCACCCATTTTGTCTGAAACAAGTTCTTGAATTTTTGACATAAAACTTTCAAAAACCACATCAGCAGAAGTCAAAAGACCAATTATTATTATTAAAATAGGTAAAAAGATTATAATCCCAAGTACCCCTGCTAAAAAACCATTTCCATGCTTATTCTTAACAATTCCTTTTTTTACAGCAATAAAGCAATTGCCAAAATTTGAGAGGGGTACAATTAAAGTTTGGCTGATTGCATCTCCTATTAAATAAACAGATAATCTTTTCTCCAAATATCTATCTGTTGATAGGCAAATCCAATAAATAAAGCACCCTGATAGAAACAAAAAGTTTAAAGTCTTGAGGGTTGGTCCATCATATAATGTGAAGTTTAAAGCCGATATAATAGTAAGTCCTAAACAAGCTAAACTCCGCCTGTTTTGCCTAATCCCATTTGCTCTCATATAAATCCACGTAATTAAACAAATAAGAAAAGCAAAAACAGTAACACCTAAACTTAATGTGACAAAATGGATTAATTCCCAATACAAGAATCCACATACAAGCATTGAAAATGCAAAGATTACATCTTTTAATTGAAATACCGCTGGCGGTAACTTTTTAATTGTAATATTTTTTATATCATTACTTTCATTAATAGTTCCGAATACAACTCCGTCCCTTTCCCCTGATAAATCATCTCTCATTTTTATTCCCCTTTATTCTTCATTGATATACTCTAAAATATCCCCAGGCTGACAATCAAGAGCTTTACAAATTTGTTCTAATGTTGAAAACCTTATAGCTTTAGCCTTATTATTTTTCAATATAGACAGGTTTGCCGGTGTGATGCCAATTTTCTCTGCCAAATCTCCTGCAGACATTTTTCTCTTTGCCATAATAACATCGAGATTTACTACAATCGCCATAATCACTCCTCCTCTATATTGTAAAATCATTTTCGATTTTCATTATAACTGCTTGTTCAATAACATTCTTTACAACTCTTAGAATTAATCCTATAAATGCAGTAACAATTGCTACTACAATGAACAGTAAATAATAATATCCTGCGAAGAGAAGGATAAATGCCACAGAAAAGCAGCACCAAGATATAATCCTAAGATATAAAACATTTTTTTGTATGAAAACATCTTCTCTTTTTATATTTGCAAGTAACCGATCGAGACTTACCAATGCTGTCAATGCGGGAATACAGCAAGCGTAAAGAATTATCATAAATCTTGTAACATTGGGAGCATCAATATTCCACCCTATTAAATTTACATACCGATCCATTAATGATGGAAGTGACACCCCTAAGCATACAACTAATAACATGACCAATTTTGTACAAACACATGACAATTTAACCGATTTAAGAGAACTCCACATAATTCATATTCCTTTCAGATAATTTTAATTTATGTAATATAAAGCTTTATATCTTTATAATATCATATTATAGTTGATTGTCAATATATTTTTATTGTTTTTCAATAAATACATATTGTTAAGCAATAATCATATTTATATTATACTTATTATTTGTCCCCTTTCAGGAAGATGATTATCATTAGTCTATACTAAAAATTTACCAACCCATACTTCTGAAAAGAAACTGCAAATCTGGTAATAAAAAGTAATTCATGTTATAATGATCCCTATGATTGTAACAGCGTTGCTGTAAGGTGGGAACCATTGAAACATCTTGGATACTTGTGGCATGTTTTAATGATTCCTATGATTGTAACAGCGTTGCTGTAATGTAGAAATTATTGAATCATGTCTGCGGTCATAAAGCTGTATGCAAAGCTGTATGCAGAATGTGGAAACATGATATAATGGTTTCTATGATTGTAACAGCGTTGCTGTAAGGTGGAAATCATTGAAACATCTTGGATAACTTGTGGCATGTTTTAATGGTTCCTATGATTAAAGGGGAAAAAATCTTTTAAGTGAAAGAGGATTTTGAAAGGGGATTTATGTTATGAATAAAAACAGTTTTAATAAGGAAGAGACAATCAGAGAAAAGGATGATGTTAAAATAATAAAGACAAAAAGGAAAAAAATTGTCCTCATGACAATAATAATTTGTTTTCTAATTTTAGCTGCTGTTCTTATCATTGGCGTAAAATTAATTATGGATTCTTTTTCTCCTACACCGAATAACGAAAGAAATAAGTCTACAACAAACATTACCATGATGGTTCCTATACAAGACAATGCAAATCGAAAAGCAATTGTAAGGACCTACACAGCAGAAGAATTTGATCAATTTGATTCCGCAAAGCTCAATAAAATAAAAGAAACAGTAAGCGGAAATATAGAAGGTGATATCCCTGCACTATATCTAAAAGATGATAAAGGAATCTTATACTTTTCTTTTCAAAAAGATCAAAAAGAAGTTACTCCTGATTTTGCTCCCAAGATTAAAATCACTGCATTTCCTTCTATGAGCCTTCAAATATCCAAAGAACAGGAAAACAAAATCAACCAAGGACAGCTTACGGAAGATACAAACAAAACCTATTCTTATGAAATCCAGCGTTACTACACACAAGACGAAAAGTTATTTGTAGAATCTGCTCTTGTAGAAATAAGATATTTCATCGATGGCAACGAATATGTTTCAATGTTTGGTGTAAATACAACAAATGCAGGTAAGAATGATGATTTTTTTGAAAATGATTAAATTAATCTTTCCCATAAAAAACTAGTAAAAGATATAAATTGAAAACGCTTCTATAACTTACTGGCAATTTCTTCTATTTTTTTAAATCTATGATTAATGCCCGATTTTCCTATGGGAGGATTCATCATTTCTGCCAACTCCATAAGAGAGGCTTCAGGGTTTTCAATCCTGAGAATCGCTGCTTCATAAAGCTTATCCGGAAGAGATTTCATTCCTCTTATTTCTTCTATTTTCTTTATATTATTAATTTGCCTAACTGCTGCATTTATAGTCTTGTCCATATTTGCACTTTCACAATTGATTATTCGGTTTGTCTTATTTCTCATCTCCTTAACAATTCTAGTATTTTCAAAACTCAAAAGCTGACCATGAGCACCTAAAATATTCAGCAGATCAATAATTTGTTCTGCCTCTTTAATATATACAATATAACTTTTTTTTCTTATTACAATTTTAGATCTGAGACCAAAACTGTTTACTAATTTTTTTACATCATTTGCCAATGTTTCACTATTACATACAAATTCCACATGATATGCTTTTTCCGGATTGCTTAATGTTCCTGCTCCTAAAAATACACCTCGCAAATATGCCCTCTTACAACATTTCGTTTTGATTATATCTTGAAAAATTCCGTCACTTATATAATTACATCCTTCTCTAACTAAAAGTACCCCGATTTCCCTGAGTATTTGCTCCGCATTCATATCTTCATCTATGGTAAGCTCGTATAAATGACCCTTTTTTAAAATTGCTGTCTGTACTATCAAAAGATGAGTTTTTGCATCAAAATAATCTTTAATAAGCTTTTTAAATAGCCTGGCTACAGCCGCATTTTCTGTTACGATAGATAATTTTAAATTACCCTTGCCTGTAAGCTTTATAGTACCGCACATACGAATAAAACCTGCAATTTCTGCAAGTTTACAACATTTCTTTTCAGGCTCAACTCGAGCCAGTTCATTTTTTGTATTAGCTGAAAACGACATTTTTTTATCCTTCTACCTTTAAACTACAATCTAACGCTGATTCCTCTAGTTCCATTCAGAAATAGAACATTTTTCTATAAATCCCTATGAACAGTTATTACTCTTTTCCCCTGCTCCGTAAATAGTTTTGAGAAAACATTTGCCATAGTTACTGAACGATGCTGGCCCCCAGTACAACCAAAAGCAAGTACCAAATGCGATTTGCCTTCTCTTATATAAAGGGGCATTAAATAATTAATCATTTGATCCACAGTTTTTACAAATTTTTTACTTTCAGGAAATTTCATAATATAATCTCTAACCTTTTTACTGTTACCTGTCAACTTTTTCATACTAGCTAAATAATAAGGATTAGGAATAAACCTCATATCAAAAACAATATCTGCATCAAGGGGAATACCGTTTTTATACCCAAAAGATTTAATACTGATTGTAAAAGCCTCACCATCATCTTCAGATAGCAGCAACTCTTTTATTTCCTTTTTAAGCATAGAAGTCTTCATACTTGATGTATCTATTATATAGTCCGCCATCTTCCTGATTTCCAAAAGTTTAATTCTTTCCTTTTTCAGTCCATCCATAATTGTACCGCCTGCTAAAAGTGGATGTGTTCTTCTGGTTTCGTTAAAACGCCTTATCAACACTTCATCAGAGGCTTCAAGAAACATGATTTTTAACTCCAATCCAGATGACTTAAGTTCCGTTAAGATATGTTTTAATTCATTAAAAAACTCACCGCCTCGAATATCGATTACAAATGCTGCTTTTTGAATATCAGTTTTGCCTTGTACACATAAACTTAAAAATTCTTTTATTAGAGCCGGAGGCATATTATCAATACAATAATAGCCCAAATCTTCTATGCAATTTATAGCCTGGCTCTTCCCTGCTCCCGATAACCCTGTAACTATTACAACGTCCATCTTTTATCCTCCTGTAAATTCAAGTCTCAATCTTATTATTCCACTTTCAGATTTATTATTCTGTTCAAATCAAGACCAGCTTTTAATGCACGTTCCACTCCGCCTAAACAATCTCCTACTCTTTCAGGTGTATGAGCATCGCTGCTTATAATAAAGCTCACATCATATTTTGCCGCAATTTTAATATCTTCAATTGTAAGACATTTATGCCATGTACTGATTTCCATCAAAGTATTTGTTTCTTCACATGCTTTCGAAATCTCAGCTATATCAAAAGCTCCCTTATCCCCCGGGTGAGTTAATATTTTTATATCATTTTCATATAAAGCCTTAACCGTAATATCTGTATTAATACGTCTTTGCCTCTTAGTGGTTTTTTTCATAGCTCCATATATAATGTAATTATTTGCATGAGTAAAAAGTGCCTTTACAGGTCTTTCTCCAAATACTCCATAATGATACCCAGCAAGCACATAATCAAACAACTTTGCTTCTTCTTTTGTAATATCTAAATTACCAGAACTGTTAATAATATTAGCTTCTATCCCAAGGAGAATATCTATTTGAGGATAGATCAATTTTAATCTATCAATTTCCTCTCTCATCACACGAATATTCTTCCTTTTTACACCATAAGAAACATGCCCCGGGCCATGATCAGAAATGCCAATAGTATCAACCCCTCTATCGATAGCTACTTTTACATTATCTTCAATAGTACCTTTTCCATGTGAAAATATAGTATGTGTATGAATATCATATTTTAATCTGTACTTTTTATCTTTCTCCAATTATTCTAACCTCCGGCTCAAGCATAACGCCAAATTTATCCCAAACTGTATTTTGTACGATTACCATTAAATTTATTATATCGGTTGCAGTTGCTCCGCCTTTGTTAATAATAAAACCAGAATGTAACTCCGAAACCTGCGCTCCTCCTAATGACAATCCTTTTAATTTTGCATCCTGTACTAACTTTCCTGCAAAATACCCTTCAGGTCTTTTAAAAAAGCTTCCGCCACTTGGATAATTTAACGGTTGTTTTTCATTTCTTAACTTATTAAACTTTAACATTTTTTCTTTAATTTTATCTTTATCTCCATGAGATAATTGGAGTGTTGCCTCTAATACAATCCACCCATTTTCTTGAAAAATACTGTGCCTGTATCCTAATTTCAATTCCCTATCATTTAATTTGTGAATTACACCTTCTTTATCCATTGCATTAACATGAATCAAAACATTTTTTATTTCTCCGTCATATGCTCCCGCATTCATTACTACAGCACCACCTAAACTTCCCGGTATACCTCCTGCAAATTCAAAACCCGTTAAGGAATTTTCCATCGCTTCCTTAGCAATACTTGAAAGCAATGTACCACTGCCAGCTGTTAATATATCCCCCTCTACGGAGATTTTATCAAAATTCTTTCCTATACGAACAATTGCACCTCTGTAACCACCATCTCTTACTAGAAAATTGCTACCATTACCCATAAGAAAATATTCACAGTTCTGTTCTTTAAGAATTTTTAAAGTTCCTGCCAATTCATTGTTATTTGACGGCGAGATTAAAAAATCTGCATACCCCCCAGCCTTAAAAGAAGTAAACTGGCCCATATCAACATTTTGCAGTATACTTTCTTTATCTATAACCTCAATTAAAGTATTATAAATTGCACTTTTATTCAAATTATACCCTCCTGCTATTACCCTTTTTATATACTTATTATAACTATGAGTATACTTTATTTCATTATATTCGTTTTATTACATAAAGTAAATCTTTTACTCTTTGTTTTTTTACAGTTATGCATAATTATAAATAATTTTTGCATAAATATAAATTTACTATTGAAATTATATATTTTAGATGATATACTAAAAACATAATAAGGATTAAGTTGATTTTCTGTATTAAATAGAAATTATTAACTGTCTTTTTAAGAAACAGATATACAATTTTTCGTGTTTTACACATAATAAATTTACTGTGAAAATAAATAAAGTATTCATAATTTGATTACTCATAAAGGAGGAAATATAAAATGGCAAAAGAAAAAGTAGTATTGGCATATTCAGGTGGTCTTGATACTTCCGTAATCGTAACATGGTTAAAAGAAACATATGATTACGATGTTATCGCTGCTTGTATAAATGTAGGTCAGGATGAGGATTTTAAAGCTATAGAAAAGAAGGCTTACGATACAGGTGCTTCTAAAGCATATGTGGTTGATGTTACAGAGGAATTTATTACTGATTATATTTGGCCTACTTTAAAAGCAGGAGCAGTATATGAGGGTGATTATCTTCTTGGAACTTCCATGGCTCGTCCCCTTATAGCTAAAAAATTAGTTGAAATTGCAAATAAAGAAAATGCACATATTATCGCTCACGGATGCACAGGAAAAGGTAATGATCAAGTACGTTTTGAAGCAACAATCAAAGCTCTTGACCCTTCCATATCAATTGTTGCACCATGGCGTATTTGGGATTTAAAATCAAGAGAAGACTGTATTGAATATGCGGCTATGCATAAAATTCCAATTGCACAAACAACAGAAAAAATATACAGCAGAGATGAAAATATATGGCATATAAGCCATGAAGGTGGCAATTTAGAAAATCCATGGAATGAACATAAGGATGATATGCTTGTTCTAAGTGTACCTCCTGAAAAAGCTCCTGATAAGCCAACTTACGTTGAAATCAGCTTCATAGAAGGAATTCCTGTTGCTATTGACGGCGTTGACATGGATCCGATTCAGCTTCTTACTAAACTAAATAAATTAGGTGGAGAAAACGGTGTAGGTCAAATAGATATTGTAGAAAATCGTCTTGTAGGAATGAAATCTCGTGGTGTTTATGAAACTCCCGGAGGAACTATTTTATATGCCGCACACAAAACATTAGAAAAGCTAGTATTAGATAGAAATACAATTGCTTATAAAGGTATTGTGGCACAAAAATATGCAGAACTTATATATGATGGACTTTGGTTCACTCCGCTTCATGAGGCAATCAGTGCATTTATTGACTCCACACAAAAAATGGTTACTGGAGTAGTAAGAGTAAAGCTATATAAAGGAAGTGCTGTATCAGTTGGTTCAAAATCCATATACTCTTTATATAATGAAGAATTTGCTACATTCAGTAAAGATGAAGTTTACAATCAAAAGGATGCAGAAGGATTTATCAACCTGTTTGCCCTATCACTAAAAATCAGAGCTATTATGAACGAAAATATTAAGGGGGAAAAGAAAGATGAAACTTTGGGGAGGAAGATTCTCAAAAGCGGCGAGTTCGTCGGCTAACGAATTTAATGCATCCATAGAGTTTGATCAAAGATTATATAAGCAGGATATTACCGGCAGTATTGCCCATGCAAAAATGCTGGCAAAGCAAGGTATTATTACAAAAGAGGAGGCTCTTGCAATAGAGTCTTCTTTATTAGAAATCTTAGATGATATCGAGGATGGTAAAATAGAGTTCACAATTGAGCAAGAAGATATTCATATGAATATTGAAAGCATTTTAACTGAAAAGCTTGGTCCTATAGGTAAGAAGCTTCATACAGCAAGAAGCAGAAACGATCAAGTTGCAGTAGATTTAAGACTGTTTTTAAAGGAAGAAGTCAAAAGTCAAATAAACTTATTAAAAACCTTAAACAGTACCCTTGTAAATATTGCAAAAAACAATAAAGATACTGTAATGCCCGGATATACACATCTGCAAAGAGCACAACCTGTTACATTTGCTTACTATATGATGGCTTATTATCAGATGTTTAAAAGAGATATAAGCAGATTAGAAGACTGTAATAAAAGAATGGACGTACTTCCACTTGGTTCCGGTGCATTGGCAGGAACAACTTATGATACAGACCGCGATTTCTTAGCTAAAGAATTAGGCTTTGAGTATGTAAGTGAAAATGCCATGGATTCTGTAAGTGACAGAGATTTTGCTATTGAATTTATTGCCTGTTGCTCTACAACTATGATGCACCTTTCAAGATTTTGTGAAGAATTAATCATATGGAGTTCAACGGAATTCAGCTTTGTTGAAATGGATGATGCTTATAGTACAGGTAGCAGTATTATGCCTCAAAAAAAGAATCCTGATATGGCGGAATTGATTCGCGGAAAAACCGGTCGTGTTTACGGAGATCTAGTAACACTTCTAACTATTATGAAAGGACTTCCTCTTGCCTATAACAAAGATATGCAGGAAGATAAACTACCTGTGTTTGATGCTTCTGATACATTAAAGGCATCTATATCAATTTTTACTCAAATGATAAGTACTATGAAGGTAAACTCTGATGTCATGGAAAAGGCTGCAAAATCAGGTTTTATGAACGCCACTGATGCCGCAGATTATTTAGTTTCTAAAGGTCTCGCTTTTAGAGATTGTCATGAAATTATCGGCAAAATAGTATTGTATTGTGTAAACAATCAAAAGGCAATTGAAGAATTAACTTTAGATGAATTAAAAACCTTCTCAGATAAGTTTGAGGAAGATATTTATGATAAAATAAATATACGTGCTTGTATAGCAGCAAAGAAATCAAAAGGATCAACATCCTTTGAAAGTGTAGAAGAAATGTTAAAAGACAAGTAAAAATTTAATAATATTAATATAAGACATAGGGAAAACTCCTCTTATGATTTGTGTAACCAATTTAATCATAAAACAGCGTTAACCTTATGTCTTCTTTTTTATCTAACCAAGTAGAAATTATATAACCTAAATTAATAATTCTTAAATACTCTCATTCTTTTATTATACGGTTAATATCACTATAAATATTTATTGTATATGAAAATCACTTTAATAATTAATAGTATTTAGTGTGTTATCTAATGAATATTTGTAAATAGAAATCCTTGATTTTACAATTGAGCCCTACTATTTTATACGTAAGTAACATTTATTCAAAATTCAAAATACTATTTATCTATACATTTTATAATAAAGAACTGGGCGAATCAGGAATAATTATGGATAAAAGAATATATGTAAATATACCTATCCCTGAGAATATAAAAAATATCCTGACAAATGAGGCATTCCAGCCAAAGTGTTCTGCAATGCCACCACATACACCTGCAAAAACTCGATTACTTTGGCTTTTACATAACATGCCACTGCCTTGTCTATTTTGATATGAACTTCTATTTTGACTGCTTAATAGCAATGCAATAACAATAGGTATTACAAAAATTATTATTAAAATTATTAATGGTACAAAAGTCATATATATAAACCCTCCTATTATTTTATTGAGACAACATCTATAATTACAAGCTCAGGCGGATTAAAAATTCTCGGAACACGAGTTGACTCCTTTGCAAGTCCCCTGCTCACAATAAAGGTTTTATCATTAAATTCATACTCTCCACCTGCATATTTGGGGAAGAAACCCTGATTAGGAGCAAGTAGCCCATTTATAATTCCAGGTATTCGCCATTGACCACCATGTGCATGACCAGACAAAATTAAATCAAAATTATATTTTAAGTATGTTTCTATGTATTCTGGACGATGTGCCATAAAAATTGTAAATAAATGAGTATCAACTTGGCTCCCTGCATTTACAATTTGCTTCATGAAATTGTTATGACCCACATCCGCATCATCTACCCCACAAATATTTATTGCCTGTCCTTTTATCATTACTGTTTTACTTTGTCCTTCAAGAATAATAATTCCATATCCTGAAATCATTTGCTTTATGCTGTCAATATCCCCAGTCCTATACTCATGATTTCCTGAAACATAATAACAAGGATATTTCTCCGCTACCGATTTGAGTACGATAATTGAATTCTCATAAGGTAAACTCTCATCAAAAATATCCCCACCGAATAATAAAATATCAGGCTTTTGATTATCAATACAATCAAGAAGATTTTTTTGATTTTTACCATAATCACAACTATGTAAATCCGCAACAAATGCTATACGAATATTTGTATTTATTTTATTACTTTCAATATTATAATATCTAACTGTTAAGCTTTGATCAAAAGCAAAACATAAAATTATAACAGTAGATATTATTATTGCAAATACAATCAATTTTTTTCTTCTACTAATATTCTCACCCCACGAAATATAAAAAAGCTGTATTATTTAACTCTCAAGTGAAAAGTTTATAAATAAACTTAACATTCCTCAGTTATTTGAAGCATCAATTCTAATTTATTAAAAATACTTCTTATTAATGCATTATATATAGGCTTTATATCTTCATTTTTCAAATACAAAATAATCGCATCGTTATATTCTTTCCTGCTTATGTTTAATCCCACGGGAGGAAAAGAATTTCTGATAAGTTCATAATTCATAAGCATTCTTGCAACTGCTTCAGAATGAACTTCAAATGGATAAATTTCAATAAATTTATTGTGCAAATATGCTGCTTTCAGTATTGGATTATTATCACAATTATCATTTCCAATCCACTTAACCAAAATATCCATCTGTTCTTCAATTTCTTTTGGATGAGGTGGGTTATAGTTAAAAGCTTTTAAAATAGGATTACTTTTTCTATATTCTAAAGGTTGATCCTCAACTAAAGTCTTATAGATTTTAAAGATATATTTTATATTAAGATCAATCTCCATATCAGCCATATCAAATTCAAGCTTAATTGTTTTTTTATAATTTTCTATTGATAAATGATCGCTAACAGAAGCTTCTTCAATAAAATGTCCCTTTAAAATTTTCTCAACTACTTGTTTTGAAATGGAACAGCCATCGAGATTCATAGAAGAATAAACCCAGTCTATTAGATTTATTTCATCAAAAGAAGCAATAACTTCCCTGCTATATGGTTTTCTGTTTTCCAAAATAAGCATTTTCTTTTTTATCTCACGAAACATCTTTTTTCACCTCACAATACAAAATGTGAAAAGATAGCCTTAAATAGCTATACTGTCATAAATGGTTATAAATGGTTCTATTTTGCTTAATTGTATCACATTTTACTTACACATGGTATAATATAATAACTAAAAGAAAAACTAAAATAAAAGGATGGTGATTTAATGGAAAACTTTCCGGACTATTATTACGATATCAATTTATTTTCAGTTACACTAAGACTTATTTTAGCGGTAATTTTAGGTGGAATAATAGGATTAGAAAGAGGTGCAAATAAACATCCTGCCGGCTTTCGTACTCATATATTAGTCTGTGTGGGCGCTGCTCTTTCAATGATGACAAATCAATATGTATATGAATATATTTCAACTACTACCGATCCTACCAGATTGGGAGCGCAAGTAATTACAGGAGTAGGATTTCTCGGAGTAGGAACTATACTTTTTACTGGCAGACATAAAATTAAAGGACTTACAACTGCTGCCGGTTTATGGACTTCAGCCTGTACTGGTTTAGCCATAGGTATTGGATTTTATGCCGGTGCTGTAATTGCAGAGCTGTTCGTATTTATTTCCCTTTCAATCTTACCAAAAGTGGAAAATTATTTTTATAATCGCTCAAGAATTATGGATTTATACATAGAGTTAAATTCCATAAGCAGGATGAGAGAATTTATATCCTTTGTAAAATCTCAGGATATTCTAGTTTATGAAACACACTTAAGCAAACTTGAAGATGTAATAGCATCAGGTGGAATAGGCTGCCATATGTCAATTAAAATTCCCAAATGCATTTCCCATGACGAAGTCATTGAAATTTTAAACCAAGAATCGGGAGTTTTGCTAATAGAAGAAATTTAAAGCACTAAAAAAGCACACTTTATAAATTTAATTTATAAAGTGTGCTTTTTATTTTGTTAAACCTATACAGGATAAACCATATCCTCTTCGTTTAATAATGTGGCATCAATCTTATATCTTTGCGCATTTCTATATTTAAAGAATTCTACAGCAGGCTGTGGGAACATTGCTTTTGTTAGAACATCTTCTTCTTGTTCCATATATTCAGCAGTTTCTTTTTTAACCTTTTCAAGCTCAGGCTCAATTAAATCTGCCGGTCTGCATGTAATAACTTCTTCATCTCCCAAAATTTTCTTTATTATTTCTTCTTTAATAGGAAGTGTTGTTTTTCCATACATTCCTTTTACAACTTGTTTTAGTTCATTTGGAATCATCTTGTATCTTTCTCCAGTAATAACATTTAATACAGCCTGAGTTCCAACTATCTGGCTGGATGGTGTTACAAGAGGCGGATATCCAAGATCTTCTCTTACTCTTGGAACTTCTTTCAATACCTCTTCAAATTTATCCATAGCGTTAGACTGTTTAAGCTGTGACACAAGATTCGAAAGCATTCCTCCAGGAACCTGATATATTAAAGTATTAATATCTACTCCCATTAGTTTAGGATCTAAAAGTCCATTTTTAATATATTTTTCTCTGATTGGTTTAAAGTGTTCTGAAACCTTATTCAAAAGCTCCATATCTAAACCAGTATCATATTCAGTATTTTTAAACGCAGCCACCATTGGTTCTGTAGGAGGCTGTGATGTACCTTCAGCAAATGGTGAAATTGCAGTATCAATAATATCCACACCTGCTTCAGCAGCTTTTAAATAAGTCATGCTTCCAAGACCACTTGTTGCATGCGTATGAAGTTCAATTGGTATCTTAATTTCTTTTTTTAACGCTTTAACTAAATCATATGTATTATATGGACTTAGAAGTCCTGCCATATCCTTGATACAAAGAGAGTCTGCACCCATCTGTTCAATTTCTTTACCTAACTTAATAAACGTTTCATTAGTATGAACAGGGCTGATTGTATATGAAATAGTACCTTGAGCATGTCCTCCAAATTTCTTTGTGGATTCAATTGCTTTTTGTAAATTTCTTGTATCATTTAATGCATCGAAAATTCTAATATTATCTATACCATTTCCTATTGCCTTATTTACAAATTCTTCTACCACGTCGTCAGCATAGTGCTTATAACCTAATAAATTTTGACCTCTTAAAAGCATTTGCAAATTTGTATTTTTAATATGCTTTCTAATTGTTCTCAATCTTTCCCAAGGATCTTCATTTAAAAATCTTAAACATGCATCAAACGTAGCTCCGCCCCAAACTTCAAGTGCATTATATCCAACGTTGTCCATAGTCTCAAGTATTGGTAACATTTCTTCTGTTGTCATTCTGGTTGCAATCAATGACTGATGTCCATCTCTTAAAACAGTTTCCGTTATTTTTACTTTCGCCATATTTTCCTCCATTTTTTATATTAATTTAACATAGCTCAAAATTAGGTTAATTCTATTTTGAATATAAAAATGATTCTGAAACATTATATAATAATAATACAATTGATTGCAATATTATAAACAATATATATATAGATTTTATTAATTATCTATACATTTATAATATTACAATTTCATCTCCTGGCTTTACAATTCCGCCTTTAATAACTCTAGTAAAAATACCTTCTGTAGGCATTACACATGTACCTGTTTTCTGTTTTATTTCACATCCGTGATGACATTCCTTACCTATTTTAGAAACCTCATGCAAAGTTTGTCCAATCTTTAGTCTGGTACCTATTGGCAGTGTTTTCAGCTCAATACCTTGTGTTGTAATGTTCTCAGCAAAGACACCTGCATCCAATTTAAGTCCCATAGCTCTCATCTTATCAACGCTTTCATCTGCAAGTAAACTAACTTGCTTTATTTCATCAATTCCACAATGAGCATCGTCTTTAATACCTTCTCCTACTATAAACTCTGCATGCTCTACAGGATTTTTTATTACCCCTTTTTTATCACTTATATTAATTGCAATTACCTTAGCCATACTAATTTCTCCTCTATAAAGTATTTTATTCATTAATAAATAACCCTGACTTCCCACCTTCTTTTTTTACTAACCTTATATCTGAAATACACATTCCTCTGTCTATTGCTTTACACATATCATAAATAGTAAGGGCTGCTACAGAAACTGCATATAAAGATTCCATTTCAATTCCTGTTTTTCCAATAGTGCTTGCCATAGCTTCTATGTGTATTGCCGACTTTTCTTTATCTACTATAAAGTCCATTTCTACTCCAGTAATAAATATGTTATGACACATTGGAATAGCTGAGGAAGTATTTTTTGCTGCCATTATTCCGGCAGTTTGAGCTACGGAAAGTACATCTCCTTTATTGATCTGTCCACCTGTTATTCTTTCCAGGGTTTCCGCCTTCATAAAGATGCTTCCCTTAGCTACTGCTATTCTCTTTGTATCCTGCTTCTGTCCTACATCAACCATTTTAGGTCTGCCGTTTTTATCTATATGTGTTAAATCATCCATAAAATCTTTAGCCTCCTATCTTATTCATATCTCTTTCTATAGGTGCAGCTCCTTCATCTAAATGATGCTTCTCGTCTTTATTTAGAATTACATCTTTGATTACATCCTTTAGTTTTTCATCATTGCCTTGATTTAATACCTCATTTAAATCAATCTCTGCATTGGAAAGAAGGCATGGCTTTAATTTTCCATCTGCTGTTAATCTAATCTTATTACAGTCACCACAGAAATGTCTGCTCAAAGGACTAATAAATCCAAGAGTACCTTTAGCTCCCGGATATTTAAATATTTCTGCTACTCCTTCATTTTGATTTGCTGGTCTTAATGCAGGCAATTTTTCCTTAATTTCATCCACTGTGATGACTCCATATTGTTCCGCATTAGCATGTCCAACAGGCATTAATTCAATAAATCGAATTTCATAAGGATGCTGATAAGTCAATTGAACAAAATCAATAATTTCATTATCATTAAAACCTTTCATTGCAACTACATTTATCTTAACAGGAGTCAAACCGGCATTTACAGCAGCATTTATTCCTGCAAAAGCCTCATTCAAATCTCCTCCTCTTGTTATTTTATTATATTTAGTATGATTTAAACTATCTAAACTGATATTCACTCTATCAAGTCCTGCTTTTTTTAAATCTTCTGCGTATTTACTTAATAAAATGCCATTTGTGGTCATAGCCAATTCTTCTACGCCATCTATTTGTGATATTTTTCTTACTAATTCTACAATTCCTTTTCTTACTAAAGGTTCTCCTCCTGTAATTCTAAATTTTTTTATTCCTAAATCTACAGAAGCTTTTACAATTCTTTCTATGTTTTCAAAGCTTAATATATGATCATGCCCAATATTCTCAATACCTTCATCAGGCATACAATAAGCACAACGTAAATTACACCTATCTGTTACAGATATTCTCATATAGTTTATTATTCTGCCATAATTATCTTTCATAAGTTCCCTCATTCTTCTAAATTGTGTTATTTTATTTAAGTTTACTTCATTTTACAACAGTTATCTCTGCCAGTCAATTTTTCGTTCTTTATTATATATTAATATATATTTCATTTTAAATTATTGCCTTTTATAATCTTATGTTTTGCTGTTTGCTTAAAATATATTACTATATCAAAATAGAGAGAGCAACTTATGTTTCTCCCTCTATTTTAATAAAATCTTACTATTCATTTAGAATATTTTATATTATATATAATAAACGACTAGCTTAGATTAAACATTTACTGAAGCTAATATATCTAAAACATAATTTGGCAAAGCAAAAGCTCCCCTATGAAGGTCTGTATTATAATACTTTGTTTCCAAGCCTAATTTTTCCCATTGCTCCGGTTTAAAGTCTGCTATTGGATCAAATGATTTTGAAGCAAATCCGAAATACCAATATCCTGATGCATAAGTTGGTGTATTAAATCCAAAAACTTTTGCAATTGGAAAAGTTTTCTTTATTTTAGCATGAGCTTTTTTCATTTCTTCAATATCTCCGTCAAAAAATGCTCCTTCATGCTGATTTATAAGAATACCCTTTTCACTTAATACTCTATAGCAATCCTTATAAAAATCTATAGTAAATAAACCTTCTCCAGGACCTGCAGGATCAGTTGAATCTACTAAAATTAAATCATACGCACCGGAAGGTGCTTCTTTTACAAATTTTAAACCATCATCAAACATTAAATTCAATCTAGGTTCATTAGTAAAAACTGATGAAGTTATTGGCATATACTTTTGACATGCTCTTACAACAGCTTCGTCTATTTCTACCATATCAATCTTTTCTATGGTTTTATATCTTGATATTTCTCTTGCAGTGCCTCCATCACCGGCACCAATAATTAAAACATTTTTTATATCAGGATTTACAGCCATGGCAGGATGAGAGATCATATCATGATAAACAAATTCATCCTTTTCCGTAACCTGTATATATCCATCTAGAACCATAAAAACGCCAAATGTTTTATTTTTAAATATTTCTATTTTTTGAAATGGTGATCTTTCTGCATACAAAATTTCATCAATTTTTAAAGAAAGTTTTACGTCATCTTCCATATAATATTCAGAAAACCACAAGTCATTATTTTTAATAAGCATACCTATACACCTCCTAAATTATATTTTAAGGTAAATTTCTACCATAAAATACTTCGTCCATTTCTTTTCTTACCTTTTCTGTAATAGTATTAATTTCATCTTTACTTATATCATCCACAGAAAAATTAAAAAAATAATTATCTAAATTGAAATTTTTTAATTTACATTTTGTATGAAAAATATTTTCCTGAAATACATTTACATCTATCATATAATATTTATCAAGCAGCTCTTGACTAATATAATTTTGAATAGAATTTAAATCATGATCAATAAATATTTTTCTTCCTGTAATATCTCTTGTAAAACCTCTCACTCTATAATCTAAAGTCATCATATCCGCTTCAAAACTATCAATAAGGTAATTTAAAGCCATTAAAGGTGATATTTCCCCACAGGTAGATACATCTATATCTGCTCTGAAAGTACAAACTCCTCCATGAGGATGATACTCTGGATAAGTATGTACAGTTATATGGCTTTTATCTAAATGGGCGACTACAGAAGGATTGTCAACATCAAGTTGATGAACTTCTGACTGAGGAGGTGCGCTTTCTTCACATATTAATATAGTGACACTTGATCCCTGAGGCTCGTAATCCTGTACTGCAATATTTAATATCTTAGCACCTATAATATCAGTAACATTACGTAAAATCTCAGTTAATTTTTCTGCATTATACTGTTCATCTATATATTCTATATATGCTTTCCTATCCTCTACACTTTGTGTATAACAAATATCATACATGTTAAAACATAAACTCTTTGTTAAATTATTAAAACCATGTAATTCTACTTTTTCACTTTTCAATTTATACTATACACCTTCTTTCTGAATTATTTGATATATATAATTCAAGATGATATTTTAACACTTGTTTTACAATAATGCAATGAAATTTAACTAAAAGTTTTTTAGTAAATAAATCAAATTTTTAACTAAAGGATTATACACTTTAATATGTGTTATAATAACCTAATAAATGTATTTAAAATAAAAAAAGAATAAAAATGAAATCAAAGATTTCTATGGGCTTGGCAATTTAAAAAATTTAAATTGTGCCAACAATTAATGTGATTTTTGATATTCTTGTAATATTAAAAAGCGTATTTACTATATAAAAAGAGTGAGGTGTTACTAATGACAAATAGTGGTTATAAAAAATTATTGGGATTTATAATTAGAAACAAACTGGAGTTAGGAGAACTTTTAAATAATTTTTCTGCTGAAGATATAGAAAAGGGTATTTTGGCTATTCCCCAAGATTTATTTAATAAAGATTTAAAAATGCTCATTATGGATAAGGCAACACCCTATTTAGATGACTATAACATTATCTTCAGCAATGGAACTGTATTTATTGATGCTACTTTAAATTTAAAGCAATTAGGTGAAATAAATGCAAAATATATGCTTACCATAGAAGATTTCACCTTTAATAACTTAACACATCAAATTACTTTTAATTACCAAGAAGATGTAAAATCACTTGGGAATATGGTACAAAGTTTAGCCTTGAAAACAGCTGCATTAAAAGGTCCTTATTTGAAAACTGCCATAGAAATGAGTAATATATCTTTTGCAGAAGTACACGGTAATTTAATAACTTTAAATTTAGACGATATTAATTTTATAAAAAAAATCCCATCTGAAATTGAACTCAAGTATGTGAGCAGCTTAGATGGAATTTTAAAATTTAGTTTCTAGCTAGAACAAATTAGAATCTGTTCTAACTTCATTGTAATCTTTGAATTGCAGATATTAAAGCCGGGATAAGTTGTTTTTTTCTAGATACAACACCTTTAAGCAAGTATATATTTTCTAATTCTTCTGCTAATGGAAAAGCCATGGAAATTATTTCTTTAGCTTGTAATCCTGTATAAATCAGTTGCGTTGTTTCTTCAATAATATTTGTTAACATGAATAACTGCATGTCCTGTTTTTGCTCAATACAGCTTTCTTTAATATAAGGTGTTAGCCTTTCCTTTATATCTGCCAGTTCATTTTCATTCATAGAATTTATTTGACCTACTCCAAAAGTCATATCATTTACTTTAAAAGTTTTAAAATCTTGATTAAAGACTTCTTCTATTGTTTTCTCTTTTAAACTGCTTCCTGCCTGAAACATCTCTTTTGCAAAATTATCTACATCAATGCCTGCTCTTTTTGCCAATTCTTCTGCTGCATTTATATCCATAGGTGTACAAGTAGGAGAACGATACATAAGAGTATCTGAAATAATTGCAGCACATAAAAGGCCTGCCGTTTTTTTATCTATTTCAATGCAATTTTCCTGATACATCTGATATATAATAGTTGCTGTACATCCAAGAGGTTGATTCCTAAAGAATACAGGATTAATAGTTTCTAAATTACCCAGTCTGTGATGGTCAATTATCTCTAAAATTTCTGCTTCTTCAAGCCCGTCTACTGCTTGAGATTTTTCATTATGATCAACTAAAATTACTTTCTTATGATCCATATCAAGCAAATATCTTCTGGAAATCATTCCGCAATACTTACCATTCTCATCTAAAACTGGAAAATCTCGATACCTTTTTTTCCCCATTACGATTTTAATGTCTTCCATGTAATCATCTCTTTGAAATGTAACTAAGCCGCTTCGGCGCATAAAATAATCAATAGGTGTGCTCTGATTAATAAGTCTGGCAGCAGTAAAGGTATCATGTGGGGTACTTATCATAACGCATCCTCTTTCTGATGCTAATTTCTTTATAGTAGCTGAAATAGGATGATTTGCACAAACTACTAATACAGAAGCTTTCATTTCAATAGCACAGAACTGAGATTCGTATCTATTTCCTAAAAGAACTATATCATTTTCTTCAATAAACCCTTCCATTAAATCGGGATTTGATGTCGCAATGACAATTTTACCTTTGTCAAAGTATCCAGATTCATCACCAACTACTAAAGTACCGTCTAATGTTTCTA
This sequence comes from Anaerovorax odorimutans DSM 5092, assembly GCF_000426305.1. Lineage (GTDB taxonomy): Bacteria > Bacillota > Clostridia > Peptostreptococcales > Anaerovoracaceae > Anaerovorax > Anaerovorax odorimutans. The sequence continues at coordinate 5,227 of NZ_AUFC01000027.1, read as the reverse complement.
AAATATTTTTATATGGTGTTTCAGCCTTTGATAATATTCGATTATCATATACATCCATATAAGACGTAACCAAATCTTTTATTGTAATCAAGCCTTCCAAGTAATTATCATTAGTAATAATAGGCAATGTTACTACATTTTTTTCACGCATTAAATGCCATGCTTTTTTTAATGAAATCTCCTTAGAAACTCCATCTAAATTTCTAATTTCAATATCTTTAATCTGAGTACCGACATCCTCTATATATTCAGGTATTTCTATTTCGAATTGTTTTAAGACATATTGTGTTTCTTCATTAATTTTTCCTGCACGTTTTGCAATGTATACATCATCACTAATCTTATTTTTTAAATTCGCATATGCAATTGCAGAACAAATCGAATCGGTATCTGGATTTTTATGACCTATAACAAGTATATTTTTCTTTTGTAGTAAAACATTCATTAATTGTTCCCCAGCTCTTTCTTACTTCGCATAAATATCATCTTTGTTTACTACATTAATACCATTTTCCACCAAAATATTTACTGCTGTTTCTTGATTGTCTAATTTTAATACAATGTATGGCATCTCTGTTTTTCTCATAACAAAGGAATATATATATTCTATATTAAGATCATTATCTCTCAATACTGTAAAAATTTCATTTAATGCACCTGGCTTATCTTCAGGCTCAACAGCAATAACTTTACTGACTTTTGCAACAATACCTTCTGCTTTTAACAGCTCTACTGCTTTATCAGGATCATCTACTACCATCCTCAATATCCCATACTCTGTTGTATCGAATATTGCAATAGCTCTTATATCAATTTTATGAGCATCTAAAATCTCTGTTATTTGTGATAAACTTCCCTTTTTATTTTGTGTAAAAATTGAAATTTGTTTAATTAACATTATTTGCCCTCCCTCATATCTATGACTCTCTTTGCTTTTCCTTCAAATCTGGCAAGTGATCTTGGCTCTACTAAATTTACTTTTGAGTCTATTCCCAGTACGGTTCTTAATTTATTTCTGATCTTCTGACTTAGGCTTTCAAGCTTTGAAAATGAATCTACCAGGCTATCATCTATAAGTTCTACGTCAACTTGTATTTTGTCAAGATATCCTTTTTTGAAAACCTTTATCTGATAGTGTGGCCCTATTCCCTCTGTATTTAATAATACTTCTTCAATCTGTGAAGGGAACACATTTACCCCTCCCAAGATCAACATGTCGTCAGATCTTCCTTGTATTTTTGACATTCTTACAGTTGTTCTTCCACAATCACATTTCTCATAGTGTAAAGAAGTTATGTCCTTTGTACGGTATCTGATAATTGGCAATGCTTCTTTTGAAACTGTTGTAATTACCAATTCTCCAACTTCACCTTCACCTAATACTTTGCCTGTATTTGGATCAATAATTTCAGGTATAAAATGATCTTCATTAATATGCATACCTTTAAGGGCTTTACATTCACCTGCAACTCCAGGACCCATTAATTCACTCATTCCATAATTTTCTGTTGAAAAAATTCCCCAACGTTCATTTAATTCATTTCGCATTGCTTCTGTAGAACCTTCTCCTCCAAATAAACCCCACTTTAAACCTAAATCATTCTTTGGATCGATTCCCATTTCTTTTGCAATCTCAGCCATATGTAACGCATAAGATGGCGTGCTTATCAATGCGGTTGTACCAAAATCTTTCATAATCATAATCTGCTTCTTCGTATTACCGCTTGACATTGGAATAACTGAAGCTCCAACTCTTTCTAAACCATGGTGTAAACCAAAAGCACCTGTAAAAAGTCCATAACCAAAAGAAATCTGTGCTGTATCTTCTTCTGTTACTCCTGCCATAGTTACAATTCTTGCAATAAGCTCACTCCAAGTTTCCATATCTTTTCTTGTATATCCTACAACAGTTGGTTTCCCAGTCGTACCGGATGAAGCATGGAATCTCACAATATCTTTCTTTTCTGAAGCAAACAGACCAAAAGGATAATTATCTCTAAAATCTGTTTTAACCGTAAATGGAAGCTTTTGTATATCTTCTAATGTATTAATATCACCTGGTTCTATTCCAACTTCCTGAAATTTCTCTTTATAATGAGGTACTTTTTCATATACCCTTTTTACAGTTTTCTTCAATCTTTCAAGCTGAACTGCTCTAAATTGCTCTCTGTCAAAAACTTCTTCCTTACTCCAAATTTTGTTGCCACTCATTTTGCTACAAACCTCCTAAGTAAACTATTTAAACACTAAGTACTGATAACGTAAAAAAGTGCAATTAAAGAAATCAACGTTTTATAATTGCTAATATTGGCAGTTTCACTACCCAATATTTTGATATTAACTTTTCATATGTTTTTTGGATATTTCGTCAATATTAATTCTGAATATCAACTCAAATACTAAAAACCGACACCACGTAAATAGAAGTATCGGTTCTGATTAATATGATTTATTTTAAAATGTTTTCTACTACACTACTTACCCTACTTTAGTTATGATATCATAACTATATATATGTTTCAAGTGCATATAACAAGTGCTTATAATATATAGAGACTTTTATAAAATTTAAATTTAAAAACATTATTTATTAATCTGTTATATTATTTTTTTGTGTCGATATTCATATAACTAGCTTTTGCTGTTGCTGCAAGTTTACCAGAGCTTTTTATATAAGCTTCTCCATATAAATGTGTAATATTTCTTCCTAAATATACTACTCTTCCCTTTACAATTAATTCATCTTTAAAAGGGATGGACTTTAAAAAAGTTGTCTCTAAACTTATAGTTGGTGAAAAGTTTAATCCTGCATAAAATCTTGTAAGTATACCTAATGTAAAATCAAACATGGCACCTAATGCACCCCCATGCAGTATACCCACTCTGTTAAGTTCCCACTCAAGTATGGGAAATCCAATACTGACACTCTGATCCTCATAGCTGCACCCAATGAATTTAGGTTCCATAAGATGATTCACCCTGCCTACCTGCTTTTCGTATACTTCATTTACAGAAGCTCTTGCTACTTCTTCCATCTTTTTTTGATTATCTATCATTTGTATATAAATTCCTTCCTATATAATTTATCCAATGATATTAATATTTATTTATTACCTTTTCCGGTCATATAGTCCACCTTAATGCAAAAGATCTTGGCTTTATCTCCCACTTTTTTTATATATTCTATACCTTCTTCTTTAAAATCTCCTGAAAACTTCTCTATTAAGGAAATAAATATTTCTTGCTTCTTCTCACCAGAAACTTCATCAACTTTACCAAAGCAAATAACACTTTTGAATTTGGTAGTAAAAGATTCAGCTATTAATTTTACATCATTAACCACACAAAAAGAAACACTATTGTTAAATTTAATGTTATCCAATTTGTGACCGGTTAATGCACAATGAAAATATATATTTCCGTCTTTATAAACATAATTCAGTGGTATACCATAAGGTACTTCTTTTTCTCCTACAGTAGACAAAATTCCATATTCTGAATTTCTCATTATCTCGTCTATTTCTATCTCTGATAATAATCTGTCTTTTCGTCTCATTTCTCTGCACATAATAACTCCCCCATCTATCAAATCATATTTTCTACTAAATATTGTATTAATTATATTTTATATTTATATGATAAAAATGCAATCTTTTATAAGATAAAAATTTATAATTTAGAATATTACTATTAAAAAATATTTTACTCGGGGGTAGTTTTCTGATTCCAATAAAACTACATCTATAATTATTCATAAATTCACTTCCTTTTTTAGTCTTACTTTATCCTACTTTATATGATAAGTCAATACAGAATAAGATTAAGTGCTATCTTTTAATAGGGGTGAAAAATATGAAACCATTAAAGGTAAAAGTCAGTGTGACTTTAGATAGCGACATAGTGGACAAACTGAAAGACCTTGCGGAGCAAGATGATCGTTCGTTTTCTCAGTACATCAATCTTTTACTTAGAAATCATCTAGAAAACAACAAGGGCTCTTATGAATAATTCTCTAAGAGAATAACAACCTAAAATGTAGAAAGGTGCTTGCCGAATAAAATCAGCTAAGCACCTTATTGCTTTTTAAACAAATTTCTATCCTAATATTAAATTCCATTTAAGAGCATTTGATATCTCCCCTAAGATAATCTTCTTTATTCTGTATAACTATTTGCAGAATTAATTACTACTGTATTTTCCGCAGCATTCCATGATACACCTATATTAAATGCTTTTGCGAGATCTCTTAGTTTAAAATAATTATTACCGTTAATATTATATGCCTCAAATTTTACTAAGCTGCCATCTTTATAAATTGGTGAAACAGTCTGAGTTGCTGTCTTAGATGCCCCATCTCCCTTTGCAAGTTCTCCTCCAACAGTTGTATATGCACTATTAGAAGTAAGACTAACTGCATTTTTAGATGCATCATATACCACTCCAAACTGCTTTGTAGTTCCATTTACTGCATAAGCTATATCTCTTAATTTAAAATAATTGTTATTATTGATATTATATGCATCAAAAGATAAGGTTTTTCCATCTACAACTACTTTTGAACTCGTCGGAGTTGCTGTTATCGCTGTTGTGGTTGTGGTTGTACTTGGAGTTTGGCTTGGAGTTGTGGTTGTTGTTGGAGTTGTGGTTGTTGTTGGACTTGGAGTTGTGGTTGTACTTGACTTTGAAATAGTAATTTCAATTGTCCCTGTGTATGATGTACCTTTAGTATCATAACCAGTATATGTAATCTTCACTGTCCCGGTAGAGTTCACTGCTGGTACAAAAGATATGTTTTTTAAATATGGCGTTTGGTCGTAATAATACTTCGTTGAAGCGTTTACCTCTGAATTATAGCTGCTAGAAGATGAATAATCAGAATATAATTTGCCGTAAGAAGAAGAAGGCAGAGTAAATTTCACATAGTTAGAGTGTATGAAAAAAAGTCTGTAAATTAACTTTCTATGATAAGATTTTAAATGTGGTCGGCTCATTTGAGCTGACCTTAACTGTTTTCAATATATTAAATTTTTCTAAGCATGTCAAGAACATCTTTAATAAAGATGTAATTTATTACCATATTTTGCTGCTTTTAAAATTGGAATCTTTCCTCGTACATAATTGAAAATTCACCATATACCTTACCCCAGTTTTTAAGTGGCTGGCTCCATTTTTTTGTGGCTTGAAGTGTAGCAAGATAAAGGGACTTTAAAAGTGCCTTATCATTTGG
>NZ_AUFC01000026.1 GCF_000426305.1 Anaerovorax odorimutans DSM 5092 | reverse complement strand
TGTTGTAATGTAGTTGTTATCGCTGCTGTAAGTGTTGTCTTACCATGGTCTACGTGACCAATTGTACCGATGTTTACATGCGGCTTATTTCTCTCGAATTTAGCTTTTGCCATTTTTCTAATCCTCCGTTATTATTTTAAATTAATCGCCGAAACCAACTCCATTGGTTTCCGTTATAAGTATGTTGGAGCTACTGACGGGATTTGAACCCGTGACTTCTACCTTACCAAGGTAGTACTCTACCTCCTGAGTTACAGCAGCCAATTCATTATATTAGTCCAAAGGCCTATGATGTCTCATATTTTACTATGTTTTATAGTATAATGTCAATACATTGTAAGAACATTGTTTGTGTAGAATTCACCTTACTAAATAATGTTCCAATTTACGTTTAGTTCTCTGAATTGCATTGTCAATAGCTTTTGGACTTTTCCCTGTAATCTCTGCAATTTCAATATAAGTTTTGCCGTGTAAATATTCGTTCCAAACTCTAAGCTCTAAATCACTGAAAATATCAGAACCTTTTCCCTCGATGTAATCAAGGTCTTCTTTTAAAAGATACAATGCCTCGGGATCGGAATTGCTGTCCGATGAAAGGGTTTCTGCCAAAGTCTTAACTGAATCACTGTCAACTATGGGTTTATTCAGTGACACAGACATATTTAACGGAGAATGTTTTAGACGAGTAGCTCTCTTTATTGCCGTAATTATTTGTCTGTTAATACAAATTTCGGCAAATGTTTTAAAAGATGTTTGTTTAGTTATATTGAAACTCTTAATTGCCCTGAAGATTCCAATCATTCCTTCCTGAACAATATCCTCATTATCAGCTCCCACCATAAAATAAGCATGGGCTTTACTTCTTACAACATCTTTATATTTTCTTATTAGATATTCCTCTGCTTCTTCATTTCCCTGCCGAGCCATTAAAACTATATCTTCGTCAGATATATCCTTATATTTCTCATCCAAACTCATCCCTAGCTACTCCTCCCCTATTTAATCACTACTGTTCATGTCCCTTTGTCTTTTTAATTCATACATTAAAACCGCAGCTGCATTAGATGCATTAAGTGAGTTAATATGTCCCTCCATGGGAATAGATAAAATAAAATCGCATTTTTCTCTAACCAATCTGCTGACACCTTTTCCTTCTCCACCCACTACAAGAGCAAAACTCCCCTTAAGATTTGAATCATAATAAGTATCTCCCCCAAGATCACATGCAGCAATCCATACTCCCACTTTTTTTAGCTTTTCTATTACCTGTACAATATTAGATACCCTTGCAACGGGAACATATTCTATTGCACCTGCAGAAGCTTTTGCAACAGTTTCAGTAATGCCTACAGCTCTGCGTTTTGGAATTATAACTCCATGTGCTCCTGCTCCGTCTGCACTTCGTATTATAGCTCCTAAATTATGAGGATCTTCAATTCCATCAAGTATAATTATGAAAGGATCTTCGCCTCGTTTTTCCGCAAGCTTTAAAATTTCATCAACATCCCAATATTCATATTCTGAAACATAGGCTATTACACCTTGATGTACATTTCCATCTGCCAATCGGTCTAATGTAGATTTATCTGCATATTGTATAGGAAGCTTTTTATCTTTTGCTTTTCCAATAATTTTTTTAATCGACCCTTCTCCATCTTTTAATACTATTAATCTGTCTATTTCTCTCTCGCTTTTAAGGGCTTCCATTACCGGATTTCTTCCAATTATAATATTTGCCAAGTTATTTTCTCCTATATTCTACAAATTTATATTTGATTTCATTTTCACTCTGAAGTTCACTTTCCCAATATTTATAAAAATTTTTATTTTCATCTAAATTTTCAATATATCTGTCAGCAGGAAAGCTTTCATCTATTTTTGTTACATAATAAGTATCACAATAAGGTAAAAACTGCTCATATACCTTAGCCCCACCTATTATAAAAATGTCTTCATCATCATATTTATTAAGCTTATTCTTCAATATTTCAATTGAACCACAAACAACACAATCAGCATCAAACTTTTTATCTTCTGTAAGAACTATATTGGTTCTCCCTTTTAATGGTTTTTTACCAGGTAAAGATTCAAAGGTTTTCCTACCCATTATAACAACTTTTCCAAGTGTTCTTTCTTTAAAATATTTTAAATCTCCTGATAAGTGTGCTAAGAGTTCCCCATTTTTTCCAATTCCCCAATTTTTATCAACTGCAACTATTGCCTTCATATTATCCCTTCCTACATTTTATATAATACCTAATAATTAAAATCATTATATAGCTACTGGAATTGCTTTAATCTGATTCCCCGACTTATAATCTTCTATTAAAATATCCTCTGTAGTAAAATCATAGAAATTTTTTATATCCGGATTTAGTACAACTTTTGGCGCTTTATATTGAGGTCTACTAATAAGCTCTTCTATTAAAGGAATGTGTCTATCATAAATATGTGCATCCGAAACCACATGTACAAGCTCTCCCACATTAAGATTGCTTACTTGTGCAAACATATGAACTAATATGGCATATTGAACTACATTCCAATTATTAGCTACTAATATGTCCTGAGAACGTTGATTTAATATGGCATTTAATTTATTACCTGTTACATTAAAAGTCATACTGTATGCACAAGGCTCAAGACCCATTTCATTTAAATCAGAGAAATTATATATATTAGTCATAATACGCCTTGAATATGGTGTATTTTTTAACTGCCATAAAACGTTATCCACTTGATCCATCCTACCCTGCGCAAAATCGTATTTTACTCCAAGCTGATAACCATAAGCTTTACCTATTGTTCCCTCATCATCTGCCCATGAATCCCAAATATGTGTTTTTAAATCTTTTACTTGATTGGACTTTTTCTGCCAAATCCATAATAGTTCATCAACTGCTGATTTTATAGGAGTTGGCCTTAATGTCAATGCAGGAAATTCTTCTTCTAAATTATATCTATTAATTACTCCAAACTTTTTTATAGTATGAGCAGGAGATCCATCTTCCCATCTAGCTCTTACTACTTGTCCATTTGAAGAATAACCATTTTTTAATATATCTTCGCACATGCATACAAATATCTTATCTGCTTTACTCATATTATTCTCTCCTATTTCATTTTTATGTTACCTTTGGTGCTGTAACCGAAAAGTGTTTTATAGGTATTACCCAAAGAAAGTAGCCTCTAACTCTTGCATTATATCTATCATTTAAAACAACGTTAACCTTTTCCTTTGTATTTGGATCAGTATAATTCAATTTTGTTTTTTCATTTTCAGCTGCAACATATATATCATAAATTCTATAATTAATTATTCCTATTTTTTCCATGCTCCCATTGTATTTTTCAGAAATTGAATATTCTACAAAGTCTTTAAATTGTTCCTCTTTTGGCGTAAGGTTTCTTACTTCATCTAAAAAACAAGATTTTACAATAAGAATCAAAATCAGAATAACAATAACTAAAATCATTGATTTCTCTCTGTTTGATAAGGCTCCTTTATAACCTTCTCTTTTGCTTTCTTCTTTAGCTATCTGTCTATTAGTTTTAAAATAATCACCAATAATATCACGAAATTTATTTCTCGTTTGTTTCTCCGTCATACTTTCCTCCATCAATCATAAGAAAAGATTTCTGAACTATATCTTCTAATCGCTTTACATCATTAGATAAATATAAATATCCAATTAAGGCTTCAAAAGCTGTTGCCAATTTATAAATTATAGGATCTGCATTTTTTGGCTTGGAAGTAATTTTCTTATTTCTGGCTCTTTTTACCAAATTTTGTTCATTTGGAGTCAGTTCATCAAATAAAAGCTTTAGTGCCTTGGCCTGCCCTTCTGCTTTTACATATTTAACAGACAATCTATGCAATTTATTCGCATGAACTTGTCCTGATTCTATTACAAACTTTCTGACATAAACTTCATAAACCGCATCTCCCATATATGCCAAAACGGTTGTATTTATATATTGTAAATTTTGCATAATATTAACGTCCTTATAAAAGTTTCTTAAAAAAGCACTAGGAGTTTAATATCCCAGTGCTTATATTTGTTATTTTTGCCCAACTTTAACCATACCTATAAGTTTTGCACCCTGACTCATAGATAATTCATTTGTCGTGAGAGATCCTTCTATTAATGAGTTTTCAGACATTTTAATATCCTTAACAGCTAATACATTTCCTTTTATTGCACCATCTATGTTAAGGCTTTGAGCTGCAACATCACCTCGCAGTACTACATCTTTGCCAATATTAGCTTCTCCTGTGGCAGAAACGTTACCAAGAACATTACAGCTATTCAGATCAAGATTATCTCCCTCCAAATCTCCTGATATTTTTCCGGTTACTTTAACATCTCCCACAGCACTTATATTTCCATCAATTTCACCTTCAACTTTTACATGTCCTTTTGTTTTTATAATACCCATTATGAAGGTATCTTCTGTAATAACAGAAATCTCTTGCAAAGGCTGAGATGTTTTTACAGGAGGCTTTAATACGGGAGTATGTCTAGCTTCAAAAGAGTCTTCTTTTTTTGCTGTATTAAAATTAAATTCAGAAGTAAATTCATTATTGATATTAGGTTTAACTTGTGATTTAAGATCTTGTTCTACTTGAGGTTTAATTTCTACCTGCGGCTGGGATTTAATCTCTGACTTTATTTGAGCTTCACTTTCAACCTTAATTTCAGATTTAATCTCAGGCTTTACAAAAGTTTCCGATTCAGCCTTAACTTCTTGTTTAATTTCAGGCTTCATTTGAGCTTTATTTTCATCTTGAGTTTCAATATTTACTTGAGGTTTATTCTCAGTATTTGCTTGAGATTTGCCCTCAATATTTTCTTGAAGTTTGCTTTCTGTATTTTCTTGAAGTTTACTTTCTGTATTTTCTTGAAGTTTACTTTCTGTATTTACTTGTGGTTTACTCTCAGTATTTGCTTGAAATTTATTCTCAATATTTACTTGAGGTTTATTTTCAACCTTAACTTCAGGTTTAACCTCTGTATTTATTTTAGTTTCAGCCTTAACTTCAGGCTTATTTTCCGTTTTATTCTGAGTTCCCATATTCTTTTCTTGAAGTTTTTCTTTTAATCTGGCTTTGAGTTTTTCCTGAATATCTGTTCCCGAAATCGCAGTTTCTTGTTTTGATTGTTCTACATTTGCTGCTGTCGGTTCAGATGTTTTTGTTTCTGTATTCACAGGCTGCGACATAAGTTCTAAAAATTTTTCTTTAAAATTTTCTTTATTATTCATAACTGCAATCCTCTCTCTTAACTTAGTTATGCCTCAAACTTAATATTAAAAATCCCGTCATCTTTACGTTCATCAGAAATAATGGACACTTTTCCGTTTAATGCAGCGCCTTGGCTCATTGAAATAAATCGAGAACTAGCATCTCCATCCACTATAGCATCTTTATTTAATTCTATCATTTCTTTAATATATAAATTACCTTTTAGCTTACCATTTATTTTAATATTACTTGCTTGAATATCTCCCACAACTACTGAATTTGTATCAAGGGTAATATTTCCTGAAGCAATTATATTTCCTTGAACAGCACAACCTTTAAGAGTAATATTCTGTGCTTGAATGTTTCCTAAAATTTTACCTTCAATATTCATGTTTCCACTTGTAAGAATAGGTCCTTTTATGGTCCCTAGAATTTCTATATCGCCTTTTGATTTTACTTCTCCTGTTACAATCATACTGGCAGAAATAATGGTAGCTGAACTTATTTTCTTAGAATAATCCGGTATTTCTTCACGCTCGAAAGTCACATTTCGTTTATCTAAATCCATCTCTTTTTTTTCATTATTATCATAAGGTTTAGTAATAAAATCCTGCTCTGTTTCATAGTCATCCAATGGTTCTTTATATTGAAACGAATCTTCTTCCGCAATATTCATACCGGTTAATTCTTTCATTGCTTTGAAAAAATTTTCTTTTGCTGCCATTATAGTTTCCTCCTCTTATTCACTGTAATTAAATGCAATTGGTTTTACATTTCTTGTTAATTTATCAAATTTATAACCTTTAGATTTTAAAGAATCAATTAAAGCCGGTAGTATTTCTACTGTATCTCCTTTATTTTGACTATCATGCAACAGCATTATAATCTTATCTTTTCCTCCCGAAGAATTTACGGCATTGGTTAAAATAGAATTAGCTGTGGCAGAATTTGAGGCATCTGCACCTGTTGCATTCCAATCATAATAAGTAAATCCTCGTCTTGTCATTTCAGCAACAATTTCATAATTAATACTTTCATTATATATATTTATACTTCCACCAGGAAATCTAAAAATCTCAGGCTTCACATTTGTAGTTTCATAAATCAAATTATAAATTTTATTAAAATCTTCTAAATATGCTTCAACAGATGCGTATATTTCCTTATACTTATGAGAATATGTATGTATGCCTATAGTATGTCCCTCATCTACTATTTTTCTCATTAATTGTTTTTCTTCATAACCTTCTTTTCCTATAACAAAAAAAGTTGCTTTTATATTTTTTTCTTTTAAAATATCTAACACTTCTTCCGTTCTCTCTGATGGACCATCATCAAAGGTTAAATACACAGTATTACTGGAATCGACCCAATGCCTAACAGCATTTACATAAAGATTCGGAAATTTTGTTTGATAATCTATGGGCTCACAAGTTTGAATAAAAAATTTTGCTTTTTGTTCTAATTGTGTATTTCTGATTTCTAAAGCATTTACTTGGTTTTTATAATTTTTATTTATTTTTATCATAAACGCCGCAGTAATTGATAAAAATATGATAATAATTAAGACTACTGCTACAATAAGATGTTTAAAAAAACGTACGCTTCCAAAGTACATTGAGAGTCCTCCCCTAAGTTAGAATCTATCACTGTTATTTAATAAATTTTTTAAATATCCTGACTCAAATTTTGTCTTTTGTTTTTTATCTTTCTCTATTATATTATCAACAAACTTAATCTCTGCATCAAAACTGCTTTCAGTGATATTCACTATGGCATAAGACCCTGCACGCCCTCCCTTAGGTAATGAGAGACTCCCCGGATTTAATAAAAAAACACTTTCTGTCTGATTAAAATAAGGAATATGAGTATGTCCATAAAATGCCGCTTTGCAGCCCATTTCCAAGCTTTTATATAAAATTGTCTGTGGACTGAATTTAACATTTTCCATATGACCATGTGCTAAATATATATTACCATATGGCGTTTTTAAAATCTTGCCTCCGTTCATAGAATAGTCTCCGTCCATATTGCCTTTTACACTTATAATATCAGCACCTAGAATATTTTCCAGAAGCTTAGCATCTGATGCTAAGTCTCCCAGATGAATAATCATATCTATATTTTTTAATTCTTTATATATTTTAACCGCGCTCTCAATTTTACCATGAGTATCACTAATTACTAATAATCTCAAAGCTTAATCACCCTAGGTCCATTTCCGGTATCTTCAATTGCTAACCCTCTGGATTTTAAAAGGTCTCTGATCTCATCAGCTCTGGCAAAATTCTTTGCCTTCCTTGCTTCCTGTCTCTCCTGAACAAGTGCTAAAATTTCATCATCCATATGATCATCTTTATCCTTATCTTGTAAAAGTCCTAAAACTCCTGTTAGTTCAGACAGTAAAGATAAACATTGTTGTGCAAATTCTTTACTTGCTCCATTTTGTGTCATTGTATTAATGTCTTTTATTAATTCAAATACTACACTGATACCATCTGCAGTATTTAAATCTTCATCCATTGCAGCTATAAACTTTTTTCTGTAATCTTTTAATTGTACTAAGTGTTCCTTTTCAGATTCATTCATAGTACCTACACTGTTATCAATAAGATGTATAAGATTATTCTTTGCATTATGCATTCTTCCAAGTCCATTCTTTGCTTGTTCCATTAATTCCCTGCTGAAATTAATCGGACTTCTGTAATGACCTGACAATAAAAAGAATCTCATTACCTCACCATCATAATCTTTTAATATATCTCTTACTGTAAAAAAGTTTCCTTTTGATTTAGACATTTTTTCATTATCTATTGTAATATAACCATTATGCATCCAATATTTTGCAAAAGGTTTTCCCGAAGCTGCTTCACTTTGTGCGATTTCATTTTCATGATGAGGGAAAGTTAAATCTTGTCCTCCTGCATGTATATCTATAGTTTCTCCTAAATATTTTTTAGACATGGCAGAACATTCAATATGCCAACCGGGACGACCTTTTCCCCAAGGGCAATCCCATGCAATCTCATCATCAGATTTCTGAGCCTTCCATAATGCAAAATCAAGAGGATCATGTTTTTTTTCTCCAACTTCAATTCTAGCTCCTGATTCTAAATCTTCAATATTCTGTTTTGATAACTTACCATATCCATTAAACTTCCTTGTACTGTAATACACATCTCCGTCTATTTCGTAAGCATATCCTTTATCTATAAGCTGCTTTACAAAATCAATTATTTCATCCATATTTTCTGTTACTTTAGGATGTACACTTGCTTTATCAACATTAAGTGCTTGTGCATCTTTATAATATTCCTCTATATACTTTTCACTTATTTTACTTGCTGAAACACCTTCTTCTCTTGCTTTATTTATAATCTTATCATCTACGTCTGTAAAGTTCTGAACAAATTTTACATTTTTACCTGTATATTCTAAATATTTTCTAAGTGTATCAAAGACAACAAAAGGTCTGGCATTTCCAATATGAAAATAATTGTACACTGTAGGGCCGCAAACATATATTTTAATTTCTTTATCGTCTATAGGTACAAATTCTTCTTTCTTTCTAGTTAAAGTATTATATATTTTCATCCTTTTATCCTTTCATTTTATATTATATCTAAAGAATTTACATTATTTATTTTCCGATTCTCTAAGCTTATTTTCCAAGCTGACAATACGTCTTCTCAAACATTCCAATTCAACTGCAATGGGATCTGGTAAATTTATTTGATCCATCTCAGGGAGAGGTTCACTACCTCTTCTGACTACTTTGCCAGGAATACCAACTACTGTACAATTCTCAGGCACTTCTTTTAATACGACAGAACCTGCTCCGATTTTGGAATCATCACCAACTTTAAAAGGACCTAGTACTTTTGCACCACTGCTTACAATAACTCGGTTTCCTATTGTTGGATGTCTCTTTCCTATATCTTTTCCCGTTCCACCTAATGTTACAGCTTGATATATAGTAACGTCATCGCCAACCTCCGCTGTTTCGCCTATTACAACTGCCATTCCATGGTCAATAAAACATCTTCTGCCTATTTTAGCACCAGGGTGGATTTCAATTCCCGTAAAGAATCTTGTTGTTTGAGAAATTAATCTTGCTAAAAGTTTTATATTATGAGTATATAGCCAATGTGCGGGTTTGTGCCATATTAATGCCCATATTCCAGGATAGCAAATTAATACTTCAAATCTATTTCTTGCCGCTGGGTCTCTGTTTAATACGGCTCTTATATCTTCATTTATATCTTTAAAAAAAGACATTTGTTCCTCCTTATTTTTATTTATAATAGTTTATACCCATTATAATATAAAATAACAGGGCAGGTTGTTACCTGCCCTAAATTATACAATATTTTTGTATTTTAATCAAAAGTTTTTATTACTAAATATAGTTCCACGGGTTTTGAGGCACATTGTTTAATCTAACTTCAAAATGCAAATGATATCCTGTTGCATTTCCTGTTGCTCCTACTGTAGCAATCTGTTGCCCTTTAGCTACTGTTTGACCTACAGACACGAGTAAAGTATTGCAATGTGCATAATAAGTTTGAAGACCTCCGCCATGACTTATTTTAACTATATTACCATAACTTCCGGAATAACCGGAAAAAATTACTGTTCCTGCCTCTGCAGCATAAATAGGAGTACCACATGGATTTCTAAAATCAATACCAAGATGTCTGACTCCACCTCTATTTACTCCAAATCCTGATGATACTTGAAGTTTAGACATAGGCGCTCCCAAAACGCCGGAACAGCTTCCTGAATATCCTACTATAGCTTTAGTTCCTTTCAATGCTACTGCATTTTTGGGTTCTTCTATTACTTTAGATTCTACTTCCTGATTGGATACCTCTATCCCATTTTCTTTTACGATTTCTGTCTTTATTTCTTTCTTTCCCTTTTGACCCTCTGTTTTAATTTTAACTTGACCTGCATACATCGAACTTGTATTTTCATATGTTGTCTCATAATCAATATCTTCTGTAGTTGCAACGATTTCTTTCATAACAACCGTAACATAAGGCTTTGCTACAACTAAATTCAATTCCGTACCAATTTTTAATTTTGATAAATCACATCCCGGATTTGCATCAAGAAGCTCATCAAGACTCATACCATATTTAATTGCAAGATCCCAGTAAGTATCTCCATCTTTAACTACATAAGGTTTTTTTGATTTTGTTCCGGTCATCAAATAGGAGATTGCTTCATCCTTGTCCATAATTGAATCAATCTTAACAGCACCTTGAGTTACAGTAACATTTTCTTTAAAGTTAGCCTCTACAATCTCAGAGCCTTCCGTTTGGTATTTCTTTTTAACATCATCTAAAACGGTGTCTGCAACTTCCTTTGTTTTTGTAGCTAAAACATTTTTATCATTTACACAAACGATCCATCCTTTAGCTTTTAATATATCTGACTTTAAAACAGCCTCTTTTACTTGCTTATCTTTAAGTAAAGTAACATCTTTACTATTATAATCTGTAGGTACACAAGCAAACATATCTTCATTCATAAGAAATTCAATTCCCTCGTTTTCTTTAGATAGTTGTGCCTTTACCTCGTCTATATCTTCCTGTACATTCTCTTTATCTTTTACATATCCTACTTTAACACCATCTATAGAAAGTTCATATACATCTGTTGCCATTGTCACCATTAATGTTGTGCTTATAATTGCTATGCCTATTACACTAACTCCGATACCCATTATTATTCTCTTACTTACTTTGTTATTTGCCAGCTTTGATTTTGCTTTTATCCAAACTTTAGATTTATTAATTGAGCTTATTAACAAATGCTCTTTTAATTTGTCTTTTAACTTCATATTTACAGTACCTTTCTGTTTTATCTTTTGCGTTTATTAATTACCATGAATATTTAATTAATACATAACACTATAAAATAACAATGCATGTCCATATTGTGTGAACATCTATATATCTACAAAATACCTTTATATGTCTATTCTATTTATTGCATTACTAATGTTACAATAATGTTACAAAAAAGTCAAGGCAAAGTACCATTCTTCACATATTTTTCACATATAAAATCCTCCAAATCCCTTAAATTCTAAGGTTTCTTATAATAAAATAAAATTATGGTAATGTTTGTAAATAACTATCTATCTACTTTATTTTGGTTTTTTCATACATAAAAAGAAGCTCCGTTACAGAGCTTCCCTTAAAATTCTCTATATTATTCTATTTCTTCGATTACAACTTTTTTCATAATTTGATCTTCTTTTGGCTTATCTCTCATATCCCTTTTGGCATTTACAATTTTATCTACAGCTTCCATTCCTGAAATTACTTTACCGAAAGAAGCATATTGTCCATCTAAATGTGATGATTTTGCTACCATTATAAAAAACTGCGATCCCGCTGAATTTGGATCCATAGTTCTAGCCATAGATAAAACACCTCTGTTGTGTTCTAAATTATTTTCAAATCCATTTGCAGAGAACTCTCCGTTTATGCTATATCCAGGTCCTCCTGTTCCTGTTCCTGTCGGATCACCGCCTTGAATCATAAAGCCAGGAATTACTCTGTGAAAAATAACCCCGTCATAAAATCCCGATTCAGCCAAGCTCACAAAATTTTCTACAGTTTTTGGTGCAATTTCAGGATAAAGTTCAGCTTTTATTACATCTCCATTTTCCATTTCAATCTTTGCTATTTTCATCTTAACTATCCTCCCATTTAATACTTTATTTAATCTTTTATTTTGAATACATTATTTTCAAAATATTTTGGTTCCAAAGCTTCCCAAAGCTCAGTTTTTAAATATTCGGGATAAACTATGGGAAGTTTACATAACTCTTTCCTAGTAAAAAATCTCAGCTCTTTTAAAACTTGATTATCTTCATCAAACTCCGGATCTGATCCAAGCTTCGCCATGCCACCGATAATTTCCGCAAGAAAGAAATTTACAAATCGTTGTCCACGTTCTTGCGATACTTCTTCTACATGCCAAAGCAATCTTTTTACTTTAATCTTTAGGCCTGTCTCTTCTTCAACTTCTCTTACCGCAGCTTGAAGCGCATTTTCTCCCTCTTCAATAGCTCCTCCTGGTACCATCCAGATATCTCTACCCTCATGGCGCTGCTTTACCATAAGAATTCTACCCATTTCATCAGGAACTATAACTCGTACTCCGCCAATCCACATAAATATACCTACCTTTTAAAAATTTTAATATCCTTTCAATATGTTCCAAGAGCTGTTTAATTTAAAACAAAAGCACCAATAATGCCTGCTAAAATAGTAATTTTAATAGGACTTATTTTAAATTTTCCAACTAGTATTATTGTACATATAAATATAATACAAGGCAATACATTTACATAAGATTCAATATTTATAATAAAATTTTTAGAAATAAGAGGTCCGTTTAAAAGTGATGTTTCAGAAATAAATACTACAGCAGATGCAATTAACCCTACAGTCGCTGGACGTATACCAAAAAAAACTGCTTGCAAACCTTTACTTTCTTTAAATTTTTCCATAAAATGCATTACTAATATAACTAACACAAATGACGGCAGGGCTACTCCAAAAGTAGAAACAAAAGCACCACCAAGACCTGCATAATTAAACCCCACATAGGTTGCTGCGTTTACTGCCACAGGTCCCGGAGTAACTTGCGATAACGCAACCAGCTTGGAAAATTCCGATGCTGTCATCACATTAAAATCTTTCACACTTTGAAATATAAGAGGTAGCATTGCATAACCTCCTCCAAAGCTAAATATTCCAATTCTGAAAAACATGAGAAATAAGTTTATAAATGCCATTATTTTGTTTCTCCTCTTTTTTTACGTCTATATTCTTCATATAAATACGTAATATATCCCATTACACCACCAAAAATTATGCCCCACAAGGCGGTAACATCCAATAATACAATAATTAAAAATGAAACTATTCCTATAAACCATGTAATCTTATTTTTCATTACCTGCTGTCCTAGTTTGTATGCTGCATATAAAATCAAACCTGTTGATGCTGCTTTAATTCCCTCAAAAGCTCCATTTACATATGGATTTTCATTTATTGCCCCTAAAAGCAGTATTATAACAATTATAATAATAAAAGAAGGCAGCATCACACCTATGGATGCTGCAAGAGACCCTTTTAAACCAGCCCTTTTTTTACCAATATACGTGGCCGTATTTATAGCTATTACTCCCGGTAAAGCTTGGCAAACCGCAAAGCAGTCTACTACTTCATCATCTGTAAGCCATTGTTTTTTTTCAACAACTAAATCTCTAATAAGAGGAAGCATTGCCATTCCACCGCCAAATGTAAATATCCCTAATTTAAAAAAAGTAGAAAATAAATCCCACATCAATTTCATAATTCTACACCTTGCTTACCTTTTTCAAATGAATGTCTTTTTTAATACAAATAAGCCTAATAATAAGAGTAATTCCAAAACAGGAATATAATGCAATAGTATTACCTAAATATAGGTAAATAAATATAAAGCATATGGCTCCAATTATTGAAGCTACAGCATAAATTTCTTTTTTAAAAACGAAGGGTATTTTTATTGCGAAAACATCACGCAGAATCCCTCCACCGGTCCCTGTAAGTAGGGATAACGTTACTACTACAAAAGGCATATCCAAATTATTTTTAACTGCAACCTCAGCTCCTATAGCTGTAAATGCTGCCAACCCCACTGCATCAAAAAACTGTATTATATTATTTAACTTATTAATTTTTTTATAAAATACAATTACAAATATTGCTGAAATTAAACTTAATATTACATATACAGGATTTTCTAAAGCGGTAGAAAGATCTTTATTTATCATCATATCTCTTACTATTCCGCCTCCCACTGCCGTAACAGCAGAAAAAAATGCAATACCATAATAATCTAAATTTTTTTCTATAGCTACAAGAGCACCCGTAACAGCAAAAGCTACCGTACCAATTAATTCTACTCCCGAAATAAAATACACTGGATTTAATCCTTCTTTCTATAAAAAATTTATAGGAGGAACGGTTTTATCCGACCCTCCCATTTTTATAAGGCTTAATTAATCTCAGCTTTTACAACATTAATTGCATTTTCTATAGCTTCATTTACACTCATTTCTATTTTTTCAGTATCCCGTCTCATCTTATATTCCACAATTCCTTCAGATGCTTTTTTACCTACAGTAATTCTAAGAGGTATTCCTAGTATATCCGCATCTTTAAATTTTACTCCGGCTCTTTCATCTCTGTCATCGATTAAAGCTTCCACTCCTGCATCAATTAATTCGTTATATATTTTTTCAGCAACTTTCATCTGTTCTTCATCAGAGGTTTTTACTACTGTAACAATAACATGATACGGAGCAACCGACATGGGCCAGATAATACCATTTTCATCATGATGCTGCTCTACAATTGCAGCTAATGTTCTTGTAATACCAATTCCATAACATCCCATTACAATTAATTGATCTTCCATATTCTCATCTTTGTAATAAGCTCCCATGGATTCACTGTATTTTGTACCTAATTTAAAAACTTGTCCAACTTCAATGCCTCTTGCAATTTTCACCGGTGTTCCGCAAACAGGGCAAGGATCTCCGGCTTTTATAAGTTTAATATCTGTAACTATGTCACCCTTATAATCTCTTCCGTAATTTACATTTAATATGTGATGATCCACCTTACAAGCACCTGCACATAGATTCTTTAATTTAGTCAGTTCACTGTCTACAACTATTTTACAGTCATGCAGCCCTATGGGACCCGTGAAACCACCTACACATCCGGTTTTTGCACTCATTGAAACTTCATCAGCGAATTCAATTGCATGTTCAGGTATTGAAAGAGCATTAACAAGTTTCGTCATGTTCAACTCTCTGTCACCTCTTACAAATGCAGCCACATATTCGGCAAATTCACCCTTTTCATCATAAGTTACAAACAGAAGAGCTTTTATAGTCTGTTCTTCTCTCAGATTTAAGTATTCAGAAACATCTGCAATAGTTTTTGTCCCCGGTGTTAAAACAATTTCTAGAGGAAGTTCTTCTTCGTGACATATTGAGTCTACACAAGCTGCTCTTTCTGTAGTTGCAGCAAGCTCACATTTCTCACAATAAGCCACTTCACTTTCTCCCACTTCTGAAAGTGCTGTAAATTCGTGAGATGCATTTCCTCCTATAGCACCGGTATCCGCTTCCACAGCTCTGAATTTTAAGTCACATCTTGTAAATATTTTTTCATAAGCATCATACATTACGTTATAACTTTTGTCTAACCCTTCTCTGTCTCTGTCAAACGAATATGCATCCTTCATAACAAATTCACGGCTGCGCATTAATCCAAACCTGGGTCTTGCTTCATCTCTGTATTTTGTCTGTATCTGATATAAATTTAAAGGCAGCTGTCTGTATGAGCTGACCTCACTCCTTACAATATCAGTAAAAATTTCTTCATGGGTAGGGCCCAAACAAAATTCTCTTTCATTTCTGTCTTTCAATCTCCACATTTCAGGTCCATAAGCAAACCATCTTCCTGATTCTTTCCAAAGTTCAGCCGGCTGAATTGCAGACATATGTATTTCTTGTGATCCCTTTTTATCCATTTCCTGTCTTACAATTTCTTCTATTTTGCGAACTGACCTGAAACCTAACGGCATGAATCCGTAAACTCCAGAAACAAGTTTTCTAATCATCCCTGCTCTAAGCAGCCAAATATGGCTTGGAATCTCTGCTTCATTTGGTACCTCTCTCAAAGTCCTAAAATACATTTTTGATAGTCTCATTTTGTTCTCCTTATATTTATAGTATTAAAACGGACGCTTGCGCTGCAATACCTTCCTGTCTGCCACAGAAGCCCAGCTTTTCAGTTGTCGTTCCTTTAATATTAATTTTATGAACATCAATACAAAGGGCTTGTGCAATATTTTGCCGCATTTCATCTATATATCCAGCAATTTTCGGTTTTTGTGCAATGACAGTAGCGTCTATATTACTTATTATAAAGTTTGCTTCACGAATTAAGTCCCTAACTTTACTAAGTAAAATTAAACTGGAGATACCACTATAGGCTGTATCATTATCTGGAAAATGCTTTCCTATATCACCAAGAGAGGCAGCTCCTAACAATGCATCCATAACAGCATGCAGAAGCACATCTGCATCCGAATGACCTAAAAGTCCTTTTTCAAAGGGTATATCAACTCCGCCTAGTATTAAACGCCTATTTTCCACTAATTGATGAACATCAAAACCTGTTCCGATTCTGGGCATTTTCTGCTGGGATAATAAAATTCCTTCACTCATAATAAGATCTTCCTTTGTTGTAATTTTTATATTATTATAATCACCATTTACAACATACACATTTTTTCCCAAATTTTCAACTAAAACTGCATCATCCGTACCATAAAATTTTCTTTCATTAGCAGTTTTATATGCCTCTATTAAAAGTTGTTTTTTAAAACCTTGCGGAGTTTGTACTGAATACAGCTTACTTCTGTCTAAAGTATGAGTAAAAATGTCATCCTTAGCTGCTTTAATTGTATCCTTTACTGGAACCGCAACTACCGCTGCATCATTTTCTATCATGCTATCAATTAGGCTATTGATAGTCTGCTCTGTAACAAACGGTCTCGCTCCATCATGAACCAGGACATAATCTATATCATCTTTAACAGCCATTAACGCATTATATACCGAATCCTGACGTTGCGTACCTCCAATTACTATATCCTTTATTTTTTTAAATCTGTTTTCCGTCAAATCATTATAACAGCAATCAACATATTCTTTACTTGTAACTATATAAATATCATCAATATACACATTATTTTCAAATGCAGCAACGCAGCGCTCTAAAATAGTTTTTCCTCTGATTTCAATAAATTGTTTAGGAATACCGCAATCCATCCTTTTCCCTAATCCGGCAGCAGCGATAATCACAGCAATTTTGTTGTTTTTATACATTATTAGTCCTCACCTATTTACTATTTCTAGGCTTTGCAAAAATCATACGTCCTGCAGATGTTTGAAGTACACTGGTTACAATTACTACGATAGTCTGTCCAATATATCTTCGGCCTTCTTCTACAACAATCATTGTACCGTCATCTAAATATGCAACGGCTTGATTGTTTTCCTTTCCTTCTTTTACCAAGAACAGTGTCATGTCTTCACCAGGTAAAACTACTGGTTTTAATGTGTTCGCAAGCTCATTTATGTTTAGAACCTCAACACCTTTAATCATGGCAACTTTATTTAAATTAAAATCATTGGTTACTACTTTTCCATTCATTATTTGAGCAAGTTTTAAAAGTTTTACATCTACTTCCGGTATTTCATCTAAAGATTTTTCTGATACAGTATTATAAATTTCAATACCATACTCATTTTGAATTCTGTTTAGAATATCTAAGCCTCTTCTTCCTCTGTTTCTTTTCAAAGAATCTGAAGAATCAGCAATATGACGCAGTTCAACCAATACAAACTCAGGAATAACAATATTACCTTCAATAAATCCTGTTTTCATAATATCTGCAATTCTTCCATCAATAATAACACTTGTATCTAAAATCTTAGGAGTAGCATCCATTCCTTTAGATTTACCTTTTCCTCCGACTATAGCTTTTTTAGAAGAAATCCATGCAGGTAATATATCATTTCCCTTTCTTGTTGCAATAAAAACACCCAAATATCCCATAAAAATATAGGCACAAATAGAAAGAACAACTCCAATATATTGGAATGCATTAAAAATAGGACTAATTAAGAATGCAATAATTAACCCTATAATTAAACCAAACGTACCTAATACTACTTCATTTGTAGGTACTTTTTGTAAATCTGTTTCTATATTTTTTGCAACTTTTGCTCCATGTCGCCCAAATGTTGGAGTAAGAATAAAAAATAATAATCCAAAAATAATTGCGCAAATAATTGATATTATGAACTCATGAGTATCAGATAATTTTATCTTACCCATAAATCCGGTGTCTTCAATTAAAAATCTTAATAATAAAAAAACTCCAAATCCAAATAACATTCCAATAAGCGTAAATATAGATCTAAATAATTTTCTAATCATTGATTCACCCCCTTTCCCTTAAAACTAGTGCTTAAAAAATAAATTTTTAAGCACTATGTATTACCCCTTATTCAACTGATCTATTAATTATTTCATTTGCTTCATCTTGGTCAACATTATTAACGAGAATCATTTCACTAATCAATATTTGCTTGGCACTTGAGAGCATTTTCTTTTCTCCTGTAGAAAGTTTCTTATCACGATCTGTACGCATTAGATTCCTAACTACTTCTGCAACTTTAGAAAGCTCTCCTGTTTTTAGCTTTTCTTGATTTTCTCTATAACGTCTATTCCAGTTGTTAGACATTTGTGTTGTCTCACTCTTCAGCAATTCAATAACTCTAATCAGCTGATCAGATGATACAATAGCCCTGACTCCAATTTCTTCAGCACTATCAACAGGAATCATTATTTTCATATCACCACATGGTACACTTAATATATAATATTTCCTGTTTTCACCAAGGATTTTCTTTTCCTCTATTTTTTCGATAACTCCTGCTCCGTGCATAGGATACACGATTTTATCTCCAACTGCAAACATATTAAAGACCTCCAGTCCTAATAACAGTATAGCCCTTTTATATGGCAATTGTCAAGAAAACAATTTTTTATTTTATCACAATGAAATTTACGTGTCAACTATAATAATTAATATTAAATATATAATTTATTATATATTTATGTTATTATGAAAAAGAAAAGGAATACTCACTTCACAGATTACTAAATAAATCATATAATTTTCATGAAATGTTCACATAATCAAGTTATTATAATTATAGATTTAATTTATATGTTTATTTAAAATTCTATGAACCAATTTACTTTAGGAGGTATTACACACGGTGTACAAATTATTAGTAGTTGATGATGAGCAAAAAATTCGTGAAGTAATAAGAGAATATGCAGAGTTTAACGGCTATAATGTTACAGAAGCTGATGACGGTATGGAAGCTATAAATCTTTGTAAACTCTACGATTTCGATTTAATAATAATGGACATTATGATGCCAAAACTTGATGGTTTTTCAACTTGTAAAGAAATAAAAAAAATAAAAAAAATTCCAATCATTATGCTTTCCGCCCGAGGAGAAGAATATGACAAGCTTTTTGGATTTGAGCTTGGAATTGATGATTATATAGTAAAGCCATTTAGTCCTAAAGAATTAATGGCCCGCGTAAATGCCGTTTTAAAACGCAGCAAAACAAGTAATTCCAATGAGGAAGCTCAAGTCCTTACTTTTGAAGGACTTGAAATCAATATACCAGCGAGGACAGTAACAGTAGACGGTATTAAGGCAGATTTAACACCTAAAGAATATGAGCTCTTATTTTATTTAGTTCAAAATAAAAATATTGCTCTTTCCAGAGACAGGCTTCTTTCTGATATCTGGGGATATGATTTTTTCGGTGATGACAGAACGATTGATACTCATATTAAGAACCTAAGAAATAATCTTGGTAAATACAGAGACTATATTGTCACATTAAGAGGGGTAGGATATAAATTTGAAGTTTAATACTAGAAGTTTAAAATTTAAATTATGGGCATATTTTGTCTTATTTGCAGCACTTCTAATGTTAATTTTATGGTTTTTACAAATTTTCTTTTTACGTACTTACTATGAAGAAATGAAAATTGCAGAAACTAGGAGAATAGCTAATACTATAATATCTCAGTATGGGCAAGAGGATTTAATAGAAAGCATTTACTCCATATTACAAAAAAACGATTTATATATTCATATAGAAACAGCAAATGATACTATTATTTTTTCACCAATAACAACAGACGAAGAGAAAAAAGAAGAAGATTCTAACTTTTTTCAACCAAAGGTTTTTAACGCTTATGGAACTTATTTAAAGGAAAAAGCCAGTGTGAGAAAAAAGCTTTTATCAAGTTCTAACAAAACGATTTCGATTATTTTATCTGACCCCAATACTAACACAAATACTTTAGCATACGGAGCAATATTAGACAGTACTCCTGGTAAAGAAGTTATTCTATATATTTTCTCACCGTTGTATCCTGTTGAATCCACAGTTGATATTTTAGCCAACCAATTAATTTATGTTACTATTATATCTCTTATCTTGGCATTTACGCTTTCATTATATCTTTCAAACAGAATTGCGAAACCTATAAGAGAAATTACTAAATCTGCCACAAAACTTGCTAAAGGAGAATACGGAATATCATTTCAAGGAGGTCATTATTCAGAAATTGTTCTTTTGGCTGATACTTTAACCCATACTTCTAAAGAGCTTGCGAAAACCGAAACTTTACAGAGGGATTTAATTTCCAATGTTTCTCACGATTTAAGAACACCTCTTACAATGGTAAAATCATATGCTGAAATGATTCGTGATTTATCGGGAGATAATCCAGAAAAGCGTTTAAAACATCTGCAAGTTATTATAGATGAAGCTGACCGTTTAAATCTATTAGTTAATGATCTTCTCGCTCTTTCCAAAATGCAGTCGGGTGTAGATTCATTAAAAATAACTAATTTTAACCTTAAAGAAGTTATAGAAAGTATTTTACATTCATATGACATTTATGCTGAAAAAGAAGGATATAATATAAGTTTTAATTGTCCTTCCGATATTTTAATTAATGGTGACGAAGCTAGAATAAAACAAGTTATTTCTAATCTTGTTGATAATGCTTTAAGATATAGTAATGATATAAAAAATATAGTTATTACATTAAAAGAAAAGAAAAATTATGTACGATGCGAAATTGCAGATTCAGGTCAAGGTATTGATCCTAAAGAATTAGATCATATTTGGGAAAGGTATTACAAAGCAAGCTCAAATCACAGTAGAAATACAGTAGGAAGCGGTCTTGGACTTTCCATTGTTAAAGAGATACTACTTCTTCATAATGCCAAATTTGGAGTAGAAAGTAAACTCGGTGAAGGTAGTACCTTTTGGTTTGAACTAAAGAAATAAAAAAATATTATTATGTATACTGTGCATCTTTTGTAGCAAAATGCAAAAGATGCATATTTTTTTGCAGAAAATATCACATTACCGTATTGAGATAATATAAAAGGTGTATGAACAATTTGTAAAATTCAAGTTATAATACTTTTAGTCTTTACAAATAAATTTATTTTTCAAATTTTGCTTTTGCTCTTTTTTATTCATTGGCTTTAATTGCTTCTTTTATATTTTTTGCCCCTATTATCTGAATATCTTTTTGCTTTTCCATGAACTTATCTGCATTTTTTTTTGGTAAAATTATTTTAGTAAAACCCATTCGTACTGCTTCTCGTACAATTTTATCTGCATTTTGTATCGAGCGTAAATCTCCTGTTAATCCAATTTCTCCAAGAGATAATGTTTTATTCGAATTTTGAATTCCCTTATATGTAGAATAAATTGCTAAAGCAACGGCTAAATCAATAGATGTCCCTTCAGGTTTTAAACCACCTACGATATTTATATAGACATCTTGGTTTACAAGAGATATTCCTACTTTTCTTTCAAGTACCGCAAGTATCATATTTAGTCTCGGCAATTCAACACCAATTGCAGATCTCCTTGCAAATCCTACATTGGTAGGAGCTGTCAATGCTTGTACTTCCAAAAGTAAAGGTCTGGTTCCTTCATAAACTGCCGTAGCCATAGAGCCTTCTGCACAGCTCTCCATACCCTCAAGAAAACTCTTTGATAGATTCTCTATTTCAAGAAGACCTTCTTCAACCATTTCAAAGGCCCCTATTTCACTTGTAGTTCCAAATCTGTTTTTATATGATCTTAATATTCTAAGTTCTTGATTTCTCTCTCCTGTAAAATTTAAAACACAGTCTACTAAATGTTCAATTATTTTAGGACCTGCAAGCTCTCCGTTTTTTGTTACATGTGCTACAATAAATACAGATATATTTTTTACTTTACCTACTTTCATAAGCTCATTTCCGCAAGCTCTTACTTGAGATACACTTCCCGGCGCTGATTCCAGCATTTCTGTGTACATTGTTTGAATAGAATCTATTATCAGAAATACGGGTTTTATTTCATCTAAGACATTAATGATTATCTCCATATTAGTTTCTGCCAAAAGGAAAAGGTTGTCCGTCATTCCATTACAAACTCTGTCTGCCCTCATCTTAATTTGTTCCTCGGATTCTTCACCGGAAACATAAAGCACTTTTCCGTATGTTTGAGCAATTTTAGCTGCTGCCTGTATAATAATCGTAGATTTTCCTATTCCCGGCTCTCCTGATATTAGCGTCAATGAACCTTTTACTAGACCTCCACCCAAAACTCTGTTTAATTCTCTAATACCTGTATCTATGCGTGTATAGTCGCCAGACTTTACTTCTGATAGCTTTATAGCTTTTACTTTTTCTAAAGCATCTGTTCTGCGTCTATTATCGTTATCTTTAATATCCACAACCTTTTCTTCAATCATTGTATTCCATTGTCCACATATACATTGTCCCATCCACTTAGGACTCTCATATCCACATTCTTGACATACGAATACGTTTTTTGTTTTTTTTGCCATTAAATAGTCTCCTTAATTATATTCTTCAGCAGAAGAAATCATTTCTAAGAATTCATCCCATCTATCTTCTTTTATTAATCTTTCAGGACATATCTTACCCGAAAAATCTTGATGTTTTTTTACAGCACTAATATCAAGATCATATACATCCAGTAAGTAGTGTACAAGTAAAGCTGTATTTTTCAATGTTTGCTCATAATCATTTTCCGAATTTACACACATTTCAATACCTATACCATTAACATTACCTCCATCTTTTTTCAGCTGATCTCCAGCATGATATCCAATCTCATTGTCAGGCAGATGTTGATAGATTTCATGATCATCCACAGTATAATGCCAAGCTAATGGTTTTTCCTCTGCTACTCTATGAAGATATATATCATGAGCTACGGCATCTGCGTTTGTTTCTGTATTGCCTGTTTCATGAATAACAATATATTTTATTTTTCTTGTAACTCCCGGTCTTCCTTCTATTCCCTTTGGAAGTAAATCTGTTACTACTGGTATTCCGTCGATATTGCTAACCGGCAGTCTTTCCTTTGAAGGTGCAGCTTCCTTAACAGCAATAACAATCCCTATAGTAAGAGAACTAACAATAATTAAGAAAACTATTAAATTACGAATACGCCTTCTTTTTCTATTTATACGAAATTCTTCTATACTCAATTTATAAACCCCTTTATTAATTATATCAAAATAGAGTACCTAAAAGGTACTCTATTTTAAAAGGTTCTATAATTTTTGTGGGGGTAAATAGAAAAAAAGAAAGACATAACATAAACTCTGTTTTATGATTAAAGTGAACTAAACCAAATCACGAAAGGAGTTATGTTATGTCTATAAATAATAATATCAAATTTTTACTAGATTTAGAAGAAGAAAATATTGTAGAGAATAATTTTCTTCGTAATGATTATGTTGTTCTTAAAAATGGAGTTACCGCTAAGAGGATTCATTTTATCTCTTCCACAAAGTTTTATGTCTGCCCTTTCTGTGGACAGATCATATATAAGCTTCACGATTACCGTACTGTTGACCTTAAATATAATTCATGCGGTCCTCAGCCTCTTATCGTCTCAATTAAAAAGAAACGTTTTGAATGTGAAGATTGTAATAAAACTATTACCGAAGATTTAAAATGCGTTAAGAAACATTGTTTTATTTCTAATAAGGTATATCAAAGTATTACATTCTCTCTTAAAAAAATTGATTCTTTAACAGATATTGCTAACAATCATAATGTTTCAACGTCCACTGTTTACCGTAGTCTACAGAAAGTTGATAATATTAATCTACCCAACACCTTACCTTCTGTTCTTTCTTTCGATGAATTTAAAGCAAATACATCAGAAGGTAAATATGCTTTTTTAGTTGTTGATCCAATTAATAAATCTATACTTGAAATTCTTTCAGATAGAAAATTTTCTTCTGTATATAAGTATTTTTCTAGATTTAATAGAAAGGTAAGAAATAGAGTTAAATATATCATTTCAGATTTGTGGGAGCCATATAGACAAATAATTTTAAAGTTATTTCCTAACGCTACATTAGTCGCTGATAAATTTCACTATCAAAGAGTTGTAAATGTAGCTCTTAATTCTGTCAGGAAGCGAATTTCTAACTCTTTAGATAATAAAACAGCATATCAAATAAAAAGAAATTGGCGCTTGCTTAACAAGAATTTTGATGATATTAATGATAAGCGAAGATATTTTTCTCACCTATTAAAAAGACCTGTTACCGACTATGAAGTTTTAAACTATATTTTATCACTCAATAGTGAATTGGCAAATGCTCATTCATTATATCAAGATTTCCTTTATATTATTAATCTTGATAATTCTGAAAAGCAAATACAACTATTAGATAAGTGGCTGGAATTAGCCATAAAGTATAATATCTCAGAATTTGATTCTGTCATCAAAACGATAAAAAAATGGTATAAACCTATTTGCTCATCCTTTATTAAATATGAAGGCAGAACCTTAAGTAATGGCTTTATTGAAGGCTGCAACAATAAAATCAAAGTTATTAAACGTGTTTCATTTGGTTATAGGTCTTTCATCAATTTTAGAAAAAGAATACTTCTGGTATTTTATTAATACTTATTAATCATAAATAGAGGGCTAGATATTTCTATCTAACCCCCACAGTTGACAAACAACCTTTTAAAATAATATTAATACTTACTATTATCATTAAATTCTTTATCTGTTATATGGGCATCTTTATTTGTATATTTTAACTTATTATAGTCACCCATAGTATTCTCTAAATCTATATTTTTAATTTTAAATTTGTTCACTAACTGATTCAATTTCTGAGATTGCTCTGATAATTCTTCTGCCGCAGCTGCACTCTCCTCACTAGTTGCAGAATTATTCTGCACAACTGTTGAGATTTGCTCAATCCCTAAATTAATTTGAGAAATAGCCCCTGCCTGTTCATTTGTGGCAAGATTAACCTCTTCAACCAAATTAGTTACTTCTTTAATGTCCTTAACTATTCTTAATAAAGATTCCGCTGTTTCTTCAGATAGCTTTCTGCCTTTCTCTACTGATTTTATAGAATTACCTATCAATTCAGTTGTATTCTTGGCCGCCTCAGTACTTTTACTGGCTAAATTTCTAATTTCATCTGCAACAACAGCAAAACCCTTGCCTGCAGTCCCTGCTCTTGCAGCTTCTACAGCGGAATTTAATGCCAGAATATTTATTTGAAAGGCAATATCATCTATGGTTTTTATAATTTTTCCTATCTGTGATGAAGATAAGCTAATTTCATTCATAGCTTCAATTAGTTTTTGCATTTTATTATTGCTATTTTCCACAGAATCTACTGTTTCATTAGATTTTTCTTTTGCTGTATTAGTATTTTCAGCATTTAAATTTATATGAGCTGAAACTTCAGCAATAGATGCAGAAAGTTCTTCAATTGAACTTGCTTGCTCAGTAGCTCCCTGCGCCAGTGCTTGGGATCCGATTGCCACCTGACCTGCTGCACTGTCAACCATCTCTGCCGAGACTTTAATATCTCTTAAAGCTACGGATATATTCAATATAAAATCAGCAAAAGATTTTTGAATTTTTACAAAATCTCCAATAAAGTTATTCGGCAACTCTATTGCAAAATTACCCTTTTCCATTTCTTCCATAACTCTATCAATATCTTTAATATAAGCAGAGAGAGTTTTGCTCATTTGCCTGTATTTTTCAGCTAATTTACCAACTTCGTCTTTTGAATAATATTCTATATCAATTTTTAAATTTCCTTTAGCCATTGATTCTGCTGCCATTTCAATCTTTTCTAAAGGATTATTTATACTTTTTGTAATTTTTACGGTAGCTATAAATGAAATTATAATTGATATACTTAGTATTACTGCTAGAGTTATTATAGCTTGATTTTTTGCCAACTCTGAAGCCTCTACTAAAGTGTTCTCAATCTCAGATTTATCATTATAGCATTTTTCCATTGCCTTATCAGCTGTTTCAAAATTTATTTTAAATTCGTTCTTAAGGATTTGCATAGCCGTATCATTATCATTTTTTAATACTGCATCTACAATTTGAATTCTTAATTCTTTAACATCTGAAAAAGCTTGAAGTAATTTATTATAACTTTCCTCTGTGATTCCGTTATTATTTTTCAATTCATCTAATTTGCTGTAGATAGTTTCAGCATCAGCCTTAGAAGAATCACATAACTTTTCAATTTCATCCAAATCTTCTGAAATAACAGCTTGATACAAATAATTTTGCACTGATAACATATTTTTTTGTATCATGTTTATAATTTCACTGTTTGGTAAAATCGTCTCACTGTATTTATTTACGTCATTTGAAACTTTATAAATATTTCCAATGGATATAAGCATAGAAATAATAAGCAGTATTTGTATTATGCCAAATCCAACTAATAGTTTCCTTTTTACTTTCATATCTTTCCACACAATATTTTCACCTCAAAAACATTATATATTCAACTAAAAGCTTATAGCTTAAAGTATGAATATTTATATTGTTTCTGTTGTATCGTATGCAGAATTACAAAAGTTTGTGTTTCTTAATCATTCTCTCATAGGCATTTATAGCGTATCTGTATCTACCGAAATTTCTGCCACAATTTTTTCAAAATCTAAAATAGTTAGTAATCTATTTTCACATTGTGCCAATCCTACTACAACACCTTCTCCTCCGCCATATATGGTTTTATCCGGTTTTTGAAGTGCCTCTTCTGTAATTCGATCGATTCCTACTACAGTATGCACTCTAAAAGCAGAGAGTCTTCCTTTAAAATCTGTTACTATAAACAAATTACGTTCTGAATTGTTTTCCTCTTCCAAATTTAAATATCTCGGTAAATTAATTACCGTTATTACTGTATCTCGAGGTTTAAAAACTCCTTCTACCGCCGGATGTGATAATGGAATTTCTCTAACTGAACTTGGCATCATAATTTCACGTACTTGCTCAACGCGAATTCCAAACAAATCCCCATCTATGGTAAATTCCATTATTTCTATTTCATTTATGTCATTTTCTACTGCTTCTTTTTTCATTTCCAATGCCATATTCATACCTCCGCCTATCGCTTATTTATAATTTTGTTAACTTTATCATCTAAATCGATAATTTTTTTTAAAAGAGTAAGATTTCTCTTATTGGTATCAAAGATATTGGTTTCTAAAGCATTTTCCAGCCTTACAGGATCACCTTTCGGGAATAGAACTTCAGTCATTCTCTCTTTTATCGCTTTAGGTAATTTACTAACAATCAATCTATTTTCTGCATCAAGCTTATCTACAATTAACATAACCTTTTGTCTCATATTTAGAGTAGCAGCTATTGAAACCTCATCATTCATCTTAAATACTTCTTCTAACTGTTTTGTTAAGTTGAAAAGATTATTGTAATGATTATATTTCACTTGCAAATTGGATAGGATCTTATTTAAAGCGGTATTACTATTGTCCATTTTCATATCAACCTCCCAAAGCTGTCATACCACCTGTTTTTTTTGCAATACGATCTGCTTCTTTAAACGTATCTCGTAATTCCACTATAAAAGGCAAAACTTCATCTATTATATTTATATTTCTGCTTGCACTTATACGTGCCAATTCATAATTTATAAAATCATATAACCTTAGAAGATCTTTGCTAACTGAATATTTTCGATTTAGGCTGTTTACCAAATATGTAACTATTTCTTTAGTTCTTTTAATCTCACTATCAAATAAAGCATAGTCTTCTTTTTCTGCACCGATTTTTGCCCTTTTTAAACGCTTTATCATCTCTTCATAAAGTAAGTTCAGCATTTCCCCTTTTGTCATAGTATTTACAGATTGTTCTTTATAATTCTGATAAGCATTTCCATAGCTCATTATATATACCTAATCCTTTCTAGCTGCTAAATTGATCAGTTAGCCAACTACTTTGTGTATTCATCTGAGATATATATTTTTCCAAAGCAGTAAATTGAGTATAGTAACGATCTTCTTCTGCTTTTAGACTTGTACTTAATCTTTCAACTTGTTCATCAATTTCTTTCATGCTTTTATATATATCAGAATCTAAAGTAAGATATGAATTTTCCAAGCCTGCTTTTTTTATAAAGATACCTTTTTCTCCCATTTTGGCAGAATATTTGTCAAAAATCCCTTTCACTCTTGTCATAATACCTGCATCATATTGTGTAGCTGTTGACTCTGTGCTCTTTGGCATAGTAAACATATTCTTTACTTCATCAGGTCTTTCTTCTAATGCTTTTTTTAACTTTTCCTCATCAACAAGAATCTTCCCATTATCCTGATAATTGCTTGATGTAGAAAGACCTATATCGCTTATTGACCCCGAATTAGGTACTGCAAAAGAAAAAGCAAAACGTAGTTCACTTGTAAGTGTACGTAGATCAGAATCGGCAAACAACATTCCTGCCTTAGCTTTCTTATTCCATTCCTCAATTTGACTGTCTGTCATTCCTTCTTCCTGCTCATTTGTGAGAGGTTTATAATCTCGATTTCTTTTGGTAGAAACTTCAGTATTTACTAGTTCTATGATCTCATTATAATCATTAACCATATCTTTGATAACTTTCACCATATCATCTGCATTTTGTTTTGATGTGAATGTAACGGCATCTCCTTCAGAAAAGGTAGAATTTAATGTAATGTTTGCACCATCAATAGAAAAAGTATTACTATTTCTTATCAGTTCGCTCTCTGTTACTCCACCGTCATAACTAATTTTCATCACAGCATCTTTTCCTTCATTTATGTTATAGTCCGTTCCTGCTGTACCTATTAGAATACTTGCTAAATTTCCGCTTGTATCACTGATATTAACATTGCCTAAAGAACCAGAGTCTGTAGCAGAAACACTAAATTTATCAGTTACAGACAAATACTTTATACTAACCCCCGCATTAGAAGAGTTAATTGTATCTATTACATTTTTTATGCTTTTGCTTCCATCAAATGTAAATTCTTTACCATTCACATTCATAACATAATTCCCATCCCCATTTGGAGTTAATCCCAACTCTGTTGCCATATCTGAAATAGGTTTATATAAGTTTAAACGATTGGATGTATAAGTCTCTGTGTTAAAGATACCTTTGAGACCTGCCAACTCCTTATCTGCATTTACAAAAGTTAATATAGAAGAATCATTGGTAGTTGTAAAACTTAAGCTTCCAACTTCTCCATCTTCACCACTCCCGGCTACAGTAATTTTACCTGCTCCAAAGGCAGTATCAAGCTGAGATTGTAACTCTGCCTTCAATTCACCAATATTACTATAAGTTTTAGTATCACTGAATGTAATTGTCTTTTGTATTCCGTTGTAATCAAAGATCATGCTTTTTCCTTTAATTAAATCATTGAATACGATTTGACTTGTAATATCTCCAAGAGTTCCTGTTATTGGATCTGAAGATGAAGTTGAACTTGCACCTGTGCTGATACCTAAAGCTGTTAATGCAGATTTACTTCCTGCCGATACAGAAACCTCATTACCATCCTTAGATATAATTTCAATAGTGCTGCCATCTCCACCGTCTTTCATCTCAATCTTTGAATCAAGTGTACTTCCGTCTGAAAGCTCAATCTTACTTAGAGCAGCATTAAATGCATCTGAAATTTCTGAGGCAGTTGTTCCTGTAAAGTCTTTATCTATAGTAACATTATAAATTTTACCCTCATAGCTTAAATTAATCGTTTCACCCGCCAAATTATTAACTGTTCTGCCTGCTGCTGAAAGATCAATATCATTTGTCAGCAGTGCATGACTTGATGCATTCTTATTTGATATAAAGTTTTCATAAGTTGCCAACTGATCAATACTTTCAATAGATAATCCTTGTACACTTTTTGGATCTCCCGTAACCGATACACATGAACTGTTTTCTCCTATGGCTGATATTGTAGAATTTTGAAAAAAGCTATTGCTTAAAATATTACTTGTTGAAGAGAATGACATATATTTCTCAGAAAAAGCAATCAATTTGCTGCTTATAGAACGATATGAATCTCTTTTCCAAGTTAAGATTTCTTTGCTTTGAAGAAGACTTGCAATCTTACTGCGAGTTCCACTGGTCATCCCCTTTACAATTTCATCTGTATCAAGTCCGCTGACAACACCGCTAACTCCCTTTCGAGTACTGATCGATGAATAACTGTCAATACTGTTTATCATAATTAATTTCCCCCTATCTTTTATGTACAATATAGTATGCTTTCAAAATGTGGTTTAATGATTTCTCCCTTGAAGCAACACTATTTTCAATCAAGGGAATCATTATATCATGTTCCTGTTTTCCTAGCATGATTCAATGATTTCTTCCTATCAGCAACGCTGTCTTAATCATTGGAACCATTACATCATCTAATTTCTTTTAAATTTACGTTTGTTTATATACATATATATCGACATATGATAAAATTAAATAAGAGTTTTCTAGTCTTATTTTAAATCGGAGGAAATAAATTGTCGAAAATTATAACAGTAACAAATCAAAAAGGAGGAGTGGGAAAAACCACTACTTGCAATGCTCTGATTTCTTGTCTTTCTAGTATGGGAAATAAAGTACTAGGTATTGATCTTGATCCACAAGGAAGCTTAGGTTTCAGCCTCGGTTTAGACATTGAATCAGGTTTTACCATTTATGATGTTCTTAAGGGGAACGTAACTGCTAAAGAGGCTCTGCGTTCTATTGACTGTGGTGATTTTATAGCTTCAAATATTCTATTAAGTACTGCCGAGTTGGAATTCAATCGTTCGGGAAGAGAGTTTTTACTAAGAGATGCAATTAATGACATAAAAGACAATTATGATTTTATTATTATAGATACACCGCCTGCTCTAAATATATTGACGGTAAACGCCTATGTAGCTGCTGATTCACTGATTGTACCTATGGTTCCCGAGATTCTAAGCCTTTTAGGAATCAGTCAAATTAAAGAAACAATTGACAGCGTAAAAAAATTCTTTAATCCTAGTTTAGAAGTTTCCTGCATTTTATTAACAAAATATAACAAACGAATGATGCTTACTAAAGAAGTGGAAGAAATGGCAGGGCAAATCGCTGATCAACTTGGAACAATAGTAGTTTCAACAAAAATTCGCAGCAGTGTTGCTGTAGCTGAAGCACCTGCTCATGGACAAGGAATTTTATCATATGCTCCAAAAGCAAACGCATCTATAGATTACAGTGCCTTTGCAAAAATGGTATATCTAGGGAGGTTTAAATAATGGCAAAGAAAAGTAATAAAACATCTCATGTTCTTAGCCTTATAGCTAATAAACCTGATGAAACCTCATCAAATTCAGTTTATGATGAAAATAATACAAAGAAATTTAATAAAACTTCAAGAATTGAAGTTGAAAACAACTCAGAAAATAATGTATCGGAAATTATAAAAAAAGAATTGGAAAAATCAATTTCAGTTGATAATAATTCAATTGGAGAAACAAATTTATCCAACGAAAATAAACTGCAAACGAAGAATGAAAATAAAGAAAACTTTGTAAAAAATAATAATGAAAATTTAAATCAAACAAATGATTATTCTAATATAAATAATAATGAACCTGTAAAATCAATAAAAAAAGAACCTCCTTACTATAATTTGGCCGAAGGGCTTGTAAAAAGCAAAGTAATACCTACTATGAAAAAATTGGGGATGTGTACTTGCGAAAAATGTACAAACGACGTGATTGCTCTTACATTGAATATGCTGCCTCCAATGTATGTTTCATCAGATGCAGGACAGCTATTTGCAAAATTAAATTCTTATGAAAAGCAATATTCAACTGATTTACTATCTGCAGTATTAAAAGCGTGTATTCAAGTAGAAGGAAATTCAAGACATAAATAAAATATTACTCTAAAGAAACAATCATTAAAAAATTGTTTCTTTAGAGCCCGCTGTTCTAACTTTAGCTTCTCCATTCTCTGCACAAAAAAGTAGGGTCCTTGCATAGTTCGCACCCACTTGTTCACCTTTTATAGGTATTCTTTCTCCTTGTAAGACATCCTTGACAGTAATTATATTTCTTTTGCCAATATTACCGAAGGCATTGTCATCAAAAATTTCAAACATTTTTGCTCCACCTGCTATTTTAGCAAACAGGTTGCTTTTCACAGCACCCATAGAAATCATCTTTGAAATCATGTTTTTTATTCCAACATCCGCATATTTATAGGGATTAGCATTGTCTCCATTAGGAGCATTTGGCAACATTATATGTACCATGCCTGCAAGTTTTGTTCTGGAATCATAAATGCAAATCCCAACACAAGATCCTAAAGCATATGTAATTAGACATCCATTACCTTTAATTATTTTCATATCAGAAATACCTACGGAAGTCATATTACTCATCGGCAACACCTAATTTCTTAAGAAGAAAAGATAAGGAATTTATATCTGGCACAAGTATTAAATCACTACAAATTTCTTTGCCATCAAACATAAAATTTGCATCAATAATCATAATCTTGTTTGCCGTATAACTATATTCAACCATTGGAACACTTAAAATTGCCCCAGCCATATTTACAGCTATTGCAGGCACTGATAATTTTATATTTATATCAGCTAAAGAAGCAATCGCATTCATATAAGAAGATATTAAAATATTACCAATTTCCGTCACACTGGATAATTCCAATTCTGACAGTTCATCATATGACTCCACAGGATCTAAAGAAATACTTTCTAAAACCATATTAATAAACTCTAATTTGCCCAGATACAGCATAATACCTTCCATATCTCCCGACAATTTTACAATTACACCCGCTACTATAAGTTCAGGTCCGCCTACCATATCCATTGCATCATTATAATCCAGTATTTTAACATCAGTAACTGACATATTGATCCTTTTATTAACCACTCCGGACAAAGCCGTTGCAGCATTACCTGATCCAATATTGCCGATTTCTCTTAACACATCAATTTGTGTAAAATTTAATTCTTCATAATTTTTAATTTGCATACACCATTCCCTTTCTATTTTTAATTAATCTTGAGTAGGTAAAATCATCCCCATAACAATTTCACCATTATCTAAGTAAAAACGCTGGTGACTTATTGTACTGCTGATTTTCATAGAAACTGAACCCATGGAAATTTTAACACCTCTGTATATTTGTCCGCTGCAAATAATTTCAGGATTCAAATCTTTCCTTGTTTCTTTTATTTTCTCTAAATCTTGTTCTAAAGTTTTTTTCTTAAGGGTTAATACTTCATTTCTTGTTATAATTTTTTGAATCATTGCGGTTTTTTGAGAAATAGACTCAGAAATATTTTTAAATTTCTTTATTTGTTCGACCTTTTTATATAATAACTCCATTTCACTTACGACTTCTTCTAATTCTTCTTTTATTTTTTCTTCTCTGCTATTATCGTCCAATGAAATAGATAGGTTTACAAGTATATTTTTATCACTTCCCACTGTCTTTGCGGAAATTAATTCTCCCGCGCTGTAATTCCCTCCAATCAAAGCAGCTTTATCTCCTACTAGCTTAATACTGTTTCCTGCTTTTATTTTACTGTTTATCGCTACATTACAAGAAAAATTATCTCCACAGATTACCGTACCTGTCTCTATAAATTTACATGTAACACTTCCTTCTGCACGAATAATCCCTTTTTTCATGCCGTTAAAGCCATCACTGATTACAATATTTTGACCTGAAGTTAAGCAACATCCTTCCACTAAGCCTTTAACAATAATATCTTTTTTCGCAGTAACATTAAACCCTTCCAAAACATTTCCTTGTATCTCTACAGTACCATCAAAATCAATGTTACCCGTAGTAAGACCTACATCACCTTTTATTCTTAAAACATCTTCAACTTCAACCATACTTCTCAAATAGCGAACATTTCCTGAAGTGTTAGAAAAAATCTTTAATTGATCCTCTGAAGCATAGGTATTTTTACCGCATTTAATTTGAGGTGTAATACCATCTTTCGCTTTAACAGATTGTCCATATACATCTATTCCTTCTATTCCTTTTTTTGCCGGTATAATAGTACATAAAAGTTGATCTTTCTCTACATTTTGTATTAATCCTAAATTTTTAAAATCAACAGTTCCATCTTCTTTTACTTTAGGTATTCCATTGGGATCAGTATTAAACTCAAAATCCACCTTGCCATCTTCCCCATTAATTGGAATAACTCCTTCTGCAACTTTTAACTTTAAAAAATATTTACCATTTTTACAAAATCTAATTATTTCTTCATTTTTTATACCATAACTAATCTTTGATTCTTTTAGTTTATTTAAAATAGTCTCTGGTTCCAAAGGATCCGGGTTATCTATAGATAAAACTTTAAGAAATGCCATCATTCTGTCAGATGAAACACTTATTTGCAATTGATGGGGTGTTACTTTCTCCGTAACTTTTTCCATATCCATCCACACTTTCCTCCTATTATCTCAAATTATTAATGGTCTCCTCAATTTCTTCTGAAGTTTTTACCATACGTAAGGTCATTTGATATGCCTTTTGTGCCTCAATTAGTTTGTTCATTTCACTGGCAAGATCTACATTTGATAATTCTAAATATTTTTCAACTGCAGAAGAATCCTCTTTTAAATAACTTTCACCATTTTTATCTACAGGAACATATAAATTATCTCCTACACATAGAAAACCTTCTTTATTTTCAAAGTCAAAAATACCAATAGTTTCTAGATCAATGCTTTTTTGATCTTCTGTCATCATAATAGGTTCTTCATCCACACTTAAAACCAAATCACCCTTAGCGGTAGCTAAGTAAAATTCCCCATCTTCCTGCAAAGACATTTTAAAACTGCCATCCCTGGTATACCTTATCTCTCCGTCAGCAGGATCCATAACTGCAAAAAAGCCATCCCCTTTTATAGCAAAATCCAATGGATTATCGGTACTTATTAATCCTCCATCCATAAACTTTATATCTGTTTTTTCATATCTGACACCACTGCCTACTTTTAAATCACTGTCTTGTGTCTCCGGAGCATTAATATTTGAATATAACAAATCAACAAATCCTGCGTTCTCAGACTTATATCCTACAGTGTTAACATTTGCTATATTATTTGCAATAGTATCCAGTTTTGATTGCTGTGCACCTGCACCTACAGACCCCGAGTAAAAGGATAAATTCATTAAGGATTCCTCCATTTCTTTTATTTATTATATTTTGCCTATTTCAGTAACAGCTTTATCCATTAGTTGATCGTACATTTTAAGAACTTGACTTGCACTTTGCAGTGCTCTTTGACTGCTAATCATATTTGTCATTTCATTCATGGAATCCACATTAGAGCGTTCCAATGTTTTTTCTTTAATTTTGGTATTGTTATTTGCAGTAATATTCTGTATGCATCGTATATAATAACAAAATTAAAATGTTTTCTCTACAATACTATATAATAACTTATAACACCTGAAATTTTAACACTTATATGAAATTAAATCTATAAATTATAATTTAAAGTTACTACGAATTAAATATGATAACTTAACCTTGGTGTACATCAGGTGTACAATGTACACCTACTCATGCAAACAGCCGAACACTATGCCGGCTGTTTTTTAGAAAGCAGGTTGCTTCCCCTTTTTCTCTCTTTTAGATATTAAATTATATATGTGTGGAATGCAAACGGTTTATTCTTTTTATAATTTATGATAAGATGGTAAATAGTAAAATTATGTATATGGAAGGTAAATAAATGGAGTTAATTAAAAAAGGCAAAAAAATTGTCATTGGCATAATTATAGCCCTAATAATAATTGATATTATCACGATACCGGGTAGCACATATATTTATGCTATTAATGGTTCTATGAATCAAGTAATTAGTCATTTAATACAAGCAACTATCAGGTTAGGCTTAGAAAGTATAATATTATTTTTCCTATACAAAGGTCATATATGGGCTAAAAATCTTATGGTGATACTTCTACTTATTGGAGGATTCTTTGGTTTAGTAATTATAACCTCAAGTAAATTATATTTATTTGAAATTTATTTCTTGATTATGAGTGTAGTTTTTATAATATCTGCTATTATCCTTACCGCATCTAAATCGGTTAAAAGTTTTTTATATTTTCAAAAAAATGGTTTTAATGAATAATCCAATAAGAATTTGTTTGTAAATCAAAAATCTGACCAAGTTATACTGGTCAGATTAATTAGTTTATTTATCAAACATACTTAATACCATATGCTTTAAACTATCCATTCACTCTAACATAAATCTGATAACTTTGTCCTTCTAATTCACCTTTAATTATAGCAAGCCCTTTTTTTACTGCTGTCACTTCTCCGCTTGCTGATACTGTGGCTACGCTTTCGTCCATTGAACTCCAAGTTACTAAACTGGGATCATCAGCTAAATATAGATTAGAGTTATCTCCTAATTTTAAATGAACTGCCAAACGCATTTCGTCTGCAGTACCCTCCACTACTTTTACCGGTATGTATTCCTTAAATGTTCCATCTGCATTTTGAGCATAAATATCAGCTTGTCCCTCACCAACTGCTGTTACTTTTCCATTAGCATCTACTGTGGCTACAGCTTCATTTGTAGAACTCCATGTTAGGTTAGCGTTGTCTGTTAAATTAAACGTTACACTTAGCTGAACGGTTTCACCTGTATTTAGTAGTACGGATAGTTTTTTATCAGTACTAACGCTATTTCCTATTTTTAGAGATTCCATTGTACTCAAAGAATTCGTTGTATCATTGGAACCTCCCATTATATAAATTTTTCCATTCACCGTCGCTGATCCAGCTTCTACTCTTACTTCAAGGGTAGAAGCTTCTGTTGTCCATGTATTTGTTGTAACATCATAAACTTCTACTATATTTAATCGCTTACCCGTACTCGGCTTACCATCCATAACATATATTTTACTACCTAAAGTAGCTGCGGTATGGTAATATCTTGCTGTAGGCATATCAGTTCCATTTGACCAAGTATCTGTTTTCGTATCATAAATATCTACTTTATTAGTACTGGATCCATTTATAACACCACCAATTACATATATATCGCTTCCAATTGCAACAGTTGCACCATTATACTTATCTGTTGGTATAGGAGTTCCTGTTTCCCAAGTATCAGTCACTGTATCATATATTTCTGTAGTATTTTTTTTAGTTTGATTATCATAATTTATTACGTAGATTTTCTTACCTACTGATGTTGCTGATACCCATTCTTGTATAATAGGAATGTCTCCCTTTGTTGTCCATGCATTCGTTTTTGTATCATAAATTTGCATTTCATCACTTCCTGGTGTAATAACATAAATATTTTCACCTATAACCGCCCCTGCCGATCTGCTAGTTTTAACTGGAATTGGGGCTCCTATATCCCAAGTATTTGTTTTTGTATCATAAATTTCCACAGTATTCGTATTATATCCACCTATCGCATAAATATTATCATTAACCACTGCTACAACAAAAGTTCTTTTTCCTGTGGGCATAGATGCTTCTTCCTGCCAGCCTGTTTCACCATCCGCCCAGGCGCTTATCCCCGATATACTTAATACCATACATAAAGTTAAAAAAATTGTTAATAATCGT
>NZ_AUFC01000025.1 GCF_000426305.1 Anaerovorax odorimutans DSM 5092 | reverse complement strand
TATGATGACAGCTCATACTGTAATAGTGTTTCTTCGCTATATTATGCTTGCAAATGAATCTAGAAGTACTATAGATTTAAGAACTATAGGAGGATTCTTTTTTCAAGTATGCGATGAGGTAGCAGACATTAGACTTTCAACATCATTAAAGTTAATAATTTCAACGCTTAAAGAAATTCTATCCGCGTATTCTCTAATCTCAGAAGAGATGACAGAGCAAATTTTGAGTACCTTTTTTTCGTCAATTCCTCAAGTTTGGAATCAAAAACTAAAATTGTGTGCGTAATCATATTTATTTTTCAAGGTGCATCCAGTTTTTTAAGCTGGGAAAGTTGAGTAACTTACTAAAAAGAAATCAGTCTCAATAATTACCTTGAGACTGATTTTTCTTTTGCTGCTCTCAGCAAATAAGTGTAATGAGTTTTTGCAGCAAGCATATCGTAGATTGCATGGTCTATTAGATCAGAATCTGTAGCCTCATTAAAACGCGCTTCTGCACATTTCCATTCATCATAGGCTTTATCTATTAAATATACAAGCTGTTCTTCATCAGTTTTAGGGTAAGAATCATTTAATATTTGATGATATACTTTATTAGCAGTAGATGCTATATTTTCAAAAGGTATATTCATATTATCCACATCCTTCCTCAAATAAAGATATATATTCTATATTATGTACTTAAAGCATATATTTATTCTTAAATGGGAGGGAATTATTATGGATATGAGTTTGGAAATTGGAATTTTAATAGCTTATGCCTTCGGTATTTTTGCCCTTTATATAATAGGATATTTATTTTTGGTTCCATTAAAAATTTTATTAAAGCTTATTATTAACAGTATTCTCGGTGGAATTTTTATAGTTATCGTTAATTTAGCCGGCCAATGTTGGGACCTGCATATTCCTTTAAACTTATTATCAGCAGTTATTGTTGGAATTCTAGGTATTCCGGGTGCATTATTATTAATGTTTTTTTAAATTAAATACAATATATAAAAGTAATTGACCTTTTTTGATAAAGCGTGTAAAATAGTGGTGTTGCACAAAGACTTAAATTTTAATTAAAAAAAGATATTATTATTATTTATTATTATTACTATAAATTAAAAAGTCAAAAAATTTAAAATTGAAAATTTAATTAAAAAGCCTCTGTGCAATAAAAATAAACATTGTTAGTATGTGAGAAAAAGGAGGCAAAACATGTCAAATGAAAACAAGCCTGTAGAGGCTGAATGCCAAGAGCTGAAACGTGGCATAAAAGGCTGGCAGGTTGCATTTATCGGTTTAGGCGGAGTAATAGGATCATGTTATTTCTTAGGAGTAGGTGTACTTGTTAGAGATATGGGTCCTGCAGTTTTATTAGCATTTGCAGTAGTAGGTTTAATCGTTTACGGACTTATGATTGCTTATGCGGAATTATTAGTTAATTTACCTCGTAAAGGCTCGTTTGTAGCTTATACAAATGAATTTTTAGGTGAAACTCTATCTGTAGGTATGGGTTGGTCATTCTGGTTTAACTGGGTGTGCTATGTACCTTCAGAAGCTATTGCGGTATCAATAGTATTAAATGTATTAATCCCAGGTAATACAATGGCGTATGCTATTGGAGCACTTGCAGTATTGACAATTATTAATTTAACTGCA
The DNA here is from genome assembly GCF_000426305.1 of Anaerovorax odorimutans DSM 5092. GTDB lineage: Bacteria > Bacillota > Clostridia > Peptostreptococcales > Anaerovoracaceae > Anaerovorax > Anaerovorax odorimutans. The sequence goes on along the minus strand of NZ_AUFC01000025.1, from coordinate 36,986 downwards.
GTAGATATCTTTGCAAAGATTGAATCTACTCTTGCTATTATTAAGGTTTGCGCAATTATATCATTTATCATAGCTGCATTTGGTATTTGGGTAGGACTTTGGGGAAATGAAGGTTTCCTTGGAGCATCTATAAACTTTGGAAATGACGCATTATCGTTTGGTCAGCAGTTATTCCCTAATGGATTTACAATAGTATTAGTTAATATGGTAATTGTACTTGTAACTTTCCAAGGAACTGAAATCGTTGGACTTGCTGCTGCTGAAGCACAGGATCCTGATAAATCAGTACCTAAAGCTTGTAAGAGTGTAACTTATCGTATTGTAGTACTTTATTTAATTCCAATTTTACTAATATTATTAATTTTCCCTTACGGTGAGGCAAATATTGATGGATCAATATTCTCTGATACACTTGCTAAATACAATCTAAACTTCTTAGCTGGTCTTATGTCAAGTGTTGTATTGATTGCCGCATTTAGCTGTGCTAATACAGGTTTCTATGGAACTGTTAGATGTATGTTCGGTTTATCTGTAGAAGGTCTTGCTCCTAAGTTCCTTTCAAAATTAAATAAGAGCTCAAATCCAAAGAATGCTGTAATATTTACACTTGTATTCATGTGGATTGTATTAATGATCGGATTACTTGCAAGTGAATCTAGTATTTATGAAAATCTATTATCAATGTCTGGATTTACAGGAACTCTTGCATGGGTAGGTATCATTGCTTCTCAGCTTGTATTCAGAAAGAGAATTAAGGCAAGAGGTTACGATACAAAAGATTTAAAAGCTAGAGTAAAGCCTGGTCAGACTTGGATTCCTCCTGTTGCAATGATTGCACAGTTATTCTGCTTAGTATTGCTTGCGTTTGGTGAAGGGCAATTGCCAGTATTTATACTAGCATGTTCTGCAGTTGTTTTACCAATGATTGTACGTTTCATTGCTAAGAAAACAGGTCATGTTAGACCACTTAATGCTTTGGGAAATGATGAAAAAACATTTGATGAAACATTCCCGCCATTAAAATAATAAAATATATAAGATAAAGTTTTAATATTTTGTATAAAAACTTCCTTTGTCTTTGGCAAAGGAAGTTTTTTAGTAAAAAGATTACACAATGCTTTATAATAAATATTTAATTAAAAACGAAAAATCAATGTAGTTTTTGTAATATTTACTGTAGAGCATTATTAAAATTATATTGAAACCTTAAAGACAAAATTGTCAAAATATTTAAGCAATACGATTCTTGAATATTGTCTGAAAATTATGTAAAATTTAGTTGTCTTTAAAAATTCTGAATGTTTAAAAAATGAAAACGCATTTAATTTAAAACTTTTAGACATTGAATTTATTATTATTTTATTATTAGAAGGAGGGAATGATAATGAATGAAGTAACTGGAAGCGCAGCTAAAATGGATGTTGGCGAACATGGGCTTAAGAAACATGACATTAAAGTTTCGACTGTTGTATTCATGATCTTTTGTTTGGTAGCAGCAGGTGCTTACGGAATAGAAGAAATGATCCCAGAAGCCGGGCCGGGACTTACAATAGTAATGCTTATTGTTCTTCCATTTATATGGAGTACACCATTTGGATTGGTAGCAGCAGAATTAGGCTCTGCAAGACCGCAAGAAGGTGGATATTATAAATGGGTGCAAGAAGCATGTGGAGAATTTTGGGGTTTCCAGGCAGGTTGGTGGAGAACTATTTCTATTTATATTGATAATTCTCTTTATGTAATTTTAGCTGGAGGTTATATTGCATCAACCTGGAATCTTACGGCAGGTTGGGAATTTGCAGCGAAGGCACTTATAATATTGATTTTTACTTGGATAAATATTAGAGGTGTAAAAGATGTAGGAATTGTCAGCTCTATTTTATCCGTCTTAGTAATTGTGGCATTTGCTATGGTAGCTATTATAGGTTTTTTAAATTGGAATCAAAATCCAATGATACCATTTACACCTGAGCCAGTAGAAAGTGCTGTTGATTGGATCTTTTATATAGGCGGAGGTATTTCTATAGGTATGTGGATGTATTCTGGATATGAATCAATGTCTACTATTGCTGGAGAAGTATCAAATCCACAAGTTATTCCAAAGGCAACACTTATTACAGTTCCATTGATTATGGCAGTCTATATCTTTCCAACTATTGCAGGTCTTGCATCACTTGGCGATTGGCCAAATTGGGGTACAGAGCCTGGAACTATAGGATATGCAGATGTAGCTACGCATTTTTTAGGTCCTGCATCAGGTATTTTCTTTGCAGTTGTTGCAGTGCTTGCGCAATGTTCCATTTATAATACATACATTGCATCAGGCTCAAGAGGATTTTTTGCACTTGCAGATGATAATTTAGCACCACCTATTCTTGTAAAATGCGATAAAAAACATGGAGTCCCTTATATTTCTGTCCTTTCTGTGGCAATTGTAAACTTAATACTTTGCAGTTTTGATTTTTCCACGGTAGTTGTAGTAGATGTATTTTTATTGGTAGCTTCATATGTTCTAGTATTTATTTCTGCTTTAATTTTAAGAAAAAGAATACCGGATAGTGAAAGACCTTTTAAAATTCCAGGTGGATATGGCTTCCTTGTTGTAATTTGTGTTCTTCCAATGATTGTTGCATTTATATCTTTCTTTATAAATGGTACAGATTACTTTATAGGAGGAATGATTGGTATTGTATCAGGACCGATTTTATATATTATCTGGAGGAAAATGTATGGAGGACTTTCAAAGAAAGATCCTATTGCATTCCCTAAAAATGAGAAGACAGGTCTTGCATTAGGGGATTTAAAACGTATGGCTTATACTTTCCTTGGAATCGGTGTTATTGGCATACTTGGACGTTTATTCTTACCTTGGTATGAAGCAGATTGGGGTGCAGAATATTATCTTGAAGAATATGAAACAGGTTTATTAAGCAATTGGAGCGGGATGATTCATACAATTTTAATTGCTGCAATCATATTTTTAATAATAGGTGTAATTATTTCGGTAATAGCCACAAAAGTTGAACCAAAAAAGGTAAAATAAGTATAAAATAAATAAATTAAGCACATAATTCTAGAAAGTCAACGGAAACGTTGACTTTCTGAGTTTTCTGACTATTATAAACACGCCGAAAAAACTGACAAAGTGCTTGTTTTTTCGACATATTAAATATATAATATATCTGATATTTTTAATTCTAGCTATAAACAAGCTACTAAATGAAATAGTAGTTTTTTTATGGTAAAAAACTAGAAAAAAGAGGAGGATTAAATTGAGCACTATTACTTTTCTAATTTTATTTCCGCTTTTATCTGCAATTGCTCTTTTGGTTCTCAGGACTGATGCAGCGAGAGGTGTAATAGTAAAAGTATCTGCGACTTTAATCGCAGTTGCATCTATTTACCTTGCATATCAGTACTTCGGTATAGGTGAAGAGTATTTTGATTTTGCTAATGAGACTGTTAATCTTGGAATGACAGTTATTGAAGTATTATTAGCAATCATGATCATTTACCTTGGTATTAAGTACAAGAAGTATTTAGCATCAGTACTTGCGGCCATTCAGACACCAACAATGATTTGGTTTGAGGTAAAAGTAGGTCATCACATTCACGTTACTAATAATTTGTACGTGGATAGGCTTTCTATCATTATGGTTCTTATTATTGGAATTATAGGAAGTATTATTACGGTGTATGCACTTGGATATATGAAAGATTTCCAACATCACCACAAAGATCAACCGGACAGAAGACCGTTTTTCTTCTTTATCATGTATCTTTTCTTAGGAGCTATGTGTGGACTAGTACTATCAAATAATATAGTATGGCTATACTTCTTCTGGGAAATTACAACTTTATGTTCTTTCTTCCTAATTGGTTATACAAAGACAGAGGAGGCTATAAACAATTCCTTCAGAGCTTTGATAATGAATTTATTAGGTGGAGTTGGATTTGTAATTGCAATAGTAATTATGGGTTCATCACTTGGAACATTAGAATTAAATCAGTTAATAATGATGGGTATGTTTGGAGTTCCTGCAGTAACGTATGTTGCAGCACTTCTTGCGTTTGCAGGTATTACAAAAGCAGCTCAAATGCCATTTAACAGTTGGCTTTTAGGAGCTATGGTAGCGCCTACACCAACATCAGCATTACTTCACTCATCTACAATGGTTAAAGCCGGCGTATTCTTAATTATTAAGCTTGCTCCATTGCTAGGATGGCAGTCACTTGCAGGTATTATGGTAATGATGGTAGGCGGTATAACATTCATTATGGCTTCTTTTGCCGCTGTATCTCAAAGCAATGCCAAGAAGGTACTTGCTTATTCAACAGTAGCAAACCTTGGCTTGATTGTTGCCTGCGGAGGTATTGGTACGTATGCAGCTGTTTGGGCTGGTATCCTATTAATCATATTCCATGCAATAACTAAGTCACTTCTATTCCTTTGCGTAGGTACTGCAGAACACAATATCGGTAGCAGAGATATAGAAGATATGGATGGATTATTTACTAGAATGCCTAAGTTAGCAACATATATGATTGTTGGTATTTCTGCAATGTTTTTAGCACCTCTTGGTATGTTAGTATCCAAGTGGGCTGCAATGAAAGCGTTTATTGACAATGGAGGCGTATTACTAGTTATGTTTATCGCATTTGGTAGTGCAGCAACATTGTTCTACTGGACAAAATGGCTTGGTAAAATGGTTGCTATTATGGCAAACCGTGAAAATATACAAAGTGGCGTAAACAAGGATGAGAATTTTGTATTATCAACTTTAACAATTTTAACTGTTATAGTTTGTTTAATATTCCCGCTTATTTCAAAAACTATGATTGTGCCATATCTGATTAAAGCATTCCCATATGTTGATCCTAAACATATGATTTTAGCGCTTTCTTCAACAAATATGACAATTATGGTAATTATGCTGTTTGTATTAATAGTATTACCAATACTATTCTTTGGAAGAACAAATAAAAAGATTGTTCCTATTTATTTAGCAGGTGCTAATTTAGGTGATGATTTAACTTTTAGAGGCGCAATGGAAAAAGAAGTTCCTGTATCATTGAAGAACTGGTACATGGAAGGTTATTTTGGCGAAAAGAAAATGAATGTAATCGGTGTTATAGCTACAGTTGTTATAATTACCGGAGTGTTTGCAATCTTATTAGGGGGGGTGCTGTAAATGAATATGACAATTATTATAAGTGTTATCGCATATATAATTTTAGCACCTATCGTTGGTGGACTTTTAGCAGGTATTGATAGAAAAATTTCTGCAAGAATGCAGGGAAGAGTTGGTCCATCCATACTTCAGCCCTTTTATGATATGTTCAAGCTTATGGAAAAAGAAGCTATTACAGTAAATAAGGCACAAGATTTTTATGTAGGTTGTTTCTTATTCTTCATTATTGTAACAGGTGGATTTTTCTTTGCAGGATTGGATCTATTGCTTGTTATATTCACATTAACTCTTGCAAGTGTATTCCTAATTGTTGCCGCTTTTTCATCCAATTCTCCATACGCACAAATAGGTGCAGAAAGAGAATTATTACAGATGATGGCATATGAACCAATGGTTTTAATCACTGCAGCAGGATTATATTTAGTAACAGGTAGTTTTAATATTTCAGATATTATTAATCCAGAAAATGGAATGGCTATTAAGTTCCTTCCAGGAATTTTTCTTGGATTTGTGTTTATACTAACTATTAAATTCAGAAAATCTCCATTTGACTTAAGTATGTCACATCATGGACATCAAGAGCTTGTTAAGGGTCTTACTACTGAATTTGCAGGAAAGACTATGGCTCTAATTGAAATTGCTCACTGGTATGAAAATATATTCTTACTAGGAATTGTTTTCCTTTTCATTGCAAATGGAACAGTTTGGGGAGCAGTAGCAGCAGTTGTTGTTTGCTTAGTAACATACTTTATTGAAATACTAATTGATAACAGCTATGCAAGAATGAAATGGCAGATTGCAATTAATTCATCATGGATTGTTGCTATTACTCTTGGATTTATAAATATGTTAGTTATATATTTCTCAAAATTCGTATTATAAGGAGGTGTATTAAATGTCATATGTAACAAAATCACCATGGCTCATCCACTATGACGGTTCAAGTTGTAACGGATGTGATATCGAAGTATTGGCATGTCTTACACCAATGTATGATGTTGAAAGATTCGGCATCATAAACACAGGTAATCCTAAACATGCAGATATATTTCTAATAACAGGTGCAATTAATGAACAAAATAAAGCTGTTGTAAAGCAGATTTACGAACAAATGCCAGAACCTAAGGTGGTAATTGCAGTAGGAATTTGCGCTACATCAGGTGGAATTTTTAAAGAATGTTATAATATTATGGGCGGTACTGATACAGTTATTCCGGTAGATGTATATGTTCCTGGATGTGCTGCAAGACCAGAAGCCATCATTGATGGAGTTGTAAAAGGTCTTGGAGTATTAGCAAAGAAAAAAGAAGCTATGGAAAAGGGTTTACCGATAGACACTGCCAAAGGAAAAGAAAAGGAGGAAGCGTAAAATGGAGGATTTAAGAGAAACAGTAATTATTCCTGTTACAGCTTCTGAATTATACTCGAAAGTTAGTGACTTAAATGAAGATGGATATAGACTTGTTCAAGCTTGCTGTACGAAAGTATCAGAAGGATTTGAGATTATTTATTCATTTGATAAAGAGCATGAGTTGTTAAATTTAAAGCTAACAATTCCTGAAGAAGAAGAAATTATGAGCATTACAGGTATTACTTGGTCAGCATTTATTTATGAAAATGAAATGCAGGATTTATTTGGCGTTAAATTTAAGCATATGTCACTAAACTATGGTGGCCACTTCTTCAAGGTTTCACAACCTACACCGTGGAACCCAAAGAATTAAGAAAGGAAGGCATATTATGGGTAAAAGAACTATTATTCCTTTCGGACCACAGCATCCGGTTCTTCCAGAGCCAGTGCATCTAGATTTAGTAATCGAGGATGAAACTGTAGTCGAAGCAATTCCATCTATTGGATTCATTCATAGAGGGCTAGAAAAATTAGTGGAAAAAAAGGAATATACCGAAATGGTATATGTAATTGAAAGAATTTGCGGTATTTGCAGCTTTGGACACGGTTGGGGATATTGTCTCAGCGTTGAAGGTGTAATGGGTGTTGAAATTCCTGAAAGAGCAAATTATTTAAGAACAATTTGGCATGAACTTTCCAGAATGCATTCTCATTTATTATGGTTAGGTCTTTTGGCTGATGGATTTGGATTTGAAAGTTTGTTCATGCATTGCTGGAGAATAAGAGAAAAAGTACTTGATATCTTTGAAAAGACAACTGGAGGAAGAGTTATATTCTCAGTATGTAAAGTCGGAGGCGTAAGAAAAGATATTGATGAAGCTACATTAAAGGAGATATCTTCTGTAGTTGACGGTATGAAAAAGGAATTAAAAGAATTAGCTGATGTATTTCTTGAAGATTATTCAGTTAAGAACAGACTTTGCGGTGTTGGTTATCTGTCTAAAGAAGACGCTGCTGAACTTGCTGCTGTAGGTCCTATGGCTAGAGCATCCGGTCTAAAACAAGATATGAGACTATTAGGTCACGGAGTTTATGATAAACTTGGATTTGAGCCTTGTATTGAAACAGCTGGTGACAGTTACGCTAGATGTAAGGTTAGAATTCGTGAAGTTTTCCAATCTATTGATTTAATTATAAAAGCAATAGAAATGATTCCTGATGGAGATATAAGCGTTCCTGTAAAGGGTAATGTACCGGCTAATGAATGTGTTGTAAGATTAGAGCAGCCTAGAGGTGAAGCTTTCTATTATGCAAAAGGTGCTGACAGTAAGTTCTTAGAAAGAATGAGAGTTAGAACACCAACCAACCAGAATATTCCTGCTATGGTAAAAACACTTCAGGGTTGTGATTTAGCAGATGTTCCTATGCTGATATTAACAATTGACCCATGTATTAGTTGTACAGAAAGGTAGGTGAGAGTTTATGGCAGCTTTTAAAATTGGTAAGGTAGTACTAAGAAGTTTATTTAAGAAGCCGGCGACTCTTATGTATCCGGTTGTACCAAGAAAATGGGAAGAAAGAACAAGAGGACATATTGATATAAATATTAATGATTGCATATTTTGTGGTATCTGTGCAAGAAAATGTCCTACAAATGCAATAACTGTTGATAGAAACAAGAAATCATGGACTATAGAAAGAATGCAGTGTATACAATGTACTCATTGCGTTGATCTTTGTCCTAAACATTGTTTATCAAATGAAAATACCTATACTACACCGGAAGTTGAAAAAGTAGTAGATCTTCATGTGGCACCGCCAGAAGAGCCTAAGCCAGCTTCTGATGATACCAATAAAGATAGTGTAGAAAAGAAAAATGCATGAGTATCCTATAACTGAGCAAATTATAAAAATCGCTGTGAAGCATGCAGAAGATGCAGGTGCTTCTCGTGTAAAATCAATAAAGCTAGTAGTAGGAGATTATTCCGGTTTTGTTGGAGATTCTATTCAAATGTATTTTGATATAATATCTGAAGGGACTAAATGTGAAGGTGCTGTTGTTAAAATTCAGCATGTAAAGCCAAAGATAAAATGTACATCGTGTGGTGAATTATTTGAAAGAGAGCTTCTCTCTTTTGATTGTCCCAAATGTGGTGGACAGGGTGAACCTACAGATATCGGCAAAGAATTTTATATCGAATCAATTGAAGTGGAAGAATAAAAACTAAGATTACTATTTAATAATTAATATAAAAATACAACATTATGTTTAAGATTTAAAAGTCATAAAACATGTGTTGTATTTTTATTTGTATAAGTCTATAGGATTAATATTATATTTAAATTTTATTTAATAGGATATTTTCGTGAAAAATTGTGTAAAATACTTGATAATTTATAAACAGGAAAACAAATTATAAACCATAAAATAGAAAAAGGTAAACATATTTGTCCTAAAAATTGTACTTTGTATCGAGAGTAATTCCAAACGTGCCAATCCAACCATAAATTGACAATACACCCAACAATGAATTCCGCACATGTAATTAGAATAGCACCTAAAATACATTTTTTCCAAAGCTTAGTATGCTCTAATCGTATATTAGCTATATACAAAACTAAAAAACAGAATCCTCCTGTAACAAGCATAGACCAATGGGTGTAACCTCTAAAGCATACTTCGCCAATTCCATAACCTATGGCACCTATAAAAAATATAATTCCTTTTTCTTCTAACGTTAACATACATTTCCCCTTTTTTAAGCTACAATTTTAATTAATGTTTTAAAATTATTGTCTGCAAAAAAATTAGAATAATGATGTTAAATAAATGGAAAAAGAGGTTGAAATTTGATTTCATTAAGGACACTTTTTTTATAGGTTTATTGTAAAAAAATAAATAATCATATATAATATTGTATATATATTTAAAGAATTGTATGATTTTTTAAAATGTATTAACAGTTACTTTAAATACGTACTAATTATAAAATTACATTAATAATTGGGAAAATATGAAATAATAAAGCTGCTAATATGTAAGTAGAGAAATCTTTGAATTCATAATAATAGATAAAGATAAGGAGAAATTATATTATGCATGATGTGAAAAAAATAAACGTAATGGAAAACATTCATGATGAAAATGATCATATTGCAAGTCATGTAAATGAGGACATGACTGAAAATGGAATTTTTGTAATGAATGTAATGGGAGCACCAGGTGTAGGAAAGACTACTACTTTGAAGAATATCATAAAAAATTTAGAAGGTTTGAAACCATATGTTATAGAAGGTGATATTGAATCAGATATTGATACAAAAGATTTAAGAAATTTAGGTATTACTACCTTCCAAATCAATACTTTTGGAGCATGTCACTTAGATGCTCCTTTGATTCATAATTCTGTACAAAATATTATGTTTGATGAAAAAGGTGTTCTTTTTATTGAGAATATAGGTAATCTTGTTTGTCCAGCTGAATTTAGCATTGGTGAACATGTAAAAATGCTTATTTCTACTGTAACAGAAGGAAGTGACAAACCATATAAATATCCATTGGCTTTTGAAAATGCTGATATAATAATAATAAATAAGGTAGATTTAATACCTTACTTGGATTTTGATGAGGATTTCTTTATGAAAGGTGTACGTGCTTTGAATAAAGATGTTCCTGTTTTTAAGGTTTCTGGAAAAACAGGTGAAGGATTTAAAGAAGTTGCTGCATGGATTAAAGAAAAAGCAGAAAATATAAAAGCAACCCATCATCATCATGAGCATGATCATAGTCACGACGGCTATGAACATTCACATGCTCACCATGATCATAATCATACACATACCCATGAGTAAAAAGATGAATAAAGAGATAATTACAGAAAAAATTAAAATATGGGGAATTGTTCAAGGGGTCGGTTTTAGACCCTTTGTTGCTAAGCTGGCAGATAAAATGGGCATGAAAGGTGAAGTTTTAAATATAGGAGGTCTAGTAGATGTTATATTGACAGATACTAAAGATAATATTGATTTATTTATTGAAACCTTAAAAAAAGAAAAACCAAAACCTTCTGAAATTGTTCATATAAAAAGAGAACAATTAATTCTGCGTGAGTTCAATAGTTTTAATATATTAGAAAGCGATAGCGGAAATGATGATATAGCAATGATTCCCGCAGATTTAGCTATATGTACTGATTGCTTGCAGGAATTATTTGATGAATCAAATCCAAGATTTATGCATCCTTTTATCAGTTGTATGGCTTGTGGTCCCAGATATACTATTATTGATAAAATTCCCTATGATAGGGAAAATACCTCAATGATTGAATTTCCCATGTGCAAGTTTTGCAATAAAGAGTATACCAACAGAGAAGATAGAAGATATCATGCTCAAACCATTTCTTGCCACGACTGTGGACCTATGATTGAGTATAAATTAAGTGAAAATAACAGAGAAGCAGCTTCAATTGGATTTATTGGGCTTGAAAATGTCTCGGAAAAAATTATAAAAAAAGCAATGCTTCCAATTGCCACAGCATGGACATTAATTTCATTTGGGAATGTTATAGCTTTCAAAGGAGTTGGCGGATATAATTTAATTTGCAGCCCATTTAATAGGGAGGCAATAATTAAATTAAGAAAGATCAAGGGTCGAGAAGAAAAACCTTTTGCTGTTATGTTTAAGGACATGGAGCAAATAAAAAAATACTGTCATGTAAATAAAGAAGAGGAAAACTTATTAACCAGCAGTGCCAGACCTATTGTTTTGCTTCTTAGAAAATCAGAAGAAGAATTTATAAATGATGTAAATGATAAAGCTAAATCTATAGCTGAAGAACTTTTTTGTGATGAGACTTACAGAAGCAGCAGATTTATAGGCTGCTTTTTACCAAGTATGGCAGCACAGTATATGCTTTTGGAGCATAGTGGACCTTTAATTGTAACCAGTGCAAACCTTTCTGATATGCCTATGATTAAAGATGATGAAGAAATGTTTAAATTACTGGATAAAGAACCTTTATTATCTGGTGTTTTTTATAATGAAAGAAAAATAAGAATAATTTTGGATGATTCGGTAGTCAGAGTAATAGATGGTCAACCTCAGATGATAAGACGCTCTAAAGGCTATGCACCCATGCCTCTTTATATTAACAATATTCTTACAAAGGATCAAATGATATTAGCTGTAGGAGGGCAGTTAAAATCATCTTTTTGTTTAAGTAAAGGATCTTTTGCATATGTGAGTCAATATTTCGGTGATTTAGATAGTAATGAAGCAATAACTATTTACGAGAAAAATATTTACAGGATGAAAGAGCTGTTTAGGGTTAAACCTCAGCTAGTGGTTTGTGATATGCACCCTAATTATAATACTACCAAATTTGCTGAAAATTATATAAATAATAATTTAGAGGATAAAATAGAATTGATTCGTGTGCAGCACCATCATGCACATGTGGCTTCTGTAATGGCGGAACATGATTTAAAGGGAGCTGTTATAGGCGTAGCTTTTGATGGAACAGGATACGGCACAGACGGAGCTGTTTGGGGCGGCGAATTTTTAATATGTGAAGGCGCTGAATTTATCAGAGCTTCACATTTAGAATATATAAACATGCTTGGTGGTGATTCCTCCATGAAGGAAGGTTGGAAATCAGCTATGAGCTATGTTTATGCATATGAGAATGGGTATAATAATAGAAAAGGTGATATTCATTTAGACATATCGGAAATTATTAAGTTCAGTAATATTAAAGAAAATTCCAATTGGGAAATAGTCAGTGCAGCTTTGAAACACGGAGTAAATAATATTAAAAGTTCAAGCGTGGGAAGAATCTTTGATGCGGTGGCAGCATTGCTTGATATACAGGATGTTAACAGGTATGAAGGCGAATGTGCCATAATGCTTGAAAATGCAGCAGTAAAAGCATTAAAATTCCCAGGAAAAAGTAGACAAAATGATTTAGCTTTAAAATTTCATTATGATGTGGCAGAAATGATTTTGAATCAATGTAAAAAACATAGAGCTAAATATAAAACAAATAAAGTTGCTTTAACAGGCGGTGTTTTTCAAAATAAAATATTGATGGATAAATCCCTTGAATTATTGAGAAATGATGATTTTGAGGCGTATTATAATATTTCTGTCAGTCCTAATGATGGAGGGATTTGTTTGGGACAGAATTATATAGGTATGCAATATTTAATATCAAAATCTAATATAAATTAACAATAAAAACCAAATTCAGTTATACTTTTGCAATAAATATTTCAATATGATAAAATATATTGTCAAATGTATATCAATAAAAAGGAGGATAATAAAATGTGTGTTGCAATGCCGGGAAAAATACTTTCTATAGATGGAAATAATGCTAAAGCTGATTTCAAAGGAAATATAGTAGATATTAATACAGGTATAGTGGATGCTAAAATAGGAGATTACGTTCTTGTTCATGCAGGATGTGCAATAGAAGTAATGGCAAAAGAAAAAGCACAAGACTTAATAGATTTATTTCAGGAATTGGAGGATATTGTATAGAATACTAAGTAAAATTAGTTGTTTTGTCAATTAAAATAGATGGATATAGAAGTAATAATAAAATATTTAAAAGAATACGATGGTCCGCAGTTAAAGCTAATGGAGGTTTGCGGTACCCATACATCAAGTATTTTTAAAAGTGGTATAAGAAGTCTTATTTCTCCTAAAATTAAATTAATATCGGGTCCTGGATGTCCTGTTTGTGTTACTCCTACTTCATATATTGATAAATGTATAGAATATGCCTTAAAACCTAATCATGTTATTGTTACATTTGGGGATATGATGAAAGTTCCAGGAGAAGATGGAAGTTTATCTCAAGTAAAGGGAGATGGGGCAAAAACAGAATTAATGTATTCTCCATTAGAAGTAGTGGAAAAAGCAAAGCTTAACCCTGATATTACGTATGTTATTGCTGCTGTAGGTTTTGAAACTACTGTTCCTGCATATGCACTAACTATAGAAGAGGCAGTAAAACAAGGGATAAAAAATATAAAAATTATTACTGCATTAAAAACGGTTATGCCTGCATTGGAATGGATTTGTACCCATGAAGAGGGTATTGATGGTTTTATATGCCCAGGTCATGTTAGTGTTATTATTGGAAGTGAAATTTATGAAGAACTTGCAGAGAAGTATAATAAACCTTTTGTTGTAGCAGGTTTTGAAGCAGAACATATTTTAGCAGTAATATATGATATTGTAAAACAGATAGAGCAGAAGAATAATACTGATAAAAATAGATGTGAAGTTCATAATTTATATACTAATGCAGTAAGGACAGAAGGAAATAAAAAAGCCCAAACCATAATCAATAAATATTTTAAGCCGGGACCTGCAATGTGGCGGGGTTTAGGCGTTATTGATGATTCGGGACTTTATTTAAAAGATGAATATTTATTATATGATGGCGGTAGTTTTGGGTTAGATAGTGATAAACAATTATCTCCAAAATGCCGTTGCGCAGAAGTTATTATTGGAAGAATAAATCCAAATGAATGTCCTATGTTCGGAGAATCCTGTGATCCTACAAATCCTTACGGTCCTTGCATGGTTTCTGCAGAAGGTGCTTGCGGCATATGGTATAGAAACACGTAACGCTAGTCTAGTTCAAGCTTATTATTTAAAATCCATATAATTCCGCATATATATGCTGTAATAATGACTAATCCGTATATAATACCAATACCTATAATGGCATTGAAAGTTTCTAAACTAAATACATTATTCTGTGAGGAGATTAATAAATCTAACCATTCTTTTGCATTGGGGGAGAAGATAACTATAACTTTTTCTATAATTTGCAGTATAAATGATTCAAGCCATGATAAAAAGAAATAAGATATAATTCCTATAACTATGCGAAAACGATTGAGCTGTTTTAAGTGTGCAATGGAGCATGCTAAAAACAGCTTTGCTATTTCTTTTACAGAAGATAATATTATTGCCAATGTTACTATAATTATAGAGAATAAACTTTTACTGCTGATAAGAGAAATTATTTTGTCGAAATTATTTATAAATTCAGAGAATACTTCAGGTGAACCTATTCCTATAAATATAATTAAACCTACAATTGATACAATTCCGGTTAAAACCATCCACATAGTACTTACTAATAATTTAGAAAAGACAATTTGAGTTGTTTTTACAGGAAGTGTCATTGTTAAATAGCCTTCTTTTGAGAATATATTTGTATTGAATATTTTAAATAAATTTACTATCATTATGGCAATTACAGAAATTATAATTGCAAAAGCAATAAAACCTGCTGCAAAATTGATTATTCCATTGCTGATATTATTTATAATTAAGGGAATTAATATTACTCCTAATAAGATTGCCAGATAAACTCCGGTAAAATCTCTCCAAGTGGATTTAATATCATATTTTATTAGTTTTGTTAACATTTAAATACCTCCCTGAATAATTCATCTATGGATTTTCCTTCTGACTCTCTAATATTGTCAATATCTCCTTGTAGAACAATTTCTCCATCTTTTAGAAATAAGACAGTGTCAAAGATTCTTTCAACATCTGATATAAGATGAGTAGACATTATTATAGTTGCATCTTCATTATAGTTTGTTAAGATGGTATCTAATATAAAATCTCTCGCTGCAGGATCTACACCCCCAATAGGTTCATCTAAAATATATAATTTTGCATTTCTTGACATTACTAAACATAGTTGGAATTTTTCTATCATTCCTTTTGACATACTTTTAATTTTTTGATTTTCATTAAGACCTAGTTTATGAAGCATATCAATACATTTTTTTTCATCAAAATCAGAATAAAAATCTTTAAACAATGAGATCATATCTGAAGGTGTCATCCATGAACTGAAATAAGAAGTATCAGGTAAATATGATACTAATGCTTTGGATTTTTCTCCGGGTTTATTTCCCTCTATAGCTACAGTTCCTTTATAGTCCTTGATTACCCCTGTAATAATTTTAATCAAGGTAGTTTTTCCGCTCCCGTTTGGACCTAACAAACCAATAATATGACCTGATTCTAATTGAAGATTTACATTTGATAAAGCAGTTTTATTTTTATATTTCTTAGTTAAATCAGTGATTTTAATTAATTCTTTTCCTTTTGTCATTTAGATACCCCTTCCTCTATTTTTTTCTGAAATAATTCCAAAGTTTCTTGAATAGAAAAACCTAGACTTGTCATTTTTTCAATAAATTGTTCAATAATTTCCTGTGCAATTTTTTCACGCATTTTATTAATAGACTCCTTATCTTTCGTTATATATCTTCCTGAAGTCCGTTCTGAATAAACAAGACCATCTCTTTCCAGTTCAGCTAAAGCTCTCTGCATGGTATTAGGATTTACTTCAAATTGAACAGCAAGATCTCTTACCGATTCAAGCTTAGAGCCAACTTTTAATTCCCCTGAGATGATTCTATGCTTGAATTGGTCAACCAATTGTAAATAAATTGGCATATTTGCCTGAAATTGATTTGCCATTATATATAAAACCTCCTTTTGTATTATTGTATTAACCGGTTAGTACAATAATACAATAATACAAAAAAATTAATTTGTCAATATATATTTTAAAGTATATTTTTTTGGAACATTTTAAAATCCATTGCATAATTATGAAAGGTTTTATATAATTAAATAGTATGTTTAATAAAAGAAGAACAAATCTTTGGGAGGAATTTATTTTGAAAATAAACATGTCACATGGTAGCGGAGGAAAAGCTTCTGCTGAATTAATGAAAGATATATTCGGAAAATATTTTTCTAATGATGTTTTGGACAAGATGGAAGATGCAGCTGTATTAGAGATAAACGGAAAAGTTGCGTACAGTACTGATTCCTTTGTGATAAAACCTGTCATTTTTAAAGGTGGTGACATTGGGAAATTAGCAATTTGCGGTACTGTAAACGATCTTTTAATGATGGGTGCAGAGCCTAAATATATTACTTGCGGTTTTATACTTGAAGAAGGTTTGCTTTTATCTGAATTAGAGACAATTGTAGAATCTATGTCAAAAATGGCAAAAGAAGCAGGGGTAAAAATAGTAGCAGGTGATACAAAGGTTATAGAAGGAAATGGAGGAATTTATATTAATACTTCCGGTATTGGTATTATCCCTGCTGACAGAGATATAAGTGCAGCAAATTGTGAGGTTGGTGATAAAATAATTCTTTCTGGAAATTTAGGAGAGCATCATGCTTGTATATTAAGCCATAGAATGGAGATTAACAATAATATTAAGAGTGATTGTTCTTGTCTTAAATCTATTCCCGAAAGTTTGTTTAATGATAGCATTAAGGTTAAAACTATGCGTGATGTTACAAGGGGAGGACTTGGTACAGTATTAAATGAGATAGCAGAATCATCAAAATGCATGATTGAAATTAGTGAAACTTCTCTGCCTATAAGTGACGAAGTAAGGGGTTTTTGTGATATCTTAGGGCTTGACCCTCTTTACATGGCCAATGAAGGTAAAATGATAATTGTTGTAAAAGATGAGGATACAGAAAAGGCATTGGCATTAATTAAAAATACACCTTACGGTAAAAATGCTGCTGTCATTGCAGAGGTAAAAGAAGGTAAAAAAGAAGGAATGGTAGTAATGCGTACCAGACTTGGCGGGAGTCGGGTAGTAGATGTTCTTTATGGAGAAGGTTTACCTAGGATATGTTAATTTTCTATATTTAATTAGATAAATAAAAAGTTATTATTAAGATGATTAATATTTGACTGTTTCAGTCAAATATTTAATTATATATTAAAATTTATTTTTATGAAGGAGAGTGTTTATTATGGATCCGGTTTATGTAGGTTGGCTGTCAATTTTACCACCTATTATCGCCATTGTACTAGCTTTGATTACAAAAGAGGTCATTTCATCATTGATAATCGGAATCTTTGTGGGAACTTTCACTTATTCATTTTGGACAGGTGGAGGGATTATGAAGGCTGTTGAAACTACTTTTGGACTTATGGGTTCAAAAATGGGAGATAATATAAATATTATATTATTTTTAGCATTATTAGGATCATTAGTTGTTTTGGTTACTATTGCAGGAGGTTCACAGGCGTATGGTATCTGGGCAACAACGAAAATTAAATCTAAAGCTCAGGCACAGCTTGCTACAGCTGCATTAGGAGTAATTATTTTTGTAGATGATTATTTTAATTGTTTGACTGTAGGTACGGTTATGAAGCCTGTTACTGACAAGTACAGAATTGCAAGAGCAAAACTTGCGTACATAATTGATTCTACAGCAGCACCTATTTGTATTATTGCACCTGTTTCCAGCTGGGCTGCGGCAGTAGGTTCAAATTTAAGCGAAGCAAAGGGTGTTTTCCAAAGTGATATTTTAGCTTTTGTTTCAACTATCCCGTACAATTTATATGCAATATTAACAATACTTATGGTTATCATTTTAGCTTCAACAAAAATCAGCTATGGACCAATGAAATCAGTTGAAAGAATTGCAGAATATGAAGGCGAGCTTGGAGAATTGCAGTCTCAGGCTGCGACAGATGTTAATATTTCATCGAAAGGTACAGTAAAAGATTTGTTAATTCCCATAATAGGATTGATTATTCTTTCAATATTAGCAATGATTTATACGGGCGGATATTTTTCCAATGAAGATGTAGGAATTGTTGCTGCATTTGGTGATTGTAATTCATCATTATCCCTTGTCTTTGGTGGGTTTGGAGCAATTATTATAGCATTTATATTGTTTGTTCCAAGAAAATTACTTACTTTCAAAGAATTTATGGAAGGCATTGGCGAAGGAATGAAAACAATGGTTCCTGCTATTATGATCTTAACTTTAGCATGGACTATCAGCGGTGTCTGCCGAAACCTTCTTATGACAGGAGAATATGTTGGAGATTTAGTACAGGCAAGTCATTTTCCAATGGCATTCTTGCCAGTTGTAATTTTCATAGTTGCATCATTTTTATCATTTTCAATGGGAACAGCATGGGGAACGTTTGGAATTTTAATTCCAATTGTTATTATTATATGTGAACCTGCTATGGCTACACATCCAAATCTTTTAACAGTAGCTTTGGCAGCAACTCTTGGTGGATCAGTATTTGGAGATCATTGCTCACCAATATCAGATACAACGATTTTATCATCAACAGGGGCAGCGTGTTCTCATATACAACACGTATCTACACAGATTCCGTATGCACTTACAGTTGCAGGTGCATGTATTATAGGTTATTTTGTTTCTGCTGTTACTGGACATCATGCATTTTTAACATTACTTTCAGGTATTATAGCATTAGTAGTGTTACTGTTTATTTTAAATAAATCGAATGTTGGGAAAAACAAAGAAGTTAATACAAAAGCTTAAAGATAATATTGATTTAAATTAAATAAAATAAATGCTTTAAAAGCGCCTTAAAAGTTAAAGATAAAAATTCAACTTTTAAGGCGCATTTTATTTGATTGATTATTTATATTAACTCTTTAAGATGACTAATTTCCCTTGGAGCCTTTTATATAGACATCGGAAATAGTTGCTATAGGACATACGGTACACCATGTTCGAGGTTTATATACTAACGATAGTATAAGCCCTAATATGGTTGTAGTCATCATCAGAGAGTAAAATCTATAGGATAGATGTAGAAGCCATGGAGCTACTTTAAAATGAAGTAACTGAGGTATGCCTTCAAGAGGGAATATTAATAGGAATTTTAGATAGTCTACAGGAATGGCTTTATCTAAAGAAACCATTATAGTAGACTTTATGATTATGGTTAAGCTTAAAACAAAATATGCTAATACAATCCACTTTATTTTACCCTTTACAAAAGACAATGGTACTTTTAAAGAATATTTACTTGTGACTTTTCCGCTGTTTGAATATAGACTTGCTCTTGGACAATAGCCTTGACACCAAGTTTTCTTTCTGTTTTTAAAAAGTAATATAATCGGTATTATCATGCATATCATACCTATAAGTGCAAAGTGTATGTTTATAATTCCTAGTACAAAGTATAAAATTGTTATTAAATATAAGTATTTATTGTTTTTCATTTATTGCTCCTTTTAACTGTTCTATTTTATTCTATAACTATAGCTCTCATTGGACAAAATTTCACACATTTACCGCATTTAATACATAAATCCATATCTACCTTAGGAGCTAAATATCCTTTTTGCGATAAAGCACCTACGGGACAAACCTTAACAGATGGACAAGAATGGTTTTGAGGACATCTTGCTTTTTTTATTAGTATATTTTTATTTTTCAAATCAGTATCTTTTATATTTTTATTAAAAGTTTTAAAAAAGTTATTCATAATTACACCCCTATTTTTTTAATTTAATTTAAATTTATTATAAGGTTTAATGGCAAAATAATCTGTGATAAAATCACAAATATTGTATATTTTTTGTCAAAATTCTATGTACTTAAACAATAGTAATATTTAGAAAAATTGTAGCAAATGAATAAAGGCATTATAATAATTATGGAAAAAGATTTTATGGATGGTTTTGATTACGCGAGACAGAACTTTTGTTAAATGTTATGGAATAGAAGATAAAACGTAAGCTATGACTGCATTTATAGAAAAACGTAAGCATAAGGAATATAAGGGGAAATAAATATAATTTTACCAAAAAACAATTTGATATTTTTTGAAACATTTTCACTAAATCTGTCGTCTAAATAATAGAGTATATGGGATAGAGATGGAGGATAAGATGAAATCAAGTAATACCTTAAAAATTATAATACATGTATTGGTATCAGTTGCTCTAATGTCAGCGACTGCATTTGCTGCGGCAGGTTATCCGTTATAATTCATGTAACTTAATTATTTTAGGAATATTTAATAAAACTTACTCATATCATTGTATAGGGGTGATTTTATGACTTGGGATAAGGTGCAAGCTACTCAAAAAAGGTCAATAATTGTAAATGGATATGCGTATCCGTTTATTAGCCAGGATGTATTGCAAAAATGGCTGCCCGATTTGACTTTTGTTTCTACATTTAGCTATGGAATAACACCTGAAGGCAAACTTATACCATTACAGGATGAATCTATAATAGCGCCGGCTTTAGAAAATGGAGTTCAGCCTCTTATGGTTCTTACTTCATTAAATGAAGAGGGAACTTTCAGCAGTGAACTTGTAAATGAATTATTACAGAATCCTGAGGCTGAAGCAGTTTTAATAGAAAATATTTTAAATAATATAAAAGCGAAAAATATGTATGGAATAGATTTTGACTTTGAATATGTTTTCCCTGAAAATAGAGATCAATATGTTGAACTTGTAGGGAAAACGGCAAGACGGCTAAATCCGGAGGGTTATATTGTATCTGTAGCACTTGCTCCGAAAACTTATACGGAACAAAAAGGTCTTCTTTATGAAGGTCATAATTACTTAGGTATGGGGCAGGTGGCAAATTTAGCTCTGCTTATGACTTATGAATGGGGGTATGCGTATGGACCTCTCATGGTAATGATAAAGCACCACAAATATAGATAAAATATAGTTGTATATCTGTAAGTCTAATAGTGTATTAAAATATACACTTTTTTTATTATATATTAATATCCTATTGTAATTTATGTAGTATAAGTGAATGTATATTAATTATACGAGTTTAGAATATCTAACAGCAAATTTGTGCAAATATAAATTTAAAATTATAAATTAGTTTTTTATTTAAAAAGCGCTCATCGAAATTCGATGAACGCTATATTTTTCTAATTCCAGCTTCCGTTTTTGTAAAGGTTTTCACAACTGTAAGGGTATCTGTATCTGCGCCTATGACATCTACAGCAACATCTACAATGACATCTACAATAACATCCGTAGCATTGGCAATAACAGTAAGGATAGAATGAAGAATTATTCATTTAAATACCTCCCTTCATAAAAAGGTAAGTATTTGATATAATATGTGAAAAATCGTTAATAAGTGACATTTTAAATAAATCATGCTTGGTATTTTGTATCATGACAGAATGATTACAATTATTAAACTAACGTTACTTCAAGGAAAAATTATTAATCTTGTTTGAAAGATTAAATAACGTGGTATAATAATTCCAATGATTGAGACAGTGTTGCTGTAAGGAAGGAATCATTGAATCATGTTTGGCAGCTTGTGTCATGATATAATAATTCCAATGATTGAGACAGCGTTGCTGTAAGGAAGGATTCATTGAATCATGCTTGGCAGCTTGTGTCATGTTAGAATGATTCAAGTGAATGAACCGACATGCTGTATAGATTAGATAATCGAAACATGTATTTTGGGTACTAAGCCTCATATATAACATGGCTTAAAAGATACAATTATTGTACATATCAAGGGCTTTATGTAATATAGTATAAATATTGATAATCTATTAAATGATTTATATTATATAATGAGAGAATAATAATTTATATTAGAATTATTTAAAATTGGAAAGGAGTAGAAATGTCAGAAGTTTTAATTATAGGTAATGGTCCTGCGGGAATTTCAGCAGCTCTATATACTGCTCGTGCAGGATTAAAGACTACAGTTATAGGAAAAGATACAGGTGCTTTAGCAAAAGCTGAAAAAATAGAAAATTACTTTGGTTTTGAAGAGCCTATATCGGGAGATAAACTTATTTCACAGGGAGTGGCACAAGCAAAGCGTCTTGGAGTAGAAATAATAAATGATGAAGTTGTAGGTCTTAATTATGACGGAAGTTTTCTGGTAAAGACAAGTAAAAATCAATATAGTGCTGACAGTGTTATTTTAGCAACAGGCTCATCTCGTACAATACCTCCGATTAAAGGTACATCAGATTATGAGGGGCGTGGTATAAGTTATTGTGCTGTTTGTGATGCTTTCTTTTACAGAGATCAGGATGTGGCGGTACTAGGTAATAGCAATTATGCTTTAAGTGAAGCAATTGAATTATTGCCTATAGTAAAATCTGTAACTCTTATTACAAATGGAAAGTCACCTGTTAAAAATATACCTGAAGGAATTAAAGTTATTACAAAAGAGATTGCATCATTTGAAGGAGAAGATGAACTTTTATCCAAGGTATGTTTTAAAGATGGTTCTTTTATAAATATTTCAGGAGTGTTTGTGGCTATTGGTGTAGCAGGAAGCAGTGATTTAGCTAAAAAATTAGGTGCAGAGACAAATGGAACAAAAATTGTAGTAGATGAGAATATGACTACTAATATTCCAGGTCTTTTTGCAGCCGGAGATTGTACAGGGGGTTTACTTCAAATTTCAAAAGCTGTATATGAAGGAGCTAAAGCAGGTACTGAAACAATTAAATTTATTAGAGAAAATAAGAAATAATTAAATTTAATAAAACGATAGAATAGTTATAAGCATAGATATATTGAAATAATCATATCTATGCTTATTTTTTATAAGGGAAATATTAAAAGAAAAAGTTGATTTGCAGAAATATATATTTTGAAACTGCAAATATGCACAAATATAAATATTTAATATATAATTTGAACTTATTAATATTTAATAACTATTAAAGTAATAAAGATTTATATTCCATGTATTTTTGTAACATATCCTTATTATCTTTAAAGAAATCAGATAAAATTTGTATATTTTTTACCGTATCATTTGTAATAACATGTTCAATTAGTTCTGTTTGAACTAAAGCATCTTTTTTAGAACCAATAATGGTTAAGAAATTTTCTATTATATTATGTCTTTGCAATAAATATTCTCCTAATTTTTTACCTTCATTAGTTAACGTAACTACTCCGTATTTTTGGTAATTTACCAGACCTAGATCTCCTAGTTTTTTTACCATTTTTGAAGCGGATGAATCTTTAACGTTGAGCAACTGTGCAAGGGTATTAATTCTGATATATGTTTCTTTTAAACTGTTTCTGTATATCATTTCCAAATAATCTTCAAGTGCAGGGGTAAGCATATTATTATTATTTCTTTGTAGTTCATATCCTCGCACAGTATGAAATGTATTATTCATGTAATCACCCCTTAATAAAATAAAAAAATTATTCTTTATATATTATATATACGAGTAACACTTGAAAAGTATTTATCATATTTTAGTGTTGGGAAAAATTTTTTCTCAATAGAAAATATTTTAGGAGGTAAATTTAAGATGAACAATTCAATTTTACTCAGTTCTTTATCCCATGGAAAAAAGTGCAGAGTAAAAAATTTAAATACAGAAGGACTATTACGAAGAAGATTATTAGATTTAGGTCTAATTGATGATACCGAAATAGAAGTGTTACAAAAAAGTCCATCAGGTGATCCGGTTGCTTATCTTGTCAGAGGTGCGGTAATAGCTCTTAGATCCGAAGTGACATCTATGATAGTAGTTGAAAAAGTTTAGATATTTATAAATTGAAAAATATATAAAAATTTGAAACAGGAGGAATTTATTAATGGGTTTGACCAATAAATCAACTGGTATTGGAGTCCTTGACAATGAGATTAAAATAAATAAATTGACACCTGATGATAAAATAATAGCGCTGGGAGGCAATCCTAATGTTGGAAAAAGTACTGTTTTTAACAATTTAACAGGGTTAAATCAACATACAGGTAATTGGCCGGGAAAGACTGTTGTAAATGCTCAGGGAGATTATTCTTATAAAAATAATAATTATATTTTAGTAGATATTCCCGGAACATATTCTTTAATGTCCAGCTCGGTAGAAGAAGAGGTAGCAAGAGATTTTATCTGCTTTGGAAATCCAGATACAACAGTAATTGTTGTCGATGCCACATGTTTAGAAAGAAACTTAAATCTTGTTTTACAAACCATTGAAATTACTTCAAAAGTAGTTTTATGTGTTAATCTAATGGATGAAGCAAAACGAAAAGGAATAGAAATAAATTTAACTAAATTGTCAAAGAAGCTAGGAATTCCTGTAGTAGGTACCAGTGCTATTAAATCAAAAAGTTTAGGAGAGTTAATGGAGGAAATTTATAAAGTTTCCCACAACAAAATTACATTAAATCCAATGAAAATTGAATATGAAAAGATGATAGAAGATGCTATAAATAAAATTGTAGAACCTTTAAAAGTATTATTTCAAGATAAGCTTGATCATAGATGGGTAGCTCTAAAACTTATTGAAGGAGATAAAAGTTTACTAAAATCCATAAGCGAATATATTAATTGCAGTTTGACAGAGGAAAAAAAACTTATGGAAAAAGTAGATGACGCAAGAGTTTTGCTAAAGGATGAAGGAATTGATGCTGAAAAGTTTCGTGATAAAATTGTTTCAAAGCTTGTTAAAACGGCAGAGGAAATAAGTAGAGATGTGGTATTTATTAAGAATAATAATTATAATTCTTTTGATAGGAAATTAGATAAATATTTGACCTCTAAAAAGTTCGGAATTCCAACGATGATTGCTCTTTTATTTGTAGTTTTTTGGATTACTATTACCGGAGCAAATATGCCTTCCCAAATTTTATCAGATGGACTGTTTTATATTGAAGACAAACTTACGGATTTGTTTGTTTGGTTAGATGCACCGAATTGGATTCATGGTTTATTGGTTTTAGGTATGTTTAGAACCCTTGCCTGGGTGGTTTCAGTAATGTTACCACCTATGGCTATCTTTTTCCCGCTGTTTACTTTACTTGAAGATTTAGGATATTTACCAAGAATCGCTTTTAACTTAGACAATTATTTTAAAAAAGCATGTACTTGCGGCAAACAGGCTCTAACCATGTGCATGGGGTTTGGATGTAATGCGGCAGGTATAATAGGATGCAGAATAATTGATTCACCGAGAGAAAGGCTGATTGCTATTATTACTAATAGTTTTACGCCTTGCAATGGAAGGTTCCCAACGCTTATAGCAATTATTACAATGTTTTTTGCAGGATTTTTTTCAGGACCTTTGCAATCGGTTTTCTCAACATTAATTCTTACAGGTGTAATTGTATTTAGTGTTATAATGACATTAAGCATATCTAGAATTTTATCAAAGACAATATTAAAGGGAATTCCTTCTAATTTTACCTTGGAATTACCTCCATACAGAAAGCCTAAAATCGGTGAAGTAATTGTAAGGTCAATATTTGACAGAACTTTATTTGTCCTTGGGCGCGCAGTTGTTGTAGCAGCGCCGGTAGGCTTGATTATTTGGTCAATGGCGAATATCTATGTAGATAATATAAGTATCTTGACTCATTGCGCTAATTTTTTAAATCCTTTCGCAAAACTTATTGGATTGGATGGATATATTCTAATGGCATTTATTTTAGGTTTCCCGGCAAATGAAATAGTTGTTCCTATAATAATAATGAGTTATATGGCTACAGGAAGTATGGTTGAATTAGATAGTTTGGATCAGTTAAGAACTTTACTCGTATCCAATGGATGGACTTGGTTGACTGCTGTATGTGTAATGCTGTTTTCATTGATGCATTGGCCTTGTGCAACTACATGTTTAACTATAAAAAAAGAAACGTTAAGCTTTAAATGGACTTTAATTTCTTTTTTATTACCAGCAGCTACGGGGATTGTAATATGTTTCATAGTTACTCAAGTATCAAAAATTTTTGGTTTAATATAATAATTAATTTTAAAGAATTTCACAGTGCGGAGGAATTAAATATCTTTTGCACTGTTTTATTTATTGTAGTAAATTAAGTGAATAAATTGACAATACTAGTAAGCAGAAAACCTTTTATTTAATTTTGTAAAGGGCTTTTATTTATTGTAAAAAATATATATAATTATATGCTGTAATAATTAAAATATAATTGAATCTTTATAAGGAGTTATTTTGAAATATATAAATAAGATTAAAAATTTAAAAGATATTTTTATAATCAAAGTTAAAAACTATAAATCTGATAAATTAAGATTAATAATAAGTAACAATAAGAGATATTTATTATTTAATTTTATTATTCTCATATTGATGATTATTGGTACAAGCATAGTATTTAATAATTATAATTGGTATGATACAACCATAGTTAAAATTGATAATGTCGAAAATACTTTTGATCATGAAGTAAAAGGTAATAGAGGTGAAACGGAAAAATATTATAATCAGGAACTGATGGGAACCATATTGAATGGAAAATTAGAGGGAAAAACAGTTTATATGAAAAATCAATATACTTTTTCCGGAGTTTATGATGATGAGTATAAAGCCGGGGATGAAGTTTTTATTACGTTAAATAATAAAAATAATGATAAACTTGTGGGATCCATTTCAGGGTTAAAACGTGATAAATATATGGCTGTTCTTTTTACTGCGTTTTTTATGTTAATAGTATTAGTTATAAATAAAAGAGGTTTGTTAACAATTATTTCTTTAATAATTAATATAGGTATTTTTTTGTATGCTATTCATTTATATATCATGGGAAAAAACATATTGTCTCTTAGCATTGTAATGGTTATAGTTTTTACATGTCTTTCTTTAATTTTAATCAGTGGACTTAATAAAAAAACCTTTGCAGCTATAATATCCACTCTAATTTCAATTTGCTTTACTATGCTTATTTTTAAAATTGTAATGGCATATACAGGGGTAGACTATGCATTTATGGAATATTTGGTAAATCCTAATGATCTGCCTGAAATTTTTATGTCTCAAATTTTACTTGGAGGTCTTGGAGCGACTATGGATGTTTCTATTACAATGTCATCAACTATTAGTGAATTGATTAATAAGAATAATGACATCTCTGCAAATAGCTTATTTAAATCAGGTCGTGAGGTAGGACATGATATTATGGGAACTATGATTAATGTTATGATGTTTACATATATATGCGGAACTATTCCCATAATTGTTTTAAAAATGAAAAATGATATAAGTTTGACTACAATAATTATGAGACATATACCGTTTGAATTATATAGATTTCTCATTGGAAGTATTGGAATACTGTTATCTATACCGATTTCTTTACTTATATCAATTATTTTATTTAAAAAATTAAGGAGATTTTAGTATGATTAAAATATTAGCTATTATTTTAGTAATTTTATTATTGGTAATTGGTGGTGAACGCGGAGCGGCTACTCTTGTTTCATTATTTTGGAATATTCTTATTCTTACGGTTTCTATATTTGTTATGGGATGGGGAATAAATCCTATAATTGTAACAGCTGTTAGTTCTGTTTTAATAAGTAACAGTACCTTGTTTTACCAAAATGGGAAAAATGTTAAAACAATAGCATCATTCTGGTCAGTTCTTATAGTTATTCTCCTCTTGTTTATTGTTATATATAAAATGTGTTATTCCGCAAATCTAAGAGGTTTAAATGAAATTATACAAAATGAAGATGAAGTATTTGGATTTTCTTTAGATATAAATATTAATATGGCTAAGATAGCAATTTCAATGATTATTATTGGATTGATCGGAGCTGCAATAGATTCCGCTATAGCCGTATCGTCGGCAGTTTATGAGGTGTATAAGAACAATAGACATTTAAATGTAAAAGAATTGTTTGCTTCAGGAATTGCTATAGGCAGAGATATTTTAGGGACAATGGTTAATACTTTGTATTTTGCTTATATAGGTGAATCTTTAATGTTATTTCTCCTGTTCAAAAATTTTAATTATTCTATACTAGAAATGATTAATTCAAAAGCTTTTTTTCAAGGTTTTGCAAGTATTATCTTTAGTGGTATAGGTTGTGTTGTAATCATTCCAATAACGGCAATAATAACCTCTTATTTGCTTAAAAATCCCCAAAAATTTAAAAGGCTTTTAGATGAAGATGAACTGTTTAAGGAACAAGAACTAAATTAGATAATTATAGAAATTAAAGGGGATAGCCATAAGAGATGATACATATTTTAACCTTAGATAGTAAGGTTAAAATTATTGTTTGTATTTATTATTTGACAAAGAGTAAATAAAACTAAAATTTTGTAAAAATCACAATAAGTAAATAATAATTTTATATTTATATTTACTTGAAATCATTCATAGAATTTATTTAAAGGGGTGATTTTAGTGATAAAGAAATTTTATTTTATTATTGTATTTATAATACTATTTTCAAATATAGCATTTGCAGAAGAATCAGCGGACTCTTTTGTACAAGCTGAAGTAATTGAAATGGTTCAGTCTCATACTGAAGAAACAAATAATCAAATCGTTAAATTAAGAATTCTTGAAGGCAAATATAAAGGACAAGAAATATATGTAGAATCATTATATATAGAATATAGCGAATATAGTTTTGATTTACATAAAGGAAGCAAAGTTCTTTTAAAATTAAGCAAGAATGAAAAAGGTGAAATTGAACCGTATATTTTTAATATATCCAGAGAAGATGATTTAAAAATATTAGGTATAATATTTTTAGCAGCAGTTGTTATATTTGGAAGAACGAGAGGTTTTTTATCTGTAACTTCTTTAGGAGTTTCAGGATTTATTATAATTAAATTTATGATACCTTTTATACAAAAAGGGTACAATCCTATCTTCATAGCCATTCTTTCGAGTATAGCAATTATTTTAATAAGTTTTATACTTATAGCAGGGTTTACAACTAAGAGTTTTGTCGCTATTTTAGGAACGGTGGGTGGCACTGTTATAGCAGGTTTACTTGCTCAGATTTTTACAAATATATGCTCTATTACCGGTTTTTCAGGAGAAGAGGTAAATTATTTAATTAACAATTTAGGGGTAGAAATAGATTATAAAGGCCTTTATCTGAGCGGCGTTCTTATTGGTTCTATTGGTGTAGTAATGGATGTTGCAATGACCATTACTTCAGTAATCTTTGAATTGAAAAAACAATCTCATAACGTAAGTTTTTCCAAGTTAATGAACTCAGGCCTGCAAGTTGGAAAAGATGTAATGGCAACTATGGTAAATACTCTTATATTAGCTTATATAGGAGGTGCAATGCCTTTATTTCTTATTATTATAAATTATAATATGCCATTTAATCAAATTATGAGTATGGAAATTGTATCCATGGAAATAATTCGTTCTCTCTGCGGAAGCATAGGCCTAATTTTAACAATTCCTTTAACATCTTTTATTGCCAGCATGTTAGTAAATTTTAATAAAAGAAGCAGAATGTATGGATTAAAAAAATCTTAATTCAGTTTAATTAATCAAATAAAAGATTATCAATTCCTTATTTATTGAGAAATTAATACAAATTTAATAAAAAATTGACTTATAGAATATCAAAATAGATAATTTATGTTTTGATATTCTATATTTATGTAATAGTAATGGGGTTTTTGTCGAATAATGCTTTTAATGATTGTAGAAATAGAGTACAAATTGTAGTAATATATAGCAGGATAATTATTTTCAAATGGGGGATTATAATGAAAAAGTTTTATATGTTTTATATTTTGGTATTGAGTATTTATTTAATACCTACGGTACATGAATTTTATAAGGAGCTTACCGGCTTATTTTTAATTATGTTGTGCAGTGTAAAAATTAGTAAAAAATGTGGCTTATATACAGCGTTGCTGATAATTATATTTAAAGTATACAGTTTCTTTATAAATAGTGATTATGATATACATACTGTAATGGGATGTATTATCAGTTCATTGTTAGGGTTTTTATTAGTGTTTTATTTAGGAACATCAGCAGATAAATTAAAAAATAAAAATAATGAATTACATAAAGAAATCAGAAGAAGAATTAATATAGAAAAAGAGCTCAATGATAAAATCTCTTTATTACAAGGCCTGATGGATACAATTCCTAATCCTATTTGTTTTAAAGATTTAAACTGCAATTATATAGGTTGTAATTATGCATTTGCTCAAAACTATGGTATGACAGAAAATGATTTAATTGGAAAAGGTGTATACGAAATATTTGATGCAGAACAAGCAGAAATGCATGATAAAAAGGATAAGGAACTACTAAAAAATAAGGGTAAACAAGCTTATGAAATAGTTTCTAAATATGCTGACGGTAGTTTAAGAAATATTATTTTAAATAAAACATTGTTTAAAAATCAATATGGAAAGCCAGTAGGAGTTGTAGGGGTTTTAACTGATATTACAGATCAAAAAGAAAGAGAAAAGTTAAAGAAAAATATTGAGGAAGAACAGCGTATTATTGAAGAAATGTTAAGGTATGACAGAATTAAAACAGAATTCTTTTCAAATATTTCTCATGAATTGAGAACTCCTATAAATGTAATTTTAGGGGCGGTTCAACTTATGGAGAAATATAATCAAGATAATAAATATAATTTAAATCCAAGTAAAATAATAATGAATGTGGATCGTATAAAACTAAACAGCTTAAGATTATTGAGATTAGTAAATAACCTTATTGATATTACAGAAATTGATTCAAATTCTTTTAAAATTGATTTAAAAAACTGGGATATAGTAAATCTTGTTGAAAATATTACATTATCTGTTTCTGAATATGTAAATGATAAGGGGATTAAGCTAGAATTTGATACAAATGTGGAAGAAAAGATATTAGCTTGTGATGCTGACAATATTGAAAGGATAATGTTAAATTTGTTATCAAATGCTATTAAATATACAAAAAAGGATGGTAGTATATATGTTAATCTTTATGACAAGGGTAGTTATGTATGTATTAAAGTAAAAGATACAGGTGTTGGAATTCCTGAGGGTAAACAAAACGAAATTTTCCAAAAGTTTTGCAAAATAAATCCTATTTTTACCAGACCACATGAAGGAAGTGGAATAGGATTAAGTATAGTAAAATCATTGGTAAAATTACATGGAGGTAAAATTAATGTTGAAAGTCAAGTAGGAGTAGGAAGTACTTTTACTATTTATTTACCTAGCAGAACCATAAAAGAGGACAAGTTAAACAGAAGAGAAGTATTAGAAAAACAATCTAAGATTGAAAAGATTCAATTGGAATTTTCTGATATTTATTATGCCAGTGCATAATTTCTCTTATTCATAATATTGTAATATAATGCAAGTTTTAAACAAGTAATGAAAACCTTAAATCTAGGGCTATAAGTCTAGAAAAGATAACTGTATTACAAAGCTTAGATTTGGGTAGTAAATTAAAGATTCCATGTCTAGCTGAAAAAACATACAAAAATCCAATTAAATATAAAAATAAAAACTCTTTAATAAAAAAACTTGTTTAAATTAAGTAAAACTAGCTAAACTAAAGATGTTTTCTTATAGCACATAATTAAATTAAGCATGAAATATTTGGAGATTTTGTTAAAATTAATTAAAATTTTTTAGAAATGATTGACAATTATTTCTGAAAATTCTAAAATATAAGTAACTCCGTAACGTAATTTTTAAACAAAAGAAGTTTTTTATTTAATTTTATTACTGATTGGGAATATATTAAAACCAAAGTAATATGAATAAAATAAAGTGATTAAAGGGAGGGAAGATGTTATGTTGAAACATACAAATAATATGCTGAATTTCCCATAGAAACGTTATTAATTTATTATAACCTTTATCAATTAAATGAAGCTTTGTTTAATAAATATGGGAGGAATTATAAAATGAAAGAAGAAAATATACAACGTGAGAGCTTAAGCAAAGTATTATGTCGTAGGGATGTACTGGCACTTGCTTTTGGAACAATGGTAGGCTGGGGCTGGGTTATGCTTACTGCCGGCTGGGTTAGCAGTGCCGGCGTTTTAGGTGCCATTGTGGCCTTTTTAATAGCAGCTGTCCTTTGCTTATTTGTGGGTGCTACATATGCAGAATTGACGCCTGCTTTACCTCTTGCAGGAGGTGAGCTTGTTTTTGCTTACAGAGGATTAGGATTTTTCTGGTCTTGGTTCACAGCATGGGCGATTTGTTTGGCATATATAGGAGTTGCAGCATGGGAAGGTATTGCAATTTCTACCGCTATTAATTATATTATTCCTTTTCCGCAGGCTATACCATTATGGACTATTAACGGCAGCACAGTATACTTAACATGGTCAATTGTAGGTATTATAGGTGCAGCAATTCTTATGATTATTAATATAATAGGTATTAAACAATCTGCAATTTTCCAAACTGTGGGAACTGTAGGAATAGTATTATCAGGAATTGTGTTTATAACTGGTGGAAGTATTTTTGGCAGTGGGTCAAATTTAGACCCGCTTTTTACAGGGATAGCAGAAGGAATAGGACCTTGGGCAGGAATTATAGCAGTAATGCTCATGGCTCCATCAATGTTTGTGGGATTTGATGTAATTCCGCAGTCAGCAGAAGAGATGAATATTCCGCATAAGCAAATTGCGGGAGTAGTATTTACTTCAATACTCATGGGAGCAGCTTGGTATATTTTAATGATACTTGCAGCATCTTTGTCAGCTCCTGAATCGGTCAGAGAAAGTTTCTCTGAAAGTGTACCTGTTGCAGAGATAACGGCATATGCTTTTGGTTCACCTGTATGGGGTAAAATTATGATTATTGGAGCACTTTGTGGTATAATTACTAGTTGGAATGGATTCTTTATAGGAGCATCCAGAGTAATTTTTTCAATGGGAAGAGCAAAGATGTTACCAGCAATATTTGGTAAAGTAAACGCTAAACATCAAACTCCTACTGCTGCAGTAGTTTTAACCGGAATTATATGTATGGTATCTCCATTACTTGGAAGAAATGCACTTGTTTGGTTTGTTGATACGGCATCGTTTGGTACTGTTATTGCATATCTTATGGTATCAATATCATTTATAGCTATTCGTAGAAAAGAACCTGAACTTAATCGACCATATAATAATAAATACCCTAAAGTCGTTGGATTTTGTGCCGTAGTTGTTGCACTATTCTTTATTTGTTTATACTTGCCGTTTGGACCAGGATCATTAGTATGGCCTTATGAATGGATGTTTGTATTATTCTGGATTATATTGGGAGTTATATTAGCTATAGCTGCGAAAGCATCAATAGGACCTGTTTCCAAGGCTGAAAGAGAATATTTGATTTTTGGTAAGGAATATGCCAGAAAGGATATTATTAAAGACTTAAATGAGGGATAACTTATAAAAATAATTATATATACTAACGAAAAAAATATCAAGTATTATACAGTTTTAATAATAGTATAGTGCTTGATATTTTATATTATAATCCTATATTGAGAATGGGAGAATATGATGATAAGTAAAGGGAAGGCATTTTTTGTTGTTTTATTGGCATTATTTTTTTCTGGTATATCCATATTAACTATAGATTGTACTAAAAATGAAAATATAGATGTCATTTTTACAGAAGATTATTATAAAATTATAAAAGAGATTACTTATGCTTCAGAGAAAATGAAAACTTTAGATAATGGGTTAATTCAAATGGATAATTATGTAGGAATTAAAGATGATAAAGGAATATGGAGCTTTGAACAATATGAAAGTCAAACAGTATTTAAAAAAACAAAAAACGGATGGGATTATAGAGTGGAGGATATAGATGGTAATGTAGGTGTTAAAAAGCAAGGCGAAAAATTTTATAATCTAGGTTTAAATGGATGGGTATTATCGTTTAAAGGCGATAAATATTCACAGCCTTATGCTTTTGAAAGATTAAAATTTAATTGCAGTAAAAAAATATCTGAAAATATTGATCGTATAAGAATACATAGAAAGATTAAAGAAACTGAATATTCATTGATTTTAAATACTTATAAAAATAACAAATCAAGAATAAACTATGTTATTGATAATAAAGGCTTTTTAGTGGAAATTACCTGTTACCGTGAAATTAATAGTCACAATTTATTAAAAACAACAACTCAATTGCTTAAATATAATTCAGAAGAAATAATGATTTAATAATATAAAAAAGGGGTGAACTGTTTTGAAGAATCGAGAGGCAGAGAAGACTTACTTCAATATTTTTGACAAAGTGGAATTTGAAAATATAATAAAGCTGGGTATAATATCTCAATTATACTTTGATGAAGTCTTAACTTACCAGCAGTATTCAAAATTACTTGAAAAATAGATTGAAAATTTAACTTTGTTTATCCATTTACTAAAAGCTGATATAGTGTAGGGGGGACTAAAATTTATGCTTAAAGTTGCGGCTTATTGCAGAGTATCTACAGATAATGAAGATCAAATAAATTCCCTGGATAGTCAGGTAATATATTTTACAGATTACATAAATAATAATAAGGATTGGAGTTTAGTTAAGGTATACGCTGATGAAGGGATAACCGGAACCAATATACGAAAAAGAGAAGAATTTAGAAATATGCTTGATCAAGCTTATAATGGTAAAATTGATTTAATCGTAACAAAGGAAGTTTCAAGATTCGCTAGAAATACAGTTGATGCACTGAATTTTACAAGGAAGCTAAAATCTGTAGGTGTTGGAGTTATATTTATAAATGATAATATTGATACAAGAGATACGGATGGAGAATTCAGACTTACAATTATGGCTTCTGTTGCACAGGAAGAAAGCCGCAAAACTTCTGAACGTGTAAAGTGGGGAATGAAGCGTAAAATGGAGCAAGGTTATGTTTTCGTCAACTCAGTATTTGGTTATGATGCAGAAAAAGGTAAGCTTTTAATAAATGAAGAAGAAGCAAAGACTGTTAGAATGATATTTAATAAATTTGTATATGAAGGTAAGGGTGCTTATACTATTTCAAAAGAAATGATATTAGATAAAATTCCCGTAAGTAAAAGAATAACACGTTGGAGCCCAACGGCAATTACACGAATTTTAAAAAATGAAAAGTATGCAGGTGATCTGTTACAAAAGAAAACTTATACTCCGGATTTTCTTGAACATAAATCGGTAAAAAATAATGGATATGAAGATAAAATTTTTATCCCCAATCATCATGAACCTATTATAGACAGAGAAACTTGGAATTTGGCAAAGGAACAATTTGAAAAAAGAACAAAATTAAAGGAAACTAAATCCAGGTATTCATCTGTATATTGGTGTTCTGGTAAGATTTTTTGTGGCATATGCGGAAGCAGTTGTATAGTAAAAGCTAAGACTTTAAAGAATGAAAAATATATAGCTTGGAGATGTAAAGAAGCTGCGGTATATGGAAAGACTATAAAGGATGTTAATGATAATTTAGTAGGATGTACAAATGGTCAAATAAATATGAAAGCTTTAAATTCTTGTATACAGTTTGCATTTAAGCGGATTATTTTTAATAAACAAGCAATTCTTACTAAATTATTTAAAGAAATTAATAAAACAAATAATGATGTAGAGAGTAGCAATGAATTACAAAAATGGATGGACAAATTAAAAAATAAAAAAGATAAAATTTTACAAATTTATTTAGAGGATGTTATAACAAAAGAAGAAATGCTTCAAATGAGAGAGAAAATAGATAAAGAAATTGAAGCGTTAAATACTAAAATAGATGAAATTAAGAATAAAAATAATTGCGAAAACAACCATGCAAGTGATATGGAAAATATTAAAGATAAAATCAAGTCTATTTTAGACCAAGATACTATAACAACCGAAATATATAGACAAATAGTTGATCATATTGTTTTATATCCAACACATGATTTGGAAATTTATTTTAAATATGTGTCAGAGCCTATATCTATACATTATATCACTAAGGGAAAAGGTGAAAACTATAAAACTATATGCTGGATTAATAAAGAAAATCATATGCTGAATTTAACACAATAAGTTATCCTATTGTATCAAAATTTATTAAAATAGTATTACTATTACTTTCAGACCTCCTATGGCAGTTGCACCAATTAATAAGGTTAGAGAGGTATTAGATTATGGTGTAACTCAAATTCCTCCTGAAAAGATATTAATGGGTATTCCTAATTATGGGTACGATTGGACACTCCCCTTTATACAAGGAGAATCTGTAGCCGAAAATATATCTAATGTTGAGGCAATTCTAAGAGCAGAGAGAGTAGGAGCAGAAATAAAATTTGATGAAGTGGCTCAAGCTCCCTATTATGAGTATTATGACACAGAAGGTAGACAGCATATTGTTTGGTTTGAAAATGACAGAAGTATACGTGCCAAATTAGATTTAGTGAATGAATATGGTTTAGCAGGTGTAAGTTATTGGAGCATAATGAATTATTTCCCTGCAAATTCAGTAATCCTTAATTCCCTCTATGACATATCAAAGGTGGAATAAATATTTTAATATAAAAAGAAGTAAGATTTATCGTAAAAATTACTGAGTGTATGAAAAAAAGTCTGTAAATTAACTTTCTATGATAAGATTTTAAATGTGGTCGGCTCATTTGAGCTGACCTTAACTGTTTTCAATATATTAAATTTTTCTAAGCATGTCAAGAACATCTTTAATAAAGATGTAATTTATTACCATATTTTGCTGCTTTTAAAATTGGAATCTTTCCTCGTACATAATTGAAAATTCACCATATACCTTACCCCAGTTTTTAAGTGGCTGGCTCCATTTTTTTGTGGCTTGAAGTGTAGCAAGATAAAGGGACTTTAAAAGTGCCTTATCATTT
>NZ_AUFC01000024.1 GCF_000426305.1 Anaerovorax odorimutans DSM 5092 | reverse complement strand
TCACTAAACCGAAGTGTTGTTCTAAGATTTCCCGCTCGACTTGCATGTGTTAGGCACGCCGCCAGCGTTCATCCTGAGCCAGGATCAAACTCTTAATTAAAGTTGTATTTAAAAGCCGAAGCTTTAAAATCTGGTTCAGTAAAACGCATCGCGTTTCATTTTCTATCTTCATATTTGGTTATACGAATCTAGAATTATTGTTTTTTAAAGAAATTGTACGTTGACTCATTCGTTTATGAATTCATCTTACCAATCTTTGCTGATTGTTTGTACTTTAGTCTTTTTTGAGAACTACTTAAAGTCCTCTTTGACTAAATTTCTACACTATGGAGTTTTCAAGGTTCTATGGATCATCTAAATTATATATCGAGTTTTAGAAGATCCCGTGTTAAAATAATAATTTAACACTTAGCTTTGAAGCTCTGTTGTTTTCTAACATAGTTCGTGTTTAGCGAACTTTCTTAGTATACAATGTTTCGATATCCTTGTCAACAATTTTTTTAAATTATTTTTAAATTTGTTTTTTATAAGATATTTTGTCGAAACAGCTTATTTAGAATATCAAAATAAACAACATATGTCAACAGTTTTATACAATAAAATTAAAATTATTTTCAAATATATATTTTATTATGAAAAATCCTGATATTTTAACACTCAATAATATTAGTTGAAAAATTTATATAAATAAGAATATCTAATATTTTAATACTTTTAGCAAAGTCAAATAATAATCTGAATTGTTACTTTGTAATCAGAAGTATTTTTAAATTAATTAGATTTCTTAACATATTATTGACGTATTTGCTTCTGTTGACGGAGACGCGCCCCCTTCACTTGTTTAGGAGTAAGCAA
The DNA here is from genome assembly GCF_000426305.1 of Anaerovorax odorimutans DSM 5092. Lineage (GTDB taxonomy): Bacteria > Bacillota > Clostridia > Peptostreptococcales > Anaerovoracaceae > Anaerovorax > Anaerovorax odorimutans. The sequence goes on along the minus strand of NZ_AUFC01000024.1, from coordinate 39,640 downwards.
GAAAACAAAGGGCATTGCTATTATTAAAATAACAACTAGGATCATCATACTATCAATAATTGAATCCATGGCTCCCTGGCGAGTAATAAGCACATTTATAAGACTCAACGCCTGAGTCTTTGATGATGTATTATCAATACCTGTTGAAATCAGAAGTGACTGCAATTGCTTAATCATTTGACATGCAGGAAAGGAATCATAATTAATAAGATCCTGTAAAATATTCTGATGATAAGCTTGCTTAACCATAATAACATAATTCATAATTGCGATTCCAAGTGAACTTGCAATTTGGCGAACAGTATTCACAACTGCCGAGGCAGTGGATGCCAAAGATTTAGGTACTGCACCCATCGCCGCATTCGATATCGGCATTAAAGCCAGACCAAATCCCAGTGAACGTACAACCAGCATAATCTGCAAATTGCTATAAGACGTATTGAGACTTAAGTTTTTCAAGTTATAAGTAGTTATTATTGCAATAATCACACCAATGATTCCAATACAAAACGCCCCATACTTATCATATATTTTTCCACTGACCGGCATTAGAAATGCCGAAACCATGGCCATAGGCATCATTATGATGCCTGTCTTTAGTGGAGAATAACCTAACAAATTTTCACTATATAAAGGAACAATAAATATGACACCTAACATTGCCATAGTTAATAAAGACATGGACAATATACTAGATATAACGACTTTGTTTTTAAAAACTCTGATATCAATAAGAGGATTTGATATGGAACTCTCCCATACAACAAATGCCGCTAATGTAAATAAGCATATAATAAGAAGAGAAATAATGCTTTGGGACTTCCAGCCCCATTCTGTTCCCTTACTCAAAGCCAATAACAATGAAAAACAAGCAATCGCAATAAGCAGAGTTCCTAACAAATCAAATTTTATTTCCTTATTGATTGTTGTTTCCTTTAAATAGAATGGACAAAGCAAAATGGCAAGTAATCCTATGGGTAAATTGACAAAGAATATCCATTCCCAACTCAGGGTATCCAACAAATATCCTCCTAAGGTAGGTCCCACTGATGGCCCCATAATGGCAGCTAACCCCCATATTCCCATAGCTGTCCCCATCTTTTCACGGGGTGCTAAGGAATATACTATCGCCATACTGACAGGGATAATCAATCCTCCACCAATAGCCTGAATAATTCTGGCAGCAATCATAATGTTAAGGCTCCATGAAATCCCACACAAAGCAGAACCAACAGTAAAAATGAGCAATGAACTAATATAAATCCTGCGATGACCAAATCGTTCACAGAGAAACGCACTAGTAGGAATAACAATACCTGTTGTAAGCATATAAGCAATCAAAATCCATTGCATATCACTACTTGATACACCGAAAACAGACATCATATGTGGGAGAGCAACATTTACGATACTGCTATCAAGAAAGGCCATAAAAGCACCGATAACTACAATTGTAAGTGGAAGAACAGGAATTTTAGTTTGTTCATTCAGCGGTATAGATGAAGTCATATATATATCCTCCTACAAATAGATTTTTATCTTTGCATTCATTCCAGGAAGCAGCTTTTCCTCGTATTTTTCACTAAAGCTAATTTTTATCGGTATTCGCTGAGTAACTTTGATAAATGAATTCCCACTGCTCTGTGTAGACAATAAGGAAGAGACAGAGGTAGAAGCACTACCTATAGATTCAACTTTTCCTTTAAACCATACCTTTGGAAACGAATCTACTGTAAAATAAACTTCCTGTCCTACTTTAACCAATTCAATTTTATCTTCTTCAATATTGGCAGTTATGTATAGTTCATTTGGATTCACCATCATTGCAATAGGACTAGAAGGGCTTGCCATTTCACCAACACTTGCCATTTTCTTAATAATTTGACCGCTGATAGGAGCCCTTATTACTGTCATCTCAATATTTGCACCCGCAGCAAGTAATTCTTCTGACTGTCTGGCTATCATTTCATTCTCTTCTACGCGCTGATTTTCTTCAAAAGTAAGCTCCGTAATTTTTCCATTAATCTGAGGACTTACTTTAACAATTGTAGCATCAACCTTGGCATCCTCGGTTACAATATAATGATTTTTCTGATAGTCAAAATAAACCCATACTGCAGTTAATACTACAATTAATGAGCTAAGAATAATAACTACTTTTTTATTTTTCATTTTATTCCTCACCTCCTAGGCTTTTCATCTCATCACCATCTGTTGAAGACAAATATACCCGTGCAAACATTCCATCCTTTATCAAATGTTCAGGATTCTCAACAGTAATTCGTACTGGATAAGCTTTTGAAGCTGTATTTATTGCATCTGAAATATCTGTAATTTTACCATTGAATATCTTCTCTGGAATGGCAGAAAGTTCAATTTTGTAGTTTTGACCTATTTTTAAAGAATTTATTTTTTTTTCATTAACAAGAATTTCAATTTTAATTTGATCTAGATTTACAATCTTAAAAGCTTGAGTCTGAGCGCTAATTAATTCTCCAATCTCTACATTTGCTTCCGTTACAGTTCCATCCATTGGTGCAATAACAGTACTATCATTGTATACTATTTGCGCTTTGTCTAAATTTGCTTGAGCCAGATTAACTGCACTTTCAGACATTTCCAAAACACTAGCATAGTTATTATCATAATCAGAAATGCTCATAGCACCTTCTAATTTAAGCTCTCTTGCCCTTTTCTCATTTTCCAAAGCATATTTTTTATAAGCGACATTTGCTTTTTCCAGATTAGCTTTGGCAGCATCTACGTTTGCAGCAAGCTCCCGTGAATCTAAATGAAGTAAAACCTGACCTTTTTTTACCTCTGAGCCAATATTTGCTAAAACTTCTGCTACCTTACCCGTTGATTTGCTCACTACACTAACGCTCTCTCCTGCTTCCGCACGTCCACTCAATTCATTTTCCTCACTCCTAGAGTTATCTTTAAAATTTTCTTCTACTGATCCTTGCTTAGAACTAACCATTTTTGCTTCTTCCCTCATTGATATACATCCACTTAGCAAAAATGCCATTAAAAAAATTAGTAATACACAACACCTGAATTTATTCATTTCCTTCACGTCCTTTTATTCCATCAAATAATAAATCAGTAAGATCTCTTGATAAAGACTGTTCTAAAAACTTCTGTTTATGGGTATCTCCTAATAAATGCTGACTTTCTATTGAAAAAAGTATATAAGAGTAAAAAACATTTATTATAACCTCAGGATTTATCTTTCTAAATTCTCCTTTCTCCATTCTGCATAACAAAAATTCCTTTAGAATTTTACAAATAGGTTCGTAACCCCGCTTTAAATAGATATTGCGTAATCCTATGTCATATTGAATCTCAGTAAGAATAATTCGCATAAAGACTTTTGATGCGGAGATGGTTTCAAAGCGGTTTTGAATAATATGCTGCAAAGCTTCCCTTCCATCTAGATTATTGCAATCTTCTATGCATTCTTTTAGTGGTTCAACACCAATTAAAGGCACTACACTATTAACCACCTCATATAAAATCTCCGTTTTATTTTGAAAATGTCTAAAAATGGTGCCTTCAGAAATACCAGCAGCTTTTGCAATTTCTTTTGTAGTTGCTCCATTAAAACCTTTTTTACCAAATACTTCTACTGCTGCCTGAAGAATTGAAAATTTAGTGGGATGAATATTTTGTAACATAATTAACCTCCATATATATACGTATATAATTAATTTTCTATATCAGTAACGATTTGATGTAAGTAAGTACTTACTTACATACTAGCAAAAAAATAAATTCCTGTCAACTTACTATTTATGAGCATTTTATTTATTTTTTATAATTAGACTTTTAATCTAAGAAATTAAGAACACCAAGATCTTTTATCTCAGTTATTGAAATATAATATTGATGCAATTTAAAAAACTATACACTCAAATTTAAGAGATAGATTTAGGAAGTTTTTTTATTGATTTACACCAATTTGCCAATTTGATTACTAATATATTACTAAGATATATGAAATCAAGATTAACGTAAACGAAAAGACTGGTTCATCACCAATCTTTTTGTAAGCCAGAATATAACCAGCTTTAAATATATTTAATTTATGATTTATAACTCGATCTTGATTCGAAGGAATTACAATTGGATTAACAATTAAGAAAGTTAAACAAATATTATTACTATCAAAAATCCAACCGCAGCACCTAAACTTTTATACATACGACCTTTTGTTACTTTTTCCTGGTTTGCTTCACCCACTTGAATCTCTAGCAAAGTAAATGCTCTTGTAAATAAACTACTTTGACCTTCCATATCTGTTTTACCTAAGTCATATCCAATATCTGATATGATCTGTAAATCTTTTTTAGTTAAAGAACTATCCTTATAAACATAATCTACCGCTTCTTGCCAACAGCTTGAAAAATCAAAAGATGAATCAGATTTTAATATTTCACAAGTTTTAGCTAATAATTTATAAGATAATCCTTCATCTGTCTTACCAATTCGCTCAAATACTATTGGAAGAGGATCAAGTTTATACTTCATTTCTGATTGTAATATCTTAAGAGTGGAAATTAACGATTGCAAATGTGTAAGCCTATTTTCATAAGATTTTGCTTTTAATTGACCAGAAACAACACCTATTATAATAATTAATAAGCATAAAATCATCTTTATATAAAACAATTATAATATCCCCCCTCTATATGATTTTTCTTATACGTAACTTTTTATATAATAACATTATTTCTAAAATCCCTTACACTAGAAATCGAACCTACTGCGGGAACATTTGATAAATATATAAATCTTTGAAATACTCCTCTTTTTACAAGATCACCTATCCCTGATGCTAATATATCTTCATAATTATTGCCATGAATTGTTGTTAAAAGGCTTATACCTGCACAAACACTGGCTTCAATAGCATTTATATCTTGCTTTTTACCAATTTCATCAGTTACTATAATGTCAGGAGACATTGAGCGTATAAGCATAAGCATTCCTTGATCTTTGGGGCATCCATCTAATACGTCAGTTCTTGTACCTAAATCATAATTAGAATACCCATTATACATACCTGATATTTCAGAACGTTCATCGCATACTCCAACTTTAAATCCCATGTTACTTAAATTTCTTATTAAATCTCGTAATAATGTTGTCTTTCCGCATTTCGGTGGAGATACAATAACTGTATTATAAATTTGATTTTTATTTTTAACTAAAAATTTCATACAAGGATCTGAAACACCTATTATTTCTCTGCTTCTGCGGATATTTAAAGAAGAAATATCTTTAATAGTTTTTATTTTTCCATTTTCAACTACAGTACGCCCGCAAACGCCTACTCTATGTCCTCCTTCTATTGTAATATATCCATTTGACAATTCTTCTTGGTATGCATATGCAGAATGATTTAAAATATTATTAAAAATTTTATTAATTAATTCCTTATTAATTTTTAAGCCACTTTGGCTTTTTAATTCATATTCCTTGCCTTCAGAAAAAATTTTAATGTCACTTCCTATTTTTATTCGTATTTCTTCTAAATTTTGCAGTACATCATTGGAAAGGCTTCTTATTTGACCTCCTACTTCACCTGGTAATTTCATTAAAATATTATTTAAGTTATCCATGTAATACCTCATCCTCTTTATTTAGCTTTAAAATGTATTGATAATAAATAATATGGTTTGGACAAGATTTTATGACAAATAAAAAAATACTTTATATTAAATTTCAAACATAAACTAGCCATAAAATTCTAGAAATGCATATAATTAAATATAAAGTATTATAGTTTTTAATAATTATTGATCTTTTTATTCTTTAGCCTGCGCTTCTTCTAGTTCTTCCTCAAGTTCTTCTTCTTTTATCGGTATAATATAAAGCTTAACTTTTTCTATTCTCCGGTCTTTTACTGATTCAATTTTAATAACACAATTTTTTAGTTCTATAATTCTCTCTTCAGGTTCATTTTCTTCTGGAATTTCACCTAAAATATCAATTATAAGGCCACCTATTGTTTCATGTTCTTCAGATTCAAGGTTAAGATTTAATTCTTCATTTAAGTCATCAAGATAATATGCTCCGTCAATTAAGTAAGTATTCTCATCTATTTTTTCAAGCTTAGCCTCATAATCGTCATATTCATCATCAATATTACCCATTACTTCTTCTATTAAATCTTCTATAGTTACAATTCCTGCCATGCCACCATATTCATCTATGAGAATAGCTATATGGACTTTCGATGCCTGCATCTCTCTGAATAAATCATCTATATTTTTACTCTCAGGTACTAAATATGGCTTTCTTAGAAGATTTCTAATATCAACATTTTCAAACCCAAGTTTTCTTGCTTGTATTATAAAATCTTTCATATATATGATTCCAATTACATTATCACTGTCTTTTTCATATACAGGAATCCTAGAATATCTTTTTTCCAATAATTCATCAATATAATCTTCCACTTTTTCGTTTATATTAATCATATAAACGTCCGTTCGCGGTGTCATAACTTCATAAGCTAACTTATCATCAAATTCGAAGATACTCTTTATCATTTCTTTGCCGGCTTCTTTAATTAAACCTGTTTCTTGCCCTACTTCTAATATTGACTTAATCTCATCTTCATCGTATTCCTCAGTATTTGACTCTTCAGTCTGTCCAGTTACTTTCATTAAAAATGAAACTGAAACAGATAATAATGCTACGAAAGGTGCTGTAAGTTTGGAAATTAAAATTATAGGCTTTACAGAAATTAAAGCTAATTTTTCAGAATGCTGAAGTGCAATTCTCTTTGGATATAATTCACCAAAAACAAGAGTTATATAAGATAATATAACTGTAACAATTACTATTGCTGCCTGTGTACCATAAGGGATACCAAATTCAGTTAAATATTTACCAATAAGTCCCCCGATAGAAGTAGCTGCTGATGCACTTGCTAAAAACCCTGCCAAAGTTATAGCTACTTGGATTGTAGATAAAAATTTATTAGGTGTATCTAACAAATCTAATAATAGCTTTGCTTTCTTGTTTCCCTCCTGCATCATAACTTTCAGCTTATTCTTATTTGCTGAGACTATAGCCATCTCTGCTGAGGCAAAAAATGCATTAATTAAAATAAGTACTGCTAAAAATAATAATTGTAATACCAATCCCATACTGGGGTCAGGTGTTGTAGGCATTTTATTTTGTTCCTCCTTAGATTTTAAAAGAGCATTTGGGACATTATCCCATTTAATTTATATATTATACCATCTATTTATGTTTTCGTAACATAAATTTTTCAGAAACGGACTTTTTCATTTTAATTTTTACTATTTGTTGTGCATGAGGCGCCGAATCTATTGGATTATTTTCTTCATTTAAGAGTATTTCTATTTTTTGTGAAAAATAATCAGTATATGGTCCAAAAACTTCGATTTGATCTCCCAAACAGATTTTATTTCGTTGTTCTACTGTTGCCATTCCTGTATTTTTGTCATAATCTTTAACAATGCCAACAAAGGTATACTCTCTATTATATGCACTTGTTTGATAGTTCTGATCCTTATTTGTCGGTTTATTATAATAAAATCCTGTTGTAAATTCTCTATGGCTAACTTTTTTTAATTCAGCAAGCCAATCCGGATTAAAAACATAACCTTTTGGATTAGCATAATAGGTATCAATAGCTTTTCTATATACACTAACAATAGTAGCTACATAAAAAACACTCTTCATTCGGCCTTCAATTTTAGCTGAAGCAAGTCCGGACTCAATAATATCAGGAATGTGTTCTATCATACACAAGTCCCTTGAATTTAAAATATAAGTACCTCTTTCATCTTCTTCTATTGGAAAATACTCTCCGGGTCTTTGCTCTTCAACCAATTTATATTGCCATCTGCATGGGTGAGAACATTGACCTCTATTAGCATCCCTTTCTGTCATAAAATTACTTAAAAGACATCTTCCTGAATACGAAATACACATAGCACCTTGAATAAAAGCTTCAAGCTCTAAATCCTCAGGTAATTTTTCCCTAAGATATTTAATTTCTTTGAATGTAAGTTCCCGTGCCAAAACAATTCTCTTTACACCTTGTTTATACCAAAAATCTGCTGTCTTATAATTGGTGGTATTAGCTTGAGTACTCATATGAAGCTCCGCATTTGGAATCATTTCTTTAAGCATCATTATTATACCCGGATCAGATACAATAAAAGCATCAATAGGTATATTTTTAATTTTATTCAAATATGATTGCAATTGTTCAATATCTTCATTATGTGCAAAAATATTTAGTGCCAAATGAGCCTTTTTACCCTTTGAATGTGCATAATCAACACCTTCTTTTATATCTTCAATGCCAAAGTTCCTTGCGCTAGCACGAAGTCCGAACATTTCTCCTGCAAAATATACAGCATCTGCACCATAATCAATAGCAATTTTTAATTTTTCTAAATCTCCTGCCGGAGCCAAAAGTTCAACTTTATTCATTTTTACCTCTTAACATAATAATTTTACGGTTAATCTGCCAGTTTATTTAAATTGACTTATAGCTAACCCATCTCCAACAGGCAATACTGCTGTTGTTACATTATCTAAATTTGTAATATGAGTTAAAAATGCACGCATTCTTCTCATAATAGTTCCATTTCTTCTTGTAGAGAGAAATTCTTCTGATGCTGTAATAGCTTTATATAATACATTATCAGAAATAATAACAGCTTCATTATTAAGCATTTTTATACATTCATCCCAAAACACCTTATATTGTCCTTTTGCTGCATCAATAAAAACCATATCATACGGCTGAATTTTACCTTTTTCATAATCCGAAAATAATTCCGTTAAACTCATTTTTGCATCTCCAAAGATTACATCTATTCTATCTTCAAAGTTAAATTTTTTAATATTTTCCTTCGCAGACTTATACATATCTTCTTTAATTTCTAAAGTAGTAACTTGAACATTACTATCTACAGTTGCAAAACATAAAGCAGAGTATCCAATTGCAGTACCAACTTCCAATATTCTCTTTGGTTTTTTTAAACGTATATAATTTAAAATTAATTCTTCGGCATCTTTTAAAATAATAGGTATATGTTTATCTTCAGCATATTCTCTAAGTATTCTTAAATCCTCATTTAACGGCTTATATAATCCATTTAAGTATTCTGTTACTTGTGGTATTGTGATATACATTTTTTACTCCTTAAATGCATTTTTTATATAGTCATCTTTATCTTTTAAAAATTGATTATAATTATTTGAAAATGCATGTGTACCATCAAGAGATGGTTTTAAAACATAATAAAGATAATCAGTATCTGCAGGATATAAAGCAGCTTTTATGGAATCGATGCTTGGACAACAAATTGGTCCCGGCGGAATTCCATTTATTTTATATGTATTATAAGGAGATTCAACTTTCAAATCAGCATAAGTTAATCTTTCTTTGTGTTCACCTAATGCATATTGTACTGTTGCATCTATTTGCAGAGGCATACCAATCTCTAATCTATTTTTTATTACACTGGAAATAATTTCTTTTTCTCCAGTAACTCTAGTCTCTCTTTCTATCAATGATGCAATAGTAATCACTTCATTAATATTAAGGCCTATTTCCTCTGCTCTATTGTAATATTCTTCTGTAAACAAGCTATCAAATTGTTTTAACATTCTATCAATAATATCATGCTCTGTAGCTGAGGTAAAAACATCATATGTTTCAGGATACAAATATCCTTCTAAGCGATTTTCACCCACAGGAGCATCTTTTAAAAATTTATAATCAAAAATACCTGTTTCTATTTCATTTTTAAAGGTTTCATTATTAATCATTCCTTTTTCAGCAAGCCTATTTTCTATATCGTTAAGAGTATAACCTTCCGGTATGGTAAATCTCATCGTATTAGTATTGCCTTTTACTAAAGAATCCATAATTTCTATCATAGACATATTCGAGGATAAAACATATTCTCCTGCCTTATACCGCCCCTCATAACCTTTTGTTTTTGACTGTAATTTAAAAACTGTAACATTATCAATAATTTTATTTTCTTCTAAGATATTTGCTATATCTTCAGTCCCCGATCCTGAAGGTATCACAATATTTACAGCTTTATTATTACCTGGATTTAAAGCTTTTGACTCAGTATTTAAATAAACAGTAAAAGCAATAAAACCAATTAAAATTAATATTGCTACCGTTAATATAAATTTTACAAAACTTCTACCACCTTTGGATTTTCTCTTTTTTCCCATATTACTTCCTCTAATTTACTTATACTATTTATATAATTAATAAATCAACTAATAAAAATAATGCTTTTCATTTGTATATATTAACATATTTATAAAATTTTTCATTAATTTTTTATGTACTTTTTGATATTTACTCTATATTAAAAAAATCACCTAAAATAAACTTTAAATAAAGTTCTATAATCAAGAGATTTTTTATATTACATCATTTTTTAATAAATCTGCATATTAAAAAATAGCAGAGTATTTTAAAAAAGCAAATACCCTGCTATTTACATTATTTTGCTCTTGATAAATACTCACCGGTTCTAGTATCAATCTGAATTACTTCGCCTTCTTCTATAAAAATCGGTACTTGAATTACTGCACCAGTTTCAACAGTTGCTGCTTTTGTAACATTTGTAGCTGTATCTCCTTTAACACCTGGTTCTGTTTCTATAACCTTTAAGTTTACAAAATTAGGAGCTTCAACTAAAAATGCACTTCCTTTATAGAACTTAATTGTAGCCATATCATTTTCTCTTAAAAATTTCATAGCTTCTTCAACCTGATCTTCCATTAACGGAACTTGATCAAAAGTCTCCTGATCCATGAAATAGTAAAGTTCACCATCATTATATAAGTATTGCATTACTTTTGTTTCAATATGTGCTTTTGGGAATTTATCATTAGGATTAAAAGCTTCTTCTCTAGTAGCTCCTGTTAATATATTCTTATATTTAGTTCTTACAAATGCTGCACCCTTACCTGGCTTAACGTGCTGAAAATCCAAAATTATATGTGGTTCACCATTAATATCAAATGTTACACCTTTTCTAAAATCACTTGCATAAATCATTTATTATCTCTCCATTTCTTTTTTCAAGAATTTCTTTCATTATTTTTTTCTCTAAAAACTACTTAAAGAATAATTAGCTCTTTTTTCGACTTAACCTTGTTTATTATACCAAAACTTGTCACAATTGCCAAGTCCTCAATACGAACACCAAATTTATTAGGAATATAAATTCCTGGCTCAATAGTAACAACCATATTTTCTGCTAAAATTTCATCACTTTTTGAATTTAAAGTAGGTGATTCATGCACTAAAGTTCCAACTCCATGACCTAATCCATGAATAAAATAATCTCCAAAGCCAGCTTCTGTAATTATATCTCTGGCAACTTTATCTACATCAAAGCATTTAACACCGGATTTAATAGCCTTACAAGCTTCCGTTTGTGCCTTTAAAACTACTTCATAAACTTTCTTTTGTTCTTCTGTTACAGAGCCCATAGCAATAGTTCTTGTCATATCTCCACAATATCCATCAACGATCGCTCCTAAATCCATAGTCACGAAATCGCCAAATTCTATGATCTTATCACTAGGCTCACCATGGGGTAAATTTGTCCTCTCACCAGAAACACAAATGGTATCAAAAGCAAGTCCTGTTGCACCATGGGAAAATAAAAATCTTTCTATTTCATCAGCAACAGCTTTTTCTGTCATTCCTATCTTAATAAATTCCAATATATGTTCAAAACAGGCATCACCTATTTCCGCTGCTTTGGAAATACTTTCAATTTCTTTTTCTGTTTTAACCATATTACTCTTATTCAACTTTAATCACTTCTCCTAAAATTGTATATATGTCATTAATAAGCATAGAAAATCTCATTTCTGCTTGCATATATTGTGCAGCAAGAGGATCTTTCATAATAATTTCATAAAGTGATTGCATTTGACCTTTCATGTCTTCACTAATTTCTTCACCTATCATCTGTTTTGATTGAATTTCAAATTGCTTCGCCTGAAAATCATTCAACATCTCCACAAGCTCAGGATTTTTTGATGCAGTTTCTTTTAATTCTTTATAGCTTTTATATTCCTCTGATTCTTTTAATACTTTTGCTAAATTACGAGCCTCGTCATGAACATTCATTATTATACCTCCATAAATATTGGTAGAATTACCGGATTTCTTTTAGTTTTTTCATAAATAAAGTTTTTTAATTCTTCTCTAACTGCATTTTTTAATGCAGTCCAATCTCTTATTCCTTCAACGTAACATTTATCTAGCCTAATACTCACAACTTCTCTTGCAGATTCAATTAAGTCTTCATTTTCTCTTACATAAACAAAACCTCTGGATATTATATCAGGTCCTGAACAGATCATTCCTGAAGCTTTTTCAATTGTTGCGACAACTATAATAAGGCCTGATTCAGATAATAATTTTCTGTCTCTCAATACAATATTTCCTACATCTCCAACGCCTAATCCATCAACTAAAACAGCATTGGATGAAACTGCTTCTTTTGCCTTTACAACACTATTCCTCTTTAAATTTAATATCTGTCCATTATCTAAAATAAATATCCTATTTTTTCTCATACCTAAATCTTCAGCTATTAAAGCATGTTGTCTCAAATGTCTGTATTCTCCATGTACAGGCATAAAAAACTTTGGCTTTATTAAAGAATGAATAAGCTTTAATTCTTCAGCACATGCATGTCCAGATACATGTATATCTGCAATATCCGAATATATAACATCTGCACCTTTTTCAAATAATTTATTTACAATATTTGATACAGTCTTTTCATTACCTGGAACAGGGCTTGATGATAAGATCACCATATCACCTTTTTTTATTTGAACTGCTTTATGATCTGCAGACGCCATTCTGGATAATGCTGACATAGGCTCACCTTGGCTTCCTGTAGTTATAATAACAAGTTCTTTATCAGGTATATTTTTTGTTTTATTTATATCTACAATTACATTTGCAGGGATTTTAAGATAACCTAACTCTATAGCCAAATTTACTACATTAACCATGCTTCTTCCTGATATGGCAACTTTTCTTCCAAACATAACAGCAGTATTTATTATTCTTTGAACTCTATGCACATTGGATGAAAATGTAGCAATTAAAATTCTAGCTTCTGAGCCTCTGAAAATATTCTCAAGCGCTACTCCTACAGTTCTTTCCGATGCCGTGTAACCTTTCCTTTCAGCATTTGTACTATCTGCAAGCATTAATAAAACGCCTTTTTTCCCTATCTCTGCAAGTTTATGAAAGTCTATAGGCTCACCATCTACGGGAGTATAATCAATTTTAAAATCTCCCGTATGAAATATCACACCTGCAGGGGTATTAATTGCAAGTGCAATAGAATCGGCAATAGAATGAGTTGTTCTAATTGTTTGTATATTAAAAACTCCTATTTTTACCGATTGGCCTGCTTTTATAGTATTTAAATTACCTTGAAGACCATGTTCTTTAAGTTTATATCCTACTAATCCTAAGGTTAATCTTGTGCCATAAATAGGTACATTCAATTGTTTCAAAAGATATGGAATAGCACCAATATGATCTTCATGCCCATGTGTCAGTATCATACCTTTTATTTTTTCTTTATTTTTTATTAAATAACTAAAATCTGGTATAACGATATCTATTCCGTACATTTCATCTTCAGGAAAGGACAAGCCACAGTCAATGATCATAATTTCATCATTATATTCCAAAAGGGTCATGTTTTTTCCTATTTCGTTCAAACCACCTATTGGAATTACTTTAACTGGTCCGCCTCCTTTATTGTTTTCCAAAATTTTCAAATTTTAATTTCCTTCCTTCATTATTTTTTTCCGAACTATTTAATTACTAAGTTTAATAATTTATTAGGTACAGCAATTATTTTTACGATCTTTTTATCTTTTATTAATGCTTTAACTTTATCATTATTCATTGCAATATCTGTAAATTCATCTTTATTAAGTCCGTTTGCAATTTCAATTCTTTCTTTTACTTTACCATTAATTTGAATTACAATTTCAACAGTATCCTTTACAAGGGCCCCTTCATCATAGTCTGGCCAAGACACCTTATAAACAGATTCCTTATGTCCTATATGCTGCCACATTTCTTCACAAATATGAGGAGTAAACGGTGATAAAATTAAAATTAATTTTTCCACGCTGTCTTTTAATAATCCTAAATTAATATCTTCTAACTCTTTATATCTATATAATTCATTTACAAATTCCATAATTGAACTTATTGCAGTATTAAAATTAAATCTTCCGCCTACATCTTCTGAGACTTTTTTTATAGTTGTATTCATTACATAAGCAAGTTTTTTATCATCTGTACTTTCAAGTATATAATTGTTTTGTACGTTTGTAATAATATCTGTTAATTCAAAGACTAAACGGTGAACTCTATTTATAAAACGAAAACTCCCTTCAACTCCTGCATCAGACCATTCTAATTCCTTTTCAGGCGGAGAAGCAAAAAGGATAAATAAACGTGCAGTATCTGCACCATATTTATTAATAATCTCCTCAGGGCTTACTACATTACCAACTGATTTAGACATTTTCTTACCATCTTTTAGAACCATGCCCTGAGTAAGTAGATTCTTGAATGGTTCATCTGTTGGAGCAAATCCTATATCATATAAGAATTTAGTAAAAAATCTAGCATAAAGCAAATGTAAAATTGCATGTTCTACACCACCTATATATTGATCTACCGGCATCCAATATTTAGCCTTATCCTTATCAAAAATTTCTTCACTATTTTTTGCATCAGTATATCTTAAGAAATACCAAGATGAATCAAGGAATGTGTCCATTGTATCTGTTTCTCTTTTTGCCTTTTTACCACATTTTGGACATACAGTATCTTGGAAAGTCTTACTTGTAGTAAGAGGAGACTCTCCTTTTCCACTGAATACAACATCCGTAGGAAGCATAACTGGAAGATTTTCTTCCTTCTCAGGAACCCATCCACAATCTTCGCAATAAATCATAGGAATTGGTGTACCCCAATATCTCTGTCTGGATATCAGCCAATCTCTTAATCTAAAATTAATAGATTTTTTGCCTATTTTCTTTTCTTCCAAAAATTCAACTATTTTAATAATAGCTTCTTTATTATTCATTCCATTAAATTGGTCTGAGTTTATCATTGTTCCTTCTGCGACAAAAGCTTCTTTTAAATTATTTATGTCTATCTCAGGATTACCGGGATCAATTACAGGGATAACTTCAATGCCATATTTTATTGCAAAATCAAAGTCTCTCTGATCATGGGCAGGTACAGCCATAACAGCCCCTGTACCATAATCCATAAGTACATAATTTGCAATATAGATAGGAACTTTTTTCCCATTTAAAGGATTTATTGCATATTTACCAATAAATAGTCCTTCTTTTTCTAAATTAGTTGCACTTCTGTCAATATCATTTAAATACTGTAATTTATTCATAAAATCTTTTACTTTATTTTCGTATTCAGTATTTAAAGTTAATTCTTCCACATAAGGATGTTCAGGTGCCAATACCATATAGGTAACACCAAATAATGTATCAGGCCTTGTAGTAAAAACAGTGAGATTTTTATCAAATCCCTCAATTTCAAAATCTACTTCACCACCTACACTTTTACCTATCCAATTTTTTTGCATTAATTTTACTTTATTAGGCCAACCTTCCAGCTTATCAATATCAGTTAAAAGCCTGTCCGCATAATCAGTAATTTTTAAATACCATTGTTCAAGATCTTTTTTGCCAACAGGAGATTTACATCTCTCACAGATGCCATCTACAACCTGTTCATTGGCAAGTACAGTCTGACAAGAAGGACACCAATTTACAGGATTTTTTTTCTTATAAGCAAGACCTTTATTAAAAAATTGAATAAAAATCCATTGCATCCATTTATAATAATCAGGATGGCATGTTGCAACTTCTCTTTCCCAATCATATGAAAGACCCAATTCTTTTAATTGATCTCTCATTTCTTTAATATTATCCCAAGTCCAAATATTAGGATGAATACCATGCTTTATAGCGGCATTTTCCGCTGGTAATCCAAAAGAATCCCATCCCATTGGATGCAATACATTATACCCGTTCATTTTTAAATATCTTGTGGCAACATCACCTATTGAATAGTTTCTAACATGTCCCATGTGTAATTTCCCAGACGGATATGGAAACATTTCCAGAAGATAGTACTTTTTCTTTGTTTCATCATCATCTGTTTTAAATAATTTATTGTCTTCCCAATATTTTTGCCATTTTTTTTCAATTTCGTTGAAATTATAGCGTTCTATCATCTTCTACCTCCAATTCTACTTAAACTCCTAAATCAATGAACTCACAGTCGCTCCATATTTTTTCAATATTATATCTGTCACGTTGCTCTGCAGAAAAGATATTAACAATCACATCACCAAAATCCATTAAAATCCATCCCGAATTCTTTTGACCTTCAATACTTTTTATAAAAATACCTTCTTTTGCAAGTTGTTCTTCTACTTCTTCTTTTAAGGTTCCAATCTGCCTTTCAGAACTACCTGATGCAATTACAAAATAATCTGCAAAGGAAGACTGCTTTGTTATATCAATTACAACAATATCAATTGCTTTTTTTTCTGTAAGCACTGCTGCTGCTTTTAAAGCGATATCTTTATTTATCATTTATCATTTTCCCCTTTCTTGTAATTCTTTTTTTATAAAATCAATAGCTCTAACTGTATCCAAATCTAAATATAATTCTTGACTTTGAACATAATCAGCAACATGTTTTAATGACATTAAACAAGCCTTATCTAAATCAATATAAGCTAATTCCCTAAGTTCTTCTATACCAGGATATGATCGATTTGGTTCAATAGCGTCAGCAATATAAATGATTTTTTCTAATGTAGACATTCCGTCTCTTCCTGTTGTATGATAGCTAACTGCATTTATAATATCCTGGTCTTCAATATTATAATCACGTTTTATAATATTTGCTGCTATCTTCCCATGTGCTAAATTCGCATTTCCCAAATAATATGAATCTAAATTAAATTCACTTACATATGCATTTAAAACATCTTCATTAATTCCACGATAAAAATCATGAACTAAAGCTGCTAATTCTGCTTTATAAACATCTTCTCCATAAAGCTTTGCAAGTTTTTTAGCTTCCTCTGCCACAGCAAAAGTATGAATCCTGCGTTTTTCTGACATATTATTTTCTATATAATCATAAATACAACTTGGAATCATTAATATACTCCTCAACTTCTTTTGAAACTAAATATCGTATGCTCTTTCTGTTTTTGACTCTTTCCTTAATATCAGTGGATGAAATTTCAATTCTCCTATTATTTAATTGTATTATATTAGTATTATATTTTTCCCTTATATGTTCAATACAATTTAATAATTCATCTTCTTTATAACCCGGACGATAACCTACAATAAAAGAAAATTCTGTCAAAAGTTCTTTAGATTTATACCATTTTTCAATGTCTAAAAATGTATCCGTACCCATTATAAAAAATATTTCACTTGAAATTCCAAAGTCATCCCTGCATGATCTCAATGTATTTATAGTATATGAGATATTAGGAGAATCAAGCTCTTTTGAAGAAACTTTAAAGCTGTTATTTCCTTTTATTGCTCTTCGAATCATTTCATATCTATCACGAGATGAAGTAACTTTTTTATTAATTTTAAATGGCTGTATCATAGCAGGCATAAAAATTACCTGATCCAATCCTGCTTCTTCTTTGGCATGCTCTGCTAAGACAAGATGGCCCCAATGAATGGGATCAAATGTTCCACCTAAAATTCCGATTTTTTTCATACAATTTCCTTTTTATATATCTGTTAAATTTTCATTTTTTAATTGAATTCCAAGCTCATTAAGTTGTTCCTTTGCAACAACAGTTGGTGCCTCACTAACCATACAAACAGCATTCTGATTTTTAGGGAAAGCAATAACTTCTCTAATACTGTGCTGCCAAGACAATAACATCACTAGACGATCTAATCCATAAGCTAAGCCACCATGAGGAGGTGTACCATATCTAAAAGCTTCAAGTAAAAATCCAAATTTAATATTTGCTTCTTCTTCAGAAATACCAAGTACTTCAAACATTTTCTTTTGAAGATCCTTATCGTGAATTCTTATGCTTCCACCACCAAGTTCAACACCATTTAATACTATATCATATGCTTTTGCCTTTACTTTTGCAGGATCAGTATCAAGTAGAGGTACATCTTCTAAACGAGGAGAAGTAAACGGATGGTGCATTGCATAAAATCTTTCATCTTCATCATCATATTCATAAAGAGGAAAATCCACAACCCATAATAAATTATACTGGCTATCATCAAGTATTCCAAGTCTTCCTGCTATTTCTCTTCTCAAAAACCCCAAACTATCAAAGACAACTTTCCCTTTATCAGCAACAATTAAAATTAAATCGCCTTTCTTACCGTTAAAGACATCAGTTATTTCCTTCATTTTCTCTGGTGTAAAGAATTTATTAATAGAAGAAGTTGTTTCCTTTTCACCTATTTTAATCCAAGCCATACCCTTAGCACCATAATGTTTAATCTCAGCTTGTAGCTTATCTATTTCTTTCCTGCTAAATTTATCTGCTCCGCCTTCAATATTGATACCTCTCACATCACCACCGGCATCTAAAGCTTTCGTAAATACCTGGAACTCACAATCTTTAACAACACCATTTAATTTTTTAAGTTCAAATCCAAATCTTGTATCAGGTTTATCACTGCCAAAACGTTCCATGGCTTCATCATAAGAATATCTAGGAAATGGTATTGAAATATCTACATTCATAATATCTTTAAAAAGCTTTTGCAAGAATTTTTCCTGTACTTCTATAACATCATCAACATCTACAAATGACATTTCAAGATCTATTTGAGTAAATTCAGGCTGTCTGTCTGCTCTTAAATCTTCGTCCCTGAAACATTTAGCAATCTGAAAATATTTATCTGTTCCGCCAACCATAAGAAGTTGTTTAAATGTCTGAGGAGATTGAGGCAATGCATAAAATTTCCCCTGATTTACTCTGCTTGGTACAAGATAATCTCTTGCACCTTCCGGTGTAGAATTAACTAAAATAGGTGTCTCTACTTCAGTAAATCCTTCACTGTCAAAAAAATCTCTTGCTGCTTTTGTAATTTTATGTCTAAAAGTTAAATTTTGCTGCATTTTATGTTTACGAAGATCCAAGTATCTATACTTTAATCTAAGATTATCTGAAACCTCATCATCATCTTTGATATAAATTGGAGGTGTTTCTGCTTCAGAATATATTACAAGATCATCTGCAAAGACTTCTATATCTCCTGTCTGTAAATCTTTATTTTTTGATTCTCTCTCTTTTACTACACCTTTAACACCTACAACATACTCATTTCTCAGTTTGTCAGCTTTTTGAAAAAGTTCCTGTGGAATGTTATCATTAAAAACAATTTGTACAATTCCCGTTTTATCTCTTAAATCACAAAAAATTAAGCCACCCAAATTTCTTCTTTTTTGAATCCAGCCATTTAGCACTACTCTATCTTCAATATTTCCTGAATTTAATACTCCGCACATATGGGTTCTTTTAAAAATACTACTCATACTAATTATCCTTCTCCTCTTTTTATATAACAAATTTATTTCGTTATTTCTTCTATAATTTTATCTAATGCCACTTGCTTTTGCTCTGAAGTTGCCATTGTTTTTATTGAAACTACGCCTTCATTAAGTTCGTTGTCACCTATTACCAATGTATATTTTGCATTTAATCTATCTGCATATTTAAACTGACCCTTGATATTTCTTCCCATAATATCCATTTCAGCTTTAAATCCGGATTTACGAAGATCTCGCATTAACTTTAATCCAAAGAATTTTGCTTTTTCACCCATAACAGCTACAAAGACATCTACTCCATCAGGTTTTGGTATTTCAATACCTGAACTTTCCAACACAAGAAGCAGTCTTTCAATTCCAAGTCCAAATCCTACACCCGGAATTGGAGGACCTCCAATTTGTTCTATCAGATGATCATATCTGCCTCCGCCGCATACCGTTCCCTGAGCGCCTATTTTGTTTGATACAAATTCAAAAGCTGTTTTAGTATAATAGTCTAGCCCTCTTACGATTCCTGCATCAACAATATAGGATATACTCATTGAATCTAAATTTTTCTTTACATCAGAAAAAGCAGCTTGACATTCCTCACATAGATAATCAAGCATTACTGGAGCACCCTTTATTAAATCCTGACAAACTGAAGATTTGCAATCTAATATACGCATTGGATTCCTATCATATCTTCCTTTGCATGTATCACAAAGTGATTCATACTTTTCTTTTAAAAACTCTCTTAAAGCGTTTCTGTAATTTTCTCTGCATTTTGGACATCCTATACTATTGATTCTTAATTCTAAACCTTCTATTCCTAAACTTTCAAGAAAATCAGACGCAGCTCCAATTACTTCAGCATCTGCCATAGTATTATCTGTGCCAAATATTTCTATACCTAATTGGTGAAACTCTCTTAATCTGCCTGACTGAGGCTTTTCATATCTAAAACATGGAATAATATAAAAATATTTAGATGGCTGAACATCAGCATATAGCTTATGCTCAACAAAAGACCGTACTACTGGTGATGTCCCTTCAGGCTTTAGTGTCAAACTCCTCCCAGCATAATCATCAAATGTATACATTTGTTTTTCAACAATATCAGTAGTATCTCCCACTCCTCTTGCGAAAAGCTCTGTATGTTCAAAGACAGGTGTTCTTAATTCTTTAAAGCCGTATTTTTCGCATATTTTTTTAAACATATCTTCCACATAATGCCATTTATAAATCTGGCTTGGTAATATGTCTTTTGTTCCTTTCGGTGCATTTGTTAACATTATATTCCTCCTAAAACTGAGAAAGCTTATTTATATAACAAATCCTTTTTAACATCTATCTATGTATTAAAAAGACCTTTCTCTTTTCGCTCTAACATTTCATCAATTCTTTCTACATATATTTCATAATTAGAAACATTGGGAACACGCTCTAATCTATTTTCTTCCTGATAATATACTTTTGTAATACCTCCTGCCCCTAACGCAATAATTGTCTGCATTTCTTCCATAATGCGTATATTATATATATTTTCTGCATGAGGTTTCGCATATCCAATATTTTCAAAATTTCCCGTCATTTGTTTTTGCCTATATAGGTAGTACGGCTCAAAACCGGACTCAGAAAGCATCATTCTACTCTGCTCTAACATTTCTCTTACAATTTGGCTTTGTTTATAATTATAGTCACTATCAATCAATTTTAATCTTGAAGCTCTCTTTAATGCTAATGTATGAACAGTTATGTTCTCAGGTTTAAGTTCCAAAACAGATCTTAATGTATTTTTAAAATCATCAACATCTTCTTCAGGCAACCCCGCAATAATATCAGCATTAATAATTTTTATACCAACTTCTCTTGCCACTTTAAAAGCTTCAATAATATCTTCTGGACAATGAGAACGTCCAATAAGTTCAAGAGTTTTTGCTTTCATAGACTGAGGGTTGATACTAATTCTAGAAATTTCGTGTTTTTTTATTATTTCTAATTTTTCCCTTGTAATCGTATCCGGTCTTCCTGCCTCAACTGTAATTTCTTTAGTTTTACTCAAATCAATATTTTCTTTTACGTGCATTAATAACTTATCTAATTGTTCTTTTGAAAGAGTAGTTGGAGTTCCGCCTCCTATATAAACACTTTCAGGATATAAACCCCTACTTTGCATTCTTTTACCTACAAAAGATATTTCATAATGTAACGCTTCTAAATATGAATTAATTTGATTTTCCGATGCTTGATTTGATGTAAATGAACAGTATACACATCTTGTTGGGCAAAAAGGAATACCAATATACAATCCTACTGCATTAGTATTACTTCTACCAAGAATGCATTTTTGAATATTATTAATGTGCATAATCAAGTCTACTTTTTCTTGACTCATTCTATAATATTCTAATAATATTTGCTTAGCTTTTTCTTCACTTCCCTCTCGTACACTTAACTCAGAAGCTAATTTTACAGGTCTTACTCCCGTATGAATACCCCAATCCGGTTTTAATCCTGTGTGAAGACTCAAAGAATCAAAGATGAACTGTTTTATAACATTTCTGCCCTCTGGCTTATTAAAATTTAACGCCAAATCATCAGGTACAGTTATATTAATATAAGATTTATCATTATCTGTAATATCCAAATTTGCAAGGGTTTTTAAATTGTCAATAATAGTTCCATTATTAATAAGAACATAATCTGAAGGTCTTAAAAAAACCTTTATCAGTTCTTCAAATTCATGTATATTTTTTACATAATTTAATTCAATTCTATACAAATGGATTATTCCTCTTTTCAAAACCTATTGTTGTAGGCTCCATATGACCTGGATAAACTTGTGTATCATCAGGCAAAACAAATAATTTATTTCTAATAGAATCCTTAATTTCCTTATAGGATCCACCATATAGATCAGTTCTTCCAATAGATTGTGCAAATAAAGTATCCCCACTAAATAAATAATTATCTACTAAAATGCACATACCACCCTTTGTATGTCCAGGAGTATGATAAAATGTTAATTCCATTTTTCCAACGCTAAGCTTGTCTCCATCATCAACTAATATATTAGGATTAAGTGTAATTGGAACTCCACATGTTTCTGCAGAAAAATTCATGTTTGGATTCCTTAACAATTCAGCTTCATGTTTACATGCAACTAACTTACAATGAGGATGCTCATCTAAATAAGCCGTAACGCCTCCAATATGATCACCATGTCCATGAGTAAGTATAATATATTCAAGTTCAATTTGATTTTCTTTAATAAAATTTACCATAAGTTGATTATATCCGCCCGGGTCAACCATAAATCCTTTTTTCGTTTCTTCATCTGCAACAATATAACAATTTACAGACAATGGACCACTCATAAAATTTTTTAATATCATCTATACCCTCTTTTCCTTATTAATATTTTTGTATATATTTAAAAAGTTTTTTTACTATCCAATAATACTGTTACAGGACCGTCATTATATATTTTTACTAACATATCAGCTTGAAAAATTCCTTCTTCTACTTTAATATTCTTTTTTCTGCATTGATTAACAAATTCTATATATAATTTATTAGCTTTATCCGGTTTTGCTGCCTTTATAAAACTTGGTCTTTTTCCTTTCCTGCAATCACCAAACAATGTAAATTGAGATACTGCTAAAATATCTCCTTTTACATCTTGAACAGATAAATTCATTTTTTCATTTTCATCTTCAAAAATACGAAGTCCTGTTACTTTATCAACAATGTAAGAAACATCTACGATATCATCATTTTCTTCCACTCCGACAAGAACTACAAGACCTTTTTTTATAGCTCCGGTTATATTTCCTTCTACAGTTACATCCGCATTAATTACCCGTTGTACAACTGCTCTCATATTAAACTCCTATTAGATTATATTTAAGTAATTGACCTGTAAACATCTGCAACGCCCTGAACACTTCTAAGTGAACGAAGCACTTTCTCCATTTGACTTACATTGGAAATAGCTAAAGTCATTGTTATATTAACAATTTTATCTTTTGCACTTTTTGCATTAACTCCTGCAATATGAACATCCATATCTTCACATACCCTTGAAATATCTGAAAACATTCCTTTTCTGTCCTCTGCTAAAATATTAATGTCTACATTATAAGACATATTTTCTTTCTGCTTATCCCATTCAACTTCTACTAACCGTTCTTTTTCTCCATCAGGAAGAGAAATTATGTTTATACAGTCTGTTCTATGAATAGATATACCTCTTCCCTTTGTTATAAATCCTATAATGTCATCACCTGGAACAGGATTACAGCATTTTGAAAAACGAATTAGTAAGTTATCAACGCCTTTAACACTTACACCTGCCGCATCTTTATGTCTCTGTTTTTTCTTATTAACAGTAATTTTTTCATTCTTTTCTTTACGTTTTAATTCTGCTTGTTTTTCTTCATGATATAAACCAAGTAACATAAAAACCACTTTGCTGAGAATAATTCCTCCCGAGCTAATGGAAGTATATAAATCCTCAGAAGATGCCAAATTATAATTTTTTGCCACTTTATTAAGCCAATGGCTTCTAATAATTTGCTGAGATTCATAACCTTTTCTGCGGACATACTTTTCCAGCATTTCTTTTCCTTTGTCAACAGAATCTGATTTATTTTCTTTTTTAAGCCATTGTCTTATTTTATTTCTTGCATTACTACTTTGTGCTATTTTTAACCAATCTATACTTGGTCCCTTACTATTTGAAGAAGTTACTATCTCTACAATATTTCCATTTTTAAGAGTATAGTCTATAGGAACCATTTTTCCATTTACTTTAGCTCCAATACACTTTACACCTATAACTGAATGAATTTTAAAAGCAAAATCAAGAGGTGTTGATCCTGCTGGAAGCTCTATCACATCACCTTTAGGGGTAAATACAAATACCTGATTGGAAAAAAGATCAACTTTTAAAGTCTCCATAAATTCTTTAGGATCATTTAAATCTTTTTGCCATTCTAAAGTTTGTCTTAACCAAGCTAGTTTATTTTCTTCTTTATCAGTTTTAATGCCTTCTTTATATTTCCAATGAGCAGCAATACCGTATTCTGCAATTTTGTGCATTTCATAGGTTCTGATTTGTATTTCAAAAGGCTCACCACTATCTCCGATTACAGTGGTATGTAAAGATTGATACCTGTTTGGTTTTGGCATTGCAATATAGTCTTTAAATCTGCCTGGGATAGGTTTCCACATAGTGTGAACAATACCTAAAACGGCGTAACAATCCTTGACTGAGTCTACAATAATTCTCACCGCAGTTAAATCAAATATCTCCTCAAGCTGCTTGTTTTGATATTTCATTTTTCTGTATATACTATAAAAATGCTTATTACGACCTGTTATTTCATAGTTTATATTTAAATCTTCAAGGCTCTCTTTTATTTCGGTAATAACCCTGTTAATATTTTCTTCTCTTTCGTTTTTCTTTATTTTAACTTGAGTTACTAAATCATAATAAGCTGTAGGGTCCAAATGCTTTAATGCAATGTCTTCAAGTTCAAACTTTATAGTATATATACCTAGCCTGCTAGCTAAAGGAGCATAAATTTCCAAAGTTTCCAAACATTTTTCTTTTATTTGGTTTTCATTCATGTAGTTAATTGTCCGAAGATTATGAAGACGATCTGAAAGTTTAATAATTAATACACGAATATCCTTTGACATTGCAAGAAACATTTTACGCAAATTTTCCGCTTGTCTTTCTTCTTTACTCTCAATTACCAATGACCCCAGTTTAGTAACGCCATCCACAAGTAAAGCGACTTCTTCCCCGAAATCGTTTATTAAATCTTCTTGTGTATATGGGGTATCTTCTACAACATCATGAAGTAAGCCAGCCACTATAGTATTTTCATCCATGCCTAAATCTGTTAAAATTTTAGCAACCTCAACAGGATGAATTAAATAAGGCTCACCAGATTTGCGCAGCTGACCTTCATGCATTTGTGCTGCTTTTTCGTATGCTTTTTCAATTAACATAATATCTATATTTTCATTAATTGAAAGAAGATGCTGTAAAAATTGTTCCTTATTTTCCATAAGTAATTTCCTTCTCAAATAAATTTATTAAGCTCTTACTTTTTTCCCTTTATACTTTGATCTACTTGTTAATTGACACATTACATAATAAAGGGGACTGCATATAAATATTGAAGATGCACACCCAGCAGCAACACCAACAATTAAAGGTAATGTAAATTGTCTTATAACGTCACCACCTAAAATAAATAACGGAATAATAGCTAAAGCTGTTGTAAGTGAAGTCATTAACGATCTTACAATAGTCTGATTTATACTTCTGTCTATTAATTTATCTAATTGCGATTTTTTCATTAATCCCAAATTTTCACGTATTCTATCAAATACTACTATAGTATCATTTATTGAATATCCTACTACAGTAAGAAGGGCCGCAATAAATGGGTTATTAACAGGTACATGGAATAATCCGTAAAATGCAATCAATACTAATACGTCATGTAGAACACCTGCAATAGATGCAAGTCCAAATTTCCATTCAAACCTAATAATAATATATATAAGCATGCCAATACTGGCAATAATAACTGATTTAACTGCATTTTTCTTCAATAAATCTCCAATAGACGGACCAAATTGATCAATAGTAAGAACAGACTTTTCATTAATATCAAAAGTCTTATACATATCACTTAATACTTCTTGTCGTTTTTCATTATCAAGTGCTTGTATTGTTCTTATAATTATTTGTTCATTAGATTTACCCGCATGTACAATCTCTGCCTTAATATCATGAGATTTTAAAATATTTTGGACTTCAGCAGTCTTGACATTTTTACCCATATCAAGTTGAAGCATAGTTCCTCCAGTGAAATCAATTCCTAAATTAAATCCTCTTATTCCACCTACTAATAAACCTACTACAACCACAATAATACTAATAGAGAAAAATATCTTTCTATATTTAATAAAAGAAAATTCCTTTTTAAATTTAAATGTTGCTTCATTATTTTCTTTTATTCCAAATAGAATTTTCTTTCCAAACAACTTGCTTTCTGCCATAAGATTTAAATAAACTCTTGTTACGACAACAGCAGTAATAATACTTGCAACAATACCAAGCATTAATGTCATTGCAAATCCTTTTACAGAACTTGTCCCTAATTGATATAAAACAATAGACGCAATTAAAGTAGTAATCTGTGAATCAATTACTGTAGCCATAGCCCTTTTAAAACCTGAATCTACTGAAACTCTTAGAGATTTACCGTTTACCATTTCTTCTTTTATTCTAGAGAATATTATTACATTTGCATCTACTGCCATACCAATAGCCAAAATAATACCAGCTATTCCCGGTAATGTGAGAACGCTTCCCATTGCAGCCATAACCCAAAGAACAATAAGTACATAAAGTAATAACGCAATGTCAGCGGCAATTCCCATAACTCGATACATTAAAATCATAAAAATGAAAATAAGAGCAATACCTATAAGACCTGCAATAATACTCATTTGTAATGCACCAATGCCAATACTTGCAGCCTGTACAGAAGTTGTTACTTCTTCAAGTTCTACAGGCAAAGAACCCCCTCTTATAAGAGCTGCATCTTCTCTTGCCTTTTCTTGTGTATATCCACCTGTAATACTAGCTTCTCCATTGGAAATAATATCATTTACTACAGGTGCAGAAATTATTTGACCATCTAAAATAATCATAATTGCTTTGTCGTCTACACCATCAACTTTTGATACAACTTCACCATTAAGTGCTTTTCTTGTAGCTTCTTCAAAGGCTTTAGTACCTTCCGAATTAAATTTTAATGTAACTGCATATCCACCTTTTTCCTTATCTAAAGAAGTTCCTGCATCTTTAACCATACTTCCATCAAGTACTACAGTATTATCTGCCAATGCAAATTGAAGTTGTGCAGTTCTGCCTATAGCTTTTATTGCAGCATCTGCATCTTCAGCCCCAGGCAATTCTACTCTGATTCTATTTTTGCCTTCTATTGTTACAGTAGGTTCAGATAAACCCATACTGTTTACTCTTTTTTCAATTACAGCTTGTGTTTGATTCATTAATTTTTGTAATTCTTCACCTTTTTTGTCTGTCTGAGCTTCCATGACAACGTATACGCCGCCCTTTAAATCAAGTCCTAGCTTCATATCTTCCGATATAGGCTTAATTTTTCCAACCCCAAATATACTAACATACCAACCAAAGGCAATAATTAAAGCTAATAAAATTGCTATGATTTTTTTCATTTGTTCAGTTCACCCTCTATTCTGCATTTTTTTATTTAATAATTAACATAAAATTCCCATGTTAATTTAACATTACAGATTATTTTACTACTTTTTTGATATTTTCACAAGTAAAATCATATACTACAATAAAAAAATGCTTAACTACGTAAATTTACACCAATCGTTCCGCCAATACTACCGAATAAAACGCAAATTATGTATCTTAAATGAAAAAGTCCTAATTCAATGGTAGTATTAAAAACAGTAGTCAGCATACCTACTATTACAAGTAATAGTATTACTGAATATCCCATCCCATAAAAAAAACCTTTCTTTTTAATGTAGTATCCCATATACAATCCGATAAACATACATGACAAGCATAAAGATATAAGTACATAAATATTTGACCATCTTTCCGGTAATGATCCGAATTTTACTATTAAATTAAATAACAGAGTTAATAAAACAAAAAATATTAGAGAATATACTAGACCTTTTATATTTTTTAATGCTTTTTCCATTATAAGACCTCCTAAACTTTAAAAAACTGGACAATCTTGTCTAAATTAGTTTTTTTATATTATATTTTTTAAAGTTTTTTATATACATGAAAATTAATAATAAATATAAAATTCTCTTTATTGTTTGTACTAAATAATTTAATATAATAGCTTAATCTTTTAATTTGGTTAGTCCCGCACAGGGTTTTCTATATGCAAAAAACCCTGTATGGACTAGACCCTACAGGGATAAAACAGATAATATAATTGCTTATTATTTAAAATCTTTTTCTTCTGCAATTTCTGCTTCTACTTCTACTTCTGTTATTTCATCAGATGGTGACTCAGTCTTCTTTAATTTCTTTGGAAGAGCTTTTTTAGGTACATCATCTTTCATGTCATCAGTAGATTTTGCAGTATTTTTTGCCGGATTTGCATTAACAACCTTAGAGATTGACCATCTCATTACTTCAAACTTTGTTTTATCCGCTCCAACTTGAATAACTAGTGATTCATCTTTTGTTTTGACAACTTTACCACAAATTCCACCAATTGTTATTATATCATCTCCTACTTTTATTGCATTACGCATAGCAGTAACTTGCTTTTCCCTCTTTTTCTGAGGTCTGATAAGTAAGAAATACATAATAAAAATTAATAAAATTAAAGGCACAAATGTCATAAGACTTTGATTATTCATGGCATATCCTCCTCTTTTAGATTATAAATGCATTATATAGTAAATTTTTTTAAATGTAAATGTTTTTTTCTTGATTTCTATTTGTAAATATGTTATTATAAATTTTGTTACGCCGGCGTGATGGAATTGGCAGACGTGCGGGACTCAAAATCCCGTGGTGGCAACACCGTATCGGTTCGACCCCGATCGCCGGCACCAATTTCAAGACTTTTAGAGTTTTAAACGAAAACTTTAAAAGTCTTTTTTTATATAAATATTTTTTCAAGTAAAAAACCCTCAAATAAATTTATCGAGGATTTTTTACTTTACTAAATTATTTTATCGTTAACTTATATACTAAATTTAAACTACTGATTTCCTGACATCTGCTTTTCAGCCATATCAACTAACTTCTTTGTCATATAACCACCTACATAACCATTCTGTCTAGCTGTAAGATTTCCCTTATCAATAGCATCATAATTAGTGATGCCAAGTTCATTAGCAGTTTCAGATTTCATACTGTTTAATGCATTTTTAGCATTTGTCTTCTGAGTTGTCTTCATTAGTAATCACCTCCTTTGTAATCTTAATTTAACCTTTTTAAATTAAAATATTACAAGTAACTATTAGTAACATTACTAATGTTTAGTAATAAAAGAGAATATTGGTGATTACTAATTTTAAGCCTTACTTTTCAAAAATACTACATTAATCTATAAAATCATTAATATATAAAATTAATTAAGATTTCTTAATTAATTCTTTTATAACTCTTGAAATTTGTATAATAACAGTTGGCGCCACCGCACAAACGATTATATATATAAGGTTATTAATACTTAATGGCAATACTTCAAATAAATTTTGCAATGCCGGTATGAAAAGTGCACAAGAAAGCAATCCCATTCCTATTATAAATGCACCTATGCTATATAAGTTAGAAAATAAACCTAATTTAAAAATAGAATATTTGCCCCTTGAGTTAAACCCATGCCACAGTCTTGCCATACATAAAGTGGAAAAAGCCATAGTCCTTGCTGTTTCTGCACTTATCTCAAGCCCTTTATAATAAGCTATTATTGTAAACACAGCTATGAGAAATCCTTGAATTCCTATAGCTATTAAAAAGTCTTTTGTTAAAATTGATTCTTTACTGCTTCTTGGTTTTTCTTTTAATAAATCCGTAGTAGATTTTTCCATTCCAATAGCAATTGCCGGTAAGCTATCAGTTAATAAATTAATAAAAAGCAAATGTACTGCTGTAAATGGCACCGGTAATGCCATAAGTGATGTAAATAAAACTGCTAAAATGCCTGATGTATTTCCTGACAATAAAAACTTTATAGAATTTTTAATATTTGCATATATATTTCTACCATTTGTTACAGATTTAATAATGGTAGCAAAATTATCATCTGTTAAAATCATTGAAGCAGCATCTTTGGATACTTCTGTTCCTGTAATGCCCATTGCAATTCCTATATCAGCTTTTTTCAATGCCGGTGCATCATTAACACCATCTCCTGTCATTGCAACTATATGCCCCAATTTTTGCCACATCTCTACTATTCGTATTTTATGTTCCGGTGAAACTCTTGCATAAACAGATATTTTAGGTAATATTTGAATCAATTCTTCATCGGATATTTTATTTAATTCAACTCCTGTTATTGCCATATCTTCTTCTTTTAAAATTCCTATTTGTTTAGCTATAGAAGATGCAGTAATTTTATGATCACCAGTAATCATTATAGGCTTTATTCCTGCAGTAAAACAATCAGAAACCGCCTTCTTTGACTCCTCTCTAGGAGGATCAATCATAGCAATCAATCCTATAAAGGTATATTGATTTTCACTATCTAAAGTAATATTCAAATCCGGTACTGTTTTTTGGGCAAAAGCTAACACTCTAAGACCATTATTCGACATATTAAAGTTTTCTTGTTTTATTTTCTCTATATCATCATCCGTAATTGGTCTTTCCTTACCATTTTCTAATATTTTATTCATCTTTGTAGCTAAAACATCTACTGCACCTTTTGAAAACATTAAATATTCACCATCTAATTCGTGAACAGTACTCATTATTTTTCTATCAGAATCAAATGGAATTTCAGCTAATCTACTGTATAATCTTAATATCTCTTCGTAATTTTTATTATTATTAAGGTAGTAATCTATTAATGCTGTTTCAGTTGGATCTCCTGTAGGTTTTCCCTCTATCAAACAACTATCATTACATAATACTGATGCGAGAAGTAGCTTTTCAGTTTCATTTTCCGAAAAAGTGAATTTGTTCTTTACAGTCATTTTATTTTGTGTCAAAGTTCCTGTCTTATCTGAACAAATAATAGAAACACACCCTAAACCCTCAACGGCTCTAAGATTTTTAATAATTGCATTTTCTTTTGCCATCTTTGATGTACCAATTGCCAGGGAAATAGTTACTATTGATGATAAAGCTTCCGGAATAGCAGCAACTGCCAAAGCTACAGCAAACATTAGAGAATCAATTATTTCCATACCTCTATATATACTAAGACCTAATATTAAAGCACAGATTATAAGTATGATTATAGAAAGCTTTTTACTAAAATTATCTAAACTTACTTGTAAAGGTGTTTTTCTTTCTGCCGTAAGATTCATCATCGTTGCAATTTTTCCGAGTTCTGTATTCATACCTGTAGATGTAATGACTATAGATGCCCTTCCATAAGTTACTAAAGAACTTGAAAAAACCATATTTTTCTGATCTCCAAGCGCTACATCTTCACTTTCAATGATTTCCTCTGTCTTTGTTACTCCTTCTGATTCTCCGGTTAATGCGCTTTCATTAACTTGTAAAGAGTAGTTTTCAATTATACGCCCATCAGCCGGTACCAAATCACCTGCTTCTAATACTACAATATCTCCTACTACAATATCTTTTGAGTCTATTACTTCTCTTTTTCCGTCTCTAATTACCTTAGCCTTAGGTGATGATAAATCTTTTAAACTTTGTAGTGATTTTTCTGCTTTGAAATGCTGTATTGTGCCTAAAATAGCATTTAATATAATAACAAAAAATATGACTAACGTACTCTCAACATTTCCTGTTAACATGGAAATAATCGCTGCAATAATTAAAATAATTACTAATAGATCACGAAATTGTCCAAAAAAAACTTGTAAAAAACTTTTTTTCTTAGTTTCTTCTAATTGATTTTCCCCATATTTTTCTCTATGTTCAATAACTTGACCTTTTGTAAGCCCATCTTTATTCGATTTTAATTCATTCAGTATTTCGGTTTCTGATTTATTATAGTACATTGCTTTTACTCTCCTTTAAACTTTATCATTCCCAGTTACACCAAAAAAAGACTTTTATTACAATAAAAAATCATAATAAAAGTCTTGCTTTTTAAAGTATTTGCGAGCTAATCTTATTAAGCCGTATTGACGCATAATACCACAACTATTAATTGTAAGCTACTCCCTCTTATAAGTATACGATTATATAATAATACCCTTTAAAACATAATTTAAACACTTAGTTTCTATTTTACATGAAATATTTTCATATTTAAGTATAAATCAATAACTGATATCAGAATTATATAAACATAGAAACTTTAAATATTATTTTATAATTGAATATTTAAAAAAATAAATGCTAACAATACCATTGAGGTGATTAATATGGATTATACAGGTTTCAAAGATTTTCCTTTTCCTAAAAAATTGTCAAAATCAGATGAAAAAATAAAAAACTTTTTCTTCTCACTTTCTGATGATGAACAATTAAAATTACTAAACGGCAGTAAATCTTATGAAATGTTTCATGAGCGAATATCAAAATTTATGACTAAACATTAATAATTATTGAAAAATCAGCTCACTAGTTTTTTTAAAAGTTATGGGTTGATTTTTTTATGCTTCAACTATTTTTCCCAAATCTTCTTTTTCCTCTGAAAGTTCCGTATTTAGAATTGTAACTTGCTCCAATGGTTTTATGTTATCCGATTCTTCGTTATTATTGTCAGACTTAATGTTTTCTTCCAAACTTTCAATAACATCATTCAGGTTTTTACCCTGATTTTGATTAAGTTGCAAAGCTTTATCCTGCAAATCTGAAATTAATTCTCTTTTTTCATCCAAAGCACGTTTTTCATTTGCAATCATATCCTCAACTTTAGTTTCTCCATCAAGGCCTTTACTCTCCAATATATCTATATGGATCTCTCCCATATTAATTTCCGATTCTTTTACACGGGTTTCACCTTCAACCTTGCTTTTTGCAGCAGAAATCTTTTTCGCTTGTTTAATATCTTCCGTCAAATTTGCGAGATTGCTTAAATGTTCAGTTTCAAGCTGATCCTCAGTTTTATTTTCACTGAGATTATTATTATTTGACTTTTTTTCATCATCCTGTGTAACTGCTTCTTTTGTCTGTTTAGCATAGATATCATCAATTTGTTCATTTATAGAATCAAGTAAATCATTATAAATTTTAATTTGATCTTTGATGTCATCCATATCTCCGCCGTTTTCAATTGTTTTATTAACAAGATTATTTTTCTTTTCTATAATAGATTCCTTTTGTTTTGTAAGATCTTGTATCATACTCATCATTTTACCTTGTGGAGTAAGAGATACTCTGTCCTTATTTGAGCTGTTACTATTTACATTATCCAAATTTGAGTTATTATTATCAAATTTTCTGTTTATACTGTTTACATTAAAAAATGTATTGTTTGATTGAAAACAATTATTGTATATACGCATTAATCTTTCCTCCCAACAAAATGCAATATATAATAAATTATATATTATACTTTTCATTAATTCTAAATACCTCTATTATATTTATCGACTTATTTTAAAAAAACTTTAGTATTTATGGAAATATTATCTAGTTCTTCTTAATTACATAAAATATTTTATACTATTAATTAAAGCTTACTAACATTATTTATTATATATTTAGGTAACATAGTTGTATAATTATTGCTATTTTTCTGAAATACGATATAATCAAAATATAATTTTTATAGAAAGGTAATCCCATGACTCTTCAACAACTGAAATATATTATAAAAATAGTAGAATTCAGATCAATTACAGAAGCGGCAAAGCAACTTTTCATTACACAGCCCAGTCTTTCAAATGCTGTAAAAGAACTTGAAAATGAACTTTGTATAGAAATATTCAACCGCTCTTCTAAAGGAATTACTCTCACTATTGATGGTGCAGAATTTCTTTCTTATGCTCGCCAAGTAGTTGAACAATCTGAACTTCTTGAACAACGTTATAAAGGAAAAAAGCCATCTCGACAGCTATGTTCTGTTTCTACACAGCATTATGCTTTCTCTGTAAATGCTTTTGTTGAACTTGTTAAAGAAAGCAACGCAGATGAATATGAATTTACACTACGTGAAACACGTACTTACGATATTATTGAAGATGTAAAAAATATGAGAAGTGAAATTGGAATCATGTATATTAATGACTTCAATGAAAAAGTAATTACTAAACTTCTAAAAGAAAATCGCCTTGAGTTTCATCCGCTCTTTGAAGCTGATCCTCACGTTTTTATAAGTGCCACAAATCCTCTTGCAAAAAAAGAACAAGTAACGCTTA
Source organism: Anaerovorax odorimutans DSM 5092 (assembly GCF_000426305.1). GTDB lineage: Bacteria > Bacillota > Clostridia > Peptostreptococcales > Anaerovoracaceae > Anaerovorax > Anaerovorax odorimutans. The sequence continues at coordinate 4,884 of NZ_AUFC01000024.1, read as the reverse complement.
AAGATTTAGAAGATTTTCCTTGTCTTTCATTTGAGCAAGGAGAATTCAATTCATTTTATTTCTCCGAAGAAATTTTAAGTACTGTTTATCATAAAAAAAGTATCCATGTCAGTGACCGGGCAACACTCTTCAATTTACTTATAGGTCTTAACGGATATACCATTTGTACAGGAGTATTAAGTTCAGATTTAAACGGTAATGATATTATTTCTGTACCACTTATAACTGAAGAGAAAATGAAAATTGGTTGGATCGTTAATTCAAAAGCAAATTTAAGTAACGCTGCTAAAAGCTATATTGAACATTTAAAAACATTAATTTCAAAATATGGATTTGTTATAATGGAATAGAAAAAGCACGCTCTGTTATTTTGATATGATACTCCTAAAGAAGACACAATAAATAACCAAAAGCTAATTTAGAAGTATCATATTATATTTTTCAGAACGTGCTTTTTTATGCAGTAATTTTTTCTATATTAATAAGGCTTGATATTGCATTGCTAATTTTTTCTGCAATATAAGAATTATTCATTGTATAAAGATGAATTCCATCAATACCTTGTGCAATAAGATCAACAATTTGATCAATAGCATATGCAATTCCTGCATCACGCATAGCAATTGGATTATGCTCGTATTTTTCCATTATCTTTATAAATTTTTCAGGAAGATTTACACCGCATAAAGTAACCATCCTTTCAATTTGTTTCTTGTTTGTTACCGGCATAATTCCTGCTTGAATAGGAACATTTATTCCTGCAATTTTTGTTCTTTCCAAAAAAGAATAAAAGTAACTGTTATTAAAAAAAAGCTGAGAAATAAGCTGATCTGTCCCTGCATCAACTTTAATTTTTAAATTTTGAATATCAGAAATTATCCCTCCTGAATCCATATGCCCCTCCGGATAACAAGCTCCTATTATATTAAAATTACCATTTTCTTTTATAAATGCAATCAAATCACTTGCATGTTTGAAATCATTTTTAGGCATAACCTCAGGATTAAGATCACCTCTTAGCGCTAGAATATTCTCAATCCCTTTTGTTTCAAGATTTCTGATGATATCGAGAATATTTTCTTTTGTAAAATTAATGCAGGGTAAATGAGCAACACTCTCTACACCATACTTGTTCTTTATATCTGCTGCAATACTAATTGTAGAATCGGATCCATTTCCGCCTGCACCATAAGTAACGCTTATAAAATCAGGAGAAAGTCCATTTAATTCTTGTAAAGTATTATAAACTATATCAATGGAAGAAGTTTTTTTTGGTGGGAAAACTTCAAAGGATAATACTGTCTTACGATTAAACAGATCTCTTGTTTTCATTATAATTCACCTCTCATTATAATTCATCTCTCACTATTTTGGCTGCTTTAACAAGGTTTTCAAGGCTCTTAACTGTTTCATGATTTCCTCTTGTTTTAAGACCACAGTCAGGGTTTACCCATAGTTTTTCTTTTGATATTTTATTAAGCATTTTATGCAGAATATTTACAATTTCTTCTGTTGATGGAATTCTAGGTGAATGAATATCATAAACGCCAGGTCCCACTTCAGTCTTAAACATACATTCATTCAAAGAATCAATAATAGTAAGATCTGAACGTGATGCTTCAAATGTAATAGCATCAGCATCCATATTGTCAATATCTTTAATAATATCACTAAACTCACTATAACACATATGGGTATGAATCTGGGTTTCTGCGTTTACGCCACTATGAACAAGTCTAAATGCAGGAATTGCCCAATCAAGATACTCAGTATGCCAATCCGATTTTCGTAAAGGCAGCTTCTCTCTAAGTGCAGCTTCATCAATTTGAATAATTTTTATTCCATTTGCTTCAAGATCAAGGACTTCGTCACGAATGGCAAGTGCCAGTTGTAATGCACACTCTCTTAATGAAATATCTTCCCTCGGAAAAGACCAATTTAATATTGTCACAGGTCCTGTAAGCATACCTTTAACATATTTTTTTGTAATACTTTGAGCATATTTTGAATACTCAACTGTCATAGCTTTTTTTCTTGAAATATCTCCCCATATAATAGGAGGCTTTACACATCTTGTTCCATAAGATTGTACCCATGCTTTTTCTGTAAATAAATATCCCTCAAGATTTTCTCCGAAATATTCAACCATGTCATTTCGCTCAAATTCACCGTGAACAAGAACATCAAGTCCAATTTCCTCCTGTAGTTTAATACATTCTGAAATTTTATCTTTATTAAAATCTTTATATTGTTTTTCAGAGATCTCTCCTTTTTTATAGGCTAATCTGTTTGCTCTTACTTCTTTAGTTTGAGGAAAAGAACCAATTGTGGTTGTAGGAAGAAGCGGTAAATTAAAAATACTTTTTTGTAATTTTTCTCTTTTATAAAAATCAGGACTTCTTATAAAGTCATCCTCTGAAAGTGACCTTACCTTTTCTTTTACAAAATCATTTTTGCCATGTCTTACTTCCTCAAACAATTTAATATTTCTTACATATTCATTATTATTAAAAGGTGTTTTACAAGTCAACAGCATTTTTAAATCTTCAAGTTCATTCAATTTTTCCGCAGCAAAAGAAAAATATTTTACGTATGAATTATCCAATTTTTTTTCATTTTCAACGGTAAATGGCACATGAAGAAGGGAACATGATGTATTTAAAACTATATTCTTGGCATATGATTTTAATTCATTAACCAACGATAAAGTTTTCTTATAATTATTACGCCAAATATTTTTACCATTTATGACACCTGCAAATAAGACTTTATCTTCCGGAAACTTATTAGCTTTTATAAGAGAAAATGTTTTTTTACCTTCAACAAAATCAAGTCCAATACCGTCAAAATTAAGATTAATCACTTCATTATAACAATCACGAATATCACCAAAATATGATTGTACAAGTATTTTTGCATTCCCTTTTGACTTTAGAATTTCATTATATAATTTTTTAAAAAATAAAATATCTTCACTTGATAAATCTGTTACTAAAATCGGCTCATCAATCTGAATCCATTCAACACCTGCTTCATTTAGCTTTTTAATAAGATCACAATATGCATTTATAATATCTTCTGTAAAGTCATAAGCAGTTTTTTCTCCGCTGAACTTTGCAAGTTTTAAAAATGTAAAAGCCCCTATTACAACAGGTTTCGTTATAATATCCAGTTCTTTTGCTTCTATAAATTCATTAACTATTTTATTGTAATTAAGATTAATCTTTGTGTCATCATCAATTTCAGGTACCATGTAGTGGTAATTTGTATTAAACCATTTCTTCATTGCAAGTGCTTTAACATCACCATTTTCACCTTGATATCCCCTCGCCATTGCAAAATATTCAGAAAGGCTATCAAGTCGAAGTTCTTTATATCTTTTTGGAATAGTATTTAACATAACTATGGTATCAAGCATTCCATCATAAAAAGAAAAATCATTTGAAGGAATTAAGTCAAGGTTACTGTCTTTTTGTAATAGCCAATGTTTCTTGCGGAGTTCTTTTGCCGTAGAAAGTAGTTCTTTCGCTGTTTTTTCTCCCTTGAAATAACTCTCCGATGTAAATTTAAGTTCCCTAAGAAATCCTATTCTTGGGAATCCGACTATTGATGTTTTCATTGTAATATATCCTTTCAAATTAAATTATATTAAATATAATACAAAATGCTCATCATAGGGTAACTCATATTTTTTATATTATGCCATAGGAATTTCCTATGATCACAAATAAAGATTCTACTTACAAATAAACCATATAATTATAGTTTTATTTGTAAGTACTCTAATAAAATTATTTCATACATTCTATAAAACAATATATTTTTATTGTTTATCAATATTTTTTTATTGACTTATAGTTATTTTCAATTTACAATTAAGAATAAAGAGATATAAAAATATATTAAAATTTTAGAAAAGGGCAAATTATAATGAAAAAAATTATTTTTACTATTATACTTATTATTTTTTCTTTAATGATATTTTCATCATGCTCATCAGAAAATCAAACTGATGAACTTTCTAAAACGCTTGGAATTAATCTTGATGAAGGAACTATAATAGAAAATTTAGATACTCATGGTGGATTTCATGGAGACGGATATACTTATATTAAAATAAGTTTTAAAGATGATTTAGGAAAAATAATTACAGATGAAATAAAAAATAATGAAGATTGGTGTAGTCTTCCTTTTACAGATAATTTACATACTGCTGTATACGGAAAAGAAACCAATTCCAGTTCTATTGGTCCTATTGTGACAAAAAATGAAGGACAAATACTTTTCCCTTCAATTAAAAATGGATATTATTTTTTCTTTAACAGGCAAAATGGAAACAGTAATCCAAAAGATGATTCCAATTTTTTTAACCAGTATTCATATAATTTTACAATTGCATTATATGATCCTAATGAGAATGTTTTATACTATTACGAGCTAGATACTTAGAATAAAGACATATCAAATAAAAAACTATATGGTATTATATCTAGTATATAGTTTTTATATTTGTGTCATTAGTACAATATAGATACAAGAATAATTAAACTGAAGTAATACAAATAAGTCATTGTTTCATGAACTTCCCATTATGAATAGAGAATTATCCGATTCTGCGCAAAAAAATGCCTCTGAATTTTAGCAAACTTAGAGGGGCAGGGTTGGATAATTCCATAGCACGAAAACGCGGAGCTATATGTAATTGCTATGGGGATTGTAACTGTTCGTTTCTACACAATTTAAGAATATTATGGGTAAAAATCAAGAAAGCAATATATATACCTATACTAAAATGTTAAAATAGGCATAGCAAAGCTAACCTCGCAAGGAAGCTTGAAAAAATTTATTCGGTTTGCCAAAATGGCGGTGAAAGTCCACTTTTGA
>NZ_AUFC01000023.1 GCF_000426305.1 Anaerovorax odorimutans DSM 5092 | reverse complement strand
GAAAGGGTATATATCATTTTTTCTGGAACGAAGTAAGCCCTCGTCTCCAAACTCTTTATAATTCTTTACCCATATTTCAATTGAAGATTTATGTGCTATATCAAATTTTTTTGCTAGATATCTGGTACCACCTTCACCTCTAATATAGGCAATAACTACTTTTTTCTTAAATTCATAACTATATTTTGCCATGAAAATACCGACCTCCCAATCGTTAGATTCTTAGGTCTAACTTTTGGGGGTCGGTTCAAAAAGGAAGTCTATTTTTTATTTATCCTATCTAATAGATTATATGCTTTTTTAATATTTTAGTATTCATATACCTTTTTAAAATCCGATGCATCTTTTTTCATAGATGCTTTTTTCGTTTTTGCATATACTTGTAAATCATAAGTTGTATCGATTATCATCCATTGTTTATTTTTAGTATCATATATTTCATTCCATGCATGATACCCCACAGCATTTTTAGGAGCATACCCTGTTACTAATTTTGCTGGTGTTCCTTCACTTCTAAGCATTGCTGCAAAAAGAGAAGAGAAATCATAACAAATACCTGATTGTTGCTTTAAAGTTAAATCCGGAATGGGAATATAGTTTTTAGATAATGAAGATGACTTATTATAATCATATATATTATTTTTAATAATATAATCCCATAGTACTTCTGCTTTCTTTGCTATATCACTTGTTCCGCTTGTTAAAGAGGAGGCTTTTGCTACAGTCAGTTTATTTTGAGACCAATTTATATTTTGAACTGAATTCAAATATACTGAATTAGGGTCTTTTAAATTTATATCAACAGTTGTTGAAGAAATCATTTTATAATAACTTGCAGAAGTATTCTCTAATAAACTTATATTATAGGTACCATTACCCATCTGTAAAGGAAAGCTTTCCTTTGTTCCATCATTTTTTATATCATAAATATATTTTTCTTCGCCCTTCTTGATAATTATTTTAGCTTTTTTATCAGTATTACATGACACATTAATTATACCCTTATCAACCTGACTTGTATCAAAATAATTGTCTGCATTGGATATAATTGAAAAAGCTAAAATAAAAACCAATACTAGCATTATAAATAAAGCCTTTCTTTTCATTTAAATCCCCTCCACATTTTTCATTTCAACGTAATAACCCTCATTTTTACTTCTATTAAGTTGTTTCAATTATAAGTTAAACAATCAAGAGTAATTTTATAATCACCTTTTCCATTCTGATTAGCTAATAATATCATGTCTGTATGTACTCCACATGGTTCAATGTTTCTTCATATCCACAACTCTACTTTAATCATAAAAACTATTATACCTTTATAATAATATTTTTTTACTAATTTTGTCAATTGTTATACCAAAATTAAGTAAAAAATTTATATATATATAATATATAAAAGAACTCTGTTATTGCATTATTTTAACAATTTGTATATATTATACTTTAAAGGTTCTTGTCTAGCCTTCCACATTTTATTATAATATTATTTAGTGATACTATTTTTGATAAAGTTTTTAACTATTTATAATAAATCAACACAGTATAAAGGAGATTATGACTATGCAGCAACATAAAGAAGCTATTGTATCAAAAACAAAACCTTTTTCATCAATTGAACTATCAATATTCTGTGAGCAAGTTGCAATGATAATTCAATCAGGTATGTTAATCTACTCCGGATTACAAATGATTACAGATGATACAAAGGATATGAGAATTAAAAGAGTTCTACAAATAGTTTCTGATCAGCTGGCAGATAATAATTCTTTTGACAAAGCCCTGTCTGCTACAGGCGCTTTTCCTTCATATATGATACATATGGCAGCAATTGGAACAGAAACCGGCAAACTTGATATAATTATGCAGTCCTTATCAAAATACTACAATCAACAACATAACATGAAGGAAATGATTAAAAGTGCTGTTATCTATCCTGCTATATTAATTGTTATGATGCTTATAGTTCTTATTTTCCTCATGGTAAAAGTTATTCCTGTCTTTGAAAATGTTTTTCATAGTTTAGGTATGCAGATTTCTCCAAGTGCAGCTTATATGATAAAAATTGGTAATATGTTGAATAATTATTCTTTTGTTTTTCTTATCATATTATGCATTATAGGTATAGTAGTAGTATTTCTAACTAAGACGCAAAGAGGAAATTCTATTATTAATAACTGGATATCTCAAAGGAAATTTTCTGAAAAATTCTCCATATCGGCTTTCGCATCATCAATGTCTATTATGATTTCAAGTGGCATAGATACAGAGCAATCTCTAAAACTGTCTCTTGAAGTTATTTCAAATGTAAATATAAAATCCAAAATAAATAATTGTATTAATTTAATTGTTAATAACAATAAATCTTTTGTTAATGCTTTTGAATGTGTTAACATATTTTCCAATACGACTATGGGAATACTTTCTATTGGTTCCAAATCAGGAAATTTAAATTCAGCTATGGATTATATTGCAGATATATATGAAAATGAGTATCAATATATTATTACAAAAAATATTTCTCTTATTGAACCTATTTCTGTAACTATACTATCTATTTTAATAGGAAGCATATTAATTTCAATTATGCTCCCGCTATTGAGCGTAATGTCTTCAATTGCTTAAGGAGGTCTATATGAGTATTAATTGGAAGAAAAACTCCGGTTTTTGGAAAAGCTTAATTATTCCTCTTATTGTTTTTCTTTGTTTTATTATATTTCTTATTTTAGGTGTAAATAGTATATTAAAAACATCAAACACAGAAAGCATAAATGTTTTGCAGAATTCAATACAGAGAGCAATTATACAATGTTATTCTATTGAAGGAATGTATCCTCCATCAATTGAGTATTTAGAAGAAAATTACGGAATTGTAATTGAACATGAAAAATACGTAGTTCATTATGAAGTATTTGCTGCTAATATTTTACCGGATTTTTATGTTATAGATTTAAGCACAGAATAAAGGAGACTACTTAATTATGATTAAAAATTTAAAATTTAATTATAACCACAGATCAGTGGAATTAATTTTAATTTTAATACTTCTTTGTATTTTTTCATTTACATGTCTTTTACTTGTCTCATTTGGCAGCAACATATACAAGGAAATTACTAAAGAAATGGATAGTAATTTTCAACTTAGAACACCTTTATCATATATAAGTACCAAAATACGTCAGTATGATGCAGAAGACGCCATTTGGTTAGAAGAAAAAGATGGTATAACTGCATTGGTTTTAGAGTCAGATGATGCAGGCGAGTTATGCCAGACATGGCTTTATGAATATAAGGGCTATCTTTACGAACTTTACATAGAAAAGGGAACTAATTTTAATTTAGATGATGGAATTGCCATAATTCCAAGCTATGGGCTTAAGCTTTCCATGGCAAACCAAGATAGTATTTATATTCGTTCATATGATTCAAATAAAAAAAGTATGCGCCTTCTTCTAAGCTTACGCTCCGGGAAACATGAAAATGGAGGCTTTAAATGATAGATAACAGAATTACAAAGTCTAATCTATTTTTAATTGAATTGATTATTGTTATTATGTTTTTTGCATTTGCAAGTACAATTACCCTTCAAGTTTTTTTTAAAGCAAATGAAAAGTCTGCTGATTCAACTGCTTTAAATGGAGCTCTTATGGTTACGCAAGCAGCAGCAGAAAAAGCAAAAAGTATTACATATACAGATCTTAACAAAATAGCCGAGACTGAATATTTTGATGAAAATTGGAACCCATCGAATGTTGAAAATGCAAAATATACTCTTAATACAAAAATTAAAACCGAAACAAAGAATAGCGGTATAATGGTTACATTAACTTATAAAGCAAAAAGTTCAACTGAGACTATTTATGAGTTAAAAAGCAAAAAATATTTCCCTAATGAAGAAAGGCAAATATTATGAGCAACAAATTTAAATTGAGTCTAGGTCTGGGAGGGCCGTCAATTATCATGATTTTTGTTATCCTATGTTTAACTGCTCTAGGTACTCTTTCCCTTTTAACAGCAAATTCCGATTGGAAGCTTACAAACAAATATGAGCAATTTGTTACTTCATATTACAAAGCTGACAATAAAGTTGAAGAATGGCTGGCTGATGTTGATTATACCTTAAAAACAGGAGAACAACCAGAGTCAGATACCTTTACTGCTTCTGTTTCTCCCTATCAAAAAATAGTAGTAAAAATTAAAATTAACGGCACAAAATATGAAGTTATATCACAAAAGTTAATTACAACAAATCAATGGAAATATGAAGAAGATCAAAATGAATTTAACGATATTATATTAGATTAAAGCGAGGAATATATTAAATGGATATTATAGAGTTTTTTAAAGAAGCTATAAGTAATAATGCTTCAGATATTTTTATAATTGCAGGCAAACCTTTAAGTTATACGTGTAATAGTGAATTTATATCTATTGGTGATAAACTTTTGCCTCCTGATACACAAGATATAATCCATAAAATTTATGATCAAGCTTCAAGAAACATTAATATATTAAAGGAAAATTTTGACGATGATTTTTCTTTTTCTATACCTAATATTGGTCGTTTTCGTGTGAATACATTTATTCAAAGAGGCTCAATGGCAGCTATTCTTCGTATTGTTTTATTTAATCTTCCTGATGCCTCAAATCTTGGAATTCCAAAACAAGTGACTGAATTTCATAAATTAACCAAAGGATTGGTATTGGTAACAGGTCCTGCTGGTAGTGGAAAATCCACTACTTTAGCCTGTATAATTGACCAAATTAACAAATCCAGGTCAGCACATATCATTACACTTGAAGATCCTATAGAATATTTACATCGTCATGACAAAAGCATTGTAACTCAAAGAGAAATATTTTTAGATACTAAAAGCTATTCTAAAGGATTGCGTGCAGCACTAAGAGAAGCTCCAAATGTAATTTTGCTGGGCGAAATGAGAGACTATGAAACCATAGCAATTGCCATGTCTGCCGCAGAAACTGGTCAGCTTATATTTTCTACACTACATACACTTGGAACGGCAAATACTATTGATCGCATAATTGACGTATTTCCTCCGGATCAACAGCACCAAGTACGTATTCAGCTTTCCATGGTACTTAAAGCGGTTGTTTGTCAGCAATTGATTCCTTCTACAAACGGAAAGCCTGTTCCTGCATTTGAAATTATGATGTGTAACAATGCTATTCGTAACATGATAAGGGAGTCTAAAGTACATCAAATTGATTCTATTATTTATTCATCTAAGGATCAAGGCATGATAAATATGGATACTAGTATTATGAATTTATATGAAAAAAAATTGATTACTAAAGAAAATGCTTTAGTATACAGTTTAAATCATGACGCTATGAAAAAATCTCTATCAAAAAAATAAAAAAATTTATAGTACAGACTTATAAATAATCATTTTAAAAAAAATATATATCAATTACCGCTTTTCTATAAGTCTTATAAAATTAAATCTCTTATTATTAAAGGCAATATTATAATAAAATAATATTGCCTTTAATAATAAATTTTAAAAAGAAAGGTTTGATTTTTAGGGATTCAAACCTCTGTTTATTATACACCCATTCTTGTTCAATTGCTATAAGGAAATTTTTTAATATTAAAATTATCGTTAAGCAATTCCCAGTTTTGCGGGAAAGGATATCCCAAAACCCAATAGCTTATACCTTTTAAATTATAATCTTTTACTAAATCAAATTTTGACTGTGCACTTCTTGCATCTTCAAACCATACTTCATGCAATCTTCCCTTTTCATCTTCATAGCGATAATAAGGTGATTGGGCAACCGTATCATATTTAATCTCAGCTCCGTATTTTGCCGCTCTTTTAATAGCTTCTTGTGTACTGAAAGTTTCTGCTTCTTGACCTTCTTTATATGGTAATAACCAATCACGTGCATAAATTTGAAATCCAAAGTAAATTTTATCTTTAGGAATAACAGTAACTGCATAATCAAGCACTTTTTTAATCTCATTTATAGGTGAAATAGCTCTTGGAGGACCCATTCTATATCCCCACTCATAAGTCATTAAAATAACAAAATCTGCAAGGTCACCATGCGCCTTATAATCGTGAGCTTCGTATAATTGCCCCATTTGCTCCTCACTTGTTTTTGGTGCTAATGCTGTGGAAACAAAATATCCTTCATCATGCATGCGATCTACAACAAGCTTTAAAAATCTATTATATGATTCACGATCTTGTGGATAAACATTTTCAAAATCAACATTTAAACCTTTATATTCCTTCTCTTTTATAATATGTACAATATTTTTTATTAATTTTTCCTGAACCCTGTGATCGTTGAGTACAATATGTGCAACATTCTCTCCTTTTTCGTTTACAGTAAAATTAGTAATTGTCATCATTGGAGCAACATTTTCTTCGTAAGCTGAATTTATTGCCTGCTTATCTTTTATTTTATTTAGGTTACCATTTTCATCTATTAAATAAGCAAATGGACTTAAAAAACTAAGATTCTTACCTCTTTCTTTGACAATAGGTATGGCACTTTCACCCAAATTATAAATATATGCATTTACATCTATTTCTGGCTTCTGTTTATAAGGAATAATTAATTGAGTATCTGAGTACAAAGTATATGGACTTTCTATATTATTTATAATTAATAAATCTTCCAAAGACACGCCATATTTTTCAGATATTTCATATAGTGTTTCACCAGGTTTAACTATATGAATAGTTTCTTTTTCTGGAATTATTAAAGATTGACCAACTAATAAATTCTTTGGATTTGGTAATTTATTTAATTCTATTATTTCTTCAATTGTTACATTATAAAAATCTGCAATATCAGAAATCAATTCATCTAGCTTTACGGTATGAATAATCATATAAAGATGTCCTCCCTATTATATCTATACCATAATCTATGTTTAATATTTTTATACATTACATAAAATTTATTAATAATTGAATTACATTGTTTTTTTATGTTTTTCTACCATATTTATCTATTCTTCTAACTAAATGTATATTATTTCTACACCTGCAAAACGAATATCTCCAACTAATGTCAAAGTCTCCGTTGTTATTTTTTCATTTTTGTTTTTTTCGCTAATTGCACCTAAAAAGACCTTGGTTTTATCTTCAATTTTCCAAGTTTTCGGTATATATAATTCTATTCCAGAAAAGGACGCATTAATATTAGCTACAGCATTTCCATTTGGTATTACTGCATTATCAAAATATACCTTCATCGCACCAAATGAACAGTTAAAATCACCTTGCTCAAAATTATCCGTGTTTACATACTTTATACTGGCTCCAAAAGAATTGTTAAAATTAACATAACTTTCATCTTCTACATTAATTTTTTCAAATTTATAATCTTCAGAGTTATAATATCTTTTATCCCATCTTATTCTTTTGTGAAAAATCATAGAAAACCCAATACTTCCAAGAAGCGCTGCAATTAATACAGTCCAAGGTGTAATATTTGTAATACCTAATTGTTTATCATATATTATACAAAGAAATGCAATAGGGAAAAAAACACCTGTAAAATTAATACGAATTAAACTTTTTATAATAATTACTATTAGAAAAACTGATAATAATAAGCTAAATATATTTATGTCAGGAAAATACCCAAGCTTACTTATAATCAAGAAAACAGCACCTACTATAAATAATATACCCCAAAAAATTCTTTCTTTTTTCATTTTATTTCCTCTTTTCTAATAACTTAATTTTCAATGGCTTATAATAATATCTTGATATATATACCTGTTTATGAGTATTCTTAAATTCAACTTTACTCGATGATGATATGTTATGTTTTATGGAATAAATACAATCTGTATTAAGAATTGTTGATTTTGAAATCCTCATAAAATAACCTGGCAGAAATTTCTCAAGTTCATAAAGTTTATATTTAACATTAAATATATTATCGATAGTATGCGCACAAACACTATTATTTTCTGTTTCAAAAAATAAAATCTCTTCTAAAGATAAATAATATTCTGTATCACCTCTGTAAAAAGTTAATTGTTTCTTTTGAGATAAAATATTATTAAGAGTAACTTGAATATCTTTAATCTCTTCATTTAACTCTTTACATTTAATGATAATTTCATTTTCTTCTATCTTACTATCTACTTCAACTCGTATTTTCATATTTTTACTCCCCACATTTTTAATTATATTACCCATTTCTTATTCTGTAAATATAACTGTAGTAAGAGGTAAATTATCAGCTGTAAGTGGTATATTTTTAAACTTATATTGTTTAGTAATGCTTCATAATTCTTTTTTAATTTTTAAAACTTACGAATATTAAAAAACCCCAATGTGGGAAGTTTCATACCCTCATGCTGGGATTTTCTGAAATAAATATATATTTAAAATTTACATTTACTTATATATTTATTTATACTATTTTTTTAATTAACTATTTTATAAGCTAACATTCTTTTAATATCTTAGTTATCCTAACTATTATTTGTGGTATGTTTCATTTTTATTTATCTTAAAACTTCTGTATATCTGCTCTAAAAGTATTATTCTCATCATTTGATGTGGGAATGTCATCTTTGAAAAAGATAGTCTGAAATCAGCTCTTGATAATACTTCATCAGACAATCCTAATGACCCTCCTATTATAAAAGCTATATCACTTTTCCCTTCAATTCCTAACTTATTTAACTTCTCAGCTAATGCCTCTGAAGAGAGTTGTTTGCCTAATATTTCCAAGGCAATAACGTACGTATCCTTTTTTATATGTTTTAATATGGATTTCCCTTCCGCCTCTATAACGGCTGATTTTTCAGCGTTTGAAGGATTATCTGGAGATTTTTCTTCTTTTAATTCGTTTATCGTTAATGTACAATATTTGCTCAATCTTTTACTGTATTCACATACTGCATTAACCCAGTATGACTCTTTTAATTTACCGATACAAATAATTCTTATGTTCATATCATTATAACTCCTATTATGGTTTAATTATTACATATCTCTTATATTTATAATACCTATATTAATAATAATTTTTCATTTACACATTTCATCTAATTATATATAAATACTAAAAGTATAAATATATTCTAAAAAAAAATTCGGACAAGGAAGTAATATCCCTGTCCGAAGTATTTTATCTTTATTCTACTGTTTCTGTCAAGGTAACATCTAAGTTTATCTTTTTTGAATTTCTTAGAACCTTTAATGTAATTTTATCACCGGGTCTATATTGATATAAATCTTTTATAAGCTGGCTCATGGTCTCTACTTCTTTATCATTTATGCCAATTATTACATCATCTTCTTTTAGACCAGCTTTTGCTGCTGGAGATTCTGTATATATTTGTACGACATAAACACCCTTCTCAGCCCCAAAATCTTCATTTGGATAAGCTTTTACAAGATCTTCTACACTTATACCCTTTATACCAATATAAGCCCTATTAAATTCCCCTTTTGTAATGATTTCTTCAACTATAGGTTTCGCTGTGTTAATAGGAATTGCAAATCCTAATCCTTCAGCACTTTGAGCCTTTGCTGTATTTATTCCAATAACCTGACCTTCGCTGTTTAATAATGGACCTCCACTGTTGCCTGAATTAATTGAAGCATCTGTTTGAATCAAATCATCAATAGTTGTAGAACCTTGACCATCTGATATGGAAATGGAACGATTTAATCCACTTACTACTCCTTGTGTAACACTTCGTTGAAATGCCATTCCAAGAGGATTACCAATTGCTACAGTATATGATCCAACATTTACTTCTTCTGAATCCCCAAGTTCAGCTGCGACCAAATTATTAGCTTTAATTTTTACTATTGCAAGATCTATACTTGCATCATTCCATAAAACCTCACCTTTTACATCTCTACCGTCTGCAAGTTGTACTGTGATTGTTTTAGTAGAACCATCGTTTACTACATGTGAATTTGTAAGAATGTAACCTTCTTTATCAACTATTATCCCTGTACCTACTCCTGTAGTTTTTTGAGTTTGCTGTCCAAAAATACTCTGAAAAGTGATTTCTGATTCTGTGCTAATACCAACTACTGAAGGGATTACTTTTTTGGCTACTACCTCTGCTGTATTAATATTACTTTCTGGCTTTATAGTTATTGTATTGCTTGTATTATTGCCCAGTATATTCTGACCAAAATACATTGCAGCTATGCCGCCTCCAAATCCTGATGCCAAAGATAAAAATACGATTAAAACAATAGCCAGCACCTTATTACCATTTCTATTTCTTTTGGGTGCTTTATTCTCTACAAAGATTTCTCTTTCAAAATCAATATTTTCTTCTGAGTTTACTTCTTTGTAAATATTATCTTGTTTTTCTAATTTTTCATTATCCATTTTTATCAACCTTCTTTTTATATTTCATATGTACGGCTTATTTCATCCCTAATAATAGTATTTAAATAAACATGTTTGCCTATATAATAGTTGGCTTCTTCTAATATATTTTTTACGGTTTGATAAGCCATTTCAGGAAAATTATTTTCTCTGCTAAGATGACCTAATAGTATTCTTCGTTCCTTTTTATTTTTCGTTAAAAGTTTTACGATAGCCTGACCTGCTGCCTCATTTGACAAATGTCCTTCATCTCCTAATACACGCTGTTTTAAAAACCACGGGTATTTACCTATTTTTAACATTTCAATATCATGATTTGCTTCAAGAATAAGAATATCAGCATTTTCAACTTCGCATAAAATCTCATCATTCATATATCCAGTATCAGTAACAACACTTATCTGTTTATCCCTTGAGTAAAAAGAAAATCCCACAGGATCAGCAGCATCATGTGAAACTTTAAAAGGTTTTACTCTTATATCTCCAATGGTAAATATTTTACCTGTATCAAATGTTTTCATTTGATCTTTACAAATATCTTTATTTATCATCTCCCATGTTTTTTTATTTGCATATACATTTAAATTATTATGTTTTTTTGTTAAAGTTTTTATACTTTTTGTATGATCACTATGCTCATGAGTTATAAGAAGTGCCGATAAAAATTCCAAATTTGTTTTGGTTTTTTCTAGGCCTTCTAATATTTTCTTTCCGCTAATACCTGCATCTACTAAAAGAGCTGTATTTTGAGATTTAATAAGGTAACAATTTCCACTGCTACCACTTGAAAAGGAACAAAAGTTTAATGTCATTTTATTCTCCTTATTATGCTATATAATTGTGATAATTTAATGTAGAAAAATTGAAAACATAAAGAATTTATCGATTCTTTATGCTTGTATATGTTTAATTTTTCCATCATTGTATGTAATTTTCCAAGTAGGTGAAGCCGTATCCAATACTGATGACTCTGTGTCAAAAACACTTCTGTCAACCCAATAAACTAATTCTATCTTCTTAATATAAATTTCTTCTTCTTCTTCTTCATTCTCACTCATAAATTTCATCAAAGCATCACTAGCCGGCATTATTTCTTTTTTTGAATTTCCAAATTCAATTGGTTTTAACCAATATCTGTCAAGTTTTATTACTTTTCCATCTTGAATAATACAATTTACATAACTGTCTTCAATAAGATATCCTTCGAAAACATTCTTATATTTTACAGTCGTAACTTCATTATCTTGAATAACTTCATCAAAAGTTATATTTTTTTCATTAATACCACATTCCTGTAAAAAATTATCTGCCATCTTTATATATTCTTCTTCAGTTAAATTTATTTTTTTACTTTGCGTTTGATTCTTAATAGCATTATCTAAATTTTCTTGATTTAAATGATCATATTTAACAGATAGTACCGGCAGGCGATTTTGTTTTTCAGGAATTTCAGTCTGTAAAATAATATTTTTACTTTTTAAATGCTCAATAAGAGCAGCATTATCAAAGCTTTCAAAATTATTTTCTTTATTAAAATAAGAAAAAATTAATAAAAGATTCGTAAGAATCAACGCTATAATTAATATACTTTTTGCTCTTGTCAAATCCATATTGATTCCTCTTTATTCAACAGAATATGTAATAGGCGAAGCATTATACAAATCAAAGTAAATATTAATTCCCTCTATAGTTATTACCCATACCGGTTTTAAATCAAACCCAGAAGAGTCATTAGTTTCAATTCTTATATAGCCTACCTGTACTTTAGTAATGCGCTTTGCCACATCTTCAAATATATCTTGAGCACTACTTGTCTCAAAATTTTTTCCTTCATTTTTCAATGAACTATAAATATATTCAGTATTTTGAGCTATCATATTTACAGCTGAAAATGCCTGATTTATTTCTGAGTTTTCAAAATTACTTTCATGAAAATCAATCATATCTCTCTTATACAAAATTACTTGCTGACCTCTTACTTTAACTGTAATTATGTCATTATTTTCATAAAAAAGTTTTCCTCCATTTAGTTCTACACCGAAAGTGATATCATAACCTTTATTTTTTCCTGTAACTTCAGTAACTTTTTTAACATAAGTATTTATTTTTGAACCATTTGAATAATTCCATGTTCCATGTGTTTGAACAAAATTCAAGGCTATATCCAATGATTCAAAATAATCCTTACTTGAATAATTCTCTTCATTTAGTTCTTCTTTATATTCCAAACTACCATCAGGTTTAAAAATTAAGGTTTTATCTCCGTAACCATACATAAAAATTATGTTTCCGTTTTTTTCTTCTATATTTCTTGTAAAATCAAAGCTTTCACCAAAAAATTTTTCTGCAATGCTGTTTATTTTATCCTTATCATCAGTATATATTTCCTGTTTAGCTTGAAATTCCGTCATTGTTGTATTTAATGATAAAGGAATAATCGTTCTATTATCCACTCCCGAATAAATTCCTAAAGGATAATATGCGTCATAACCCTTTTTCTTTATATTATCAATAAGTTTTAAAAACCATGAAAATTCTTCATCACTTATCAACATATAATATTTCTGATTTTTATCATCACTTATAAATAAACTTTCCATACTTGCCTTCGAATATCCAATAGATGTCATCATCTCAATTGAGTTATATTCTTGGGCACTTTCAATACCGTATTTTTTACAAAAATCAACAAATGGAATAGAATAAGAAAATTTTGCCTGTATAGAAGGCTGATTCATTACTTCTGTATACTGTTTTTCTGTTATTTCTTGTACTTTAATATTTTGGGATTGTCCGAAATTCTTTAATTCTTTTATGATACTATCTTTATTATCTTCTGAATTATCCCATATATAATATTGGTCATACGGTATTTTATAAAAATTATCACCGCCAAAACAAACAATTATATCTTCCGGCTTAGTAACATCTTTTATTGTTAAATCCTTTTTTTGTGATATTCCTTCTTGAAATCTTATATCATCAAATGATGCACCCAGCCAAAAAAAGTATAAAAGTAGTATTGTTAATAAAGACAATACTACTAAAATAAATGTTTTTATATTTTCAGTAATTTTTTTGTTTAGCTTCACCATAATAAAACGTCGCCTCTAGTTTAAAATATGGATTTTAACACATTTTGTATAAATTTAAAAGTTCCTGATTGTTCTGTTTTAAATAAATCCGGAGAACTATCATTTTCTTTTGCATTTACAAAACTGTAATTCGTATATTTTATTTTACCGTCTTTTCCAATTGTATCTACTTTAACTTCATATAATCCCGGTGTAATATCTATTTGTTTTGTATAAAAACTTAGATTATTATTACATGAAAAAGTTTCTGTATCCATAACAGTTACATTTTTTAAATTATCCTTCGTAAGTGTATTTGAATTCTTTACTTCGTCCGAATTAATAGATTTTTCAACGCCATTTACTACTATTTTCTTTTCATATGCAGTTACATTAATAGTTTGCGGTTTTGTAATTTTTACTGAAATAAGAAGATTATTTGCCGTAGTAGTACTACCTGTAACCGGATTAACTATACATACAGCCGGATTTGCTGCTGCAAATGCAGAAGTAGGTGCAAATACTAAAGACAGAATAATTACTACTGCAATTAAATATTTTTTCAATTTTTAACCTCCTTCTCTTATTATTTATTTCTAAATAAATTTACCTTATGTTATACTACATAGTATATAATATGTATGTTACAAACGTGTTACGCAGGGTTTAAGATAGCTTTACAAAACAAAATAGAGAGGAACAATGTAATATGAAATCAATAAATATATATACTGACGGTGCTTGCTCTGGCAATCAAAATAAAACAAATATAGGTGGTTGGGGTGCTATTTTAGAATATGGAGAACATAAAAAAGAATTGTTCGGAGGAGAAATTAATACTACAAATAACAGAATGGAAATGATGGCATTACTAAAAAGCTTAGAATCTTTAAAAAAAGAAAATCTTGTCATAAATGTTTTCTCTGATAGTTCCTATTTAATAAATTGCTTCAGACAAAAATGGTATGAAAACTGGTATAAAAACAACTGGAAAACTGCTAAAAAAACTCCTGTTGAAAATAAAGATTTATGGGAATCTCTATTTTCTTTTATTCATAACCATAATATTAACTATTATCGAGTAAAAGGTCATGTTAGTTTAAAAAATCCAAATACAAAATTAGATACTTTATACAGTAAGTTTACTGAATGGAACGGTTCTGATTTTTCTTTTGATGATTTTTTATATATAACTAAAATGAATAATCGTGCTGATGAACTTGCTAATTTAGGCATGGATGAATTAAGGTAGATATATTAAACAAAAAATTTATATATGTACACAGACTATTTATAATATTTCCATTATTAAAATTGCCATATCATCTATTGGCGTACGATCCGAATAATTTATAGCCATCTTCATAACTTTATTTATAAGTGTATTCCCTTCCACATTCAAGTTCCTGTTTATTGTTTTAATAATACCTTCCGCCCCGAATTCTTTGTCATTTGAACTGTTATATATTTCTGAAATACCATCAGTATAAAGAGCAATTCTATCACCTTTATTTAAATCCAGTGTAACAGTCTCATGATTAGATTTATTTATTAAACTGCAAATAGGCATACCATTGACCACAATTTCCTCTGCGTCTTTACCCTTTTTTATAAAAATAGGTAAACAATTATGACCTGCATTTGCAAAAGTAATTCTATTCAGTTTTTTATCATAAATACCTCCCAGAATCGTCAAATATTGTTCATATCCAACATTTAAATCATTAAAATTTTTAATAAGTTCATTTAATATATCTTTAATATATATAGAATCTGTTTTAGTACCTCTTATAACCTGTCTTAAAAAAATGGTTAAAAGGGATGACTTTATTCCATGACCAGATACATCTGAGATATAAATAAAACATCTGTCATCATCTAATTTTACTACATCAAATAAATCTCCGCCTAAATCTTCACTCTGAACATAACTGGAATCGATTTTGAATGAATTACAGTATATACCATCTTTTGGTAGTGCCTGTGTTTGTATATGCTTTGCAAATTGAATATCATCTTTTAATTTTTTATAATGTTTTAAAAGTTCTAACTCTGTCTTCTTTTGATCTGTTATATCCTGAAACAATTCAATAGAGAAGCTTTTATCATCGCCTAAGTTTACAGGGGAAGACATAACTCTATAAAACCTGTCTTCTATTTCAACATCTTTAGAATCAGGCTGTCCTGTATATTTAGCTCCTGTAGTAATACAGTGTTGGCATCTTTCATTATTTCCAAATATTTCATAACACATATTCCCTATTGTATGTCCAAAAATATCTCTCATTTTTTTATTCATGTAAACAACTCGATGCTCTAAGTCCATAACTCTTACCATGTAGTCCATCTTATCAATTACTTCATGCATAAATTCTGCATTTTTTCTTATTGCCATTACCCATTATTCCTCTCAAAAAAAATTCTTAGTGCTTCTAAATATGAATCTATTCCTTTTCCTGAAATTTGTTCTATACATACGTCTTTTATAACTGATTTTTTTCTGAATTCTTCCCTATTATTTATATTGCTTAAATGAACTTCAATAGTAGGAATACTGACACTTGCTATAGCATCTCTTATTGCTATGCTATAATGCGTATACGCTGCAGGATTTATTATAATCCCATCAATTTCATTGAAACATGATTGAATTTTATCAATTATATCACCTTCGTGATTTGATTGATAAAATTCAACTAAAATATTATAGCGACTAGCTTCTTCCTCTATTCTTTTATTTATATCATCCAATGTTAATTTTCCATATATTTTTGGTTCTCTAATTCCAAGCATATTTAAATTAGGACCATTTATCACCTGTAATTTCATATTTTCTTTTACCTTTCTTGTTTGATATCTAGTATACTACTTTTTACTTATTTGGTAAATTGATTTTATTAATGTTTCTATATCTCTTTTTGTATTAAAAGGTCCTACACTTACTCTAACAGCACCGCAATCCCAAGTACCTATCGTTTTATGTGCAAGACCTGCGCAGTGAAACCCTCCGCGGCAGGCAATACCATATTTTCTGTTTAAATCATCGCAAACTTCTTCACAACTCATATCATCAATATTAAAAGTTGATATACCTGCTTTATTTTTGTAATCACTAGGACCATAAAGAGTGACTCCTTTTATATTTCTTAACCCCTCATCTAGTCTTTTAATAAGTTGTTCTTCGTGATTTCTTATATTTGTTATTCCTTTATTCATTACATATCTTGCCGAATATCCCAATCCAATTATTCCAGGTGCATTTACTGTTCCTGATTCAAAACCCTCCGGATAATCTTCTGGTTGATATATTTCTCTCGATAAAGTCCCTGTTCCACCTTGTTTCAATGGACAAAGTGATATTCCATCTTTAACATACAATACACCTGTACCAAGCGGTCCTAATAACCCCTTATGACCTGGAACCGCCAATAGATCTATATTCATTTTCTCTACATCAATTGGTATACATCCTGCACTTTGTGCTCCATCTACTAAGAATGTGATTCCTTTTTCTTTTGCTATAAGACCAATTTCATCAATTGGCATAATTGTTCCTGTTACATTTGATGCATGAGTACAAATGATTAATTTTGTATTTTCTCTGATACCTCTTTTGAAGTTTTCTAAATCAAGACTACCGTCTTTTTTACATTTTACAATAGTAAACGATACACCTTCTTTTTCTAGAGCTTTTAAAGGTCTTAACACAGAATTATGTTCCATTGTAGTTGTAATTGCATGATCACCTTTCTTTAAAATACCTTTAATAGCTATATTTAAAGATTCTGTTGTATTTAAGGTGAAAATAATTCTGCTACAATTATCAATATTAAATATCTTACCTATTGATTTCCTTGATTTATATATTTCTTCTCCTGTTTTCATTGACATTGCATGTCCTGATCTGCCAGGATTACCACAATATCTAGCCATACAATCCTCCATAGCTAATATCATTCCAACTGGCTTTGGAAAGCTTGTAGCTCCATTATCAAGATATATCATTTTACACCTCTTTCGTTTTTCATTATGAAAAACCTTTTAATATCTAATTATATTATGCATTTTAAATATTTTCTGTTACATTTCATCTCTGTATATTGTTTAATCTACATTTAGCCATTTTCACTAGTATTAATTAAGTAAAAATTATTATGTTTTTAAACTACATTATTATGTAAAATAACTTTTTCTACACAAAAACAAGAGGTGTTTCACGTGAAACACCTCTTTAAACCGTTAATATTTCAATATTATTTATATATGTTTACCAACATTTGATAAACTCAATAATATTTCTATCAGTCTATCTAATTCTTCCTTATTATAATATTCCAATTCAATTCTTCCATTTTTCCCTTTATGGTTTATAGCTACCTTTGTACCAAATAAAGTTTTCAATTGTCCTTCTATATCTAAAATTTCTTTATTTTTTACTCTTGGTCTGGCCTTTGGTTTTGGCTTCCTACCTTCTACGATTTCTCCTGATAAAATTTCTATTTCCCGGACTGATAATCCTTCTTTAACTGCTTTTTCTGCAAGTTCTAATTGTTTTTTCTCATCTTTAATTACAATAAGTGCTCTTGCATGACCATTTGTTAAACTACCATTTATAACATAGTTTTGAATTTTATTTGGCAATTTTAATAATCTAATAGAATTAGTTATATATGGCCTGCTTTTACCTACACTCTTTGATACTTCTTCCTGCGTGAGTCCATATGTAGAAATCATTTGATTCAGAGCTTCAGCTTCTTCAATTGGATTTAAGTCTTCCCGCTGCATATTTTCTATAATAGCAATGAGCATATTCTGCTCTTCAGTTAAATTTCTAACTACACAAGGTACTTTTTTTAGTAAAGCTTTCCTTGCAGCTCTCCATCTTCTTTCACCTGCTACAATTTCGTATCCTTTATTAGAGGGTTTAACCATAATTGGTTGTATAATACCATGTGCTTCTATGGATTTTGCCAAATCATTTATCTTTTCTTCTGTAAAATTCTTTCTAGGTTGATTTTCGTTAGGTTTAATATCATTAATATCAAGGAGCATAATAGATCCACCCTCTATTGTATCTGTGGTAGATTCTTCAATATCTTTTGTGCTTATTTCTACATTATTAAATAAAGCTTCCAGACCTTTCCCTAATCCTCTACCTTTTGCTCCAGCCATTATTCTTCACCTTCCAATTCTAAAAATTCTTCAGCAAACTCAATATAAGCTTCAGCACCCTTTGACTTTGGATCATATTCGGTAATTGGCATACCATAACTAGGAGCTTCTGCCAATCTTACATTCCTCGGAATAACAGTAGCATATACCTTTTGTCTAAAATATTTTTTTACTTCTTCCACAACTTGTATTGATAAATTAGTCCTGCCATCAAACATGCTTAAAATTACACCCTGTATTTCCAAATTTTTATTTAAACTTTTCTTTACAAGATCTATAGTACTCATTAACTGGCTTACCCCCTCCAGCGCATAGAATTCACATTGAATAGGAATAAGTACGCTGTCAACTGCTGTAAGAGAATTTATTGTAAGCAAACCTAATGAAGGAGGACAATCTATAAATATATAGTCATAATTACTTTTAATTTTATCAAGAGCTTTCTTTAAACGTTTTTCTCTGCCCTCTAATTGAACTAATTCTATTTCTGCTCCGGCAAGTTGTACACTTGCTGCAATAATATCTAAATTTTCAACACTGGTTTTTAGAATTGCTTCTTTAGGATGCATTTTATCATTAATTAAAACTTCATACATGGTTTTTTCCAACCCTTTTTTAGCAATTCCCATTCCACTAGTTGTATTTCCCTGTGGATCAATATCTAAAATAAGTACTTTTTTTCCTTTTAAAGCTAAGCATGCTGCTAAATTTATATTTGTAGTAGTTTTACCAACGCCGCCTTTTTGGTTAAATATCGCAATTGCTTTCCCCAAAGTTATTCCTCCCTTTTCTCTTTATAACTATTATTATTTCAACATTTATTTCCTAATTTTTAAATTAAACCAAAATAGCTAATTAACATTATATACTATGAATCAATTTTTAACTAGATAAAAACAATAAATTAATATTTAATATTTTTAATTTTTTTCTTATCCTATTTATTTAATAAATAATACTCTGATTTTAAATAAACCATTTTATATATATTTTTTACTTTATTTAATTTAAAAAATATGTAAACTCTCATAACTTTAGAAATACTGATTACATAAAGCAATATTTACATAAAAAAAATGCAAATCACAAAATCAATAGATTTAGATTTGCAATAATATGTTATTTTAATATTTTTTAATTATAATACGTAGATTTGTCCATAATAATTTTTTATTTTAATAAATGTTTCACGTGAAACATTTAGACGTGAAACATTTAAATTCAAAACAGAGTTCTATTCAACCAGCGATAAATTATTTTGTAAATTACTTTTTGGTATGGTAATTTTAACTTCTAAATAATCCCCTTTATCTTCCTGATGATACTTAGCTCCCTTCTCAACTTCGTTTATAGAAGAAAAGGCTTTTTTTAGTGTATTTATGTAAATTTTGTAATTTATGTATTTTACTTTATCTCCTTTTCTTTTTTCTTCTTCATGTTTAACAAGTATATCATCAATTAACTTTTCCGTTTGCTTAACATTTAAACCATTAGCTGTAATCCGCTGCAATATCTGAGCCCTAATTGATGAATCTGGAATTCTAAGCAATGCTCTGGCATGTCTTTCTGAAAGATGATTATCTGAAAGCACTTTCCTTATATCAGACGGTAAAGCCAATAATCGTATCTTATTAGATATTGTAGACTGTTGTTTACCCATCTTTTTAGCAATTTCAGTTTGAGTTAATCCATAATCTTCCATAAGTTTTTTATAAGCCTCTGCTTCTTCTATATAGTTTAAATTTTCTCTTTGAACATTTTCAACTAATGCAAGCAAAGCTGTATCCTTATCATTTGCATCTCTTATTATTGCCGGAACTTTCTTAAGTCCTGCCATCGTAGCTGCTCTTAATCTTCTTTCACCTGCAATTAAAACATACTGATCTTTGGCATTTTTCCTCACAATAAGAGGCTGTATAATTCCAAACTCTTTAATAGAGTCTCTTAATTCCATTAATTCCTTATCCTCAAAAACTTTTCTAGGTTGATCTTGATTGGCGGAAATGAATTCAATCGGTATTTCCATTTGGTCAACTTTTTTTAAAAACATGACAATCCCCCCTTGTCCTAAATCCATACAATCTACTTCATATATATATCATAACAGATAAGACAATAGGTACTAAACCATTACTACACAACAAAAAACCTCTAAAATCGTTATTTTAGAGGTTCTTTCCCAGGAATTCCTGCTTTTCTTGGATATTTCGATATAGTATTTTTAATTTTCTTTATAATTATAATTTGATGATCTAAATCAAAACAATCAATATTCATTATTTTTTTCTTCTCTATTATACCACCTAATATATCTATTGCTTTTAAACTATTATCAATTTCTTCTTTAGCATTACCTGTTTTGTATGCTGCAAAATATCCCCCTACTTTAACAAATGGTAGACAATATTCCGATAATACTGATAAATTGGCAACTGCTCTTGAAACACATAAATCAAACTTTTCTCTGAATTCTTTTTTATGTGCAAATTCTTCTGCCCTACCATGATACAAATTAACATTATCAATATCAAGGCTAGTTTTTATTTCATTTATTATTTTAATTCTTTTATTCAATGAGTCTAAAAGGAAAAATTCTTTATCAGGATAAATTATAGCCAATGGAATTCCCGGAAATCCTGCACCGGTTCCCACATCTATTATTTTTTTGAACTTTTTCATTTGCTCTAATTCACAACAAGCTAAAGAATCAATAAAATGTTTTTTTACAAATTCCTTCCTATCAGTAATCGCAGTGAGATTAACCTTATCGTTCCATTCCAATATAGAATCCATATATTTTTCAAATTTTAGAATCATATCATCATTATAATTTATATTTAATTGCTCTAATGCTCTTTTTAATTGATCCATAATATTTTGTTAAAATAAACCTCTCTTTTATACTATAACATGACATTAGTTTCCAAGCATGTTTCAATGATTCTTACATTACAGCAACGCTGTTTCAATCATTAGAATCATTATAACATGACACAAGCTATCAAGCATGTTTCAATGGTTCCCTCATTACAGCAACGCTGTCTCAATCATAGAAATCATTATAACATGACACAAGTTTCCAAGCATGTTTCAATGGTTCCTCCCTTACAGCAACGCTGTCTCAATCATAGAAACCATTATAACATGACACAAGCTATCAAGCATGTTTCAATGATTCTTACCTCTCAGCAACGCTGTTTCAATCATTAGAATCATTATAACATGACACAAGTTTCCAAGCATGTTTCAATGGTTCCCTCATTACAGCAACGCTGTCTCAATCATAGGAACCATTATATCGCTTTCCTATTTCGTTTCAACTTCTCCAAATAAATTAAAAGTACATTAATATCTGCTGGAGACACTCCTGAAATTCTGGAGGCTTGACCCAATGATACAGGTTTTAACTGATTTAATTTTTGTTTTGCCTCGATTCTAAGTCCATCTATGGCATTATAATCTAATTCCATAGATAATTTTTTATTTTCTAGCTTTTTAAATCTCTCAATTTGATGAAGCTGCTTACTAATATACCCGTCATATTTAATTTGAACTTCCAATTGAGTTATTGAATGTTTCGAAATTTTTGGTCTTTCGTTATCAATTTCCCCTAGTATTTCATATGTTAATTCCGGTCTTTTTAATAATTCTGCAAGGGAAATTTTATTTTGTAATGGTGTACTTCCCTTAGATTCTAAAAAATCATTTATTTGACTTGGAAGTACAAATGTTTCTTCCAATCTGATTCTTTCATTTTTAGCATCATCTCTTGTTTTTATAAAACGTTCATATCGCTTCTTTGTTACAAGTCCACATTCATGACCTTTTTCAGTTAAGCGCAAATCGGCATTATCCTGCCTTAAAACAAGTCTATATTCAGCTCTGGAAGTCATAATACGATATGGTTCATTAGTTCCTTTTGTAACAAGATCATCAATTAGTACACCAATATATCCTTCTGATCTATCTAAAATTAGAGGTTCTTTACCTTCCAATTTTAAAGCTGCATTTATACCTGCAATAAGACCTTGTGCAGCAGCTTCTTCATACCCTGAACTACCATTAAATTGTCCTGCACAAAACAGTCCTTCTATTTTTCTATGTTCAAGAGTAATCTTCAATTCAAGGGGATCTATACAATCATATTCTATAGCATATGCAGGCCTTACTATTTTTATATTTTCCAGCCCCGGAATCGTCTTATAAAACTGCTTCTGGACATCTTCAGGTAAACTTGACGACATTCCTTGTATATATACCTCATCTGTATAAAGACCTTCAGGTTCAATAAATAGTTGATGTCTTTCTTTATCTGCAAATCTATTAATCTTATCTTCTATAGATGGACAATATCTAGGTCCAATTCCTTCAATTTGTCCGCCAAACAAAGCAGAACGAGAAAAGTTTTTTCTAATAACTTTATGTGTTTCCTCATTTGTATAAGAAAGCCAACATGGAACTTGATCTTTTTCTAATTCATCATTCATAAAAGAAAATGGCACTATCTCTTTATCTCCAGGCTGCATTTGCATTCTTTCATAATTTAAACTCCTTCCAAGTGCTCTTGCAGGAGTGCCTGTCTTAAATCTGCGAAGATTTAAACCGTGGGATTTTAAATTATCTACAAGTTCAATAGATGGTGATAAACCATTTGGTCCGCTTTCAAAAGCCCATTCTCCAATAAAAATTTTACCTCCTAGAAAAGTTCCTGTAGCTAAAATAACACTCTTTGCTCTATAAGCTGATCCTGTCTTTAAAACAACACCTCTTACAGCATCATCTTCAACTAATAGCTGAACAACTTCTCCTTGTTTTAAATCCAAGTTTTCTTCTTTTTCTAAAGTTTTTTTCATTTCTTCATGATATCTTGCCTTATCTGCTTGAGCTCTAAGAGAATGAACAGCAGGACCTTTTGCCGTATTAAGCATTTTACTTTGAATAAATGTTTTATCTATATTTATTCCCATTTCTCCGCCTAAAGCATCAATCTCTCTTACAAGATGTCCTTTACCTGTACCTCCTATAGAAGGATTACAGGCCATCATTGCAACTGCTTCTAAATTTATTGAAAGTACTAATGTTTTATGACCCATTCTAGCTGGAGCGAGACCCGCTTCACAACCTGCATGTCCTGCACCTATTACGATCACATCATATTCATCCATAATAAAATAATTCATTCTTCTACCTCTATTTACCCAAACAAAATCTCTCAAAAACTCTGTCTATAATATCATCTGTTACTGTTTCACCAATAATTTCTCCTAAAAGCTCCCAGCTACGTTTTATATCAACTTCAATAAAATCCAAAGCTTCCATTCTTTCTGCCATATCAATTGCATCACAAATAGATTTCTTAGTTTTTTCCAATAAATCTTTATGCCGTACATTTGAAATGAGCATACTATCTTGCTGTTTAACTTCTCCACCATATACTAATTCTGAAATTTTATTTTCAATTTCTTTAATACCAATCTCGTTTTTGATGGCAGTTTTTATAATATAAGCCCTTGGCATTATACTTTTAATATAAGATTCTTCTATTTTTGTTCCAATATCACTTTTATTTAAAAGAACTATTGATTTTCTGTTTTTTAAATACTCTATTATTTCATAATCCTCTGAAGTCAAATCTTTACTTCCATCTATCATAAATATAATTAAATCTGCTTGATTAAAAGATTCTTTACTTTTTTCAATTCCTATTTTTTCAATTTTATCTTTTGTATTTCTTATACCTGCTGTATCAGTTAATTTAACAGGAATATTATTTATACTTAAAAATTCCTCAATAGTATCTCTTGTAGTCCCCGGAATTTCGGTTACAATGGCTCTTGATTCTTTAAGCAATGCATTCATTAATGAAGATTTTCCTACATTTGGTTTACCTACAATAGTAACTTTTAAACCATCTTTTATAATTCTTCCTGTATCAGCTGTAATCAAGAGTTTATCTAACTCATCGTTTATTAACTTTAAACTTTTTATTAATTCATCATACGTTACTTCTTCAATATCTTCATCAGGATAATCTAAGTTTACAGTTACATTAACTAAGATATCCATTATTATTTCACGAAGTTCTCTTACTTTAATAGACAGCTTTCCTTCCATCTGAGATAATGCGATTTCGAAACTTTTATCTGTTTTTGCTTTAATTAAATCTATAACTGCCTCTGCTTGAGATAAATCTATTCTTCCATTTAAAAAAGCCCTTTTTGTAAACTCACCTTTTTCTGCTAATTTTGCACCATTTCTTAAAACCAAAGATAAAGTTTTTCTAAGAGATACATTACTGCCATGACAATTTATTTCAACTATGTCTTCCGTAGTATAAGTTGACGGACCTTTCATATAAACAGCAAGAACTTCATCAATAATTTCATTTGATGAGGAATCCACAATATGCCCATAATATAATTGTTTATTTGAAAAAGATTCATTATTATTTAAATATTTAGGTACAAAAACTTTTTCTAATATTTTTTTTGATTCATTACCGCTTATTCTAATAATACCAATTCCACCTTCACCTTGGGCAGTAGCAATAGCAGCTATTGTATCTTCCATCATATATCCCTTCTTAATATAAAATTTAAAATATTATAATTTATTATTTAACAAATTGAGAAAAATAACCTGTGCTTTACACAGGTTATTTTAATTAATTTTATTTACGTTCTATAATAACCCTTCTAAATGGCTCTTCACCTTCACTTCTAGTAGTTACATCTGGGTTTAATTGGAGTGTTGCATGTATTACCTTTCTTTCATAAGGATTCATAGGTTCTAATCTAACACTTTTATTTGTTTTTAAAACTTTATCTGCTAATCTGTTAGCCAATTGCTCTAAAGTTTTTTCTCTCTTTTGCCTATAATTTTCAGCATCTATAATTACTCTAATATATTTTTCTTTATTTTTATTTACTACAAGGCTTGTCAAATATTGTATAGCATCTAATGTTTGTCCTCTTTTTCCTATAATAGTACCAGAATCTTTACCTTCAATTTCTACATAAATACTATCTTCATTTTGGTAAGCTCTTATTCCTAATTTCAACCCCATTTTATCTATTATTTCAAATAAAAAATCAAGAGCTGGTCCATCTTTAATTTCTATTAAATCTTTAGGCTTTTCTTTAAAAGAAAACTTACTTTCTTCCGATGCTTTTATTGCCTTTTTTTCTGGTTTTATTTCAACTTTAGTTTTTTCATTTTTAATTTTTTCATCATTTTTCACATTTGACG
This sequence comes from Anaerovorax odorimutans DSM 5092, assembly GCF_000426305.1. Lineage (GTDB taxonomy): Bacteria > Bacillota > Clostridia > Peptostreptococcales > Anaerovoracaceae > Anaerovorax > Anaerovorax odorimutans. The sequence goes on along the minus strand of NZ_AUFC01000023.1, from coordinate 15,083 downwards.
AAAGACGTGATTGAGATTTATTTTCTGGAATAAATTCTTTTTTTTCTTCTTTTGGCTCTATTTTTTTCTCAACTCTTACCTTGGCAAGTTTTGAACCTAATCCAAAGAATCCTCTTGTAGGCTCTTCTAAAACGATTACATTCACCTGATCTTCTGTAAGTTTTAAGTCCATTAGGGCAAGTCTTACTGCTTCATCTATATCTTTTGCCCATTTTTCTGAAAAATCCATATCTAATTTTCCTCCGTAAAATTACTTACAATTCTCTTATTTGGTTTTTAAATTTTTCTTTAATTTATTTAACGCTAAAGTTTGGAAAACTTGAATAAAAGTTCCTATAAACCAATACATTGCTAATCCTGCAGGAAAAGATCTTCCCATCCAAACTATCATAATGGGAAAGAAATACTTCATCATATTCATCATTGAGGACATTTGATTATTATCACCCATTGAATTTTGAGCCTGTGTTAAAGTATAAGAAAAGTATGTTGTAATACCTGCAAGTATAGGTAAAACCCAAGGATCAGGCTGGCTTAAATCAGGAATCCAAATAAATGATTCATGAATTGCCATTAACATCTCATTTCCTTTAATAAATATCATAGGATTTCTTAAAAGAGCAAACAATCCAAAAATTATAGGCATTTGAATCAACATAGGCAAACAACCTCTCATTGGATTAAATTTTTCTTCTTTATAAAGTTCCATCATCTTTATATTTAAAGTTTCTCTATCATTTGCATACTTTTTCTGTAACGCCTTCATTTTAGGCTGCATATCTGCCATTCTTGTAGAATGCTTTATTTGATCTGCATACAAAGGAAACAAACATGCTCTTACAATTATTGTAAATACTATAAGTGTTACTCCATAATTTCCTATATAATCGTATAGCAAACTTAGAAGCATTCCCAAAGGTCTTGCTACTACTCCTACAATTGTATTGTACATTCAATATCCTCCCTAATTTATGTAATTATACATAAATTATTTTTTTCTAATCACTTTAATGGATCATATCCTCCCGGATGAAAGGGATGACATTTTAAAATCCTTTTAATTCCAAGAAAGCTACCCTTAATTACTCCATATTTTTCTAAAGCTTGTATAAAATATGTTGAACATGTAGGGTAAAACCGGCAAGTAGCCGGAAACATTGGTGATATAATTTTTTGATAACCTTTAATTAGAATTATAATTATATTTTTCAATTTATCAACCTCAATACATTACTTCTTTATAATCTTTGTTTTTATCAAAGCGGCTTCCATAGATTTTTTCACATCCGCACATTTCATATTTTTTATTGTATTTCTGGCTATAAATATAAAATCATATCCTATACTTATATTTTCTTCTAATTCTTTATAACTTTGTTTCATAAGTCTTCGTGCCCTATTTCTAATTACGCTGTTACCGACTTTTTTACTAGCTAAAAATGCTTTTCTATTATAATCTAAATTATTTTTTCTGTAAAAAAGAACAATATACCTTTCACCAATAGATTTTCCTACTTTGTATATGGTAGAAAAATCTTTTTTTCTTCTCAAAACATTAGGTTTCAGCATAATTAACCCCTTACAAAAAACTAAAACAAAAAGACCACTTTTGCGGTCTCTATGCTGTAAGTTCTTTTCTTCCTCTTGCTCTTCTTCTTTTTAAAACATTTCTACCGTTTTTAGTACTCATTCTTTTTCTAAAGCCATGTTCTTTTTTTCTCTGTCTCACTTTAGGTTGGAAAGTCTGTTTCACTTAAAACACCTCCTTATTCAAAATTTATATAGAATTACTCTTATTTTGTAATCCTTATTTATTAATCCAATACACGCCTAATAATTATACATTTAAAATTTTTTTATGTCAATGGTTTTATATATTTCAAGTATTTATCTTATTTTATAAACTTAAATCAAATTTAAATAATCGTACATTTTGTTATTATTGTGGAAAATTTGCACAAAGTTGTACACAGGTAGTGGATAACTTTGTAAAAATATATTTTTTTATTATTTTTTATTTTTTATTGCTTGTGGATAACTTTTTTTGTTATGATAATAGAACATATTATTAATTATTATTTTACATATAAAAAGGAAAAAAACTATGAATGATTTAACAGCAAATTGGCAAAAAACTTTAGAATTATTAAAACCTGAACTGACTGCAGTAAGTTATGATACCTGGGTTTGTCCATTAGTTCCTCAAAAAGTTGACTATAATGAGAACAAGTTATATCTTTCTTTATATAACGATATGGCTAAATCTATACTTGAAGGAAGATATATAAATGTAATAGAAAGCGCTGTAAAGGAATCTTTTGGAATACCTTTAAAAGTAATTTTCGTTTATGAAGAAACAGATAATAACAAATCTTTTGATGGCATGGAAAACCATTTTACAGATGAGCTTTATTTAAATCCAAAATATATATTTAATACATTTGTTATAGGAAATAACAATAGATTTGCCCATGCAGCATCACTTGCTGTTGCAGAAGCACCTTCAAAAGCTTATAATCCATTATTCATATATGGGCGTGCTGGACTTGGAAAAACTCATTTAATGCACGCAATAGGACATTACATATTACAGCAGAATCCAAAGACTAAAGTATTATATGTTTCCACGGAAATGTTTACAAATGAACTTATAAAAGCAATAAGAGAAGATAAAAACGTAGAATTTAGAAATAAATACAGAAGTATTGACGTTCTCTTGATTGACGATATTCAATTTATTGAAAAAAAGGATAGAACACAAGAAGAAATATTCCATACTTTTAATACTTTATATGAAGCAAATAAACAAATCATCATATCAAGTGATAGACCTCCAAAAGATATGACAACTTTAGAAGAGAGGCTTCGTTCCCGTTTTGAATGGGGCCTTATTGCTGATATTCAACCACCTGATTATGAAACAAGAGTTGCAATTCTCAGAAATAAAGCTGAACTTGAAGGTGTAAATACAACAGATGCTTTATTAGAGGTTATAGAAGTTATTGCAGATAAAATTCAAACAAATATAAGAGAACTTGAAGGCGCTTTTATAAGAGTTATTGCTTATGCTAATTTGACAGGCAGAAATATAAACAAAGATTTAGCTAAAGAAGCTTTAAAAGATGTTTTTTCTTCTAAAGATAAAACAATTACACCTAATCTTATAAAAAAATATGTATGTAAATATTTTAATATAAAACAAGTTGATATAGAATCGTCTAAACGTTCAAGAAATCTTTCAAACCCTAGACAAATAGCTATGTATCTATGTAGAGATATGACAGATTTATCACTACCTAAAATAGGAGAATATTTTGGGAACAGAGATCATACAACAGTTTTGCATGCATACGACAAAATTGATAAAGAATTAAAAATCAATGATTCTTTAAAAGAAATTATTGCTAATTTAAAGAAAGATATTAAAGAAGATTAGTCCACATTTTTTATTAAAACTTTTACACAATATTAACATGTTAAAAATAACAAAAAACATTGAAATTTAATTATCCACATAAGTTATTAACAAATCCACAGCCCTTATTATTACTATTACTATAAAATATATATAATAAATAAGCGCTTCGCCCCATACTTATTACACTATAGAATTGGGAATATGGTTTTACAATTTCCTGCAATATAATACTAGGAGGAATTATAATGAAATTTACATGTGATCAACAAATATTATCAAAGGCTTTAAATACTGTATCAAAAGCTGTAACTTCAAAAACAACAATTCCTATTTTAAAAGGAATACTATTAGAAGCAAAAAACAACCAATTAACATTGTCCGCTTCTGATTTAGACATAAGTATAGATAAAAAAATAAACATTACTGTGGAAGAGGAAGGAGCAACAGTTGTATCTGCAAAACTTTTTAGTGACATTATAAGAAAACTTCCAAGCGGTGATGTTGAAATTATAAAAGAAAATGATAATATTAATATAAAATGTAATGCATCAAAGTTTGTAATAGTAGGACAGCCTGCTGACGAATTTCCTAATATTGGTGAAATTAATACAGAAAATAAAATATACTTTGAAAAAGACATTTTAAAAGAAATGATAAAAAAGACTTCATTTTCAGCAAGTATTGATGAATCAAAAGGTATTATTACAGGAGTATTAATAGAAATAGAAGAAGACTCATTAAATATGATTGCCTTAGATGGTTTTAGAATGGCTATTACAAGAGAAATGGTAAAAAATAATGAAAGTAAAAAAATAATAATATCAGCAAGAATCTTAAATGAAATAAATAAAATTATATCTGAAACAGAAGAAGAAAATGAATTATATATGATTTTAGATGAAAAAAAAGCAGTATTTTTATTAAATGATACAGTAATTGTTCTTAGACTTTTAGAAGGCGAATTTATAAAATATAAAGATATTATACCTAAAGAACATGAGATAGATGTAATTGTAAACAGAATTGATTTTTTAGATAGTATTGAGAGAGCTTCATTATTAGCTAAAGATGGAAAAAATAACTTAATAGTATTATCAATATATAACGAAAAATTAATAATTACTTCTAGTTCAGAAGAAGGAAATGTAAAAGAAGAAATATTAATTAATAACTGCGAAAATGAACTTGAAATTGGCTTTAATTCAAAGTATGTTTTAGATGTATTGAAAGTAATAGATGATGAAGAAATAAAATTAGAATTTAATACAAGTATAACACCATGCTTAATAAAGCCTATAGAAGGAGATTCTTACGAATATTTAGTATTACCTGTTAGAATTTCGTCAAATAATTAAGTAATAGAGCATATAAAAAATATTTTAAAAGCATAATTTTATAATATTGTGTTAAGAAAGAAAAAATATGTATATAAAAAACGTTAAATTAAAAGATTTTAGAAATTATAAAAATTTAGATTTAAATTTTCACAAGAAAGTTAATATCATTATAGGTAAAAATGCCCAAGGAAAAACAAATTTATTGGAAAGCTTATATATAATGAGTTTAGGAAAATCTTTTAAAACCAATAAAGATATAGAAATGATAAAATTTGGGGAGAATTACAGTAAAGTTAAAGTTTCTTATTCAAAAAATATTGAAGATCATGATTTAGAAATTATATTGGGTAAAGAAGGAAAACAAATAAAAATAGATGGTATTAAGGCAACAAAAAATTCTGATATTCTTGAAAATATGTTAATTGTAATATTTTCTCCAGAGGATTTAAAAATAGTTAAAGAAGAACCAGAAAAAAGAAGAAAATTTATAGATAGAGAACTTTGTCAGTTAAAACCAATATATTTTAAAAATCTTTCAATATACAAAAAAATTCTAAAACAAAGAAATGCATTATTAAAGCAAACAGAAATAAATGATGAAGTTCTTTCAATATGGAATTGTAAATTAGCAGAATATGGCTCAAAAATAATACTTCAAAGAAATGATTTTATTAAAAAATTAAATAAAATCAGTAATGAAATACATAAAAATATTACAAACTGCAAAGAAAATCTAACAATTTATTATGAATCTAATATTAAAATTTGTGAAAATGTTGAAGATCAAAATGAAGTTTTTATAAATAAAATTCGTGATAATAAAAAAAATGATATTTTCAGAAGAACTACCACAGTAGGTCCTCATAAAGATGATATAAAAATATGTGTCAATGATATTGATATCAGGCATTATGGTTCACAAGGCCAACAAAGGACAGCAGCACTTTCTTTAAAATTAGCTGAAATAAAATTAATAAAAGAAGAAAGCAATGAAGATGCTGTATTACTTTTAGATGATGTTTTGTCGGAATTGGATTATGAAAGACAATCTTATTTAATTAATTCATTGGGACAAGTTCAATTATTTATAACTACTACTGAAATAGGGCAAGAACTTAAATGTAATTTACCTAATGGATTTATTTTTTTTGTAGAAAACGGAATAGTTAAAAAGTTAGTAGAAAATTAAATATATATATATAAATTAAATATTAGTTTTTAAACACTTAAATATCTTCATACAAAAGAAAAAATAGAGTTATTATATATAAATATCCTTTTTTAATAAAATTTCTTGTAAAAATCCATTTTTTATTATAAAATGTATGATGGTTTAATATAAAATTATTTAATTATATAAAATTATTTATTAAATAAATAGATGAACAGAAAATTGCTGTTTTAAATACTAAAAGTTCTCAATTTTAATTGTTTGAACTTTTTCAAAAGAAAAAAGAGGTGAGATTGTCAAAAATGGGAGCAGATACAAAGCAACAATATAATGCTGAGCAAATACAAGTATTAGAAGGTCTTGAGCCTGTTAGAAAAAGACCTGGTATGTATATAGGGAGTACAGGTCCTAAGGGGTTACATCATTTAGTTTATGAAGTAGTCGATAATAGTATAGATGAGGCTTTGGCAGGATTTTGCAAGAATATTAATATTACAATTCAAGAGGATAATTCTATCGTTGTAGAAGATGATGGAAGAGGTATGCCTGTAGATAAACATCCTAAATTAGGACTTCCTGCAGTAGAAGTAATACATACTGTATTACATGCCGGTGGAAAATTCGGAGGCGGAGGATATAAGGTTTCCGGTGGTCTTCATGGTGTAGGTGCATCTGTAGTAAATGCATTATCTGAATTCATGGAAGTAGAAATAAAAAGAAATGGAAAAATTTACAGTCAAAGTTATTCCAGAGGCAAGACACAGACACCTCTTACAGTAGTTGGTGAATCAACAAATACTGGCTCTAAAACTATGTTTAAACCTGATTATGAAATATTTGAAGAATTGGAATTTGATTATAATATTTTAGAACATAGATTCAGAGAAATGGCTTTTCTAAATAAAGGAATAAAAATTACTTTAAAAGATGAAAGAGAAGGCAAGGAAAAGCTTGATGTATTTCATTATGAGGGTGGAATAAAGGAATTTGTAAAGCATCAAAATAAAAATAAAGAAGTGATACATCCTGATATAATTTATTTTGAATATCAAAAAGATGATGAATTGGAAGTTGAAGTTGCTATGCAGTATACCGATCGTTACAATGAACTCATACTTTCTTATGCAAATAATATAAATACCACAGAAGGTGGTACTCATATGATTGGCTTTAAATCAGCTTTAACAAGAGTATTTAATGATTATGCCAAGAAAAATAAATTTATAAAAGAAAACGAAGAAGCACTTTCAGGTGAAGATGTAAGAGAAGGATTAACTGCTATAATTTCTGTAAAACTTACAAATCCGCAATTTGAAGGTCAGACCAAAACAAAGCTTGGAAACAGTGAGATGAGAGGTTTTGTAGAAACTACTACAAATGAAAATCTTACAGGTTTTTTGGAAGAGAATCCTCAGCAAGCTAAAATTATTATAGATAAATGTTTAAGAGCAGCAAGAGCCAGAGAAGCTGCAAGAAAAGCAAGAGAACTTACGAGAAGAAAAGGAGTTTTAGACGGTCTTACTCTTCCAGGAAAATTAGCTGATTGTTCAGAAAAAGATCCAGCAATTTCAGAAATTTTCTTAGTCGAAGGAGATTCTGCGGGTGGTTCTGCAAAATCAGGAAGAGATAGAAAGAGACAAGCTATCCTACCTTTGAGAGGTAAAATTCTTAATGTAGAAAAGGCAAGACTGGATAAAATTTTAAATTCAGAAGAAATAAAAAATATGATTACGGCTTTTGGCTGTAATATAGGTGAAGAATTTAATGAGGAAAAATTACGTTATCATAAAATCATTATAATGACAGATGCTGACGTTGATGGTGCTCATATAAGAACACTTTTATTAACATTTTTCTATAGATATATGACTCCTCTTATTGAAGGAGGATATGTTTATATAGCGCAGCCGCCTCTTTTCCAAACTAAAAAAGGAAAAGAAGTACATTATACTTATTCTGAAAGAGATCAAGAAAAATTAATGGCTGATTTGTCAGACAAGCCTGGTAAAGCAAATATACAAAGATATAAAGGTCTTGGAGAAATGGATTTTCATCAACTTTGGGAGACAACAATGGATTATAACAACAGGACTTTAATACAAGTAACTATAGATGATGTAACTGCTGCAGATGAAATATTTACAACTCTAATGGGAGATAAAGTACCTCCGAGAAGACAATTTATAGAAGAAAATGCTAAATATGTTAAAAATTTAGATATATAGGGGGTGGGTTAAATGACAACAAGTTTTTTAGATGATACGAAATTACTTCAACACGAAATCCACGATGAAATGAAAAATTCATATATAGATTATGCTATGAGTGTCATTGTGGGAAGAGCTCTTCCAGATGTTAGAGATGGTCTTAAGCCTGTTCATAGAAGAATATTATATGGAATGAGTGAACTAGGTGTTACACCTGATAAACCGCATAAAAAATCCGCTCGTATTGTGGGTGAAGTAATGGGTAAATATCACCCTCACGGTGATAGTTCTATTTATGATGCCATGGTAAGAATGGCTCAAGATTTTTCAATTAGATATAAATTAGTTGATGGACATGGAAATTTTGGTTCTGTAGATGGAGATGGTGCAGCAGCAATGCGTTACACAGAAGCACGAATGACTCCTTTTGCATTACAGATGCTAAGAGATATTGAAAAAGAAACTGTGGATTTCATGCCTAATTTTGATGAAGAAGAATCTGAACCCGTTGTTCTTCCGTCAAGATTTCCTAATTTACTTGTAAATGGATCAAATGGTATTGCAGTTGGAATGGCAACGTCAATTCCACCTCATAATTTAAATGATGTAATAGATGCTACAGTAAAATTAATTGATGATACAGAAGCTGATGTAGAAGATTTAATAAAGATTGTAAAAGCGCCTGATTTTCCTACAGGTGCCATTATAATGGGAAGAAATGCTGTAAAGGAAGCATACAGAACAGGTCAAGGGAAAGTAAAAGTAAGAGCAAAAGTTGAATTTGAAGAAACTTCAAAGGGTAAGACACAGATTGTTTTTACTGAAATTCCATATCAGGTTAATAAATCAAGAGTAATAGAAAAAATTGCTGAGCTTGTCAGAGATAAAAGATTAGAACATATAGCAGATATAAGAGATGAATCTGACAGAAATGGAATGCGTATAGTAATTGAATTAAAAAAAGATGCAAATCCTCAGATTACACTTAATAGATTGTATAAGCATACACAGCTTCAAGATACCTACAGCATTATTATGATTGCCTTAGTTGATGGGCAGCCTAAAATTTTAAATCTTAAAGATATACTTGAAGAATATTTAAAGCATCAGAAAGATGTTGTAACAAGAAGAACAATATTTGATTTAAGAAAAGCTGAAGAGAGGGCTCATATATTAGAAGGACTGAGAATTGCTCTTGATAATATTGATGAAGTAATAAGAACAATAAGAGAAAGCTATAACGATGCAAAAGCAAAATTAATTGAACGTTTTGGACTTTCAGAAATTCAGGCACAAGCAATTTTAGATATGAGACTTGCCAGATTACAAGGCTTGGAAAGAGAAAAAATTGAGAATGAATATGCTGAATTAATGAAGCAGATAGCATGGTTTAAACAAATTCTTGCTGACGAATCAATTTTAATGAATATTATAAAAGAAGAGCTCCTTGAGATTAAGAAAAAATTTGGTGATGAGAGAAAAACTGATATACAATCCGATGCAGAAGATTTAGATGATGAAGATCTTATACAAGAAGAAAAGGTTGCAGTTACTCTTACACATCTTGGATATATAAAAAGAATCTCTGCTGATACTTATAAAACACAAAAACGTGGAGGAAAAGGAATTACAGCACTTACAACAAGAGAAAATGATTTTGTTAAGAATTTGATTATGACTTCAACCCATGATTATTTAATGTTCTTTACAAATACGGGAAAAGCTCATAAAATCAAAGCATATGAAATTCCTGAAGCAACAAGGACAGCTAAAGGAACACCTGCGGTTAATTTTTTAAATTTAATGCAGCGTGAAAGAATTACTGCGGTTATACCTATTCAAAATTTTGATGAAGATAAGTATTTGATCGCTGTAACAAAACATGGAACTATAAAGAAAACTCCACTTTCTCAGTTTGATACAAACAGAAAAACAGGTCTTATAGCTATTAATCTAAAAGATAATGATGAATTAATAGGCATAAAACAAACAACAGGTACAAGTAATGTTATTATCGTTACAAAAAATGGAAAATGTATTTGTTTCTCTGAAGAAGATGTAAGAAGTATGGGAAGAATAGCCGGTGGCGTAAGAGCAATAAAACTTGAAAAAGATGATGAAGTAGTTGCTATGGAGCTTGCAGAAAGAGATGAAGAATTATTAGTTGTGACACAAAATGGCTATGGTAAGAGAACCTCTGTAAATGAATATAAGGTACAAACCAGAGGAGGAAAAGGGCTTTTAACATATGATAAAGGTAAGTTTAATAAAACAGGTGCATTGATAGGTGCTATGGTAGTAAATGAAGATGATGAAGTTTTACTTATTAATTCTGATGGAATTATAATAAGAATTAATGCAGGAGAAGTTTCAAAACTTGGCAGAGCTACTCAAGGTGTTAAAATTATGAAAGTATCTGAAGATGCTAATATCATTACATTGGCAAAAGTTATAAAAGAAGAAGATGTAGATTTAGATTTGGAAAGTCATTTGAAAGATAATGATAAAAATCAATTAAAATTAGAAATTTAAAATATCATAAAAGAGTTTAAATGTCTATTTCTTAGGGTATAGATAAGCGGAGGAAGTAAAATGTCACTACAAATACAAAGCAATTATAATCAAGAATTGAATAAATGGGATTTAAAGCTTGAAGGTGAAATAGATTTATTTACTGCTTCTAAGCTGAAAGCTAAAATAGAAGAAGCTTATGAAATAAACCAATCAAATATAGAATTAGATTTAACTGATTTAAATTATATTGATAGTACAGGACTTGGTGTAATGATTGGAGCTTATGGAAAAATGAAAGAAAATAATAAATCTATAATCCTTTTAAATCCAAAAGATAATATTAAAAAATTGCTTAGTATCACTAATTTAGATAAAGTGCTATGTCCTTAAATCTAAAACCATAGAAAGAGGAGAATTGAAATGTCAGATATATTGAAACTTTCAGTACCTGGTAAACCTGAATATGTAGGAATGGTTAGACTTGCAATATCATCTTTGGCTAATCATGCAGGTTTTGACATTGAAGCTATAGAGGATATTAAGGTAGCCGTTTCAGAAGCATGTACAAATGTTGTTTGCCATGGTCAAGTAGGGTTTTGCAGTAGTTATGAGGTTGATTGTGAAATTGGTAATAATAAATTGATAATTTCAATTATTGATCAGGCAGGTGGTTATGATATAAATAATTATAAGGAACCCAATATTGATTGTCCTAAACAGGGAGGTCTTGGGGTTTTTATTATAAAAGCATTGATGGATGAAGTTATTATTTGTTCAGATATAGGCACTGGAACCAGTATTAAAATGGTAAAATATTGTAAATAATAAAGAGGTAGGCAATGGCCGCTGAAATTAATAACAAAGAACTTTTTGAAGAGTATAACCGTACAAAGAGTATTGATATCAGAAATCAAATTGTGGAAAAATATCTTTATATGGTTGATATATTAGTAAAAAAATATTTAAATAAAGGCGTAGAATACGATGATTTATATCAGGTTGGTTCTATGGCCTTAGTTTTTGCTGTGGAAAGATATGATATGAGTAAAGGATTTGAATTTACAAGTTTTGCAACGCCTACTATTATTGGGGAAATAAAAAGATATTTCAGAGATAAGGGATGGGCAATAAAGGTGCCAAGACGTTTAAAAGAAATATCATCTCAAATTCCAAAAGCAAAAGAAATTTTATATGGGAAATTATACAGAACACCTACAATTTCAGAAATAGCAGAGTATTTAGGATATACAGATGAAGAAATTCTAGAAGCTATGGAAGGTGGAAAATCATATGGTACATATTCTTTAAATCAAAAATTTGAAGAAGGTGAAGATGAAGATGCATCATTGGAAAAATTTACTGGTGTTAAAGAATCTGGATATGACAGCTTTGAAAATGCTGAATTGATTAAAACTGTAATGAAAGATTTATCTGATAACGAAAAAGAAATTTTTAATCGCAGATTTTTCAAAAATGAAACTCAGCAAGATATTGCTAAATCTATGGGAGTTTCTCAGATGACCATATCAAGAATAGAAAAAAAATTAAAAGAAAAATTTAAACAAGAATATTATAGGTAGTTTACTTTTAATAAATTAAAATGTACGGAGGAAAATTATGAAACGAGTGTTTTCGGGTGTGCAGCCTACAGGAAATATACATATTGGAAATTATTTAGGAGCATTGAAACAATTTGTGGAATTGCAAGATAGTAATGAATGTATTTATTGTATTGTTGATATGCATTCAATAACTGTTCCTCAAGATCCGAAAATTCTCAGAAAAAATATACTGGATGTAGCAGCTTTATATCTAGCAGTAGGGCTAGATCCAAAAAAATCAATTATTTTCGTACAATCTGATGTTCCAGGACATGCAGAACTTTCATGGATTCTAATGTGTAATTCTTATACCGGTGAACTTTCAAGGATGACTCAATTTAAACAAAAAAGCAAGGGTAGTGAATCAGCACCTACAGGACTTTTTACTTATCCTATTTTAATGGCAGCAGATATCTTATTATATGATACAGATGTAGTTCCTGTGGGCAATGATCAAAAACAACATATAGAAATAACAAGAGATATAGCAGAAAGAATTAATAATAAATACGGAAAAACTTTTATAATACCTGATGGAAGATTTTTAAAGGCAGGTGCCAGAATAATGTCACTTGATGATCCCACATCAAAGATGAGTAAGAGTGCAGAAAATATTCACAGCAGGATATCACTTTTAGATGATTCAAATAAAATAAAAAAGTCTATTATGAAAGCAACAACTGATTCAGATGGTATAGTTAGATTTGATATAGAAAATAAACCGGGAATCAGTAATTTATTAAATATCTACAGTGCTTTTTCCGGAATCAGTATTAATGATATTGAAAAAAAATATGAAGGAATAGGATATGGAGAATTTAAAAAAGATTTAGTATCTGTAGTAAATGATTCAATATCTCCAATACAAAAGAATTTCAACGAAATAAGAAATTCGAAAGAATTATTGGACATATTAAGAGATGGCGCAGAAAGGGCAAATGCAATCTCAGAAAAAACTATTAAAAGGGTAAAAGATAAGTTTGGATTAGGTTTGTAATTAATAAAAGAAATTATAATATATGTTTAAATAAGGAAATCTGAATATAATAAATTCAGATTTTTTTATTTATAGGGTGTTTTTTTTAATTATTAATTATAATAAAAACCATAATATTTTCGGAAAAAGTTAATATAATTCAAATTTATCAATAGAAATTATATAAAAAACTAATTTTTACTTAATTTTATATTGAAATATATATATGAAACGATATATAATTAAATTCATTGTTAATAAAATTTTTATAAATGTTAAAGATTTAAATAAATAGATAGGATTAATTTATATTAATCAAAAATAGGGAGATTTTATAATGAAACAGTTATCAAATAAAATGTTAAGTATGAAACCTTCATCAGTAAGAAAGCTAACAAAGTATGCTGATGAAGCTGAAATAAAAGGAAAAAAAATTTATAAACTAAATATAGGGCAGCCTGACTTAAGAGTTCCAAAAGAATATTATGATAGAATAAGAGAATATAATGAGCCTACAATTGAATATATGCCTTCAAACGGTATTCCTGAGCTTATTTTGGCAGTACAAAAATATTATAATGAATCAGGTATAGATATAGAAAAAGATAATATTGCAATAACAACAGGGGGAACAGAAGCCGTATTATTTACATTGCTGGCTCTTACAAATCCAGAAGATGAATATATAATATTTGAACCATATTATTCGAATTATAATACATTTTTTACTATAACAGGAGCCACTCCTGTTCCTGTAACTACTTATGCAGAAAATGGATTTCATTTTAGTAAAAAAGATTTAGAATCAAAAATAACGCCAAAAACAAAAGCTATATGGGTAACAAATCCAGGTAATCCAACGGGCAGTGTACTTACAGATGAAGAAATTGAAGCTATTTGTGATATGGCTTTAAAATATGATTTGTTTATTGTTGCTGATGAAGTTTACAGAGAAATGGTATTTGATGGAAGGAAAATTAAAAGTTTTGGGTATATTGATAATATTCAAGATAGATTAGTGATTATAGACAGTGTATCTAAAAGATTTAATGCTTGCGGTGCTAGAATTGGAGTTGTAATTTCAAAAAATAAAGAGTTCTTTTCAGTAATATCAAAATTATGTCAAGGTCGTCTTGCTGTTTCCACTATTGAACAGCAAGGAGCAGTAGGTTTGTATTCCACTGGATTTAGAGTAATTAATGAAATAAGAAGCGAATTTGAGAAAAGAAGAAATATAATTTACAATAATCTTATAAAAATTCCGGGAGTGATTTGTGAAAAACCCGAAGGGGCATTTTATGTGGTATGTAAGCTTCCTGTAGAAGATACTACAGAATTTCTTATTTGGATGCTGCAAAATTTTGATATTGATGGAGAAACTGTTATGGCAGCTCCTGCCGATGGATTTTATGCGACAGAAGGATTAGGAAAAGATGAAATAAGAATTGCATATATCTTGGAAGAAGATAAATTAGAAAGAGCAATGTATATACTTGCAAAGGGAATAGAAGCCTATAATAATAAATAATAATAAAAGGGGCTGTAAAATAAGTCTCTAAAAAAATCCATCATCATCGGAGATAATTTCGATGATGATGGATTTTTAATTTTTATAGTGCTTTCAATATATATCATTGAAAAATGAGTGCACAAAATAAGGAGTTATCTTTTTGAAGGCTATTTTTCGATTTCTATTATGCCACCAATGCAACTCGATTTCGCTTATTGTGATATTTATATAAGTTGTAACCACAAGAAATTAAAGTAAGTTCAAGAATTACTCCTTTAAGTCCTCTCCTAAATAGTCTTTTGTAAGACCTGTTCCATTTTATTATTCCAAAAGTTCCCTCTGATTGAAT
>NZ_AUFC01000022.1 GCF_000426305.1 Anaerovorax odorimutans DSM 5092 | reverse complement strand
GTTTCTTCGCTATATTATGCTTGCAAATGAATCTAGAAGTACTATAGATTTAAGAACTATAGGAGGATTCTTTTTTCAAGTATGCGATGAGGTAGCAGACATTAGACTTTCAACATCATTAAAGTTAATAATTTCAACGCTTAAAGAAATTCTATCCGCGTATTCTCTAATCTCAGAAGAGATGACAGAGCAAATTTTGAGTACCTTTTTTTCGTCAATTCCTCAAGTTTGGAATCAAAAACTAAAATTGTGTGCGTAATCATATTTATTTTTCAAGGTGCATCCAGTTTTTTAAGCTGGGAAAGTTGAGTTATTAATTTTTAAATTATTATTTACATTGGATATATTTACATTATGAGCTATTATCATTTTTTCGCTCCTTTGTTTTACTTTTAATTTACATTTTTTATTTTTGTGCTTCTTTAGCACTATTTTACCTTATTTTTTGTCTATAATCAATAAAAATGTGCTAATATAAAACATTTTAGGTGATTATATGAAAATTAATACTCCAAATGATAAAAAGAATATTATAGGCGAACGCCTTAAGACCTATCGTAAGCAGAACAAAATTACTCAAGAAGATTTGGCTGCTAGACTTCAATTAGAATCTCTTACATTAGATAGAACAGCCATTTCTAAAATAGAACGTAATGAACGCCTTGTTACTGATTATGAAGTAGTTGCTATTGCTGCAGCTCTCAGAGTAGAAGTAAAATGGCTACTTACTGGTAAATGATAATTATCTAATCAATACTCTTAGTAAGTAGCCATTTTACTTTATCTAATACATTCTTTATTGCTTGAAGGTAAACTGTTTTCACGGTTATTTCTCTTTCATTACTTTCTAGTTCTTCATACTTTAATAGTATATCTTTAGTATGTGAATCTGCCTTTTTAAATATCTTACGCTTAAATTTTCTTATCTTTTTTACTTCATAATTAATTATCTCCATTTCTGACAATATTTTTTCTATCCTTTTATTTAGATATAACTCTAATATGATTTTACACCTCCCTTTTTAAATTTTTATATAGAAAAACTAAGAAGTTACTTATTTACCTTCTTAGTTCTCTTGTCATTATTATTTTCTGTTTTATCTATAATAATATTTTCCTGTGAAAGTTTTACAAGTTCCCAACCATTTCTAATTTTAGGATACATAGGACTATATCCTCTTCTACCGCTGCCATCTCCTATTAGATATAACTTATCTTTATATGGCTTAAGTAATTTCACTACCTCTTCAACTCTCTTCTTAATTTTTAAATTAGTTTCATCACATTTACCCCATGCAAGAACTACTTTAATAGAATTAGCAGCTGAATCTAAAATAATCTTATCATTATCTTGATTAGACATTTTCTTTATATCAGTATCCTTGCTTATCTTTCCTTCCAAACTACTAAATAGATTAACAATATCTACACATCCAAAACCTAGCTTAGACGTACAATTTATAATACAGCAAGTAGTAACATCTTGCTGTATTATATCTGATATTCCTGGCATTAGCATAATAACAGTTGCCTTAGGCAAAGTCTTATCCCACTCTTTAGCTAGTAAAAATCGTTCTTTCTTGTCTTGTGAATAATGAACCGTTGTTAACATAGTATTCTTTTGTATTTCCATTACAGTCTCCTTTAAAAATAAAAATAGCAGCTACCTTTTTAGATAACTACTTACTAAATAATAATATATATTAGATTTTCAATTAAAATTATGTCTAATAATTTATAACTTTACCAATAAATGAAATGAATGAATTATACCAATTTTAATAATTTACAATTTCATTAATCAAGTTATTGGGAGCTATTTTGAATGGCATTATTAAAGATATTCCAAAATCGTTATTGAAAAGGATTAAACAATTTAACCAATCTTCTTCATTTTCTGTTTTGATTTTAATAATATCCTCAACTATAACTGTATCGATATTTATATCAATATCTTTTAGTCTTTTAAAATCATCTTCGGATTCTATTACTAGAATATATCCTCCATCCTTACCATCTACATCTCGATCAATGCCATATTCATTATCAAGAATGGTTGCTTCCTCTTTAATTACTTTTGTCACTTCATCTGACAATCTAAGATTTTCTGTTTCTTCTATATGAGCTATTTTTATCATCTTTAAACTAATCCCCCTTTTTATATCTTATTACAAAAAGAAAGAACCTACAAAAGCTATTTTTTATTTACTTTGTAGGTTCTTAAATTATTTAATTAAATTGCATATTAATTAAATATGCTTAGTTATTTTGTATATATATATTTGACCTGTATTTTCACAAATTCCACTTGGTATTGATGGACAAAAATAAATTCTATCAGGAGCTTGATTTGTTATTTTTTTCATCTTTGTATGTAATTCACAATTAAAACTATTACCATTAATTGTTTTTGTAAGTTTATTTCTAACAATATTTCTATTTCTCTCAGGTGAACATTCAATAGACATCATATCCCCAATTTTGCTGTATCCACCATTATATTTTTTTATAATATATGGGACTTCTCTATCTATACAATATAAATGATATATTATTTCTTTCCTCCTATTATTGAACCCATAATTTAAATCATTAATTGACTCTTCAATATTTTCGTCAAAACATAAGTCAAACAAAATTATTTTTATTTTATTCACAAATTCATTTATATTATTTACTTTATCACAAAATATTAATAATACCTGCTTAAAAGCATCTAAATTATAAATATTTCTAATTCCTTCTATATCATCCAGCTTATATCCTATAACAGTAAATCCTCTATTAAATAATTGATTATTGCCTAAAGCCCTTTGAAATTTTTTATCTTCCTTAGAAATAGTTCCTTTAATATTATCTATAATTTCATTATGTTCTATTTCCCTTAAAAAGGTAAATACTTTCTCAAAAGACATACTTATAGATTTTATATCTTCATTATTCTTATTTTTATGCAATTCATTATATATGTCTTCTATAAAATTTTCATCTGATAAAATCACTTTATATGCTAGCTTTCTCAAAACATCAACCATTATTGAAAATTCCTCTACTATTGATACATCATTTTCTTTAAGTATTTTAAGTAATGTCATATTATTAATGACTAGAGCGTCTTTCATATAATAACCTCATTTTTCTCATTTCAAACAAGTCATTTTGTTCTTGGTCCATAAAGCCTTCAGGCCAATACTTTATCTCCGCTTTTTCATTTAAAGGTACTTCTTCAACATTACATCCATCATTCACATTAAAATAATTGATTATTAATTCAGAAGATTTTAACCCTGCATTTGTATCTATAACGGATTTTCTAAATCCATTTACAATATGTTCACTATGTGTCTCAATAAAAACTTGTACACCTGAATTTGCAATAACAGATAAAAATATTGCAATTTTAGATTGTGCTTGAGGATGTAAATGTAACTCTGGATTTTCAACTATAAGAATACTACCTCTATCTGAAATCAATCCTGCAATAATTATTGGTAATATAAAAGCAACACCATACCCAATATTAGTTTGATGCAAGTTATTTTTATCACCAAATAATAATGAAAAATGATTATCATATCCACTATTTTTAACGGTCACCTTATTATTTGGTAATATATAATTTAACCAATCATTAATTTGAATATCCAAAAATAAATTGTCTATATTACCCCAATAGTTTCTATCTCGATATGGCTTTATTAATTTTTTCTTACCTTTCTCAATTATATATCCCAAATATTCATTTTCCAATCCCAAGTATATATTATCAATGTTTCCTGCTCTTTGATTAATTGATATACTTCTTTCTGCGCTTAAATAAATTAATTTTGGAAAAAAATCCTCTATAAACTCGTTAATTAAAGTAGTTATTACATTTTGATCTTCAGTTGGGAAAAAACTTATTATAATATTTCTTTCTTCTGTATCAAACAATTGAAACGTAAAATTATCATCTTCTGCCTTATCAGATAAAATTTCATCAAATCCATATAAATTTATTTTATACTTGTTATTTGTTACATCTATACTTTTAATCCCCATCTTATTTGATTGTAAAACCATTTCCGATAATAATAAAGTCTGTATTAAAGATGATTTCCCTCCAGAATTAGCTCCTAAAAGTAAGTTAGCTTTATTAAAATTTATGGAACAGTTCTTAAATCCTTTAAATCCTTGTATCTTAATTTGTTTTATCATATAATTACTCGTATATACCTTTCAAAAAATTTTCTATTTTTAAGAATGCCGTATCAATTCTCATTGCATCATTAGTTGCATAAGAAATTGAATCATAAAGATATTTATCAGTATTAATTGCTTTTGCAAACGAATCTAATATTAATCCTTTTTTAATAACCTCTTTAGAATCATATTTACATATTAAAACTGATAAACATGTGAATAATGATTTATTTATCATATTTTTATTATTTGCTTTATAATTTATTTCTATCTTTCTAAAAGCATAACTATTAAACATTATCACAGCACTTTTCATAGATTTATAAAAATCTTCCTTGATTTGCTTAATTGGCAGTATTCTTAAATTATTATTTAAGATTTCTACTACATCATCCAAAAATTCATCCATTTTACCAATATACTTTAAATTAGAATATTGTTGATTATAAATTAAATAAAAACCAATAAATCGTAAAACTAATTCTTGATCCATCATTCTTTTCGGCTTAACCCCATAATTAGTTGCTATTTTGAATTCTGCTGATTCAGCGAGTTCTTTAATTAAATTTCTAGACTCTTTTTTTTAAATTGCGTTTCTAATTTCTTGCCTATTTAAACTTCTTCCTCCTGTATTTAACCTTTTGAATATGTCTAGCTTAACTTTATGAGGTGTTTCTGGTTCAATAATATTACAATCTATTTGATATGACCTCAATGCCCTTACCGATTTAGGTATTAACGAATTCTTTTCATTTTTCAGAAAATATTTATTATCATATTCATCCTCTAAATATTCTAAATTCCTTAATTTAAATTTATTATTAAAAAAATCTTTAATTACAGTTAATCTCTGAGCTCCATCAACAACTTGATATTTTCCATCATTATCTCTTGCTAAATAAAATACTGGCAATGGAATTTTTAATAAAATTGATTCTATTAATCTTGATTTTCTTGTAATATCCCATACAAAATTCCTTTGAAAATCTGGAGATAAATCCAAAATAGCCTCATCATAATCTGTCCCTGTAATCATCTCAACTATCTCTTTTAATGAAAATCTACCTTGGGTTATTCTAATTGAATTAGGATCATATGGAACTTTCTCTTCTTCATCCTCCTGATTATCTTCTATTGTATATTCTACACCTGATTCTAATGCCTCTCTTTTCATATCCCCTAATTGATTATATTTGTCAATAAATAATTCAATTATATCTTCAGTAGATTGTCTATATATATCAATATTATCTATACGCTTTGCATCATAACAATGTTCATCTTGATTAAGGATTGCTTCTAATCTTATATTAGACTCATCTTTAAAGATGTTACTTGTAGAACTTTCTTTCTTAAAGATTAAAAATTTACTTGTTTCTTCAATCATAATTTCAATTACTATCTTTTTATTAGTTGGCATACTTTAACTCCTTTATAATAAAATAGCTTTATAATAATATAGTAGTTCTTTTTAGTTTTATAATTTTATGCTTATAATATTATCTTTTTACTCAATTTTTTATATATTACCATCTAATTTACAAAAAATTAAACTTAATAGATTGTCCTTTATATACTATCATATTTTATATAACTCTGTAGAAAAATTTGGTTTATTATAATAAATTTATATAAAGACCTCTCCTTTCATTACTAAAGAAAAACAACCGTACAGCCTAAACTGTACGGTCGTGGGTTTCATGGTGAAGGTGGTGAGAGTCGAACTCACGTCCGAAAGCATTTCCGCAAGAATTTCTCCGAGCGCAGCTAATGATTTAAAATTTCGCCTCAGTTATCCCCCACTAGCAGGGTATAACCTTGACTATCCTATTGTTCCCCTGTGCTACTAGGAGCTCACACAGAGTTTTCCTGTATATTGACGTCAGATTCCAAACCTACAGGTGAATTTGGGCTGACGACGCACCGCATATAGCGGTTGCTGACTATGCAGCTAAAGCGTAATTGTTATTATTTTTAGCGTTTATATTTAAACGTGCCACTTTTTACGTAGACTTGGCAACTACGGCTCGCTTATCCTGATTCCATACCCCCGTCGAAACCTTTACACCCCCATATTTAATTATTATCAGTTTCTGATTCTCTCTCAAAGAGTACGGAAACTGCTTTAATCATTAATGGAATGTATGTTGCTGCAAATAAAATTTTTGCACCTTGCTTTACAGGTTTTTTTGATTTATTAGAAACTGAAGTTCCTATAACCACTCCCATAGAGGTTAAACATATTTTTAATAAGGCCATATCTTTCCAAGTAGCTTTTTTCATATATCGGTCTGTGTAATCAAATAAATTTTTCATAAGCAACCTCTTTTCTTTTTTAACTTTCTTCATTACCCATGAAAGTTATACCGATTATTATGCACTAAAATATGTCTTTGTATTCATTATACCCAATTAATTTACAAAATCAACATTAAATTTACATCAAGTAAAAATTACTAAAAATATTTACATATTTTCTCATCTATAATCTTAAGAATAGAGTCGTAATTATCTACACATTCCCAATCGTCTTTAATATAATATTTTACGGTATCATAAATTAAACTTTTATAGTTCTGTAAAACTTCCTCTTTAGTATCGCCTTTCTTTTTCATTTGATCTATATCAAATTCTGCATATTCTATTTTAATTTTACATCTTTTCTTTTCACTGCCGTCTGTTATATCATAAACAGAGATATCACAATTTGTAGAAAAAGGAGTATCTGGCATTAGTTTAATTTTTCTCATTATTATTTCTCCTTTGTATTTATTATATAACTTAGTATCTTGGTAATTCCAGATTTTATCCAGTAGGGAATTTAACAACATATTTCATTATATTACAATTTCTTATATAAAGTACTTTTAACATTTTAATAATTCTTATCATTTATCCTAACAGCTTGCTGCATTTTCCTGTCGGCATCTCTTTTAGCTATATCTTGACGTTTATCATAATCCTTTTTACCTCTGGCTACAGCAATCTCCATTTTTGCCATTCCTTTTTCATTTAGATATACATTTAACGGAACAATAGTCATACCTTTTAATGTAGTATATCCTATCAATTTCCTGATCTCCTGTTTATGCAAAAGCAATTTTCTTGGTCTAAGGGGATCTACATTATACCTGTTCCCTTGTTCAAAAGGACTTACATGCATACCATATATAATTAATTCTTCACCTTCAATTTTAGCATAACTTTCTTTTAAATTTAACTTTCCCTGCCGCATTGATTTAATCTCAGTACCTGTAAGTACCATACCTGCTTCATATGTTTCATCTATAAAATAATCATGCCTTGCTTTTTTATTATTGGCTAAAATCTTTTTTTTCTTCATTATTCCACCTTGTTTATAAACCCTATTTCATTAAATGGATATAGTCTTAAATCAGCTCTGCCAAGTATATCAGATACAGCTACCATACCAATTGCAGGATCTCTGCTGTCTAGACTGTTTGGTCTATTGTCCCCCATTACAAAGATGTGTCCGTCTTCGATTGTTACAGCATCCATATCACCTGAGCTAATGCCTTCACCTAAATAACCTTCATCAAGCTTTTTCCCGTTTCTATAAACAATTCCCTCTTTTATCTCTATAGTATCACCAGCAACTCCCATAACCCTTTTTATTAAATCCTTTTCCTCACCATTTTCCGTATAAATGTGTGCTTTAAAAACAATTATGTCGCCATTTTTTGGTTCTCCTGTAAGATAAGGAATTTTGTTTACGATCAAATAATTGTTTGGCTCTATAGTAGGATACATGGAATATCCCTTAACTAAAGTCGGCTTAATAAACGCTGTAATTACTAATGCTATTATTAAAGCAAGAATAATTGTCTTAGCAAATTCAAATATGGTTTTTTTCATTTTAACCCCCTAATTTTTTAATAAATTATTAATATTTGTTGAAAATTTTATCCTCAAAGTATCTAGTGAATTATTCCAATCTCATTAAATGGATATAACCTAAACACTGCTTTACCAACTATCTTATCGATTTGTACAAAACCCACACTAGGGTCTCTGCTATCCTTACTGTATTGCCTATTGTCTCCCATAACAAACAGACTATCTTCAGGAACTTTTTGATTTTCAACTTGGCCAGACGTATATGGCTCTAATATATACGGTTCATCTAAAAGCTCGTCGTTAACATATACTTTGCCGTCATCAATATTTATCACATCTCCCGGCAACCCAATAATTCTCTTAATAAGTAATTTTTCTTTACCGTCTTCTCTTTTAAGATCAGTATGAAATACTATAATATCCCCCTCTTTAGGCTCTTTAAATAAATATGCCTGCTTACTTAAAAATATATAATTATTTTCATATAACGTAGGCTGCATCGACATTTCCTTAACTATTGTAGGTTTTACAAACTGTATTATAATAATCGCTACAATTATTGCTATTACAATATCCTTAATCCATTCTTTCATTTAATTTCTCCTATGTTGTAAATATATTTATTCTATTTTACCAAATTCATTTAAAGGCCATATTACTAATTTACAGGAACCCCTTATTAAGCTCATATCTAAAGTTCCAACTCTTTCATCTCTACTGTCTATACTGTTGCTTCGATTATCTCCTAATACAAATACTTCCTCTTCACCTACTATAATAGGTCCAAAATCGCCTTTTATCTCTCCGGAAATGTAATTTTCTTTTATAGTTTTACCATTCCTATATACTTTTCCATCTTTTATTTGAATTTTATCTCCTGGCAATCCAATGACTCTGCGAATAGTATTATCTCCTTTATCGCCATCTTGTATAAAATCTTTTTTAAAAGCTACTACTTGCTGAAACTCTGGCACTCCTCTATTTTTTGAATAGTTTTCTTTAGAAACAATAATCACTTGCCTATCTTTTATAGTAGGAAGCATAGCTTCACCATCAGAAACAATGGGTCTTATAAACATAGTCATAATCCAAGCTAATATCACAGGGTAAATATATATTTTATATTTTTCTTTAAAAGATTTGTTATTATCATCATATCCTGTCATATCGGTCTCCTTAATACTTACTAATCAAATAAATTGTTTTTTATAATTTGTAAATTAGATGGCAACTCTGATATTACATTTAAATCATTTAGATAATCTAAAGGCTCTATTCCTTTTTTAATTTTTAATTTATAAGCATGAAGAAATTGTGTTCTCAAACCAAACTGCTTAGCTATTTTTTCATTAGTATATTTATTCCCATATTTTGTATCTCCGATAACCGGAAAACCTGCACTTGCCAAATGTGCCCTGATTTGATGAGTTCTGCCCGTTACAAGTTCTACTTCTGTTAAAGTATATCCTTTGGCTGATTTTAAAGGTCTTGCTATAGTTTCCATGACCTTTCCTTCGCTGGATTCTAAGGGCGATACTGTAACAACATTTTTAGTCAGATTTTTTTCCATTTTATCTATAAGTTTTAAATCTTTTTTTAATTCTCCAACAACAATTGTAAGATAAAATTTACTTATATAATCTTTTTCTCTTATCATTTTATTTAGACTTTGCAATGCTTTATTATTTTTACCAAATATGACAAGACCCGTTGTATTACGGTCAAGTCTATTTACAGGTGAAGGCATAAAGGTTCTTTCTCTGCTAGGATCATATTCTCCCGTATCTGCCAAATATCCTGCAACTTGATTAGCCAGATGATTTTTCTTTTCTGTCTTATCTCCATGAGTTAAGAGTCCATATGGTTTCTCAACTATAAGGATATTTTCATCTTCATAAGCAATATTAAATTGCCTCTTAGATTTTGCAAAAGATTTCTTTTCTCTATATGCTTTTGCTTCTTCATCTGATATATATATTTTTAATTCGTCTTCCTGCTGCAAAACGCTTTCAATCTTAGCCCTCTTTCCGTTTAATTTTACATCTTTACGAATAAGTTTATAAATATAACTTAAAGGGGCACTTTTGAAATATTTCTTTAGGAATCTGTCCAGTCTTTGGTTGTCCTCATTTTCAGTAATTATCAGTTTTATCAATATATTACTCCTAAATTATGAAAAATTATAGAATTTTTTGTGATAGAAAATTAAAAAATTAAAATATTTTTAAGTAAATAATTAACATAAATTTCTTTTTTATTCCTTAAGCTAAAATAAATTATACAACAGTTTATTATATAAATACACCATGTAAACAAAACTTAATAAATAATTACAAAATAACATTTGTACTTATTCTATATATGTGATAAATTGAAAATATAGTATATATAAATTTATACAAAATTATATTAAAAAATATGTTTTTGTAATATTATGTAGTTTTAAAGGGCACATTAGCAGAATATAAGGTTAAAAAACTGCCATCATGTGCAAAAAGAAATTTTAAATATATTTTGAAATTCTGATTGCACTTTTAATATGGACAAATAAAGTCCTATGATATTGACAAATATGAAAAGTCACATTGATAATTGGTAGTATTTTAATTATCAAGATGGCAATATGTACAATTAGCTACTCAATTATTCTAATAATTACTATTAATATACAATAATTTAGAAAGAAAAGAAAGGTACTTAAAATGCAAACATTTAGAAATATTATATATGATAAAAATGATATTTTAATAGCTCTTGTTATTATTTGTATAGCAGGGCTGATTATATTTAATCGAATTAACGTTATAATGTCTTATCCTTCAAGCTTGACAATAGAAAAGGCAGGCAATGAAAGTAAACACACCACATCAGATAATAAGTCTGACAATAAAGCTGCAACTACTACAGATGAAAGTATAGACAATTCTAAAGGGAATGAAAAAACTTCATCAGAATCTGACAATACAAAGAAGTCGGATGATATTGTAAAATACTCTGTTTATATTGAACCTGGATCTACAGACTCAAAAATTGCTGACACTCTTCTGAGCGTAAATCTAATAAAGGATAAACAGGAATTTTATGATGCAATTGCAGCTGCCGGAGCAGATTCTAAGCTTAAAGCAGGAACTTTTATAATTCCTTCAAATTCTACACCGGCAGACATTGTTGCAATTATAACTAAATAATATTAATCATTTTCAAGGAGTCTGATTATTTTATCTAGTCGGGCTCTTTGTTGTTGATTCATCATACCTCTTAAAGCTTTGACTGCCATCATTTGTTTTTCAAACTGTGCTTTATCTGATTTCATTGCTTTCTTTAAATTAAGAATTTCACCAATTAATTCATCATCACTTTTCCCTTTGTATTTTTCTGCCATTCCGGCAGCTTTTTTTGAATTAGAATCGTTACCCTGTATTCCTAATTGATTTGCTAAATCATTCAGCATTTTATTATTAAGATCCATATGTATCCCTCCCTTTTATTTTATTTTTATTAATTTCAATATATCTTACTATATAATTATATGCACTCATAAAGCTTTCTTGACATATAATAATTAATAATTAAAACTGAAAAAGTTAATCCAATCGTAGATTGGGAACTTTCTGTATGGCACCTACTTTTAATTTGCTCTGCAAATTTAGTTAGGTGCTCAACTGAAAAAGTTAATCCAATCATAGATTGGGAACTTTCTGTATGGCACCTACGCTATGCTTCGCTGTCCCATTTTCCATTACAGCTAAAGCTGTGGTAAATGGGCTCCTACTTTGAATTTGCTCTGCAAATTTAGTTAGGTATATTATTTTCCTTGGGGAGGTACATATGAATCCTATTCTTATTTTAATTATTATATTAATCTTTGGTAATCAAGGGGGTATTAATAAAAGTATCTCTGAGGGTAAGGTAAAGGCCATGAATCTTAAAATTCCATCTCCGCCTACTTATTTTGATACTTTTAAAATGGAATTATTCCTTGATCGTATGCATTCTATAACTAATGCTCTTGAAAAAATTAATCATTTAAATCAAGTACGACAAGTACCTATGAACAAATCAAATTATTTGGACAGAATTCAAGATTCTCTTGATGCTGTACGTGGTTTTTTATCTGAAAATAAAACCAGCAATCAAATAGACAATATTTCTAATACAATTTCAGGTGTAAAAAAGTTTGGAGATATAGAAAATATTATGAGTACAATGGCTCCTATTATTTCAATGTTAACTAATAATAGCGAAAATTAGCTCAATAAAAATATAAATTGTGATATGCAACTTCCTATATACAGGTGTATAATGGATATAATAATTTAAAATACACTATTGAGTTCAATTGGAGGTTAATTATTATGGCTATTGTAACTACAACTGAAATGTTTAAAAAGGCTTATGAAGGTGGATATGCTATCGGGGCATTTAATGTAAACAACATGGAAATTATACAAGGTATCACAGAAGCTGCAAAAGAGGAAAACGCTCCTCTTATTCTTCAGGTTTCTAAAGGTGCTAGAAAATATGCTAAACATAACTATTTAATTAAACTAGTGGAAGCAGCTATTTTAGAAACAGATCTTCCAATAGCACTTCATTTAGATCACGGAGCAGATTTTGAAATTTGTAAATCATGCATCGATGGAGGCTTTTCTTCTGTTATGATTGATGGGTCTCATTTGCCATTTGAAGAAAATATTGCACTAACAAAAAAAGTAGTAGAATACGCTCATGCTCATGGATGCGTAGTAGAAGGTGAATTAGGTCAGCTTGCTGGCGTCGAAGATGATGTCAACGTTGAAAATCATTCTTATACTGATCCAGCTCAAGTAGAAGAATTTGTAGAGAAAACTAACGTTGATTCACTTGCCATTGCAATTGGGACATCCCATGGAGCATATAAATTCAAACCAGGTCAAAAACCTATGCTTCGTTTTGATATATTAGATGAAGTTTCTAAAAGACTTCCCGGATTTCCTATCGTACTTCATGGAGCATCTTCTGTAATTCCGGAATTTGTAGAAAAAGTCAATAAATATGGCGGTGCCATGCCAGATGCTATCGGTATCCCTGAAGATATGCTTCGTCAGGCTGCAAAAAGCTCTGTTTGTAAGATTAATATAGACTCAGATCTTCGCCTTGCAATGACTGCAGCAGTTAGAGAACATCTTGCTAATAATCCATCCGACTTTGATCCAAGACAATATTTAACCCCTGCCCGTGATGCTATCAGAGATATGGTAAAGCGTAAAATTGTCAATGTTCTTGGTTGTAACGGAAAAGCATAAATAAAAGATATAATGCAAAATGCATATTCTTTTATACCTTAAATTAAAAAAAACATCATGTATTTATTACAGTTATAGGTACAAATTACATATTTTTTATATTAAGCTGTTTGCATATGCAAACAGCTTTTTAATTTAAATTCTTTGTATTTGACAATAAAAAAAGTATATACGAAAATTAAAACATTAATAACAGATAAGTTTCTTAAATCTAAAAACAATAATCTTTTTTGAAACAAAATTAAAAACCAACAGTCTTATACATAAGGAGGTGAAAAAGTGACAGATTTTGAAGAAATATATAAACAGCATTTCACAAATGTATATAAATATGTATTAACTCTTTGCAAAGATGAATCAACAGCAGAAGAAATTACACAAGAAACTTTTTTCAAAGCAATAAAAAATATTAAGAAGTTCAAAGGAAACTGTAAATTGTATGTGTGGCTTTGTCAAATTGCTAAAAATACCTATTTTACACAATATCAGAAACAAAAAAAGATATCTGACACTTGTATTGATTTTTCTAATACTCCATTTGATCTAGAGAAAAATTATCTTGATAAGGAGACTATAAAGAGATTACATTGTCTTATACATAATATGAAGGAACCATATAAAGAAGTTTTCACTTTAAGAGTTTTTGGAGAATTACCATTCACTCAAATTGGAGAATTATTTGAGAAAACAGATAATTGGGCAAGACTTATTTTTTATCGTGCAAAAAAACAACTACAGGAGGAATTGAAATGAAAATAGATTGTGATATTATAAAAGATTTATTACCTTTATATGTGGATGGCGTTTGCAGCCAAAAGAGTAAAGAAATGATAGAAAAACATATTAATGAGTGTCCCTTATGCAAAGAAGAACTTAAACTTATGCATCAAGAATTACCTTTTAACCCTATAGAAAAGAATTTAAATGAAGCTGAATCTGTAAAAAAAATATCTAAAGAATGGAAAAAAGGAATGTTTAAATCACTTATTGAAGGTATATTAATCACATGTGTTTTTGCACTTATCCTTTTTATCTTTTTTGATATAAAAATATCATAAAAGAACCAATTGCTATATTTAAATTATATAACTGTAATCATTTAAAATTTACACAAGTTTTTTAATTGGGGCCTGAAATTCATAAGATATCTCATCTAAATTATTAGTAATAGAATAATCTACCCATTGCATCTGCAAAATATCTCCTGCCAGCATATATCCTCCTCTTTTTATAAAATCCATTAAATTTTCAATACTTTTTCTTCTGTCCCAGAACTTTCCTATAAAATACAAACAAGCAAAATTTCCTTCTTCGATTTCTATAACTTTATCATCGCTAACCTCTTTATTTTCCTCATCGCATAGAATAATCATCTTAGCAAGCAAAGGGGTTTTACCTTTATCTATATCTGATTTTGATATAATACCTCCGTATCTATTTGTAGCAAAAATAGGCATTGCTTTGTCTTTATCAGGAAGCATGCTCTCTAATTGAACTGAATCGTAGCTTAGTTCAACTTCGTCAGAAACAACACGATTAAATGTTACATACTTTCTTTTTGAAAATTGCTTTATTTTTATTTCATTTGTAATTCCGGTATCTTCAAGTTCTCGGATAAAATTTAACTTTTCTTCTATTTCAGATTTTAACTTAACTAAAGAATCAATTTTAGAATCTAGTAAATTTTTTTGTTCCATTAGCAATTCGCAAGAACCTCTAACCGTTCTATTTTCTAAATAAGTCTTAATATCCTTAAGAGGCATACCTAAATTGCACAACTCTCTGATCGTACCCAGTTTTTCATATTGAAGAATAGAATAATATCTATAATTTGTTTCTGGATCAACATAAATAGGTTTAAATAAATCTATTCTGTCATAGTACCTTAAAGTTTCAGTAGTTACATTACGCAATTTAGCCATTTCGGTAATTGAAATAATATCTTTCATAACATATCACTCCAAAAATTAAAATATGAAAATAAATATATATTTTCTAAATTATAACTTAAAGAATTATTGATATCCACCAATCTTTTTCTTAAACAATATTAATTTCCCCAAAAAATAATAAACTATTAAAGAATATAAAGTTGCACCTCCTGTAGCCGTAATATATTGGAATGCATTAGTGTATTCTAAAGTAACAGGATCTAAAAACAAATAATATACAGGTATAGCTGTAATAAACACAAATATTGCTACAAGATTGAATCCCTTCCAAAATCTATATTTAGAATCCTCCGTCTTATTATACAATGCTCTTAAATCTAAATCCTGTTTTCTGAATATAAAATAATCCACAAATTGAATAGCTATGATAGGGCTATAAATGGTACAGGCTAATCCTAAAATAATATAAAACTTATCATATAATGCAGTAGAAAAAAACATCCCAATTAAAACAGGTATCATAAATATGCCGGTCACAGTGATCCATTCTTTTTTATAGAAAAATTTAATCTGCTTAAAACCTAAACAAATATTATAAGTAATAATAGAACAAGCAGTTAAATTAGCCATACTCAATGAAATAAGCGCTATAATTCCTAATAAAATTCCTCCTATTGGAATCATCCAAGTAGATGGATCTGTTGTCCCTATAAGTAGTGCTGCCGCAACTCCTGCAGCAGTTCCTAAAGTTGCTGCAAAAACCAAACCTAAAATATTAGGCCAATAAGCTGCCCTGCTGTTTTTACATAATCTGCCCAGGCCACCCATATTAGGCCACCATGAAAATCCTGCACCTAAGCTTAATTCAAAAGCTATTAAAAAATTTAACCACTTGCTTTCAAATGGTGCTAAAGGCTGTGCATTAAATATCATATCAAATCCAAATTTTTTACCCATAATTAAGATAGAACCTATAATTATAAGTACAACAACAGGAGCAAAAATAGTATTTAATTTACCCATAAGCTTAGGACCTTTCAATGTAATACCCCATACTGCAAAGGCAGCAAGCAATGAAAGTATTAATAAAGGAACCTTGCCTTTTACTTCAACACCCGTAAGATTTATAAAAATTTGAATCACAGCACGCCCCACCATAGAAGAAAATACTATAATCCAGCAAGCTTGTATAATTGCCAATAAAATCATTAATGCTTTCGTTCCGTTATGACCCAGAAAACTTCCTCCTACTGTATAATTATCAATTCCATATTTTGAAGAAGGGATCATAGTAGTTGTAATCATTAATAAAACAGCAATCATATTCCCGGAAATTGAAGCCAAAATTGCTGTTTTAAATCCTACAAACAGAGATAGGGACCCTCCAATCATAAAACACCATGTTGCAAGAGCAAACCCAGTTATTACATAAGTATAATTAAGAAATCCGTAAATTCTGTCCTTACCAAGTACAGGTAAAACATCAAACTGAGCTTCTCTATTAGCATCAAATTCTTTCTGTATTGTCATTTCACACCTCATATATAATTCTTCTTATTTCAAAGGCAACCTATAATAAATTATTCTTAAATATTAATTTATAGGCTTTTATAAATATAAAAACGCTTGAAATACTACAATAGTAACTCCGAATAAAATCCCGCAAGCTATTGCTAATAAATAATCTTTTTTTGGTAAAGGTGCAATAACTCCATCTTTCTTCTCAATCTCCGCAATACTATCAAACAAATCATTTTCAACGGATTCTTCCATTCCGGTTTTTCCCTTAAGTTCGTTCCTTATTTCTTCTACACTACCCATTTTCATATCTCCTTTTTTCAGCCATATATGCAATATTAAAATTTGCATATATGGCTAATAATACAAAAGCTCTTATTTATTAGATGCCATTAAACACATTAAATCTTTTGCTATAGACGCCGCTGCTAAAGCAGTTATTTCTCCAAAGTCATAGGCAGGTAATACTTCAACAATATCTGCCGCAACTAAATTAATTCCTTCTAAATTTCTTAAAGTTGTACGTACATCATTTGTTGTAGGACCTCCGCATACTGGAGTACCTGTACCAGGTGCATAAGCAGGATCTAAAGCATCAATATCAAAAGTTATGTATACTGGGTTATTCCCAACTATACTCTTTATTTTTTGAGCCAAAGCCTTTGGTCCCATTTCTATTACTTCATTTGCATAAATAATATTATAACCACATAAAGGCATATCGGTTCTAATACATGCCTGTACTGATTTCTCAGAATCAACATATCCTTCTGCCTGTAAATCATATGCAAAATTTGCATGTGAATACTCACCTTCACTTGGGATAGAATCCTGATGACTGTCAAAATGAATAAGAGAAATTTTACCATACTTTTCACTGGCTGCACGTACAGGACCATAAGGAATAGTATGATCTCCTCCTAAAGTTAAAAGCTTAGCCCCTGAATCAAGAATCTTCTTCGCATGTTCGTAACTTTTTTCTAACATATATTGTGTGGTTCTCGGACCCATATAATGCCCTACATCACCATAATCTATAATATTAGGACAAACTTCATCCAAGTCCATTTCCCACATATAGTTAAAAATACATGCGAGTTTAGACATATTTCTAATTCCACGCGGACCTAATCTGGCACCAGGTCTATTTGTTACTCCGCAGTCAAATGGAATTCCCATAATGGCAATATCAACATCCTTTAGTTCTCTCGTATTTGGATATCCTCCAAAAGTAGAAATTCCTGCATAATGAAGATGTACATCTACATCTTCATACTTTCTGTCTGACGGAAAATTTGTTTCATATTTTGACATAAGTTCCTCCTTTTCGCTCTTGAGCGGTAAAATATTAATTTCAATCTTACGATAAACCTTTGTGTGGCACAAAGGTCAAGGGAATTTTTTAAAAAATCAAATAATTATAATATGGTAAATTATTCAAATAAAATTTTTAGTAAAAACCTATTGACTTTTGTGTTACACAAAAGCTTACGATTTTATAAAGAAAAACAAAATGCCAACAAAAATGAAACAGAGAGGTAAAGTTATGAAAACAAATATGAAGAATTTTGATTTTATACTTCCAACGAAAATCCGATTTGGCTATGAAATTTATAAGGAAATTGGAAAGGAAGTAAAAGAATTAGGCAGATCGAAACCAATAATTATTACCGATAAAGGTTTGATTTCAGCCGGAGTTGTGGATAAAATAACAAAAAAATTAGAAGAAGAAGGAATAAAAGAATATGTAATTTTCGATTCTATAGAACCTAATCCTAAAGATATAACTGTCCAAAAGGCTTAT
The DNA here is from genome assembly GCF_000426305.1 of Anaerovorax odorimutans DSM 5092. Taxonomy (GTDB): domain Bacteria; phylum Bacillota; class Clostridia; order Peptostreptococcales; family Anaerovoracaceae; genus Anaerovorax; species Anaerovorax odorimutans. The sequence goes on along the minus strand of NZ_AUFC01000022.1, from coordinate 34,395 downwards.
GAGGAAGCTAAAAGATATTCAGTTGATTGTTTGATTGCAATTGGAGGAGGTAGCTCTATGGATACAGCTAAAGCTGTAGGAGTGCTTATGACACATGGTGGAATAATTAATGACTATGAAGGTTTAAATAAAATTACAAAATCGATTGATAATTTAATCGCCATTCCTACAACAGTAGGGACAGGAAGTGAAGTTACATTCTGGTCTGTAATTACAGATACAAATAGACATTATAAAATGAGTATTGGAAGTCCTTTGATAGCACCTAAGACTGCTCTTGTAGATCCTTTGCTTGTTGAAAGTCTTCCTTCAAAAATAGTAGCTTCAACGGGAATGGATGCTTTAACTCATGCAATTGAAGGATATACATGTACACTATCAGAACCTATAACCGATGCTTGTGGAATTTTTGCCATAAAAATGCTGGCAGAAAATATCAGAGATGCTGTTTATACAGATTCCGTAGATGCTAAAGCAAAAATGTTACTTGGAAGTTTAATTGCTGGCATTTGTTTTGGAAATTCTGATATTGCAGGAGTCCATTGTATGGCGGAAGCATTAGGAGGTCTTTATGATACACCTCACGGTATTGCTAATGCCATATTACTACCGTTTGTAGTAGAATATAACTTTGTATCTGATATTGATAAATTTGCAGAAATTGCAAAAGCTCTTGGTGAAAACATTGATGGAATGTCTGTTAGAGATGCTGCTTATCAATCAGTTGCAGCATTAAAAAAATTAAATAAAGACTTAATGATTCCGACGATTAATGAAATTGATGCAAAGATAGAAGATATAGAGGAACTTGCTAAGAGAGCTTCCGTAAACGTATCTGTTGGAAGTAATCCTCGATCTGTTGGGGAAGCAGAATTTTTACAAATTTTTAAAAGAGCTTTTGAAGCGTAGTAAAATAAACTATAATAATCAAAAACTAAACTTGCCAAATTTAAAATGCCTTTTTACTTAAATAAACAAGTCATGGCTGTGTACATAAAATATACAGTATTTTTGCCAAAATGGAAGACACCCATTAACATCGGTGTCTTCCATTTTATTATTTATGTTCCATCAAATATAATCAAAACTATCGATTAGTTATTACTATAGGATCAAAAAAATATGATTACACAGTTTTAACCTCTTCTAAACAAGTAATATAAGGTATGTTTCTATAAAGCTGATTGTAATCTAATCCATACCCTACAATAAACTTATTTTCTATCACAAAGCCAGTATAATCTACTTTAATATCTGCTTCTCTGCGATCAGGCTTGTCTAATAATGTACAAATTTTTAATGATTTTGGTTTCCTTCCTAATAAATAATCTCTCAAATAATGAAGTGTAATACCTGAATCTATAATGTCCTCAACAATAATAACATTTAAATCCTCAATACCTGTATCAAGGTCTTTTATAATCTGAACTACACCTGAACTTTTAGTAGAGGCCCCATAACTACTTACAGCCATAAAATCTATTTGAGTATCAACTGTTATCTCTCTAATGAGGTCACTCATCCATAGAACAGCACCTTTTAAAATACCAACTGCTAAGATTTTTTCACCTTTAAAGTCATTTGAAATTTCAGCGCCGATTTCTTTAGCTCTTTTTTTTATCTGCTCTTCTGTAATCATCACTTCACCAAATGTATAATTTTCTTCCATATCACGAATGCTCCTTTTCTTTTTCTATATCGAAGTTAACATCATCTATAATTTTTTTACCATGATATTTTTTCTTAGGATCAACAGGCTCTTCGCCCAGCCAATATTTATCAAGTTCATCTTTCAAGTACCAGATAATAAATATCCATAATACCGCATCATCCATCCATGCAATAGGAAACAAGACAGGAGGAATTAAATCTACAGGTAAAACCAGATATATAATGCCAAGCACTATAATTATTTTTTTTCGTTTTGGAACTTCTTTATCCTTTAAAAAAAATTTAATAGCTTTTATTCTTTTAAATAATACTTGAAAAAAAATAAACTGCATAAATCAGCCCTCCAAAAGCCTTTCTAATTCATTCATAAGATCATCATACCCGGTTCTCTTCAAAGATGAAACAGGAATAACCTTATCAGTTGATTTAAGACCAAGAGTTTTTTTAATAATACTAATATTTTTAAACATTTCATTTCTGGATATTTTATCTGCTTTTGTAGCAACCACAATGCCGTCTAACCCATAATGCTTTAACCATTCATACATTTGAATATCCTGATTAGACGGTGCATGCCTGATATCCACAAGCTGAACAACTTTTATAAGGTTTTGCCTTGTGGATAAATATGTTTCTATCATATCTCCCCAATTTTCAGAAATTGATTTAGATATTTTAGCATATCCATATCCAGGCAAATCAACTATTCTAAATTCATCATTAATTATATAAAAGTTAATAGTTCTTGTCTTACCAGGACTTCCGCTGACTCTCGCAAGCTTTTTTCTGTTTACAATTAAGTTTAAAAGGGATGATTTTCCAACATTAGATCGCCCTGCAAAGGCAATTTCCTTTAAACCTTCGTCTGGATACTGCATTTTTTTTACGGCCACCGCTTCTAAATCTGCTTTTTTTATTATCATCTGTTCCTCTTTTCAATCTAATGCAAAATTTACCTAACAAGAGCATGTTCTAATGCTTCATCCACACTGTTAATAAGAACAAACTCTAATTTCTTACGTACATTTGCAGGAATTTCTTCAATATCTACTTCATTATCAACAGGCAGTAAAATCTTCTTAATTCCGGCTCTATGTGCTGCCAAAACTTTTTCTCTTATGCCACCTACCGGAAGAACTTTTCCTCTTAAAGTTATTTCTCCTGTCATAGCTACTTCTTTTCTTACAGGAGTATTAGTCAGAGTAGATATGATTGCAGTACACATAGTCACTCCAGCAGAAGGGCCATCCTTTGGTGTTGCACCTTCTGGAATATGAATATGCAAATCATTTTCTTTATAGAACTTTTCATCAATTCCAAGTTCCTTTGTCTTAGAACGAATATAGCTTATACCCGCTTTTGCTGACTCTTGCATAACTTCTCCAAGTTGACCTGTCAAAACAAGTTTACCGGTACCAGGAACCATGGTAGTTTCAATAAATAAAGTATCTCCTCCAACAATTGTCCAAGCAAGTCCAGTTGTAACACCTACTTCATTTACTCCTTCTATGATATCATATCTAAATCGTTTTTTACCTAAATAATTTTCTAGATTTCCCGTTGTTAAACGAATTCTTTTTGCGTTATATTCAACTATCTTACGAGCAGCTTTTCTGCAAATATTTGCAATTTCTCTTTCAAGATTTCTTACTCCTGATTCTCTCGTATAATAATTTATAATATTTCTGATTACAGGTTCTGAGATAGTTAAATTCTCATCTTTAAGTCCATGCTCTTTTACTTTCTTTGGAATTAAATATTGCTTTGCAATTTCAACTTTTTCTTCTTCAGTATATCCTGTTACGCTTATAACTTCCATTCTGTCTAACAAAGGACGAGGAATTGTGTCTATAGTATTTGCAGTTGTTATAAACATAACTTTTGATAAGTCAAATGAAATTTCAAGATAATGATCATTAAAATCCTTATTTTGCTCAGGGTCTAATACTTCCAACAATGCTGAAGCAGGGTCTCCCTTAAAATCAGAACCTATCTTATCAATTTCATCAAGTAGAAATACAGGATTTTTCGTACCTGCATCCTTCATAGCAGATATTACTCTACCGGGAATTGCACCAATATAAGTTCTTCTGTGTCCTCTAATTTCCGCTTCATCTCTGACACCGCCAAGAGACATTCTTACAAACTCTCTGTTTACTGCTCTTGCAATAGATTTAGCCACAGAGGTTTTACCAACTCCCGGAGGTCCTACAAGACAAAGGATAGGGCCTTTAAGGGTTTTGGAAAGATGCATTACTGCAAGGTATTCTATAATTCTCTCTTTTACCTTATCTAATCCGTAATGATCTTCATTTAAAATTTTCTCTGCTTTTTTTAAATCTACATTGCTTTTTGACATTTTATTCCATGGTAATGCAAAGATCCATTCAATATAGGTTCTAATTACTCCGCCTTCTGCTGAGCCGGGTTGTATTTTTTTCAATCTCTTAATTTCTTTTTCTATTTTTTCTGAAGTCTTAGCCGGAAGCTTGAGCTTTTTCAACTGTGTTAACCAATCATCAACTTCATCTTCAATATCTGCATCCTGACCTAATTCTTCTTGTATTATCTTCATTTGTTCTCTAAGGTAATATTCTTTTTGTGATTTATTAATTTGTGTTTTTACCTTTGAGTTAATGTCGTTTTCTATTTTAAGGATTTCTACTTCACTGTTTAATATTTCAATTAATATTTCAAGTCTCTCTTCTGGATCTATAGCTTCCAATATTTTCTGCTTTATGTCTGTTTTAACATCTAAATGAGAAGTAATAATATCAGCTAATCTACTTGGCTGCTCAATACCTGCAACTGCGGGAAATATTTCTATTGAAATTTTTTGACTTAATGATAAGTATTGTTCAAAGCTATCTAAAACAGAACGCATAAGCGCTAGAATTTTAGTTGGAATTTCTTCATATTGTATTTCTTCTATTTCTTTAATGGCACATTTAAAATAAGGTACTTCAAAAATTATATCTTCTATTTCTCCTCTTCCAATTCCTTCTACTAAAACCCTAATAGAATCCCCTGGAAGTTTCAGCATTTGCTTAATTTTTGCAATAGTACCTACCTTATAAAAATCATCGCTTGTAGGAAGGTCTGTTTCAGCATCAATTTGTGATACTAAAAAAATCTTCTGATTCAACATCATTGCCTTTTCTAAAGCACTTATTGATTTTTCTCTTCCTATATCAAAATGAAGTACCATATAAGGAAAAATAGAAAGCCCTCTAAGAGGAATCATTGGCATAGTATTATCCATTTCCTTTTCTTCCTTTGTAAGAGCAGCCTCTATTTCTGCCTTTATTTCCTCTTCTAATTCACTATCTATATTTTCATATTTTTCGTTTTCTTGTTCTTCTTTTGCTTTTTTATCCTTTTCCTCTGTCACTTATCCTCATCCGCCTTTCTGCAGTGTATTTTTAATCAAAAACAGGCGGCCTTAGGCCGTCTGTTTTATGATGCAGTCTCTTCTTCGTTTTTCTTGTTTTGCTTAGCCTCTACAAGCACCAAAGCCGGTCCCGTATTATAATCAATTGTTCCTTTTGTTATAATGCATTTTGTAATATCCTCTCTGGAAGGAATCTCATACATAATGTCTGTCATAACATTTTCTAATATACTTCTTAATCCTCTCGCTCCAGTTTTTCTCTCTATTGCTTTTTCAGCAACTCTTGCAATGGCTTCATCTTCAATTTCAAGCTCAACACCATCAATTAAAAATAATTTTTTATATTGTTTTAATATGGCATTCTTAGGTTCTTTTATAATTCTTACTAAAGCTTCTTTATTTAGTTCTTCTAACGTCACCATTACAGGTAGTCTTCCCACAAATTCCGGTATCAATCCGTATTTTAATAAATCTTCTACTTGTAATAGCTTTAAAGTTTCTGAAGCTGCCATAGTTGATTTTTTCATGTCAGAGTTAAAACCAATTGTCTTTTCACCTATTCTTTTTTGAATAATACTATCCAATCCATCAAATGCCCCACCACATATAAACAAAACATTTGTTGTATCAAACTGTATAAAATCTTGATGAGGGTGTTTTCTTCCTCCTTGAGGCGGAACACTTGCAACAGTACCTTCTAAAATTTTCAACAGCGCCTGCTGCACTCCCTCTCCGCTCACATCTCGAGTAATAGAAGGGTTTTCTGACTTTCTTGTTATTTTATCTATTTCATCAACATATATAATGCCTTTTTGTGCTTTTTCTATATCATAATCTGCAGCTTGAATTAATTTTAATAAAATATTTTCTACATCTTCACCCACATAACCTGCTTCTGTTAATGCTGTTGCATCTGCTATTGCAAAAGGTACATTTAAAATTTTAGCTAAGGTTTGAGCAAAAAGAGTTTTACCTGAACCTGTAGGTCCAATCATAATGATATTACTTTTTTGTATTTCCACATCATCATCCGCAAGCTTTTCACTAGCATTTACTCTTTTATAATGATTGTAAACTGCTACTGCAAGTGCTTTCTTTGCATCGTCTTGATCAATTACATATTCTGATAATATCTTGTTTATTTCTTTTGGCTTAGGTAATTCAAAATTAGTGTTTTCGTTATTGTCAGTTGATTCTGACATAGCTGCCAATTCTTCATTTATAATATCCTGACAAAGTTCAATACATTCATCACAAATATATACATTTGGCCCTGCAACTAATCTTCTTACTTGATCCTGTGGTTTTCCGCAAAACGAACATTTTAATTGCTTTGTATCTGTATATTTTCCACTCATATAAACACCCCCTTATTATCTAGAATAAATTACTTTATCAATAATCCCATATTTAACTGCATCTTCTGCATCTAAAAAATTATCACGATCTGTATCTTTTTCTATACGTGCCAAATCTTGACCTGTATTTTCACTTAAAATCTTATTTAATTTTTCTCTCGTTTTAATAATTCTGTCAGCATGTATTCTAATATCTTCTGCCTGACCATTAACGCCACCTAATGGCTGATGTATCATGATTTCAGAATTAGGAAGAGCAAATCTTTTGCCCTTTGCCCCGCAAGAAAGTAAAAATGCTCCCATACTTGCAGCCATACCAATACAAATTGTGGATACATCAGGTTTAATGTATCTCATAGTATCATAAATTGCCATACCTGCCGTAATGGATCCTCCAGGACTATTTATATAAAAACTAATGTCTTTATCCGGATCTTCTGATTCTAAGAACAATAGTTGTGCAACAATCAAACTAGATGTATGCTCATCTACTTGTTCACCTAAAAAAATAATTCTATCTTTTAATAATCTTGAATAAATATCGTAAGAACGTTCGCCCCTACTTGTTTGTTCTATTACCATTGGTATTAACGCCATGAACGTCACCCCCTTAGATTTATTTAGGAGGCATTAAATTTAATGCCTCCTTATATATATTACTCAATTACTGCATTTTCAAACATAAATTCAACAGCTTTTCTCATTTTAATGTCTTTTTCCAAGAAACCGAAGTTTTCACTTCCCATAGCTTCCTTTAATTTATTCAATTCCATTTTATATTGATCAGCCATTGCCATCAGCTCTTTGTCCATTTCTTCTTCCGTCACTTCAAATTTTTCTGCATCTGCTACGGCTTCAACCAGAAGTCTGGTTTTAGTTTTCTTATATGCATCTTCTCTAAGTTCTTCTCTGAATTCTTTAGGATCCTTTTGCAGATATTCAAAGTATTTTTCAAGATCTAATCCCTGATATTGAAGCTGCTGAGCAAATTCCTGCATCATTTCATCAATCTGAGATTCAACCATTGCATCAGGAATATCTACATCATTTGCATCATAGACTTTTTCAAGTATTGCATTTTTAGTCTCTAACTCAGCTCTTGAAACAGCTGCTTTTTCAAGTTTCTCTCTTGTTTCTTTCTTTAACTCTTCAAGTGTATCAAATTCACTTATATCCTTTGCAAATTCATCATTTAATTCAGGTAATTCTTTTGCTTTTATTTCATGAACAACACATTTAAAGACCGCATCTTTACCTGCTAAATCATCTGAATGATATTCAGTAGGGAAAGTTACTTTAACATCTCTTTCCTCTCCTGCCACAGCACCTACTAATTGTTCTTCAAATCCAGGAATAAATGAACCTGAACCTAATTCCAAAGGCTGTCTTTCAGCAGTACCTCCTTCAAATTGGTGGTCACCTACAAATCCAGCATAGTCAATTAGTACAGTATCACCGTTTTCCGCAGGTCTTTCTACAAGTACCATTCTTGCATTTCTGTTCTGTAAATTTTCTAATTCTTTATCAATATCTTTATCTATTACTTCATGAACAATTTTATTTACTTTAACACCTTTATAATCTTTTACTTCTACTTCAGGTTTAACAGTAACAGTAAGGGTAACGTTAACACCTTCACCTTTTTTAATTTTGTCAAAATCTGCTCTTGGCTGATCTACAGTATCAAGCTCAAGTGTCTGCAATGCTTCAGGATATCCTTGTGAAAACATATCATTGATAGCATCTTCAAAGAAAATATCCTCTCCATAATGTGTTTCAATTAATTTTCTTGGGGCTTTTCCCTTTCTGAATCCATCTATTGCATATTTATGCTTTGTATTTTGATAAGCTTTTATTACCGCCTGTTCAAATTCCTCTGCCGTAAATTCAATTGTAAATTTTACCTCGTTTTTTTCTCTTGATAAAAATGTTGATTTCATTAATATATTTCCTCCTAAATTATAAATAAATTAACAACCAAAATAAAATATTATAAATTTTAAAGTTTTTAATAAAAATTGTTGTTAATCTATATATTGATTTTTTTCTAAAAGTTCTAAACCTCTTGCATATTTACTTCTGTTTTCACAAACCAAACCATACTTTTCTTTTAGTTTGTTTCCTATTTTTATCATATCTTCTTGTTCTCCAGAAAACAACTCAATTTCAAGCTCGCAAATTGGCAAGCTGCCGAAGTCTGTCACAATATCTCCAACATCTATTGCTACTTCACAAAGACTGCTTCCTGTATCAATTCTAAATCTGCTTCTTATAAATCGTGTTTCAAGTAAGCTATGGAGCTTCTTATCAGCAATTAATTCTAACATGGCTTGACCTGATTCACTTTCTTTAAAAATTTCAGGATTAGGATTTATAAAACATGCTTCATCGTTTACAGGAACATTTATCTCTTCCCTAGCATGAAGTCCGTCATCTGCTTCACCATTCCATTTTAATGAAGCTACAACTCGGTTTCCTTCCATTCTTACACGAAAAGCAATATCATGTTTCGAAAGTATATTATCGTCAGTATCGAAATAAGCTGCTTTCATATAGATCTTTTCTCTAGACTCTTCATCTACAATAGCTGTAAGTTCAGGGTCTTCCCAAATGTTTTCGGCAATATCTTTATCCCCAATGCCGTATTTCATTTCTATTTCCATATTATTATTCCCTATTCGCTTTAGTTTTAACATATAGTAAAAAATTTACATTCATAAAACTTTGCTGATAATCGTGCTTACTTATAATATCATAATTTACTTTGCAAAACAACCATAGATTTTTTGTTATCCTTTAAGTGTTTAAGCAATAAATAAACAGGGTATATTAAAATAAGATTATTTATTTTATATGAAAATTTAAAAATACTTAAGGAGGACTACTATTATGTTATGGAAATGTACAGTATGCGGTCTTATTTATGAAGGAGATTCTGCACCAGAAAAATGTCCAAAATGTGGTGCACCAGCAAGTAAATTTACATCTCTTTCAAAAGAGGAAGCTGACAAAATTTATGCTGCTGACAGGACAAATGACCTACTAATGGAAGTAGAATATTATGCAGCTAAAATTGCAAAGCTAAGCGAAGAAGGTTTAGAAATTGGACTTGATCCTGGATGTATCGCTTCATTTACAGGTGCAAACAGAAGGGCATGGGATATTAAGCAATCATGTAAAGCTGAGATTGCAATTCATGTTGGAAAAGAAAAATTCTAATAACTTAATAAATACTTATTAAAAATATTAAATGCTTGGTTATAAAGCCAAGCATTTTTTATTTACTAAATTAATGAACAGTAAATTATAAGAACTATAAATCCAACTTATAGTCTCCTACTTTGATCATTCCTATTTTTTTCATACCATAATCTATAATCAATGCTGCTATAGCAGGTAAAATAAAATGTAATAATAATATAAATAATAGCACTTTTATACTAAATCCCATAGAAGTAAATGTTCCAATTTGTCCCACAAATCCACAAGTTCCCATTCCTGCACCTGCAGCTATATTTGTCATTTTGAATATAACTGTTGAAATAGGACCAATAATTGCAGCTGCCAAAGTTGGCGGAACTAAAATCCATGGATTTTTTATTATATTTGAAACCTGCAACATAGAGGTTCCGATTCCTTGTGCAATTAACCCTCCAACTCCGTTTTCTTTAAAACTTATTACCGCAAATCCAACCATCTGCGCACAACAACCAACAGTTGCTGCCCCTGCTGCAATACCTCCTAAATCAAGCATTATACATAACGCCGCACTAGAGATAGGCGCAGTTAGAACAAGTCCTACAATTACGGAAACTATAATACCCATTAAGAATGGCTGTAATTCTGTGGCATTCATAATTATTTTTCCCAATCCTGTCATTAAAGCAGCCACTGCAGGTCCGAACAATTTTGCTGCTAAAACTCCCATGATTATACTAACAGCAGGAGTTACTATTATATCTACTTTTGTTTCTTTAGAAACCGCTTTACCAAATTCAGCACCAATAGCAACAGCAATAAAAGCTCCTGCAGGACCTCCCATTTCAGCACCTACATAACCTGATATAATACTTGCAAATAAGACAAGAGGTGGTGATTTTAAACCATTAGCTACAGCCGCCCCTATAGCTGGCCCCATCATCTTCATAGCAAAGCCTCCTGTTTGTACGAAAAACGCAGAAATTGTGTTTTCACCAAACAATATTGCAGTTTGTTCTCCTAAGGTCTTTATTATTAGACCAATAAGTAATGATGCGAACAAACCTAAAGCCATTGCTGACAGTGCATCATTCAAATATCTCTTAGCAGAAAATTCTATATCTTTTCGCTTCAAGAATTCCTTTAAATTGTTCATTTAACTTCTCCTTTTAGAAAGCGCCTATATAATTTATTTATATAGGCCATATATTCCCTGAATATTTTAGCATGTATGTTTACATGTGTCAAGACATGTAATTGCTCATTTTGGTTGACCTATTAAAAACACATATGTTATGATACTATAATAATTATAATGTTTACTATACACAATAAAGGAAAAAATATTATGATAAATGATAAAATAAATGAAATTGAAAATCTTCAAAAATTAACTTCAAACCAGCGTAGAGAAAAAATTTTAGATTTATTAGCTGAGGCTGATAAGCCATTAAGTGCTACGATAATGGCTTCAATGTTTGGTGTCAGTAGACAAATTATAGTAGGTGATATTGCACTTCTTAGAGCATCTGGGTTAAATATTTCAGCAACATCCAAGGGATATGTTTATATACCCGATGATAGTGATTCAGAGGGATATGGTTTTATTGGAATGATTGCTTGCAAACATTCAGAAGAACAACTTATAGATGAATTATATACAATTGTTGATTTCGGCGGATGCCTTCTTGATGTTACTATAGAGCATCCAATTTATGGACAAATATCTGGTAAATTAAATATATGTTCTAGATATGAGGCAGGTATTTTTTCTGAAAAAATAAAAGATTGTAACGCAAAACAACTGTGCGATTTAACCGATGGAACACATTTTCATAGAATTGGGTGTAAAGATGAATCCATATTCCAGCATATAATTAATGCTTTGACCCAAAAGGGTATTGCAATTGAATAAATGGTAACTCACAGAATTTTAAAATTACGAATAAAGGCTGCTTCTTAAGAAGCAACCTTTATTATCCCCATATAAAAATTAATTAATTTAGATCTTAAACTATTTCATGCATTTTACGATAGCTTTTTCAAAGATTTCTAAACCAGCTTCAATCTGAGCGTCAGTTACGCAAAGTGGGCAAAGGAATCTGATAACATTTCCATATGTTCCAGCACTTTCAAGTAATAGACCATTCTGTACTGCTTCTTGAACGATAGCATTTACAAGATCAGCATTTGGTTCTTTTCCAGCCTTAGTTTTTACAAACTCGATACCCATCATAGAACCAGTTCCTCTTACATCGCCGACAACTTCATACTTATCTTTCCATTCATTGAACTTAGCCATGCATTTATCAGCAATCTTAAGAGCTTTTCCTGGATAATCGTCTCTTTGCATTACTTCAACAACTTTTAATGCTGATGCACAAGCTAGAGGATTACCGCAGTATGTACCACCAATTGTTCCTCCAGTTACTTTATCCATAATTTCCGCACTAGCAGTTACAGCAGATAGTGGAAGACCACCTGCAATTGATTTAGCAGTTGTCATGATATCAGGAGCACAACCTGCTTCTGCAAAGTATTGTGATGCAAACATTCTTCCTGAACGTGCCCAACCACTCTGAACTTCATCAGTAACCATTAAGATTCCGTTATCATCACAAATTTTTCTAACAGCTTTAACCCATTCGATTGGAGCAGGAATAAAACCACCTTCACCTTGTACAGGTTCGAAGATAATAGCTGCTACATCATTAGCTGGAGTTGCTTCAACAAATACTTGTTCTAATTTTTCAATATAGTATTTAACTGCATCTGCTTCTGACATTCCTTCTGGCTTTCTGTAAAAGTTAGGGAATTCAGCTCTATAAACACCATCAGGGAAAGGTCCCATACCGATTGCATAAGCTTTCTTAGCTGTCATAGTCATAGTAAGCATTGTTCTTCCGTGGAAAGCTCCTGAAAATACGATGATATTAGGTCTGCCTGTATAGCTCTTAGCAATTTTTACAGCATTTTCATCAGCTTCAGCACCACTGTTTACGAACATTGTCTTTTTCTTATCGCCTTTTACTGGTACGATTTCATTCATTTTTTCTGCAAGTGAAATATATCCTTCATGAGTTGTAATATTCATCATAGCATGGAAATATTTTTCTGACTGTTTTTTAACAGCATCAATTAATTCTGGGTGGCTGTATCCAATATTTAATACACCTACTCCACCAATCCAATCAAGGAAGATGTTTCCATCTACGTCTTCAAACATAGCGCCTTCACCACGAGCAATAACACATGGGTATCCACACTTAATTGCTCCAGGCATAGCCGCTTCTCTTCTGTCGATAATAGCCTTAGCCTTAGGTCCTGGTAATGGTGTAACGATTTTAGGTAATGCTTCTCTTAACATTTTTTTCCCTCCTGTTTTTTATTAATTATATATCCAGCTCGGACAATTTGCGATAAAGGGTTGCTCGGCTTAATCCAAGTTCCTGCGCTACCTTGTCCTTTGCATTGCTGCCTTCTCCATACTCCATCAGTTTTCTCGTAATAATTTCCTTTTCATATAGTTTTACTTGTTCCCCAAGGGGTAAATCACTACATCCTATCTGAATGGTATTGGTTTGATTTTTAAACAATCTAGATGGTACTGCATCTAAGCCTATTAACTCCCCAAAAGCCATATTAGTACCATATTCAATTGCATTCTCAAGCTCTCTTACATTCCCTGGCCAATCATAAGATTCATAAAGTTCTTCCACTTCTTTTGTAAATCCCTTGATTTTTTTCCCCATAAAGGTATTATATTTTTTTAAAAAATGATATATTAAAAGTTTAATATCACCTTTTCTTTCCCTTAGTGGAGGTACCATTAACGGTATAACACTTAATCTATAGTATAGGTCTTCTCGGAAGGTTCCTTCTTTTATCATATCTTCTAAGTCTTTGTTTGTAGCTGCTATTACTCTTACGTCTACAATTATTGTCTTATTACCTCCCACTCTTTCAAATCTCATATTCTGAAGAACGTGAAGTATTTTAACCTGTAAATGTAACGGCATATCACCAATTTCATCAAGAAAGATAGTACCGCCATTAGCCATTTCGAATTTGCCAATCTTTCCTTTATCATTAGCTCCGGTAAAAGCACCTTTTTCATATCCAAAGAGTTCACTTTCCAAAAGATTTTCCGGTATAGCTCCACAATTCACTGTAACAAAAGGTCCTTTTGATCTTGAGCTTGAGTAATGAATTGCTTTTGAAAACATTTCTTTACCTGTGCCGCTTTCTCCTGTAATTAACACTGTAGAATTTCCGCGAGCTGTAAGTAAAGATAAATTTTTAGCTTTTTTTATTGATTCACTTTGACCCATTATATCATCAACAGTACATTTCAAAGCTCTTGTATTTATATTATACACTAATTTTTGTGCTTCTTCTATATCTCTAAAAGATATTACAACACCGGCAACTTTATTATCTGAAAAATATGGTTTTGCTGTAACAATAAAATGAAATGATCCTCTGTCATTAGAATATAATTCTTCATTCTCTGTATAACCAATACCTGAACGTAATACGTCAAGAGCCGGGGTGCCTATCATATATTTGCTTATATGGCTTGATAAAATATCTTTTCTGGTAGTATTAAATAATTTCTCTGCCATATTATTACAATGTTTTATATGCCCTGTTCCATCCAAGGCAAAAATACCTTCATGCGTAGTCTCCAATACGGTTGCCAATTCATTCATACTATTAGAGATGTTATCTAATGCTTTTTTTTCTATTGCTTTAGCTGCAAGCAAATCGGCCATTTTCTCTACAAAAGTTACCATACTGCGCTTTTTATCAAGTAATATAGCTCTTTGTTCTTCATCTAATGCAACTAAACCTATAATTCCTATTGTCTCATTTTTTATTTTAATCGGAGTACAAATTTCTGCTAATTCACTATAATCATGTTCTGCAAAAGACGTGCCATAAAATTTATAATTTCTTGCATCTGCAATATATTCTGTCATACCACTTCTGAGAACTCTAGCATAGAGTAAATTTCCATCTACTTGACCAAATTCTTCCTTTTGTCCGATTTGATCAAAATAAACAGCTGTACCTCCGATAACAGTAAGCTTATTATCGACAATTTCAACCTCTACGCCAATAGCTATTGCTATTGCTTCAGCTACTTGCTGTACACTTGATGCAATATCCTGCAATAAAGACATTTTATCCTCCTGTAACTATGTAACTTAATAAAAAAATTTCAATTAAATATTTTCATTTGTATCTTGTATATATTATTATAGCAAAATTAACATAGTATAAAAACATTTTTGAGACAAAAAAATCTTATTTTTAATAAAACTAAAAATTCTGATTTTACTGTAATAGTTAAACAGACAGCATAAGTTGATTTACGCTGTCTCATTTATTAAACTTTTTCCAACGAATCTTATTATAATATCTTTTTTATAAAATATCAAATAAAAATCGCAATTTTTATTTTCACTTTATGAATTGTCCTCCGATGTTACTACAGATCCCAAATTCATAGTATTTTTCTCTAAAGCTAAAACAATATTATTAATTTCCGCAATACGCTCAGGTGTTACCTCGCTATCTACAGCTAACTGTGTATTGTATAGAATTTTTTCTAATTCATCATGTATATCAGCAATTTTTGTCTTTACTTTCAGCATTTGCTCTTGATCCATAATGCTTGACATAGCTTCTTGCTTTGTTAAAACAGTTTCTTTTTCTAATGAAAATTCAGAAACGCCTTCTACTACTACACAATCCCAGCCAAGTTTTTCTTTAACAAATGATGCAAAGTCATGTTTAGATTCATTTTCTCCATGTACTAAAAATATATCATGAGGTTTTTTTTCAAATCCGCCAAGCCAATACAAAAGCCCATCTCTGTCGGCATGTCCTGAAAACCCTTCTAAATTATGAATTTCAGCATTTATATGGACACTTTCTCCGAAAAGGGTAACATCCTTTGCTCCTTCAACAATAAGTCTTCCCAAAGTACCTTCTGCTTGATATCCAACAAATACTATACTGGATTTAGGATTCCATAAGTTATGTTTTAAATGATGCCTTATTCTTCCGGCTTCGCACATACCACTAGCAGAAATAATAATTTTTGGAGAAGTATCAAAATTCAAAGCTCTCGATTCATCACTTGTTCTTGTAAATTTTAAATTCTTAAAATCTAACGGATTATCTCCGTTTAAAATATATTCTCTCGTTTCTTCATCAAATACCTGCGCATTTTTTCTAAACACTTCTGTAGCCGTAGTTGCCATAGGACTGTCTATATAAACAAATAATTTGTCCAACTCATCTTTATATTTAGAGTTATCTTCATAAAATCTATTAAATTCATAAATTAATTCCTGTGTTCTTCCTACAGCGAAAGACGGAATAACAACAGTTCCCCCTCTTCTTACAGTTTTCAAAACTATATTAATGAGGTCTTCTATGCTACTTGTATTTGGTGCATGAAGTCTATTACCGTAAGTTGTCTCCATAATAACATAATCAGCTTTTTTAATTATAGTAGGGTCGCGTAAAATTGGTCGATTCCTAACTCCTATATCTCCCGAAAAAACAATCTTAGATGTATTCTCATTTTCTGTAACCCATAGTTCTATCATAGCGGAACCTAATATATGTCCTGCATCATTAAAAACTACTTTCATTTCATCATTTAACTCTATTAATTGATCATATAAAACAGGCACAATATATTGTAATGAATTTACCGAATCATTGAATGTATAAAGAGGTTCTGTCAATTTCCTACCGGCACGCTCTGCTTTCCTGTTTTTCCATTCTGCTTCCTTTTCGTGAATATATCCACTGTCTTTTAACATGACTTCCACTAAATCTGCTGTAGCATCTGTACAATATATCTTACCCTTGAACCCCTTTTTTACCAGCAAAGGTATTCTTCCACAATGATCAATATGTGCATGGCTTAAAAGAACTAAATCTATATCAGCAGGATCAAAACCAAAGTCTTCCCAATTCATTGCATCCATAGCTTTTCCACCTTGAAATTGTCCGCAATCTAGTAAAATTTTATATTTATCGGTGGTAATTAAATGACATGAACCTGTAACTGAAGACGCTGCACCACAAAACTTAATATTCATAGTACCTCCTTTTATTTTCTTAATTAATTTGCAAAATTACTATATCATTTAGTATAAATATTTTATGATTCAACAATTCACTCATTGCAGCAACGCTGTCTCAATCATAGAAATCATTATAACATGACACAAGTTATCAAGCATGTTTCAATGGTTCCTTCCTTACAGCAACGCTGGCTCAATCTTTGGAACCATTATAACATGACACAAATTATCAAGCATGTTTCAATGATTCCTTCCTCTCAGCAACGCTGGCTCAATCTTTGGAATCATTATAACATGACACAAATTATCAAGCATGTTTCAATGATTTTCACCTTGCAGCAACGCTGTTTCAATCATAGAAATCATTATACCATAAAAAAGCAAGGTTATAAAACCTTGCTTAAAAAACTTTTCGTTCTTTCATTTTGTGGATCTCCAAAAATTTGGTCTGGACTACCCTTCTCAACAATTATGCCTTCATCCATAAACAAAACTCTGTTTGAAACTTCTCTTGCAAACCCCATTTCGTGAGTTACAATTATCATTGTCATACCATTATGCGCTAAATTACGCATAACCTCTAATACTTCTCCTACCATTTCAGGATCAAGTGCTGAGGTGGGTTCATCAAATAGCATAATTTCCGGTTTCATAGCAAGGGCTCTTGCTATTGCAACTCTCTGTTTTTGTCCTCCCGAAAGAGATGATGGATATACTTTTGCTTTATCTGAAAGACCAACCATTTTTAAAAGTTCCATAGCTTCCTCATATGCTTTTGCTTTTGGAACATTGTTAACCTTTATCGGTCCAATTGCCACATTATCTAATGTATTCATATGGGGAAACAGGTTAAAGTTTTGAAAAACCATTCCCATTTTCTTTCTAGTTTCATTAATTCCATTTAATTCAACTAATTTTCCGTCTATCTTAATACTTCCTTCAGTAGGTACTTCTAAAAGATTTATACACCTTAAAAAGGTACTTTTCCCTGAACCAGAAGGACCAATGACGCAAACCACTTCTTTATCTGAAATAACTTCGTCAATTCCTTTTAGAACATGAAGATTTCCAAAGCTTTTTTTTAATCCTTTAACTTCTATCACTTTGTGCCATCCTCCCTTCTGCGTAAGCAACTATTCTAGATAGAGGAATAGTCAACAATAAATAGACAATAGCAACACCTACATATGCAGGAAACGTTTCAAACGAAGATGCATTCCATAAAGTTCCTCTTCTTAAAATTTCCACAACTCCAACATAAGATAATACTGCTGTTTCTTTTATTAAAGTAATCAACTCATTTCCCAAAGCAGGTAAAATAATTCTAAATGCCTGAGGAATGATAATCAATTTCATAGCCATGCCTTTACTCATTCCTAATGATCTGGCTGCCTCCATTTGCCCTTTATCTACTGCTTGAAGTCCGCTTCTAATAACTTCAGCCACATATGCCGCGCTATTGAGACCACATACTATAATAGCCGGAATAATTAGATATGGCCATTTAAAAGGAATATCGTTAGACTGTAAGAGCTGTGGCACTCCATAAGCTAAAATTAATGCCTGTACAATAAGAGGCGTTCCTCTGAAAACTTCAACATATACATTAGCCGGCCATCTTACAATCTTAAACTTGGACATCTTTTGCAAAGCTATAATCAAGCCTAACAATACTCCTATAAACACTGCCACCAAACTGACACCAATAGTAATAGGTATACCTTTTAATGCAACCGTTATTCCTTTTAAGTAAAGTTCCAAAATTTCCAAATTAGCTACTCCAATCTAACTATTGTAATCCATTAATTATTCTTCGCCTTCAAACCATTTAGTAAACAGTTCATCGTACGTACCGTTATCTATCATATTCTGCAATCCTGTGTTGATTTTATCAAGTAGTTCTTTATTACCTTTCTTAACAGCAAATCCATAAGATTCTGCATTTAAAACATCTCCTACAATCTTACATTTACCAGGTTGTTTTTTCAGATATGTTTTACCTACAGGCTGGTCAATTATAACTGCTGAAACATCTCCGTTTATAAGCTGAAGCATACAAGTATCAAATCCGTTTAAAATAACAGCCTCTTTTATTTTACCATCATCATGTAATTCATTTACCTTATCAGCACCTGTTGTACCAATTTGACTTGCCACTTTCATATCTTTTGTCAAATCATCAATACCTTTAATAGTATTATTATCTTCTTTTACAATAACCACAAGACCTGAATCATAGTAAGTATTTGAAAAATCAACTTTTGCCTGACGTTCCGGATCTTCTGCATTCATACCTGCTGTGATTATTTCGGCATTACCTGCTTGTACAGTAGGAATTAAAGCATCAAATTCAAACGCTTTATATTTAACTTTAAATCCTTGATCTTCTCCAATAGCATTCATTAAATCCATATCAAACCCAACAATATTTCCGTCTTCATCTGTTGTATCAAATGGCGGGAATGTAGGTTCAGTTGCCGCAATATACGTAGGGATTTCTGTATTTTTATCTGCAGCTCCATTATCTTTATCTGCATCACCATTATCAGCTGACTCACCACATGCCGCAAAGGAAAATACCATTGCAAGTACTAATAATAATACCAATATTTTTTTATTTTTCATTTCTCTTTCCTTCTTTCTTTAAGAATTTCTTCTTTACATTTTTTGGTATTTCAAGTTTATAATTTAAAACCATTCATTGTATGAATATACATTACATTAGGTTTATATTCAAGGCTTTTTTAAATTTTTATTTCATATTTTAAATATTTTTTATATATTTTAAACCTAAATAAAAGAATAGTTTTTCACTTCATATTTTTTGTTAAATTATCTCTTTTAATAACAAATAATATATATTTATTTTTATCAAATTTTTAATTAAAAATCGCTATTTATGTCACTGATAATTTTATTAATCTTAAATCTTAATGCTTTTATTCATGTTTCCTTAGTAAATTATAATTATATATAACAAAATAATATAAATATACACCAAGAGTTTTAATTTCTTGGTGTATATTTTTTATATCCTATCATTTATTTATATTTGTTTTTCCATTTCATAATTGCCTTCCATAACAAATACTGTTTCTTCGCAAATGTTTGTACCATAATCCGCAATTCTTTCCAAATGAGCTGCAATAAATAAGAACATAATACTTTGTTTTGTCTTTGTAGAATCATTATCTGCTATATCTAAAAGTTCATCATAAATATTTCTGAACATTTCATCAACCTCTTCATCTGCTTTCCAAACTTTTCTGGCAAGTCTCAGATCTTTATTTACAAAAGCATCAATTGCATTTTTTACCATTTTGGCCGCCATATCTGCCATCCTTGGTATATCAATCAATTCTTTCATATATTCTTCATTCTCAAATCTAAGGGTATATTTTGCAATATCTTCACAATGATCCCCTATTCTTTCTAAATCCCTTACCATTTTCATAATTGAAATGCAGTACCTTAAATCACCTGCCAAAGGTTGTTGTGTAGCTAAAAATTTAAGACATTTATCATTAATAGCATCTTCAATGTCATCAATTTGTTCATCATTGTCAATTATGCTTCTAGCTAACTGAGAATCTTTCTCTTCTAAGGATTTAGAAGCATTAATAATTGATTCTTTAACCAATTGTGTCATATCTAAAAGTTCATCTGTAATTACAGATATTTCGTAATCCATTTGTGGTCTCGCCGTCATATTAACCTCCTTAACCAAACCTTCCTGTTATATAATCCTCTGTTTTCTTATCTTTTGGGTTTGAAAAAATTACTTCTGTTTTATCGTTTTCAATAACTTTACCATTTAAGAAAAATGAAGTATAATCTGAAACTCTTCCTGCTTGCTGCATATTATGGGTAACAATTACAATTGTATATTTTTCTGTAAGTTCTTCTAAAAGACCTTCTATTTTTGAAGTTGACACAGGATCAAGGGCTGATGTGGGTTCATCCATAAGTATAACTTCAGGTTCCACTGCAAGACATCTTGCTATACACAGCCTTTGCTGCTGTCCTCCTGAAAGCCCAAGTGCAGATTTATGAAGTCTATCTTTAGTTTCATCCCAGAGGGCTACTTCCTTTAATGTTCTTTCTACTATATAGTCAAGTTTTTCTTTATCTTTAACTCCATGTATTTTAGGTCCATACACAATATTATCATAAATAGTTTTAGGGAATGGATTAGGTTTTTGAAATACCATACCTACACGTTTTCTAAGTTCAATTAAATCATAGTCCTTATTGTATATATCCTTATTATCAAGCTTTATTGTCCCTTCAATACTTACATTAGGTATTAAATCATTCATTCTATTTAATGTTCTTAGGAACGTAGATTTTCCGCAGCCCGAAGGACCGATCAATGCAGTTATTTTATTTTCATAAATCTCCATATCTATATTCATCAATGCCTGAAAGTTTCCATAATATAGATTTAAATTTTTAATTTTAAATTTAGTTTCCATTGTTTCCTCCTAGCCTGCTACTAATAAAGTTTGCCGTAGTGTTAATAATTAATACAATTATAATTAGCAATGCACCTGTAGCAAAAGTCTTCTCTTGAGATAATCCTTCTGAAGACAACATATATAAATGTACTGACATGGTTCTCGTTGAATCAAATAATGAGGTAGGTAATTTTAATGCACCGCCTACAGTAAGCATAACAGCTGCTGTTTCCCCTATAGCTCTTCCAATTCCCAAAATCATGCCGGTTAAAATGCCATTCTTACAGCATGGTATAATTACTTTTACAATAGTCTGCCATTTAGTTGCTCCAAGGGATAAACTTCCTTCTCTATATGACATGGGAACAGTCTTTAAAGACTCCTCTGTAGCTCTTATAAGAGTAGGTAAAATCATAATTGCTAATGTAAGACCTCCCGAAATAACCGACCAACCCATACCAAGAAATACTACGAAAAATGCAAATCCGAATAAACCGAATATAACCGAAGGAATACCTGCAAGTATTTCTGTGAAAAACCGAATAATTTGGACAATTATTCCTTCTTTTGCATATTCGGTATAGTATACAGCTGCTGCAATTCCTATTGGCGTAGAAATTATAATTGCTACCAAGGTAACATATATAGTTCCGACTATAATAGTAAAAATTCCGCCTTCTTTTCCCATCATTTTAGGATCTTGTGTCAAAAATTCCATATTAATATGAGGCAATCCATTTATTAATAAATATCCAACAATTAAAATCAGTGTTGCAAGTGTGAGTAATGCCAAAATACCCAATATTGCATAAAAAATTATATTCTTTATTTTCATTTAATTTCTTTTTCCTCCTAAACCTTTTACACTTAATTGGGCAATAACATTAAGTAGCATAATTATAACAAATAATACTATACCTACTGCAAATAATGCCTTTTGATGAGACGGAGGTGCATAGCTCATCTCCATTGCTATTGTTCCTGTAAGAGTTGCTACAGGATCTAATATGCTTGATGGTACTTTCGCCATGTTGCCAGTAATAAGAAGTACCGCCATGGTTTCACCTATGGCCCTTCCCATCCCTAATATAATCGAAGATATGATCCCTGATTTGGCAGCGGGTATTATGATCTTTAATATAGTTTCCCTCTTATTAGCTCCAAGGGCTAGTGAAGCTTCTTTATATTCTATGGGAACGGCAGCAATAGCATTTTCTGATATACTTACAATAGTAGGAAGAATCATAATTGCTAAAATTATTGCACCTGCTAAAATACTGAAACCTGTAGGAGCTACATTAGGATTAAATTTTTGAAAAATCGGTACTATATAAGTTCTGATAGCTGGAACAAGCACGACCAATCCAAAGAATCCATACACCACAGATGGAATTCCTGCAAGCAATTCTATTGCTGATTTAAAATATTTTGAGAACTTCTTAGGTAAAATTTCTGACAAGAAAATTGCACATGCAATTCCCGTCGGGATTCCTATTATTAAAGATCCAAGAGTTACGGATAAAGTACCTGCAATTAGCGGAAATATACCATATATACCGCTTCCAGGTGACCATTCTGTTCCAAATATAAAATTAATTACACCATAATCAGCTATTACTGAAATACCAGATTGAAATATAAAAACAGTAATTAAAGCAACAGAAATTGTCGCTATCATTGCTGAGATTAATATTAATTTTTCTATTACTTTTTCATATTTTTTCATGAATTCCCCTATTTTCTAATTTACAAATTAAATACTAAGCTGCAAATTTATATACTTAAGATTTTTATATTACCGGAATAAATCCCATCTCTTCAACTAAATGTTGTCCATCTTCACTTAAAATATATTGTATAAATTTTTGTGATTCGGAACTTATTTCATTACCTGCTATATAAATAAACGGTCTTGAAATTTTATATTCTCCATCTATTACATTTTCTCTACTTGGCTCTTTTCCTTCAATGCGAAGTGCCTTTACGCTATCACCCAAAGACCCTAAAGATATATATCCAATGGAATTAGGTGTTTCTGCAACCGCCTTTTTTACAGCTTCAGTTGAATTTTGAATAAGTGCACTTTTAGTAGTTTCGTCAACTTCTTCTCCTGAATTGTTTTTTGTAAGTATGCCTGTTATTTCTGAAAAAGAAGCTCTTGTTCCCGAGCCCATTTCTCTTGTTACAACTATAATAGGAGCATCATTTCCTCCTACTTCTTTCCAATTTTTAATTTCTCCTGTATAAATTTTTTTAATTTGATCAATTGACATATTATCTACATTATTTGAAGAATGAGTTATAACTGCAACACCATCACTTGCAATAATAAACTCTTCTGTAATATAAGAACTTTCCTCATCTTTTACTTCTCTTGATAAAGCTCCTAAATCTGCATTTTTTTGCTGGATTGCTTTAACGCCCTGAGCCGATCCGCCTCCCTTTATTACTATAGATATATTCCTGTTTTTTTTCATAAAGGCTTCAGCTAAAGATTCTGACAACGGCTGTACTGATGTAGAACCTACAATTACAACATTTTTTTCAATATCATTTTGAGTATTTTTCGAATTATCACATCCTGACATGATAGTAAAAGTAAATATACAAATTAAACAGATTACCAATATTTTCTTCAAATTTAATCCTTCTTTCTTTATTAATTTTCTTTTACTTTTTAAATAATAATTAAAAAATGTTAAACATGTATAAAGCAATTGTTAAATTCATGTTAAGTATGTTTCATAAATCTCAATATTTTTATATACATCAACAAAATAAGCAATTTACATAATTAGCAATATTGTCAATTAAACAGACTCGGTTTCTGCAAGTGTTTATTTAATTTTTAAATTATTGTAATATCGAAAGATACTGCACACAAAAAAATACTTCTCCTTATGACAAACAGTTTTTTCTGCTGTCTGCCCTAAGGGGAAGTATTGCTATTTGTTCTTTAATTAATTTTTAAATATAACTGTGAATGTTGATCCTTGACCTAGTTTGCTTTCTACCTTGATTTCTGCTTCAAACAGTGCTGCAATATGTTTTACAATAGCTAGTCCCAAGCCAGTCCCTCCAACCTTGTGAGATCTGGATTTATCAACTCTGTAAAACCTTTCAAATAATCTTGGTATATTTTCCTCTGCTATTCCTATACCTTCATCTTTTACACTTACACGAACTTTTCCATCTATTTTACATGCTGTAACTGTAACTACTCCTCCATCATAAGAGTATTTTACAGCGTTTTCTATTAGGTTCATCATAAGTTGTTTAAATCTGTCATAATTACCGCCAATATATATTTCATATGCAAAATCAGTTTTAACAGTTACACCCTTTGCATCTACAATAGGCATTATTGTTGTTATAGTCTCTTCTATGGCTTCTCTTACATTTATGTCACTATTTGTATTTACCTCTCTTTTATTTTCAATGTCTGAAATAATTAAAATATCTTCTATTAATCTTTTTAATCTGGCCGCTTCAATTGCAATGATATCTAAAAACTTTGTTCTCACTTCAGGGTCTTCTGCCGCTCCATCTTGAAGAGTTTCGACAAAACCTGATATTGATGTTAACGGAGTTTTCAGCTCATGGGTCACATTTGCAACAAATTCTTTTCTAATATTTTCTGCTTTTCGATTCTCCTCCATAGTAATTTCCAGCTGTTTTTCCATTTCATATACAGGCTTCATCAATTTTCCCGCATAGAACATACCAATCAGCACAGCCACTATAGTACCAACCGCCGCATACAGTAATGTACTTTTTATAATAAAATTCCTTATAATCTGTAAACTATTAATCTCCATAGCTACTCTTGTAATTAATACTGTTTCATCATTTTGATTTAATGCTGCTGCAACATATAAAAAACTCTCCTTAAAACTTTTACTTTGACGGTTACTCATTCCTTCACCTGTTTTAAGAGACTCCTGAACTTCTTTTCGCTCTAAATGATTTGAAAGATTTTTATAATCGTCACCAGCCATTGAATCACCAAGAACAACTCCTTTTGGATCAATAAAAGTAATTCTTTGTCCGGTAGACTCAGAGAAAATCTTTGCATAATAACTTAAATCAGGAGTTATATTTTGATCATAATCTTCCTCTATAGTGTTATTTATTAATTTGCAGTAATTCAACAATTCACTGTCTTTTTCTTCAACAAAACTTTTTATATTACTTTTTATCGATAGCACTGTTGTAATAACTACACTAATAATAATTAATGCTACTGAAAATTGTACAACTTTCCTTTTCATTTAATTACTTTTTCTCCCATTTCATTTTATAATAACCTACGGTATTTTATATCCTACTCCTCTTACAGTTTGAATATATTTACCATCGTTATCTTCATCACCAAGCTTCTTTCTAATATATCTTACATGTACATCTACAGTTCTTGTTTCACCGATATACTCAAATCCCCACACTTTATCTAAAAGCTGATTTCTGCTCATTACTATTCCACGATTTTCCGCTAAGGTTTTTAAGAGGTCAAATTCTTTTAAAGTCAAATCTACTTTTTTGCCTCCTAGGCTAACCTCATGTCTTTCTACATCAATCGTCAAATCGTCTATTTGTAATACCCTATTTTCTTTATTTTTAGCCTTTTCATCAGCTTTAGTCATATTTTGAGATTCATATCTTCTAAGTACCGCTTTTATTCTTGCCATAAGCTCACGAACACCAAATGGTTTCGAAATATAATCATCAGCACCAAATTCAAGCCCTAATACTTTATCTATTTCTTCATTCTTTGCAGTTAACATAATAATAGGAGTTTTGTTTCCTTCTGCTCTGAGTTCTTTGCAAATATCATATCCATTTTTTTCAGGCAGCATAATATCAAGTAAAATCAAATCAGGTTTTTCCATACGAGCTAAAGCAAGTCCTGTTTCTCCATCTTCCGCAAAAATACCTTCATATGAATTCTGTGTTAAATTATATAAAACTAATTCTCTAATATTCGGTTCATCTTCTATAACTAATATTTTTTTCATAGCAGTCCCTCCTAATAATCATTATTATATATTGAAAGTTATAAAAAAAACAACCATTTAAATATTTGATTAAAAAAAGAGACAAATAAAATTAAAAAATTTTATTTATCTCTTTAACTTTTATCATTTTTTATATTAATTATAATTTATTCATAATTATGCTTCATAGCAATATCAATTTGTTCTCTGCCATCTTTCCATTTAATTTCTCCAGGTGTTATACAATTAGCAACCGGACAAACATTTAGGCAAAGATGACATCCTACACAATTATCATTAAGAACAGGTCTTCTTCTTTCAGCATCCCAATCAATTGCCTGATGAGCTCCATCATAGCAAGATACATAACATCTTCCGCAACCTATACATTTTTCATCATCAAATTGAGGATAAATTTTAAAATCTCTGTTTAAATCTTCTGCTGGAACAATATTTCCAAGAGCCTTTCCAATAAAGTCATCTAACTTATTATAGCCTCTTTCATCCATCCAATGCATCAAGCCGTTTTTCATATCTTCTACTATTCTGTAACCATATTGCATGATAGCTGTGGTAACTTGTAAATTTCTACATCCTAATAGCAAAAATTCCAATCCATCTCTCCATGTTTCAATTCCACCAATACCGGAAATAGGAATATCTTTTAATTTTTCATTTTGAAGCATCTGAGCAATAAATCTTAAAGCTATAGGCTTACAAGCAGCACCAGAATATCCTGAAATTGAGGATTTCCCATTTACAACCGGCATAGCCGTCATATTTTCAAGGTCTATATTGGTAATGGATTTAATTGTATTAATAGCAGCAATACCCTTAGCTCCACCCTCAATAGCAGCAATAGCAGGTACTTCCATAGAGGTAATATTTGGAGTCATTTTTGCAATAAAAGGAATTTTTGTTGTCTCTGAAACAGCTTTTGAGTATGCTCTTACTAAATCAGGGGAAGAACCAACATCTGAACCCATGGCATGGCTTGTCATTTGAGGACAAGAGAAGTTCCCTTCAATAAGATCCACTCCTGCTTCATCACACATCTTCGCAAGCTTTCTCCATTCCTCGTCATTGCTTCCCATAATTGAGGCTACCATAATTTTATCGGGATAATCTCTTTTCAGCTTATACATATTTTCAAAGTTTACTTCCGTAGGTTTGTCAGAAATTTGTTCCATATTTTTAAAACCAACCCATGGAAGTCCCTCTTTATTCACATTATCAAATCTTGGAGAGCATTCATCAGCAACAAAAATTCCTACAGTTTTATAAAAAACTCCTCCCCAGCCTTCTTCAAATGATTTTGCAACCATTTCATAATTGCTTCCAACAGGTGATGACGAAAGGAAAAAAGGATTTTCACATTTAACACCTAAAAAATCAATTGATAAATCTTTCTTTATTGCCATTTTATTTCACTCCTTTCTTTTCGAAATAGTTCATAATTTCTTCAGCCGCCTTCTTACCTTGTGCAACTGCCTCAACAACGGTGTTTCCACCATTTACAATATCACCTGCTGCAAATATATAGTCGATATTTGTTTTACCATCTTCATCCGCTTCAATAGTTCCCTTTTCAGTAACTTCAATTGGTGCCAGCTTTTTCATATCTTCTGGTGCCTGACCAATAGCAAAAACTACTGTATCAGCGGCAACTTTTGCACTAGACTTTTTATCTCTTCCATCAAAGGTTATAAACTCAACTTTGCCGTCTCCAGTGATTTCAGCAGGGGCAAAATTTGTAGTAATAGTAACTCCTAAGGAAATTGCATATTGAATTTCTTCCATATTTGCAGGAGCTTCCTCTAATGTTCTTCTATAGTAAATAGCAACTTTTTCAGCTCCCAACAATTTTGCAGAAACTGCACAATCCATAGCAACATCTCCGCCGCCGATTACAACTACACTGCTTCCAACATCTAAAGTACCCTTTGACTCTCTTGCATTCTTTAAGAAATCAACTGCAGTAGTTACACCATCTAAATTTTTACCAGGAATATCAGGAATCTTTGCAGCCCATAAACCAGTACCTACAAAAATAGCTTCAAAACCCTTATCCTTTATATCATCTATAGTAAGATCTTCACCAACTTTTGTATTAAATACAAATTCAACGCCTAAGTCTTTTACTTTTTGAATATCCTGATCAACAACATTTTGAGGAAGTCTTGCTGGTGTAATTCCATATGTTAAAACACCTCCTGCTTTTTCTTCTGATTCAAAAATTGTTACTAGATAACCTGATGTAGCAAGTTTAGCTGCACAAGCAAGTGATGCAGGACCGGATCCAATACATGCAACTTTTTCATTCTTTTTATTTTCAGGAGTATTTAATATCTGCATTTTGAAAGCTTCTTCTTGCTCTATGGCAAATCTTTGAAGCCTTCCGATTTCTATTGGTTTATCAATACCGCATCTGCTACAAGCTTCTTCACAAAGTCTATCATATGGACAGACTCTGGCACATGTACCTCCAAGAATATTATTTTCTCTGATTGTTTCTGCTGCACCTTTCACATTTCTAAATCTAATAGATCTTATAAATTTACCAGGATCAGTTCCAGCAGGACATCCTTGGCTACATGGAGCATCATGACATAGTAAACATCTCGCTGCTTCTTCCATAGCTGTTCTAGGAGTAAAACCAGATGCAGCTTCAGAAGTGTAATTATCTTTTCTTACTTTACTCAAATTTTTCAACTCCTTTCGGCTTTCTAAACACCTACTTAATTAAATTAATACAAACTTTTAAAACGCATGTTTTCCTGCTTAATGTATAGAATTTTTAAATCCTATGCTACTTCAGATTAAATAAGTTAAATACACAGGAATATAGCGCTCAATGTGATCCATATGAGAGTTGTTCATACTATTGAATCACCATTTTCCTTTTATAATTCAGATCTTTTGAACAGTTTCAAAAAAATTAGTAATTATATTCTAGCTTGTTCATTTTCTTAATTAAAAATTCAGCTAAGTAAAATATTTGTGGATAATGATTTAAAAGTTGTTTACTATGAAGCTAATTCATTAATTTTCTCTTTAAATAAATAATTTTTCATGTATTTTTCAATTATTTATTTAGCCCTGAAATTATAAAAAGCATGAAACCAGTTTCATACTTTTCATTATACTATACTTTCTGAATAATGCAACACTTTATTTTCAGAATAATTAAAATTACCAGTCTAATCTTAATTTTTTAACAGGGCAGATAAAATTACACAGACCACAGCCTGTACATTTTTCTTTGTCAATTTTAATTATGCCTTCTTCCCTTGTAATAGCCCCATATATACATGAATTCATACAAAGATGACAATTTTCAGCACATTCTTTATCGTCACTATGACAAGTAATAGGTTCAATTTTTATTTCTTCAAAAGATTTCAAATGCTTTAAAGCTTGTCCTCTAATCTCTTTTATATCTTTAATATCGTTTTCATCAAACCATTTTTCCAAATCATTTACAATCTTCGTAATTACATCAAATCCATTTAACATAACGGAAGTTCCTATTTGTACTGCGGATGCACCAAGTGAAATATATTCAAGAGCATTTTTATAATTTTCAATTCCACCTATTCCACATAACGGAATATCAACGGTCTGAGCAATTGTTGCAACACTGGCAAGCCCCAGTGGACGTATGGGTACTCCTGAATAGCCTCCGTAAGTTGGTAGCATTGGTTTCATCGTTTCAATATCAACACCCAGTATACATCTAATAGTATTAATTGCCGAAACACCTGAACCTCCTGCCTTTTTTACTGTCTTTGCCACTTTGGATATATTTGTTGCATTTTGTGAGAGTTTTACCATAACAGGTATTTTAATGTTTTCAACTACTTCTTTTGTCATTTGATAAACTCTGTCAGCATTTGATGCTACTACTTCTAAAGACTCACCCATTGGTGATGATATACTAAGCTCTATGGCATCGGCACCGAATTTTTCCATTTTCATAGCTAAATAGGCAAGCTCAGAAGGTGTATGTGCAGATACACTTGCAATTACAATACTATCTTTACTTTTTGCTATATCCATTTCTCTTTGCCAGCTTTCAACTTGTATATCACTATATAATCTTATATTTTGTGCTCCTGTTCCATTATATGCAATTCTTGGTCTAACATCTAAAAGTGCATCACTTACAATAGTTTCAGTAATTACAGCACCTGCACCTGCTGCTATCCCTTTTCTTATATTTATTCCATCTCTGTTCCAAGGTCCTGCTGCTACGATAATTGGGTTTTTTAACTTTAATCCTAAAAAATTTGTTTTCATTAAAATATCTCTCCAATTCTCTCTTTATGCCCACAAGATTTTCTTATTTTTAGCTTTGACTGTAAAAGAATTTCTCTGGGCTTAATTTGATCTCCATTATCCTTACTATCCATTATATCAAATAATAATCTTGCTCCTACTACACCCATTTTATGCATAGGTTTTGCTATGGTTGTAAGCTTTGGCTCTATCAAATTTGCCATCTGAATATTATCAAAACCAATTACTGCAATTTGCTCAGGCACTTTAACTTCATAATCCTTCATAGCATCAATTGCACCTATTGCCAAAAGATCTGATGAAGCAAAGATGGCCCTTGGTGGTTTTTTCAAATCAATTAATTTTTTTGCTGCAATATATCCTTCTTCTATATTGTTTCCTACTTCTATGATATATTCCGGATTTTCTATTATTTTTTCTTCTTCTAAAGCTTGCTTATATCCTATAAGCTTTCTTTTATTTTCTTGTTCCGG
This sequence comes from Anaerovorax odorimutans DSM 5092, assembly GCF_000426305.1. GTDB lineage: Bacteria > Bacillota > Clostridia > Peptostreptococcales > Anaerovoracaceae > Anaerovorax > Anaerovorax odorimutans. The sequence goes on along the minus strand of NZ_AUFC01000022.1, from coordinate 3,445 downwards.
TGTATCCCCATATATAATAGCAATATCTTTATATTTATTTTCTATTAAATGTTTTACTGCTTTATAAGCTCCATTTTGGCAGTCAATTCTAACCAGAGGTACATCTGCGGACATGTATTTATTTTCTCCTATTAAAACTATTGGTATCTCTTGCTTTTTTATATTCATAATATCTTCATGCTCTAAAAGTGATGAAATCAGCACAATACCATCAATACGCCTTTTTATTAATGTATCTATATATTTTCTTTCTTTATCTAATTCATTTTCACCGTTGCATAATAAAGTAGTATAATCCTTTTGATGAGCTACATCTTCTACTCCTTTTGCAATTTCCATATACCCCGGGTTTAAAATATTTGGAATTAATAATCCAATTGTATTCGTCTTATTAAAATTTAGCCCCCTTGCAAACCAGTTGGGGATATATTCTGATTCTTCCATTACTTTTAAAATGTGCTCTTTTGTCTTAGGGGCCACATTCTCGGGATGATTTAAAACCCTTGATACCGTAGCAACTGAAACTCCGGCTTTTCTTGCAATTTCTTTTATATTCATTTTTCGTACCCATATCTCTATATTATTTTAGTCTAATGATATTATAATAGCGAAAAACTCACTATTTTAATTGTTTTATAGCTCTTTTTAATTTAACATTATATGTCCTTTCCTAATTATTCAGAATATTTTACATTTTATTTTTAATTATGTCATCATAAAGTTGATTTTTCAAGTAAAATATTATAATTATTTTACGTTACTAGTTTCATTTTAACATAAATGAGCAACTAAGACTTATGCCCATAACTGCTAATCATCTTTATATATATAAAATAAGGTCAACTTAACATTATAATATGCTAAGTTGACCTGCTTTATCAAAATTATTTAGGTTCAGTATATTCCTTTGCTTGGTTACTGTCACAAATTCCCTTAGTAGTAGGATCAATTAAAATGCCTAAAGCGACTAAAATGTTTAATCCTACTGCTACAAACTGCATTATTATATCTTCAGAAACAGGTGAAGTTAATCCTAAAATACCTAATATCTGATAGACAAATGAAACGCTGCAAGTTATTAATGCTAATAATACTGCTTTATTTTTGAACCTAAGTTTCCAATTAATATTATTCACTTATCGTCAATCTCCTTTCTTAGATCACAACTGTACGCTAATAATGAAAGAAGTTTTTATAAATAGTAAATATTTCCTTAATACACTTTTTTACACATTCAATTTTTCGAAAATTTCTTTACCATATTTATATCCTAAAATATAATTTATAGTTCCAAGTTGAAAATGCTGTTCTTTTACCGGTAACAACATTCTCTCAAATAAAAATTCCGCATATTTATAGTTTTCTAAATATGACATTGTATTAGCCTCAAAACCATACTTTTCTTTTACTTTTTTAAAATTATTTGAATGTTTACTGGGAATTGGTAAGTCTTTAATATAAGGTTCAGGATTTACTGTTTTTCCATCTGCAATAACTTCAAAATGCAAATGTTGAGCAGTACTGTAGCCTGTATTTCCCATATGACCAATAATCTGACCTGCCGCTACATTGTCACCTTTACTAACTTTACAATCAGCTAAATGCTGGCTTCTTGTCATAATATTAGAGCCATGATCGATTAAAACCTGATTTCCCCTTGCAGAATTAAAGGATGAAAGAAGAACTTTTCCCCCAAGACAAGCAAAAATAGGTTCTTGAAAAAACTTAACCTTATCTATAGGAGAAATATCTAAACCCGGATGGAATGTTGCTTTTTTTTTAGTTATAGGATCGATTCTATATGCGTATCTGCTTGTTATCCTTGTTGTTTCACAAGGTCTATATTGAAACTGCATATTTCACCTTCTTTCCCTTCTCCTATAATATGATAAATAAATTCAAAATGTCCTAAAATTTTATAATATATTAAAATAAAGGCTATATCCTCTTATATTTATAATTAGTAGTTATTATGTATTCTCTTCTTTTTTCTTCTTTTATTTTCTCTTTCTCTTCTTTGCACTTATTAAAATATTCTATGCCCTTTTTGCAATTACACTGACAGCCCGGCGTTCTCTGTTCACAGCCTAAACACGGTGATTTTTTTTTCATTATTCAGCACCCCATTTTTATATAATTTTTTTATATTTATGAAGCTATTACTCCGCTCTTTTTACTATTACTATTAAATAATATGCTTATGTATACATAAAATTTGCCCTAAGATTATTACAATATTTTTTATTCTATATACTATTTAAATCGTAATTATCCACTGGTATCTGTGTATATTTATTCCGCCTAGAATCCTGTAAATTCAACATATCTTTTCTCTATTCGACATTTTAACAACAATGTTATCCACAAAGCATGTTAATTAAAATAACTAATCTTTAAGCTTAGTGTTAAACATTTTAATACTACTTGAATATATTAATATTAAAAACAAATGGAGGTTTTATAATGGAAATAAATCAATTGAATATTGGTATGCAAGTTCCTGAATTTGTTGCAAGTTCTACCATGGGACCAATCAGAATGTCGGATTATAAGGGTAAATGGCTAGTATTTTTTTCACATCCCGGAGATTTTACTCCAGTATGTACAACTGAATTCATTGCTTTTTCCAATGCTTATCCGCAATTTGAAGAAAGAAATGCACAATTACTGGGACATAGCATCGATAGTAATCCATCACATCTTGCATGGGTTTATGATATTTACTTAAAAACCGGTATAACTGTACCTTTCCCCATTATCTCTGACAGGAGCGGAGATATTGCCAGAGCATACGGTATGTTTGCACCGGATATTACAACTCAAGAAACAATAAGAAATGTTTATATAATTGATCCTCGTCAAACAATAAGAGCAATATTAATTTATCCTGCTACAAATGGGCGAAACATTCAAGAAATATTAAGATTATTAATAGCAATTCAAACTACAGATGAATATAAAGTTCTTACACCAGCTGACTGGGAACCAGGTCAACCTGTATTAGTGCCACCATCTATGACATATAACAATTTATTGACAAGAGAAGATAATGCTGAGGAAATAGGACTTGACTGTATAGATTGGTACTGGTGTTACAAACAACCTTTTAATGAAAATGAGACTGAATAATTTTTATAACTATAATTTAAAAATATATCACCAATTACATTAATACCGTAGTTGGTGATACTTTTATGTAAATTTCCATTTAAAATAATAAGAACATAAATAAATCCCTTGATTAATTAAAAAAATTAGTTTAATATTAATAATGTACACTATTAAAAATCACATGCGGGTGTAGTTCAATGGCAGAACACCAGCTTCCCAAGCTGGATACGAGGGTTCGATTCCCTTCACCCGCTCCAGAGAACCTCTTTTTAAAGAGGTTTTTTTAATTTGGGAATCGAACCCGAAAGGGCATCGCACGTTAAGAAAATCATCG
>NZ_AUFC01000021.1 GCF_000426305.1 Anaerovorax odorimutans DSM 5092 | reverse complement strand
CCAAATGATAAGGCACTTTTAAAGTCCCTTTATCTTGCTACACTTCAAGCCACAAAAAAATGGAGCCAGCCACTTAAAAACTGGGGTAAGGTATATGGTGAATTTTCAATTATGTACGAGGAAAGATTCCAATTTTAAAAGCAGCAAAATATGGTAATAAATTACATCTTTATTAAAGATGTTCTTGACATGCTTAGAAAAATTTAATATATTGAAAACAGTTAAGGTCAGCTCAAATGAGCCGACCACATTTAAAATCTTATCATAGAAAGTTAATTTACAGACTTTTTTTCATACACTCTATATAATTTTATTTTCAGGAGGTTAATGTATATAAATTAATATATTATAAGGCAGAACACGTAAGTGGTGAACTGCCCTTTTTTCATTAGGTGATTTTTATTTATATTTATTCATGCATTCCTTTGTATTTTTTTTGTGTAGCCAATCCACCTCTAATATGTCGTTCAGCCTTATTGTTATCTAAAACGGTCTTTACTTCATGGGCAAGCCCCGGATTTATTTCAAGGAGCCGTTCTGTTATATCTTTATGTACTGTTGATTTTGAAACTCTAAATTTTTTTGCTGCCGCACGTACCGTGGCATTTGTCTCAAGTATGTATCTAGCTAACTCCATTACACGTTCTTCTATGTAATCTTTCATAATACACTACACTCCTTTAAATATAATTCACATGCACTTGATAACTTTTAGACAGTGCAAAATTGATTCATTATCCTATGTATATGAATCTAAGGACGAGGATATGAACTTTGATTATAAAATAGTTGAATATGAATATAGTTTAATTTTTCAGATAGGTATTATTTCTGTTAATCTAAAGGTAGTCTCCGTTTATAATACATAGAAAAAGATCAGGGCTAAATAAGGAAGAAATTAAATAGGCTAAGGTTGTTATTTTACTAAGAAATTTATACATATTATATGAATTAATTTATAACATGTATTTTATTGTTATTTTTATAAAAACAGGTATAATAATATACAAATGAATATTTAAGAGGCGGTGTATTTATGGGAAATGTAAAAAAACGGGAAAGTTGGGATATTGCATATGGCTTGATCAAAGTTGATGGATTAGAACCAACGCCTGAATTTAATAAATTAGTTGAAAAAGAAAAACGTGGAGAAATTAAAACAAAAGATATTATAAAAGAATTAAATAAAAAATATACAATGAAGGTATAGATATGAAAGATCCATATGTTTATCCAAATACAGATGTATTAATTAATAAACTGGGAACTAGAGATATAGAAAAGTTAAACAATGCTGAAGCAGATTTCACTGTAGTAAGGATGAAAGAACTTGATGAAAATCCAATTAAAGGGCAGTTTGATTATGAGCATTTAAAGAAAATTCATGCTTATATTTTTCAAGATATTTTTGAATGGGCAGGATTTGAAAGGACAATTAATATTGAAAAACCAGAATATGCTTTAAAAGGGATTTCTGTTGATTATGCAAAAGTAACTCAAATTACTCCAATGATAAATAAAGCATTGATAATTTTAAATGAAAATAATTGGCAAGTAATAAATCGGGAAGAAAGAGTACTAAAATTTACTAGGTTACTTTCCGATGTATGGCGTATTCATCCTTTTAGAGAAGGAAATACCAGAAGTATTTTAATGTTTTTTTATCAATTTGCTGAAATTAAAAATATAAGATTAGATAAAAAATTATTAAGTGATAATAGTGAGTAAGAAGTGCATTAGCTGTATCAGCTTTTTATTTAGAAGGAGAAATAGAAAGAAACTTTGATTATCTTATTAGAATTATGAAAGATGCTATGAAATAAAATATAAAAGAATAGAAGATAGAAAAAATGAACGGCTAAATTCTAACAGATTTAGTCGTTTATTTTTTATCATCTTTATGTACTATTGAACTTTGATTATAAAATAGTTGAATATGAATATAGTTTAATTTTTCAGATAGGTATTATTTCTGTTAATCTTAACATATAAAATTTATTAGAAAGTTTGGAAACTTTTAATAATTTAAAAAATTAGATTGACATTTTGCGTTAATTGTGTACAATTAATACAATACACAAATGTCAGAAAATTTTTAATTTTGCTAAAAATGCTAAAATTTGGTTTTTTCGAAATTCGTTATTATTACTATTTTATTATTATTACCTATTATTACTATTTTATTATTATTTAAAAAAGAAAAGACATTTGTGTAATAAATCTAATCATAGTATCTATGTGAGAAAGAGGAGGAAGAAGTATGGCAGATAAAATCGAAAATGCTGGCAATGAAGAAGTCACTTTACAACGTGACATAAAAGGTTGGCAAGTAGGAATGATTGCGCTTGGAGGAGTAATAGGTTCTTGTTACTTCTTAGGAGTAGGTTGGACTATAAGCGTTATGGGGCCGGCTGTATTAATAGCCTATGGACTTGTTGGGTTCATAGTATACGGACTTATGATTGCCTATGGTGAACTATTGGTTAATCTACCTCGTAAAGGCTCATTTGTTGCATACACAAATGAATTTTTAGGTGGAACTGTATCTGTTGGCTTTGGATGGGCATTTTGGTTTAATTGGGTTGCATATGTACCATCAGAAGCTATTGCAGTATCCATAGTGTTAAACTCCCTCGTACCTGGTAATATGTTCATGTATTCAATAGGAGCATTAGCAGGTATTACAATCTTAAATTCTCTTCCTGTAAAAATGTTTGCAAGAGTAGAATCAACTTTAGCTATGATTAAGGTTATTGCTATTGTTACATTTATAATTGCAGCTTTCGGTATATGGATTGGATTATGGGGACATAACGGATATTTAGGCTCTCAAAACCTTATTACAGATCCAATGAGTGGTATTTTTGACAACTTATTCCCGTTTGGAGGTCTTATAATTATTACACTTATGGTTACTGTTTTAGTATCATTCCAAGGTACTGAGATTGTAGGTTTGGCAGCTTCTGAAGCCCAAAACCCTGATAAAAATGTACCAAGAGCATGTAAAAGTGTTACTTATCGTATTGTAGGATTATATTTAATCCCAATTGCATTAGTAATACTACTTGTTCCTTATAACCAAGCAGATTTAGAAAATGGTTCCATATTTTCTTTTGCCCTTGCAAAATATGGATTGAACGGAGTGGCTGCGGTTATATCAGGAATTGTAATGATTGCAGCATTTAGTTGTGCAAATGCCGGGTTGTACGGAACAGTTAGATGCCTTTACGGCTTATCAATAGAAGGCCTTGCACCTAAATTCCTTTCCAAATTAAGTAATAAAGGAACCCCAAGAAGATGTGTTTTCTTTACTATTATTCCAATGTGGTTGGTTTTGATGTTAGGATATTTTTTACCGGATTCAAACTTTTATGCATACCTTTTGACAATGTCAGGATTTACGGGAACTTTGGCATGGGTTGGTATTATTGCATCACAGATGGTATTTAGAAAAAGATTGAGAAAAAGAGGTTATGTTCCGGAAGAAATGTTAAGAGCGAAAGTAAAACATGAGTGGATACCTGTTTTTGCCATGGTGGCGCAATTAATAGGCTTGGGAGCACTTGCATTTGATCCTGAAATGGCTCCAGTATTTCCACTGGCGGTTAGTGCTGTAATAGGACCTATGATAGTTTATCAAATTGTTAAAAAAATGGGAAAAACAAGAGAAATTGCTGCCTTAGATCCTGATGAAAAGACATTTGATCAAGCTTATCCGCCAATTAAATAAACAAAAGAAGATATTTTATAATTTTATAAAAAGATAAAAGACTCCTTCTGATAATTAACGCAGAAGGAGTTTTTTTAATGAAAACTAAAGCGCAGAATATAAAAATTTAAAAATTAATAAAATGGGCATTCACGTAGAGCTTTTAAATTAAATATTAAAGTAACAGTTAAAAATCAATTGACACAGATTTAAAATAATGTTATCATATAATTAAGTTAGCGTTAGCTAACTAATTTAATTATAATTTTTATAGCGCCATTTAGGCGCTTTCAAAAAGCTAAACGGTTAGCAAATGCTAACCAAGAACAAAAATTAAATAAAATAAATATTATATAAAAGCTCAAATTTGTGATAAAGGAGCATACAGCATAATATGCGGAGGTGTTAATATGTCAAAAGAATTAATTATCAGACACTGCTCACCAACACTGGCAGGACTTAAAACTGGAAGTATTTTTAATTGTTTTTATGAGAGTGAAGATGAATTGAATATGCAAATTGATATATGGAATAACGATTTAAGTTTAAAGGGGGTAAAAATAACTTTATTGAGAAAAAGCGGGGAAAAAGCACTGCTTTATGTTTATAGACCTAAAAAGCTTGAAAACGATTTAGCTCAAGCTGATGCAAAAAAATTTCTTATGTGTCATGGGTATTCTTCTTGCAATGTTCAAGATTGTATTGAGATACTATCAAATAAACTGATTGATTGCGAAGAGTTTCCCCATGAAATTGGTTTGTTCCTAGGATATCCACTGTCAGATATAAAAGCTTTTATTACAAATAAGGGCAAGAACTTTAAGTGTGTTGGCTGTTGGAAAGTATACTTTAATGAATGTGAAGCTATGAAAATTTTCGCAAAGTATAAAAAATGTACAAATGTTTACTGTAAAATGTTTACTCAAGGGGCATCTATTTTAAAATTAACGGTAGCAGCTTAAAATGTTGTTACTATAAAAGAATAATGTAGAAAGAGCCCAACGGATATTACTGTGTTTTTTTAATGAACAGAGTTGTAACAGGGTTGTTTCTGTATGGAAATAGATGTTATAATATTTTAAAGTAAATATGCTGCATTTGATTAATCTAGCGTGCTGAAAATAAGGGATCATTGAATCATATTTGCAATTATTAAACAGTTTGAGATTACATGTTCCAATGATTCCTATAATTCAAATAGCTTCACCGCAAGTTGTAAATCATTAAAGCCGTAAAAGTCATTAAATCATATTTTGTTATGCAGCATGAATATATAATATAGTACAAAGGAATAAAAGGATGGTTGGATATTAATGAGAAAAATTAAGATTCCCAAATCAGTAAAAAATGTACTTAATATACTTGAAGATAACGGATTTGAAGCTTATATAGTGGGAGGATGTGTAAGAGACAGTATCGTAGGGAGAACTCCAAAAGACTGGGATATATGTACTTCTGCAAGACCTATGCAGTATCTTAAATGTTTTGAAAATTTTCATATAATACAAACAGGTTTAAAACACGGAACTGTAACAGTGGTTTCGGATAATGAATTTGTGGAAGTCACATCTTTTAGAGCAGATGGCACTTATTCAGATAAAAGACGGCCAGATAATGTAATATATATAACATCTCTTGAAGACGATTTGAAAAGAAGAGATTTTACAATGAATGCATTATCATATAATGAAAAAGATGGACTTCAAGATTATTTTAGTGGGTTAAAGGATATTGAGAAAAAACAAATAAAATGTGTGGGAGATCCTGAAAAAAGGTTTGCTGAAGATGCATTGCGTATATTGAGGGCATTGAGATTCTGTGCGGAATTAGGGTTCGATATTGAAAATGAAACACTAGAAGCAGCTAAGATGCATGCAGAAAAACTTAAAAATATATCTGTTGAAAGAATATATAATGAATTTGCTCAGATGATTTGCGGTAAATATTGCAAAAAGGCTCTAATCTTGGGTGAAAATATTATAGAAGAATTTATTCCTGAAATAAATATTTTGATGAAAAACTGTAAATGGAATGAAACTTTAGATGTGTTAGACTTAAGCTCAAATAATAAAGTACTTAGGCTTGCCATTTTTTTCTGTAAATTTGATATTAAAGATAGAATTGAGATAGCATATAAAGTTTTAAAGAGATTGAAATGCGATAAACAAACGATGGAAACAGTAGTTACATTGATTAAATCTTTTAATGAAGAAATATACTCAAACAGAATAAGTGTAAAAAGATGGCTTAATAAATTGGGAGAGACAAATTTCAAATTATTGTTAGAATTTCATCTTGCTGATGTAAATACAGAGATTAAAAATGAGGAGAAACGTAAAAATTCAGAAGATATAAAGCAGGCTTTATTGATTCTGGATGACATTATAAATTCAGGGGAATGTTATAGTTTACGGGATTTAAATGTTGATGGAAATGATTTAATAAAAATAGGGGTGCCATATGGAAAGATGATAGGCAGTATACTTCAAAATCTTTTGGAAATGGTTATTAATGAAGATTTAAAAAATGACAAAGAAATACTTCTGAATCAGGTGAATATATGGCTAAAAAGTAATTATAAATTATTTGAAAAAATTTGTTGAAATTTATTACGGGAGGTGTATAATAGAAAGGATAGAAAAAATTATAGGAGGGGAAATTATGCTGTTTAATAAACTTATAATACAAAATAAAGATAAGAATAAATTATTTTTTTTTAATTGTTTATTAAATAATATAATTAACTTCTGTATTAATATTAAAAAAATTTATATAAAAAAATTAAGTAAAAACTTATTATTGATTAATATTTTAAGACCATTGGCGTAAGATATCGTCAGTGGTCTTTTAGCATTATAAAAAGTAATATTTGTATTATACAAAAAAATGAATAAAAAATGAATAAAAAATGAAAAAATATGCAAATGCCATTAATAATATACAAAAAACGTTGACTTTATGCAAAAACATTGTATAATTATAATAAAAAGTATTAAAAGGTAACAGTTATTATAAAATTATAAATGACAACGTAAGGGAAAGGAAAGAAACAATGGCTTATAAAGTTTTCATTGACGGACAGGAAGGTACTACAGGATTAAAAATATTTGAACGTTTTCAGCATAGAGATGATATCGATGTGATTACAATTGAAAGCGAAAAACGGAAAGATTTAAAAAGACGTTTGGAAATGATGAAAAAGGCTGATATTACGTTTCTTTGCTTACCGGATACTGCATCAAAGGAAATAATTGCTGAAGCTCCGATTTCTGCAAGAGTTCTAGACACATCCACAGCACACAGAACGAATAAGGATTGGGTATATGGATTCCCTGAGCTTAATAAAGAACAAAGAAAATTAATTAAAGAATCAAACAGAGTAGCTGTGCCAGGATGTCATGCCACAGGTTTTATATCTTTAGTTAACCCTTTAATTAAGTTAGGAATAGCAAATAAAGATTATCCTTTTACATGCCATTCCATTACAGGTTACAGTGGTGGCGGCAAAAAAATGATCGCAGAGTATGAATCCTCAGACAGAGATAATGAATTAAACAGCCCAAGAGAGTATGGACTTTCTTTAAAACATAAACATTTAAAAGAAATGAAAGCAATTACGGGAATTGATTATGCTCCGGTTTTTAGTCCTATTGTAGCAGACTATTATAGCGGAATGCTTGCCAGCGTCCCTATTCATACAAGAATGCTGAATAAAAAAATAACTCCAAAGGAGCTTCATGAATTACTGTCAGAGTACTATAGCAATCAAAATTTTGTAAAAGTAAAGGCATATGGTAAAGAGCCAGAAAGCGGTTTACTAGGATCAAACAATTTGTCAGGTAAAAATACCCTTGAGATTTTTGTCTTTGGAAATGAGGAACAGATTTTGCTTGCAGCTAGATATGATAACCTTGGTAAAGGTGCATCAGGTGCAGCTATGCAGTGTATGAATATAATGCTTGAATTGCCGGAGCAGACGGGACTTATATGAGTCCGGAGCTGATTTAAGAATGGCTGGTTTGCTTGATTTATATAGAATCAATAGTAAGGAGAAAAATTATGTATATAGAGTTTATAGATGGCGGTATTTGCGCTCCCAATGGATTTAAAGCTTCAGGAGTCCATTGTGGGATAAGAAAAAATAAAAGAAAAAAAGATTTATCTCTTATTGTCAGTGATATACAGTGCAATGTAGCTGCTGTATATACGAAAAATAAAGTAAAGGGAGCACCTATTTATGTTACAAAAGAAAATATAAAAGACGGACTGGCAAGAGCTATTGTATGCAACAGCGGAAATGCCAATACATGTGCCCCTAATGGTATGGAAATAGCACAGCAAACGTGTAAACTTGTAGCAAGAGAATTAAAGATAAGTCCTGCTGATGTAATCGTAAGTTCCACAGGAGTAATAGGGGAACCTATGTGTATAGAACCATTTGAAAAAGGCATACCAAAGGCAGTTAAAAAACTTAGCTATGAGGGTTCATCAATGGCTGCTGAAGGAATTATGACGACTGATACTGTGAAAAAAGAATTGGCAGTATCTTTCATATTGGGTAATAAAGAATGTCATATTGGCGGTATTGCAAAAGGAAGCGGTATGATCCATCCTAATATGGCTACTATGCTTTGTTTTTTAACTACAGATGTGGCTATTTCACAGGATATGCTGAAAAAAGCACTTAAATATGATATAGAAGATACATTTAATCAAATAAGTATAGATGGGGATACTTCTACAAATGATACCGTAGCAATAATGGCAAATGGTATGGCAGAAAATCCTATAATAGATGCAGAAGGTGAAGATTTTGAGTTTTTCTGTAAAGCTTTAAATACTATTAACGCAGAATTATCAAGAAACATTGCAAAAGATGGTGAAGGTGCAACAAAACTTTTGGAATGTATAGTTTCAGGGGCTCCAGATGTAAACACCGCAAGGATTATTTCAAAATCTGTAATAACTTCCAGTTTATTTAAAGCTGCCATGTTTGGAGAAGATGCAAATTGGGGCAGAGTTCTTTGTGCCATTGGTTATGCAGAAGTGGATTTTGATATAAATAAAGTTGATGTTGTTCTTTCTTCATCAAAAGGGAATGTGGAAGTTTGTAAATCAGCGGCATATAATCCTTACAGCGAAGATGAAGCAGCAAAGATTTTGGCAGAAGATGAAATAAAAATATTGATTTCACTAAACCAGGGCACAGCGAAGGGAAGATCTTGGGGATGTGATTTAACATATAATTATGTTAAAATTAATGGAGATTACAGAACGTAAGGAGATAATAATGCAAGAGACTAAAAATAGGGCTCAGGTGCTTACAGAAGCACTTCCATATATACAGAAATTTTTCGATAAAATAATCGTTGTTAAATATGGTGGCAACGCAATGATAAATGAAGAATTAAAAAATGCAGTAATGAGAGATATTGTTCTTCTTTCCATAGTAGGCATTAAAGTAGTACTTGTTCATGGTGGTGGTCCTGATATAAGTACAATGCTGAAAAGAGTAGGAAAAGAATCTAAATTTATAGATGGTCTCAGATATACAGACAAAGAAACAGCTGAAATTGTAGGTATGGTGCTTTCAGGTAAAGTAAACAAAAGTCTTGTTTCCATAATACATCATAATAACGGTAAGGCAATCGGGCTTTGCGGTGCAGACGGAGGAATGATACAAGCTGTTAAGATGAAGGGTAATGTGGATTTAGGTTATGTAGGTGAGATTACAAAGATTGATGCAGCACCAATTGAACTTGCAATGGACAATGGATTTATTCCTGTGATTGCCACAGTAGGAGTAGATCATGAAGGACAGATTTATAATATAAATGCAGATACTGCGGCGGCGGCAATAGCCGGCGCATTAAAAGCAGAAAAACTTATTTCCATGACGGATATAAGGGGACTTTTAAAAGATATAAAAGATGAAGAATCATTAATTACGAGAATTAAGACCACAGAAATTCCTAAATTGATAGAAGAAGGAATTATTTCAGGAGGAATGATTCCTAAGATAGAAAGTTGTGCTGAAGCAATAGAGAACGGACTTAAGGAAGCAGTTATAATTGATGGAAGAATAAAGCATTCAATTTTAATAGAGCTTTTTTCAGATAAAGGAATAGGTACTTTATTCTATTAGAAAGGATGATAATGTAAATGAATACTGAAGAAATAATGAAAAGAGATGCCGAAAATGTTATGGGTACTTATGCAAGATATGATCTTTGCTTAGAAAAGGGAAATGGTGCAACATGCTATTCTCCAGAAGGTAAAAAATATATAGATTTTTCATCAGGAATTGGTGTTAATTCCTTAGGATTTTGTGATAAAGGCTGGGTAGAGGCTATAACTAAACAAGCTAATATGATACAGCATATCTCTAATCTTTTTTACACGTATCCTTGCAGTAAGTTGGCTGAAATGGTATTGAAAAGAACCAGTATGCAGAAAATGTTCTTTGCAAATTCAGGAGCAGAAGCTAATGAAGGTGCTATTAAAACTGCAAGAAAATACAGCTTTCAAAAATATGGTGAGAACAGATATGAAATAATTACTCTGGTCAATTCATTTCATGGAAGAACCATGGCCACTATTACAGCTACTGGTCAAGAAGATTACCATAAATATTTTGCCCCATTTGTAAAGGGATTTTCTTATGCTAAGGCAAATGATATAGATGATGTTAAATCAAAGATTAATGAAAAAACTTGTGCAATTATGTTAGAACTAGTACAAGGTGAAGGCGGAGTTGTACCTCTTGAAAAAGATTTTGTTTCTAATATAAGTAAAATATGCAAAGAAAAAGATATAATATTTATTGTTGATGAGGTTCAAACGGGAATAGGAAGAACAGGTACCTTGTTTGCCTATGAGCAGTTTTCTATAGAGCCTGATTTGGTAACATTAGCTAAAGGTTTAGGTGCAGGACTTCCAATAGGAGGCATACTTTTCGGCAAGAAAACTTGTGATGTATTAAAGCCTGGGGATCATGGTACAACCTTTGGAGGAAATCCAATTACTTGTGCTGGAGGCATTGAAGTTTTAAAAAGAATAGATGATGCATTTTTAAAGGAAGTGTCTGAAAAAGGAGCTTATATAAAAGATGCAGTAGAAAAAATGGATAATGTGGTAAGTGTAACGGGTATGGGAATGATGTTAGGTATAGAAGTAAAAAATAAGACGGCAAAAGATGTAGTTAAAACTTGTATAGAAAATGGTTTGATTCCACTTACTGCAAAAGAAAAAATCAGATTATTACCACCTTTGACAATAACTTATGAAGAATTAGATGAAGGATTAGAAATACTAAAAAAAGCATTAAGTAATTAAATTGATTTGTTTAGCTTGTTTAAATTGAATTTATAACAATTGGTAGTTAAGGAGTAAGAAAAAAATGGAAAAAAGCAGTAAGGAAAAAGAGAAAAAAGATAAGAAGGCTTATTTAATCCTTGCAGATGGGACAGTGTACGAAGGTTACAGTTTTGGTGCAAGCGGTACATCTGTTGGTGAAGTTGTGTTTACAACAGGAATGACAGGTTATCAAGAAACCTTAACAGATCCAAGCTACTATGGTCAGATTGTAACACAGACATTTCCTTTGATTGGGAATTACGGATTGAATGATACAGATAAAGAATCTGCAAAGGTTTGGGTTAAAGGATATATTGTTAGAGAGGCGTGTGAAGAGCCTTCGAATTTCAGAAGTAAATATACAATTGATGAATATTTAAAATCTCAAAATATTATAGGATTATATGGAATAGATACAAGAGCTTTAACAAAAAAAATCAGAGAATATGGCGTAATGAATGGCGCTATTACTACCGAAATGCCAGTTGATTTAGACAGTTTTATTTCAGAACTTAAGAATTATGTAATAAATGATGCAGTAAAATCCGTATCGTGTAAAAAGGCTAAACGTTATAATTCAGAGGACAGTAAATACCATATTGTTCTATATGATTATGGATATAAGGCAAATATTTTAAGAAGTCTTATGGACAGAGGATGTGATGTGACAGTTGTTCCATATAATACCAGTTTGGCTGAAATAAAGACATTAAGTCCAGATGGTATTATGCTTTCAAACGGTCCTGGAGATCCTACCGAAAATATAGAACCAATTGCAATTTTAAAAGAACTTATGAAACTTAATATTCCTGTTTTGGGAATCTGCTTAGGTCATCAGCTTTTAGCCCTTGCTAACGGAGCTAAAACGGAAAAGCTTAAATATGGACACAGAGGTGCAAATCAACCTGTGGTAGATGTAAATTTAGATAGAATCTTTGTTACTAGCCAAAATCATGGATATGCAGTAATAGGCGATACAATACCAGAAGCAGTTGGGTTTGTAAGTCATTTCAGTGCAAATGATAAAAGCTGTGAGGGTATTGAATATTCCAATGGAAATGCATTTACAGTTCAATTCCATCCGGAAGCTTGCGGAGGACCTCAGGATACACAATACCTATTTGATAAGTTTATAGCAATGATGAGTGAGAAAAAGTAGAGGTGCAGTGAAAATGCCATTACGTAAAGATATAAAAAAAATACTTGTAATTGGATCAGGTCCGATTATTATTGGTCAGGCTGCTGAATTTGATTATGCAGGAACTCAAATGTGCCGTTCTCTTAAGGATGATGGACTTGAGGTGGTTTTAGTAAATTCAAATCCTGCCACAATTATGACAGATAAAACTATGGCGGACAAAGTATACATTGAGCCGCTTACTATTCCAGTATTAAAGAAAATTATCAGTGAAGAAAAACCAGACAGCATACTTCCCACTATGGGAGGACAGACAGCTTTAACACTTTCCATGCAGCTTGCAAAAGAAGGTTTTTTAGAAGAGGAGAATGTAAAGCTTTTAGGTGCTACACCGGAAATCATAGATAAAGCTGAAGATAGACAATTATTCAAAGATATGCTGGAATCCATAGGAGAACCAGTAATTCCTTCAAAGGTAGTGACAAATATAGTAGATGCCCTTGAATTCGCAGAAGAAATCGGGTATCCCATTATCGTAAGACCTGCTTATACTCTTGGCGGTACAGGCGGAGGAATTGCAAAGAACAGAGAAGAACTAACAATTATTGGTGAAAATGGTTTAAGATTAAGCCCTATAACACAAATATTAATAGAGAAGTGCGTTTCAGGATGGAAAGAAATAGAATTTGAAATTATAAGAGACAGTAAGAATAATACTATAACCGTTTGTTCCATGGAAAATGTAGATCCTGTAGGTGTTCATACAGGAGATTCAATTGTAATTGCTCCTGCTGTTACTCTTTCTGATAAGGAATATCAGATGCTTCGTACTGCATCTATAAATATCATACAGGCACTTGGCGTGGAAGGAGGATGCAACTGTCAGTTTGCACTAAATCCACATAGCTTTGAATATGCAGTAATTGAAGTAAATCCAAGAGTTTCTCGTTCATCTGCATTGGCATCAAAGGCAACAGGCTATCCAATAGCAAAGGTTTCCACAAAGATTGCAATAGGCTATACTTTAGATGAGATATTAAATTCTGTTACAGGTAAAACATATGCTTGCTTTGAGCCTGCACTTGATTATGTTGTTGTGAAATTTCCAAAATGGCCGTTTGATAAATTTGTCTATGCAAAAAGAGAACTGGGAACACAGATGAAAGCCACTGGCGAAATCATGGCTATTGGTACTTATTTTGAACAGGCTATGATGAAAGCCGTTCGTTGTATTGAGCTTGGACTTGATACATTAAATTTACCAAAATTAAAAAATAAAAAAACCAAGACTATTTTAGAATTGCTTCATAATTGTGATGATGAAAGAATCTTTGTAGTATATGCAGCATTAAAAAGAGGAATTGACATAGATACTATTCATGATATAACAAAAATTGATAAGTGGTTCATAAGTAAGTTAAACAATCTTGTTAACTTGGAATTGGAATTGGCACATGGTGAGCTTACAGAGGAGAAATATAAAAAAGCTAAGAAATTTGGATTCTTAGATACTACTATAGAAAAAATAAGTGGACAAAAGCCACCGCTGAAATTGTATGCATCTTATAAAATGGTAGATACATGTGCAGCGGAATTCTCAGCAGAAACACCATATTTCTATTCTACTTATGATGATGAAAATGAGGCTGCAGAGTTTATTGAAGAACATGAAAGCGGAAAGAAGAAAATTATTGTATTCGGTTCAGGCCCTATAAGAATAGGACAAGGTATTGAATTTGATTATTGTTCGGTACATTGTGTCACAGCATTGAAAGAAGAAGGCTATGAAGCGATTATTGTAAACAATAACCCAGAAACTGTATCTACAGACTTTGATATTTCAGACAGATTATATTTTGAGCCCCTTACTCCGGAAGATGTGGAGTCTATTATAGAGACAGAAAAACCATGGGGAGTAGTAGTACAGTTTGGAGGGCAAACTGCAATCAAGCTTACTAAATTCTTAAAGAAAAAAGGTATGAATATTCTTGGAACATCTGCCGACAGTATAGATGAGGCTGAAGACAGAGAACGTTTTGATAAGCTTTTGGAAAAATGTGCAATTCCAAGACCAAACGGAAAGATGGCATTTACTACAGAAGAAGCAGTAAAAGAAGCTAAAGAATTAGGTTTCCCTGTACTTCTCAGACCTTCATATGTGCTTGGCGGTCAAAACATGATCATTGCTTACAAAGAAAGTGATGTTGTAGAGTACATGAATATTATTACTTCTGTTGAACTTGAAAATCCTGTGCTGATTGATAAATATTTAATGGGTACGGAGCTTGAAGTAGATGCCGTTTGTGACGGAGAAGATTTCTTGATACCGGGAATTATGGAACATATTGAACGCGCAGGTGTACATTCAGGAGATTCCATTTCTGTTTATCCGCCACAGACCATTTCTGAAGATGTAAGAAATTCTATCATTGAATATACAGGCAAACTAGCAAAAGAGTTAAAGGTTTTAGGTTTAGTAAATATCCAATATGTTTTATATGAAGGACAGGTATATGTTATTGAGGTAAATCCTCGCTCATCAAGAACTGTTCCATACATCAGCAAAGTTACCAATGTTCCAATAGTTGACTTAGCTACAAAAGTTATGCTTGGAGCAAGTCTTAAAGAGCTTGGTTACAAGAGTGGCGTTTGTGAAGAAGGTGAATATGTTGCAGTAAAAGTACCGGTGTTTAGTTTCCCTAAACTGCATGATGCGGATAATCATTTGGGACCTGAAATGAAATCCACAGGTGAAGTACTTGGAATTGATAAAGATTTTGAAACGGCATTATTTAAAGGATTAATCGGTGCAGGATATGAACTTCATAAAGTAGGTAATTGTGTCTTAATAACTGTAAAGGATGCGGATAAACCCGAAATAGTACCATTGGCTCAGAAATTTATAGATTTCGGATATAAAATTTGTGCAACAAAGGGCACAGGTAAATATCTCATGGCTAATGGAATTCCTGCAATTGTCATAAACAAAGATGGAGGACCATCTCCTAATACTACGGATTTATTTGACAGCGGTGAAGTTGATTTTGTTGTATCAACTTCAAAAATCGGAAGAAAACCGGCAGTACAGTCAGTAAAAATGAGAAGAAAAGCCATAGAACGTAACATTGCTTGCTTAACATCAATAGATACAGCGAATGCTTTAGCAAATTGTTTGTTAATGAATAAGTCAATTGAAGATTTTAAAATGGTTGATATTGTAAAAATCTAAGAAATTTGTGTACATTTTGTGAAATAGCAAAATAAAAATTGATAAATATGCAAATAGTATATATAATATTATGACGAGGATAAAAGATAATATAGACTTATAATTATAGAAGTACACATTGTGAATTTTCTGTAAGGCACCTATTAGTATTTGTTTTATAAATTACTTAGGTGCCAATTGAGCTTATTATAGATTTTACTATTGAGAACCAAATTAAAAGGAGTGATTATTTTGGCATTTACAGATGAAGTTGGCATTGACTTAGGTACAGCTAATGTTCTAGTTTATATAAAAGGCAAGGGAGTGGTTTTAAATGAGCCTTCTGTGGTTGCCATAAACAGGGATACGAATGAAATACTTGCTGTAGGTGAAGAGGCAAGACAAATGCTTGGAAGAACACCGGCAAATATTGTTGCGGTAAGACCGCTTAGAGATGGAGTAATCTCAGATTATGATATTACAGAAAGAATGTTGAAACATTTTATTAGAAAAACTTGTGGAAGTAGTAAATTTTTTAAGCCGAGAATTATGGTGTGCGTGCCTAGCGGAGTAACAGAAGTTGAAAAGAGAGCTGTTCGTGAGGCGGCAACTCAGGCAGGTGGCAAAGCTGTATTTTTAATGGAAGAACCTGTAGCGGCGGCTATAGGCGCAGGTCTTGATATTTCTAAACCAGATGGATCAATGGTTATTGATATCGGTGGAGGAACAACAGATATTGCTGTTATTTCGTTAGGAGGTATAGTTACAAGTACTTCTGTAAAGGTTGCCGGTGATAGATTTGATGAAGCAATTATTAAATATATGAGGAAAGAGCATAAATTATATATTGGTGAACGTACAGCAGAAATAATTAAAATGACCATAGGTACAGCTTATCCTAGAGAAGAAATGATTGTCAAAGAGTGTAGAGGCAGAGATTTGGTTACTGGATTGCCAAAATCTGTGGAAATCACATCTAAAGAGATGATGGAAGCACTTGATGAACCATTGCAGGTTATATGTGAAGCAGCACATGGAGTATTGGAAAGAACTCCTCCGGAACTTGCGGCTGATATTAGTAACAGCGGAATAATTATTACCGGCGGTGGAGCATTACTTCATGGAATTGATGAAAGAATTCAAGAAAGAACGGGTATACATGTAAGTATTGCGGAAAACCCAAAGGATTGTGTTGCCATAGGTACAGGAAAAGCATTAAATTCAATTGATGCAATTGAGAACAATTCTATGAACAGAAAAAGATCTTTTATCTAAATTTATAAATTAAACGAAACGGGCAGTTACCATTAGTAACTGTCTGTTTTATATAAGAAAGGTTTATTATATTATGAAACTGGAAATTATAGCTACTGCCACATTTGGTCTAGAAGCAATCGTAAAAAGAGAAGTTGAGACACTTGGATATAAAATCATAAAGTCAGAAGATGCAAAAATAACCTTTATGGGAGATGAAAGAGCTATTGTGAAATCAAACTTATGGCTTAGATGTGCAGACCGAGTGCTCCTGAAGATGGGAGAATTTAATGCATTTTCTTTTGAAGAACTGTTTCAGCAGACAAAAGCTTTGCCTTGGGAACAGTGGATACCTGAAGATGGTAAGTTTACTGTAACAGGGTCTTCTGTAAAGTCAAAGCTTCACAGTGTACCTGATTGTCAAGCTATTGTAAAAAAAGCTATTGTAGAAAAATTAAAAGAGGTATACCATTGTGACTGGTTTAAAGAGACTGGATCAGAATATACTGTAAAGATAACTATTTTAAAAGACAGAGTAACGCTTACTATAGATACAAGCGGAGCAGGTCTGCATAAGAGAGGATACAGAGTAGAAGATGTGGCCGCTCCAATTAAAGAAACTCTGGCATCTGCCATGGTTCAATTATCTTTTTGGAAAGAGGGAAGGCTTTTGGCAGATCCTATGTGTGGTTCAGGTACTATTGCCATTGAAGCTGCAATGATTGGAAGAAATATTGCGCCGGGACTATCAAGAAAATTTGCTTCTGAAGGATGGTCAGCTATTTCTGAAAAATTATGGAAAGAAGAGAGAAAAAAAGCGTATGAAGCTATTAAATATGATGCGGATATTAGGATTAAGGCATCAGATATTAATCCTGCTGCTGTAAAGGCTGCGAGAAAAAATGCAGAGGAGGCAGGTGTAGATGATTGTATTGAATTTTCCGTTGTACCATTTAGTAAATTTAAAATAGAGGAAAATTACGGAATAATGATTTGTAATCCCCCTTATGGAGAAAGAATCGGTGAAAAAGAAGATATTCATAAGATTTACAGGGATTTAAATTTATTTTTTAAGAAAAATCCAACATGGTCACTTTATCTTGTAACTACAGATAAAGAATTTGAAAGATTAACTTTTAACAGACCAGCAGATAGAAGGAGAAAACTATATAACGGAAGACTCGAGGTATGTTATTATCAGTATTATGGCGCAAAGCCGGTAAAAGCTTAATTACAATATGATGATTTAATTTACAGATATGAAATAAATAGATTTAAAAATTTTAAGGATATCTTATGTTTGAGTTTTAATAAACATACAGATATTCTTTTATTTTAAATAGAACAGCAAGTTATTTTAATACATAAATTATAATTAAAAAGATAAACATAAAAGTGGAATATTAAAACAAAATTTATGAAGGAGAAGGGAATATTGTTTTCAAATCATAGATATTGGTTAGGTTTTTTTGCACTATTTTTGCCTATAATTGTTGGAGTTTCTATAGTTATTGTACTCCAATTCATGCTAGAAAGTTTTGATTCAATGTGGATTAGTTTTACAGGAGCATGTGTGGGGTCATTGATAAGTGGTCTTATGATGATTTTGATAATGTGGATTACTAAAGATACAAGTGAAATCAGTCAAAAAATGAATGAAAAAAAACAATACTGCAATGAATTATCAGATTTGGTGGCAGAATATTGCATATATGCAAGTTATATAAAGACCCAAATATTATTAAAAAATTCTGGTACAAGTGAGTATATATCTTTGCTGAACAGATATGTAGAAAAAGTGGATTTAATAAGTTTCAAGTTACAGATGAAGTTAAAAATAGCTGAGTGCGGAGAAGAAATAGCAAATAAACTTGAGGAAATAAAAGAATTAATAATAGGCAAAGATGCAACTCCTGAAAAAATAATGAAAGGCACAGATGAGCTGAGAAAATTAACAATTGAGTTTATTAAAAACTATACAAATTAAAATATTAGGTATTATAGAATCAATATGTATATGATTGACATATAGTATAACAAACAATATAATGAGGTTATAATAACTAGATATAAATAGTTTGTTGGAGGTTTAATAAATGAGACATGAAGAATATATGAAAAATATTATAGAAGATTTTTTAAACAATAATAAGCATGATACTGATTCTTTTCCTGATATGGATTTATATATGGATCAAGTATCTAATTTTATGAATAAAAAACTGGAAATTTATAAGAGAAATGAAAAAGATAAGGTTCTTACTAAAACGATGATAAACAATTATGTGAAACATAATTTACTTCCAAGGACAAAGAACAAAAAATATAATAAGGATCATTTAATTATATTAACATTAATTTATTATTTAAAAAATACTTTTCAAATGGGTGAAATTGAAATGTTAATGAAACCTATCATTGATAATTATAATTCAGAATTTGATGATAAAATTGATTTGGAACTTCTTTATAAAAGTATTGTTGATGTACAAAAGGATAATGAAAATGAAATGGCAAAATCAGCAATTGATGATATACAGCATTTAAAAAAATCATTGAGCGATGGAGGCCTTTATGATGATGATATGATTGAACTTTTTACTATTATAGTTAATTTGACTATAAAAGCTGATTTTGAAAAATATTTAGCACAAAAATTACTTAATGAATATTTTATAAAATCGAAGAAACAAAAATAATAAATATGCAATATTATTAATAAAAATATAAAAAATACAGCATTTATTAAAGATTTTCTAATAAATGCTGTATTTTTATGCAAAAGTATATTATAATTATAAACGTAAATTCAAAATTAGTATACTTATTGGTAATAAAGGTAAAAATATATAAGGAGAAAAAATATTATGAAAATAAATTTAAAAGGTAGAAGTTTCTTAACTTTAATGGATTTCTCAAAAGATGAAATAAGATATATGCTTGACTTGGCACATGAACTGAAAGCAAAGAAAAAAGCAGGAATTATAGATTATAAACTAAAAGGGAAGAATGTAGTACTATTATTTGAAAAAACATCGACAAGAACAAGATGTTCATTCGAAGTTTCATGTTTAGATGAAGGTGCGCATGTGACATATTTGGATTCAGGAAGTTCTCAAATGGGTAAAAAAGAGTCTTTAGAAGATACTGCAAAGGTACTTGGAAGATTTTACGATGCAATAGAATACAGAGGATATGAACAAAAGGTTCTTGAGGATTTATCAAAGTTCTCAGAAGTTCCTGTATGGAATGGACTTTCTGATGTAGATCATCCAACTCAAATATTAGCAGATATGATGACTATGGAAGAGCATATGTCAAAACCGTTAAATGAAGCAAAAGTTGTATTTTGTGGTGATATAAGAAATAATATGTCTTATGCATGGATGTACGGATGTGCAAAGATGGGTATGCATTATGTTGCGTATGGTCCTGACTCTTTAAAAGTGGATGAAGAAGTTTTAGGGAAGGTAGAAAATGCAGCCAAAGAATCAGGTGCAATAATTGAAATTTCCAGTGATCCAAAGTGCTTAAAAGGCGCAGACGTAATATACACAGATATATGGGCTTCCATGGGGGAAGAGGATAAAATAGCAGAAAGAGTAAAATTATTATCACCATACAAAGTAACCATGGATTTAATTAAAGCAACGGAGAATCCAAATGTAATCTTTATGCATTGTCTACCGGCATTTCATGATTTTGAGACTACAGTAGCAAAAAAATGTTTTGAAAAAGGTCTGGATATAAGAGAAGTATCAGATGAAGTTTTCAGAAGTAAATATTCAGTTGTATTTGACGAAGCTGAAAATCGATTACATTCAATAAAAGCTGTTGTTGTTGCAACGTTAGGATAAATTATTAAGGGGAGAATTTAAACATGAAGTTAGGGGTAAATGTTTATTCTGAAATTGGGAAGCTGAACAGAGTTATGCTTCATAAATTAGGGGAAGAAATAGAAGGATTGGTACCAGATAATTTTGAAAGATTATTATTTGATGATATACCTTATTTAAAAGCAGCTCAGCATGAACATGACTGCTTTGCACGAGTTTTAAAGCAAAATAATGTGGAAGTATTATATTTTAAAGAACAAGCAATTAAAGCTTTAAGCAGTGATGAAATAAGGAAACAATTTTTAAAAGAATTTCTTAGGGCAAGTGAAATTCATTCAAATAAAGTAAGAGATGCATTGCATGAATTTTTAATGAGTCTAAGCGCAGAAAATATGGTAAATAACATTTTAGCAGGTATAAAGAAAAAACAGTTATTTATAAAAACTAATTCCTTGGCTGATTTTATTACAGAAGAGTACCCTTATTATACAGATCCTATGCCAAATCTTTATTTTACAAGAGATCCCGGTGCTTGCATCGGTGATGGCTTATGCATAAATTCTATGAATACAAGAGCAAGGAAGAGAGAATCACTTTTATTAAAATACATGTTTATGTATAATAAATATGTATTTCCTGATGAGACTAATAAATGGTATGATTATGGTATGCCACACAGCATTGAAGGTGGAGATATACTAGTTTTATCTAAAAAAATTGTTGCAGTGGGATATAGTCAAAGAACTTCAGCCGATGCTATTGAAATATTAGCTAACAGGATTTTAGGCTATAAAGATTTTCAAAAGGTACTTGTATTTGAAATACCTAAATGTCGTGCATTTATGCATTTGGATACAGTGTTTACTATGGTGGATTTTAATAAATTTGCCATACATTCAGAGATCGAAGAACCTTTGAATATTTATGAAGTTACATTGGACAAAGATAAAAAGCCTTTATTCAGTAGTAATTATGATAACTTAGAAATTATCTTAAAAAAAGAGTTAAATTTACAAGATGTTGAATTAATACGCTGTGGGGGTAATGATAAAATAGCAGCACAAAGAGAACAATGGAGTGACGGTTCCAATACATTAGCCATATCTCCCGGCACTGTTATTACTTATGATCGAAATTATGTAACAAATGAACTTTTAGATAAACATGGAGTAAAAGTATTGACTATTTCCAGCTCGGAACTGTCAAGGGGAAGAGGTGGCCCAAGGTGTATGAGCATGCCAGTAAACAGAGAAGATATATAATAAATTCCCTGCAAATATAATTATTAGAAAAATAAATCATTTTATAAGATAGTTATTAATTGGAATAAATATATTGCTTGTTTTACTATAAACTAATATAATATTTTAGGCTAAGGTTTTTAGTTAAATAACATTAGTAAAAGGATGATAAAAAATGGAAAAATATGATATTATTATAGCAGGGGCAGGTGCCAGCGGTGTATTTATGTCTTATGAAATGACAAAGATTAAAAATAATGCCAAAATACTTATGATAGATAAGGGTGCAGGAATAGAAAAAAGAGTTTGTCCAATTAAGCTTGGCAGTACGACAAATTGTATTAAATGTAGTCCTTGCCATATTATGAATGGGTATGGTGGTGCTGGTACTCTTTCTGACGGAAAATATAATATTACAAATCAATTTGGAGGGGATCTTCATAAATACGTAGGTAAAGAAGAAGCCTTAGAATTAATGGAATATGTAGATGAAGTTTTATGCAGTATGGGTGGTGCCGATGCTAAATTATATTCAACTGCCAATTCACAATTAAAAACAACGGCACTTAGAAATAATCTGCATCTTTTGGATGCTAAAGTGAGACATTTGGGTACTGACCGTAACGTTAAAATTATCGAAAGAATTTTTGAATATACAAAAAAACGGATAGAGACACAATTCTATACTCAGATTATAGATGTTGATAAATTAGATGATGGTAGATTTTGTGTTACAACAGATAAGGGCAATAAATATGAATGTAACGATTTAGTTCTCGCAACAGGTAGATCAGGTTCTAAATGGATATCTACAATATGTGATAAAATGAACATTGAGCTGAAAAAGAACAGAGTAGATATTGGAGTTAGAGTTGAACTACCCGGTGAGATTTTTAAACATATTACTGATGAAGTATATGAGAGTAAAATAGTATATAAAACAGATAAATATAATGACATGGTACGAACTTTCTGTATGAATCCGTATGGTGAGGTAGTAGCAGAAAATACAAATGGCATTGTTACAGTAAATGGGCATAGTTATGCTGATCCAAGCCTGAGAACAGAAAACACAAATTTTGCTCTATTGGTTTCAAATACATTTACAGAACCTTTTAAAAACAGTAATGAATATGGAGAATCTATTGCTAAATTAAGTAATATGCTTGGAGGCGGAGTTCTTTTACAAAGATTTGGAGATTTGGTAAAAGGAAGAAGAAGCAGTGCAAGACGTATGGAAAAATGTTTTACAAGACCTACTTTGAAAGCAACTCCGGGAGATTTAAGCTTAGTTATTCCGAAAAGGCAGTTAGATAATATTATAGAGATGATATATGCTCTTGATAAAATTGCTCCGGGTACTGCAAATGAAGATACTTTATTGTATGGTGTTGAAGTTAAATTTTACAATTCTAAAGTTCAAGTAGATAATAATTTAGAAACAAAGGTTAAAGGTCTTTATGCATTAGGTGATGGATCGGGAGTGACACATTCTCTGTCTCAAGCATCGGCAAGCGGGGTTCATGTTGGAAGAATATTAGCTGAAAAATATGCAATTTAAATTTTATGGAAAATAGAAAGTTCGTAAAAATACGAACTTTCTTAAATTCTATGTCAAAAATATTAAATATTTGGCAAAAAACCGCTTTACTAAACAGATACCAAATATTATAATAACGTTGTTGCCGAAAGTCAGTAATAATTATTAAAAAAATGTAAAAATTAATATATATATATTTAATTAAATATATATGAAATAAATAGTAGAATGCTTAGGAGACAAATAAAATATGCAAGCATTAAAGAACAGAATTATCAAAGATGGCGTAGCCATAGGTACGGAAATTCTAAAAGTAGATTCATTTTTAAACCATCAGATAGACGTTGAATTTTTAAGTGAATTAGGTAAAGAATTTAAAAACAGATTTAAAGATAAAGAGATTAATAAGATTTTAACAGTTGAAGCTTCAGGCATTGCCATTGCCTGCATGGCAGCTGAATATTTCGGAAATCCATTAGTGGTATTTGCAAAGAAAACATCACCCAATACTATGACAGATGAATTTTACGGAGCAGAGGTAAAATCCTTTACAAAGGGGACAACCTCCATCGTAAGAGTATCGAAAAAATACATAGAAAAAGGAGATAAAATCCTTATTTTAGATGATTTTCTGGCTCATGGTGAAGCAGCTATGGGGATGGCAGAATTGGTTGAAATGGGAGGAGCAGAAGTTGTAGGTATTGGAGCAGTTATTGAAAAACAATTCCAAGGGGGAAGCAAGAAATTAAAAGAAAAAGGATATCAAGTTGAAAGCTTAGCTGTAATTCAATCAATCAACGATGGAATTATAAATTTTATATAG
This sequence comes from Anaerovorax odorimutans DSM 5092, assembly GCF_000426305.1. Lineage (GTDB taxonomy): Bacteria > Bacillota > Clostridia > Peptostreptococcales > Anaerovoracaceae > Anaerovorax > Anaerovorax odorimutans. The sequence goes on along the minus strand of NZ_AUFC01000021.1, from coordinate 32,777 downwards.
TTATTTTGGGGATTATTCCCCTTGTTGATAGTTTTTAATTAAAAGAAGGAGAGAAAAAATGAAAAAGTTTTTAGCAGTTGTACTGATATTAGTATTAGCTATGACGGCAATGACAGGTTGCGGAGACAACAAAAGTGATAAAACAAAAGATGACTCGAAAGCAGGTGAACCAGAATTAACCGTTGGATTTATCTATGTTGGACCAGTTGATGATGGCGGATTTACAGAATCACATGATAAAGGTAGACTTGCTATTGAAAAAGAGTTTGGAGACAGAGTTAAATGCCTTAAAATTGAAAATGTTGCGGAAACAGTAGAAGATGTTGTTTCAGCAGGTGAGACTTTAGTAGATCAGGGAGCACAATTAATATTTTCTGTAAGCTATGGCTTTATGGATGGAACAGAAGCTCTTGCTAAAGAATTCCCAGATGTCAAATTTATGCATTTTTCAGGTACCAAATCAAACAATACAAATTTTGGAAATTATATGGGAGCTATGGAGCAGCCAAGATATCTTTCTGGTATAGTTGCAGGTATGAAGACTGAAACAAATAAAATTGGATATGTTGCAGCATATCCTATTCCAGAAGTAGCTATTGGCATAAATGCTTTTACCCTTGGTGTACAGTCAGTTAATCCTGATGCAACAGTTACTGTAGTTATGACAAACAGCTGGTATGATCCTGCACTTGAAAAAGCATCAGCAGTTTCACTTCTTGAACAGGGATGTGATGTAATTGCACAGCACTGTGATACAGCAGGTCCTCAAATTGCAGCACAGGAAGCAGGAAAATGGGCAATCGGGTATAATTCAGATACTCGTGATCAGGCTCCAAAAGCATTTATGACTGCGCCTCTTTGGGATAATGCTACTTTCTATACAGGAAGAGTACAAGCTGTTCTTGACGGAACTTGGGAACCAGGAGTATACTATGGAGATATGTCAGATGGCTATGTTACTCTTGCTCCATTATCAGACGTTGCTCCTGAAGGTGCGAAAGCTAAGATAAAGGAAGTTGAAGATAAATTCCTTGCGGGAGAACCTGTATTTGTGGGACCTATTAAAAAACAGGATGGTACAATAGCAGTACCTGAAGGTGAATCTTTAAAAACAAAAGATGAGATTTGGGCAATGGATTATCTTGTAGAAGGAGTAATCGGAAATTATAATATAAAAAATGATTAATTTAATCGGAGGATATACTATGGAAGAATTCAATAACAATATTGCTATTGAAATGAAAAATATATCCAAGTCCTTTGGTTCAATAAAAGCAAATGAAAACGTTAATCTGACCGTAAACAACGGAGAAGTATTGGCTCTGCTTGGAGAAAACGGTGCAGGTAAGAGTACTTTAATGAACATGCTGTCAGGGATTTATCACCCTGACAGCGGTTCTATTTTTGTATATGGAAAAGAAGTTCGCTTTTATTCACCGAAAGAACCAATAAAGCTTGGAATTGGAATGATCCATCAACATTTTAAACTAATTGACGTTTTTTCAGCTAAACAAAATATTGTTCTTGGACAAAAGGGAACTTTTGTGCGTGGTCAAAACTTATCAAAAGAGATAAAGAAACTATCGGATAAATATGGTCTTGATGTAGATCCTGACAAAAAAGTTTATGATATGTCTGTGGGTGAAAAACAGACTTTAGAAATTATTAAAGTATTATACAGAGGTGCGAAAATACTAATTTTAGATGAACCTACGGCCGTATTAACACCACAAGAAATAAAAAGGTTGTTTAAAATTATTAAAAATATGAAAGAACAGGGATGTGCGATTGTCATTATTACTCACAAATTAAACGAAGTAATGGAGATAAGTGACAGAGTTACTGTTCTCAGAAAAGGAAAATCTATCGATACTGTTGAAACAAGTAAAGTAACAGTACCAAAGCTTATTGAGATGATGGTAGGTAAAACCGTTGATTTATCCATTGACAGGACAGTTGTTCCTGATAAAAACCTTCTCCTTGAAGTAGATAATCTAAGTGTTGTAAACCATGAAGAAGGACATTCTCTTAAAGAGATAAGTTTTAAGCTGTATGGCGGAGAAATTCTTGGAGTTGCAGGAGTTGCAGGAAGCGGACAAAAGGAACTCTGTGAAGTTATAGCAGGTTTGCAAAAATCTGAAAAAGGAAGAATTTTCTTTGAATCTGAAAATATTATCGGCAAAACACCAAGAGATATTATAAAATTAGGTATTCGCATGGGCTTTATTCCTGAGGATAGATTAGGGATGGGTCTTGTTGCTTCCATGGATATGGTATATAATTTAATATTAAAGGATTATCAATTACAGCCGGGGATTATGTTGAAGAAAAAAGCATCCATTGAGAAGGCAAAAAAAATTGTAGAAAGATTAGATATTCAAACTCCTAATATTTATACTCCTGTAAGCAGATTATCAGGAGGAAATATTCAAAAAGTACTATTAGGAAGAGAAATTGATTCCAATCCAAAAGTTCTTATTACAGCATATCCTGTGAGAGGACTTGATATCGGAGCATCATATAAAATTTATGAATTGTTAAATGACCAGAAAAAGAATCATGTAGCGGTATTATTTATAGGCGAAGATTTAGATGTTTTATTAGAACTGTGTGACCGAATTATGGTAATTTGTGATGGAGAAATAACAGGAATCGTAGATGCAGATAAAACCACCAAGGAGGAACTAGGTCTGCTTATGGTAGGCGGAAAGCAGATGGAGGTGGCAAATGATTAATATAACAAAAAGAGAAGATCTGTCAAAACAAAAAGGTATAATAATTAGAATTGCTGCTATAATTCTTTCCATTTTATTTACAGGTATTTTTATAAATCTTTTAGGATATAATTCAATAGATGTATTTTATAATATGGTAACAGGTGCTTTAGGCAGTGAAATGAGACTTCAAAAAACCATTGTAAAAGCTATTCCTATTGCTGTTGCATCACTTGGTATTTTAGTTGCCTTTAAAATGAAATTTTGGAATATCGGCGGAGAAGGGCAGATTATGATGGGAGCCATGGCTGCCACATTTGTTGCTCTAAATTTAGATGGATTTCCTAGGGCTTTAACCTTAGTACTGATGATGCTAGCCGCATTTTTTTTCGGAGCTGTTTGGGCTTTTATACCGGCATTTTTTAAAGTTAAATGCGGTACAAATGAAACTATATTTACCTTAATGATGAATTATATTGCAATAAAGTGGATTACTTATTTGCAATTTGGACCATGGAAGGATCCTAATGCAGGAGGATTTCCTAAAATTGCAACTTATCCGGATAATGCAGTTCTTCCCGAAGTATTTGGTATTAATATTGGCTGGATAATAACTATTATAGCTGCTGTAATTGTTTATATTTTTATGAACCATACAAAGAAAGGTTATGAAATCTCTGTTGTTGGTGAGAGCCTTGCAACAGCAAAATATGCAGGTATGAATGTTAAAATGGTAATTATTACAGCAATGCTTGTATCAGGAGGTTTGTGCGGTCTTACAGGGATGATAATGTCTTCATCTATAGAAAAAACCCTTACTATTTATTTATCTAACGGTATAGGTTATACTGCAATAATTACTGCATGGCTGTCGGGACTTTCCGCACCGTTTGCGGTTATTTCATCCTTTGCATTTGCTGTGTTGATTCAAGGGGGAAAATTTATTCAGATTGCACTGCAAGTACCGGCTTCTGTAGCTGATATGATACAAGGTATGATTTTATTCTTTGTTTTAGGCAGTGAATTTTTCACAAGATATAAAATTTCATTTAAAGGACAGAAAGGGGGAGAAAAATAATGGTATCTTTTTTATGTGCAGCGGTTATTGCTGGCATGCCTCTTCTTTTCGCAACCCTAGGTGAATTAATAACTGAAAAAGCCGGTAACTTAAATCTTGGTGTGGAAGGTATGATGCTTATGGGGGCATCATGTGGATTTATTGCAGGATATATAACAGGAAATCCAATAGCTGCAATATTGGCAGCTATTATAGCAGGTGGAATCGGAGCAGCAATCTATGCTTTTCTTACTATTACACTTATGTCTAATCAAGTAGTGACAGGTTTAGCTCTTACTATTTTTGGTACAGGTTTTGCCAGTTTTGTAGGAAAGGATTATGTAGGTAAAGTTCTTCCTGATACTATAAAAACCTTTTTTATGAAGGTGGAAATTCCAGGACTTTCAGATATACCTGTGATAGGGCCAATGTTTTTTAAACAGGATATTTTTGCTTATGGAGGATATGTAATTATCATACTGATAAGTATATATTTATATAAAACAAGAAAAGGCTTAAATCTTCGTGCAGTAGGAGAAAATGCAGCTTCAGCTGATGCTTCAGGAATAAATGTTACATTATATAAGTATGTCCATATTCTTATAGGTGGTGCTTTATGTGGTCTTGGAGGCGCATATATGTCACTTGTTACTGTTCCTGTTTGGCAAGAGGGAGTTACAGGTGGAAGAGGGTGGATCGCTGTTGCATTAGTTATCTTTGCTTCTTGGAATCCTGTAAAAGCCTTTGCAGGTTCTCTTCTCTTTGGGGGATTATCTATTTTAGGAATAAGACTTCAAAGTATGGGAATTCATATTTCACAATATTTAGTGGATATGCTCCCATATTTGGCTACAGTTGTAGTGTTGATATTAAGTACGTATAAGAGTAGAAAAGAAGATCAGCCGCCTAAAGATTTAGGTAACGCTTATTTTCGTGAAGAGCGCTAAATTATGATATAGTAAATATTCTTGTGATTTAAACTTATTTAAAGGTCACAAGAATATTTCTATATAAGAACATAAAAAATAATGATATTATCTTGCACAGTTGGAGTCATTTCCTTGTAAGATATCAAGACCATGCTTTACAGAAGGAATTATATATTCCAAAGTTTCTTCTATAGCTTTTGGGCTTCCCGGTAAATTAATAATTAATGTGTTGCCGCGAATTCCTGCTTCAGCTCGGGAAAGCATAGCTCTAGGTGTTATTTTAAGAGAAATACTGCGCATTGCTTCGGGTATTCCCGGTGCTCGTTTTTCAATAACTGAAAGTGTTGCTTCAGGAGTTACGTCTCGTTTTGAAAAGCCTGTTCCTCCTGTTGTTAAGATTAGATCTATATTATTTTTATCTGCCATGTTTTTCATTTCATTAGATAAAAGATTTATATCATCAGCAAGCATAATATATTTCTCTACTTTAAAATCTTGAAATTTATTAATGATTTTCTCTATGGCAGGACCGCTTAAGTCAACCCTTTCGCCGATAGAACCTTTATCACTTGCAGTAATAATTCCTACTTTATATGTCATAGTAACCTCCAAATGTGAAAATTAATGTATAAATGTATAATTTTAAAGAACTTTAAGATTTAATCTTGTAATTACGTGAATATTTTATATTATATATGTATAAAGTACAAGTAAACTAATAAAAAATCGTTATTTTTATCTAAGAGTATTTATATATAGTAAAAAGTTTTAATGGGGATTGTAAAAATGAGAGTAATGTATAGAATTTTTTTTGGAGCACTTATTTTAATTATACCACTTATATCAATTATAGGAGCTGGTAATATTGTGCTGAGAATGCCGGATGTGTATACATATCAGTTTAATAGTATGGAATTTTCCGGAGAAGTAACTATTGATAAGACAAATGAAGAATTGGGGGACTTTATTTCGAGTTTCATGTTTGGAAAGATAGAAAACTTTGATTTACGAGGATATTTTGAAGATATTGATAAAGATATATTTAAAACAGAAGAAAATGTAATTATGAATAATTTTAGAAGTTTTTTAAATAAATCCATGATAATTTTTACTATTATTACAATAATAGCCGTAATAATGTATGTTATTTTATTTAGAGCAGATCGTAAATTGGCTCTGAGGATTTCTTTTAAGATAACATTTATTTTTTATTTAATGTTAGTTATAGCAGGTGTTATATGTTTTATTCTTTCTAAAACGAGAGAATATATATATTATATTATATTTAAAAATCCGCTTTTAGAAGACGGAGCATTGGCATCAATAATGACAAATGAGTTAGCTAAAATGTGCGTAATTGGTATTATTATTGTTTCAGCTATTATTTTGGCAGGATTGGCGTCATTAACGTGGAAGATTACTAGACCAAGGAGAATGTTTTCACAATAATTACATAATTTTATCTCTAAAGAGAGGAGTTTTTATGTATTATTTAGGCATTGATTTAGGTGGCACAAATATAAAAATGGGTATTGTAAATGAAAAAGGTGAGATTTTATTAAAAAATCAAGTTTATACAAATGTGGAATCAGGATCGGATAATATTATTTCAAATATTATTAGTTTAAGTAAAAAACTTATAAAAGATGGAGAAGATTATAATTATATTGTTAAGGCTGTTGGAATGGGAGTACCGGGACCTGTTGATGAAAATGGAGTGGTAATTAATTGTATAAATTTAAATTGGTCAGAGATTCCTATCGTTCAAATATTAAAAAAAGAATTAATGCTGCCTATTTTTGTTGAAAACGATGGTAATGCAGCAGCTGCTTGTGAATTGGAGGCAGGTTTACTTAGGGGAATTAATACAGGCATTGTGTTAACCCTTGGCACTGGAATCGGCGGTGGTATTATAATTGATGGCAAAAGTTATACTGGATTTCATAAGATCGGAGCTGAAATAGGTCATATGATAGTAGGTGAGAATTTTTATAATTGTAATTGCGGAAGAAATGGATGTTTAGAAACATTTTCTTCAGCAAATGCTTTGATTAAATATGTGAAAGAGCTTTTGTCTAAAGGAGAGAAAAGTAGCAGCTTATATAGTATGTGTAATGGTGATTTTAGTAAAATACATGGGGCTATGATTATAAGTGCTGCAAAGGAAGGCGATAAAACGGCTAATAAAGCTGTGGAAAGAGCTGCATTTTATTTAGCCAGAGGAATTATTAACTTAGTTGCTGTTTTAGATCCAGAAAAAATTGTAATTGGGGGAGGAATGTCTAAAGCAGGAGAATGGTATTTAGATAAGATTAAAAAGTTTACAGAAGAAGAAAGATATTTTCAGGAATTTCCTATTCCTGAAATTGTTATATCAAATTTTAAGAATAATATAGGTATTGTGGGCGCAGCAATGATTGCAAAATTAAATTATATAGAAAAAGCGGAGGAGGATTAATTATGGTATATGTACATTTAGCAGATGGGTTTGAAGAAATTGAAGCTGTGACTATTGTTGATGTTTTAAGGAGGGCTGGCATAGAAACCAAAACAATCTCTATTATGAGTAAAAAAGAAGTTACTGGTGCACATGGGATGACTTTATCTGCCGATATTTTGTTTAGAGAAGCAGATTATGAAAAATGTGAAATGATAGTTTTACCAGGAGGGATGCCGGGAACAACTAATTTAGGAAATCATAAAGGACTTACAGAAAATATTAAATACTTTGCAAAGCATAATAAATGGATAGCTGCAATTTGCGCTGCACCTATGATTTTAGGACAATTGGGACTTTTAGAAGGTAAAGATGCTACTATATATGTTGGAATGGAATCCTATTTGACTGGTGCAAATTATTCTGAGAAGAAAGTTGTAGTGGACGGAAATATTATTACTTCAAAAGGACCCGCTACGGCTGCTGCTTTTGCACTTGAGTTAGTTACACTTTTACTGAATAAAAATTCTTCAGATAAAGTAAAAGAAGGTATGCTTATAGAATAATTGATGTAAAATTAATGTATTCTAATTCAGCAAAATAAAGTATATCTTTTGGAGAAATTTCATAATGGAACGTTGGAAAATTAATCTATATACTATTTGGGTATCACAAATTTTCAGTTTAATGGGATTTGGATTCGCCATACCTTTTATTCCATACTACTTACAGCATTTAGGTGTTACAGTAGGATCAGAATTAAATTTTTATATAGGTTTAGCATCTACTTTACCGGCAGCCACCATGGCAGTTGCGGCACCTATTTGGGGAATGGTATCTGATAGGTATGGAAGGAAAATGATGCTTTTAAGAGCAATGATAGCCGCATCAATTCTTTTAATTATAATGGGAAGTATTCATTCTGTTTTTTTATTTATGATTCTGCGTGGGCTACAAGGTATTTTTACAGGTACAATAACAGCATCCATGGCATTTGTTTCTGCCAATACTCCGGAAAATAAAATGTCTTATGCTTTAGGTTTTATGACCTCATCAAACTTTTTAGGATATTCTATAGGTCCTTTTGTAGGTGGGTTTTTAGCTGAAATAATAGGATATCGTTTGTGCTTTGCTGTAGGAGGTGTTATTTTACTTTTTGGATTTTTGCTCGTTTTATTTCTAGTAAAAGAAGACCCTAATACATTTGGAGATAAATTAAAAAATATAAAATTAAAAGATGAAGATGAGAAAGAAAGTAAGCTGCTTACACCTTTTATTATCAGCATTTTGATAGTAATTTTTGTAGGAAGAATAACTAGAACAATATTTATACCTTTTGTTGCCTTATATGTACAAGATACTTTGGGAACTTTATCTGGCGCATCTACTTTAACAGGGATTATAAGCGGAGCTACAGGTATAGCAACTGCCATCTCAGCAGTAACTATTACAAGACTAGGAGATAGGTTTAGTAAATTCAAGTTAGCGTTTATACTTACGATAATTTCATTACCAGTTGCATTATTATTAATTCCAAGATATTCAATTTTCTTATTTATCTTTATATATGCGGTATATTTTTTTATTGTAGGTTCTGTTGAGCCTATATTAACATCTGCTGCATCGGAAGCAACAGATTATCGTAAAAAGGGAGCATTATTTGGAATAATGGGCACAGTTACATCAGCAGCTATGATGGTTTCTCCTATGCTTGGAGCGGCTATTTCAGTAAATGCAGGAATTCATGCAATTTTAAATTTTATTCCAATTTTTATAATTATGCAGCTTGTGCTGATTTATATTAACAAGAGGAAAGGGAATGGTGAAGATTAATGGTTGATTTTCATTTACATACTTATTATTCTGATGGTAGTATGTCACCTAGAGATTTAGTTTACAGGGCAAAAAAACAAAATACGGATATAATAGCCATTACGGATCATGATGGCTTAAAAGGCATAAATGAGGCTATAGAAGCAGGAAAAGAGTTTGGTGTAAAGGTTATACCAGGGATTGAATTTTCAGCTGCTTTAGAAGAGGGAAATATATTTAATAGAAATGCACAGCAGGGTCAAGAAATTTATATGCACCTTTTAGGATATGGTTTTGATACAAATAATAAAGAAATAAATTATGCTGTAGAAGAAATTCAAAAAAAACGTAAAGAACGAAACCAAAAGATGTTAAAAGCTTTACGAGATTTAGGCTATGATTTAAATAGAGAAGATTTTCAGGTTTATCCTATGCAGGAATATGTGGGAAAGCCTAACTTTGCAAGAGGACTCTTAAAAAAGGGTTATGTAACTTCAATTAAAGAGGCTTTTAAAAAAGATAAGTTTTTAGGCCATCCTAAAGTTAAATCAATTTACAGAGCAAAAATTGATGCCAAGAAAGCAATTGAACTTATTTGCCAGGCGGGAGGTGTGCCCGTTTTGGCACATCCTATGAAAATAAGCTATAAAGGAAAAAATGAAGAGGGTAGTTTTTTTGATAAACTAGAGCCTCTTCTGTTAAAGTTAAAAGAATTTGGTCTTATGGGTATGGAATGTTATTACAGCAGTCATTTAGTTTATGAAACGGAAAGACTGTTGGAAATTGCTGATAAGTTAGACTTATTAGTTACAGCAGGTACAGATTTTCATGGAAAAGAAGTAAAAGAGGACATTGAGATAGGTGAATTTCCTGTATTACCTGATATGAAAGTTTTAAGTAAATTCTTAAATCACTTTTAATGTCCAGTCTTCTACATTCCAAATATCAGTAACCCAGCTTTCGTAAAAATCAGGTTCATGACAAACTAGTAAAACTGTGCCCTTAAATTCAATTAGGGCTTTTTTTAATTCTTCTTTTGCTTCTATATCTAAATGATTTGTGGGCTCATCTAAAATCAACCAATTTGCTTCTCTTTGCATAAGCTTACAAAGTCTGACTTTAGCATTTTCACCACCGCTCAATACACGCATTTGACTTGTAATATGTTCAGTTGTCAATCCGCATTTTGCTAAAGCAGTACGTACTTCTGCATTAGTATAAGATGGAAATTCATTCCATATATAGTCTAATGCAGTGATTTCAGAGTCTCTTTCAGCTTCTTGCTCAAAATAACCCGGAATAATAAATTCACCAAGTTCTATTTTACCTGAGATAGATTGAATTTTTCCAAGAATTGTCTTTAGTAGAGTAGTCTTACCAAGACCGTTAGTGCCTGTAACTGCTATCTTTTGATTTCTTTCCAGTACAAAATTCACAGGTTTTGTAAGAGGATCATCATAGCCTAACACTACATTTTTTCCTTCAACAATAAATCTGCTAGGGGTACGGGCTTCATTAAAAGAAAAAGATGGCTTAGGCTTTTCTCTTGGTTTTTCAAGTACTTCCATTTTATCAAGCATTTTTTGTCTGCTGTTTGCCATGCCACGTGTAGCTACTCTGGCCTTATTTCTTGCAATAAAATCTTCCATGCGTTCAATCTCTTGCTGTTGTTTCTCGTAAGCCTTTATTTCTTGACTCTTTTTAACTTCATACATTTGCTTGAACTTTTCATAGTTCCCGGTATACCTTGTTAATTCTCCATCATTAACGTGATAAATAACGTTTATAACAGAATTTAAAAATTCCATATCATGAGAGACAAGAATAAACGAATTTTCATATTCTTGCAGATATCTTGTTAGCCATTCTATATGTTCGTGGTCTAAATAGTTAGTAGGCTCGTCTAATATTAAAATTGACGGATCTTCAAGGAGCAGCTTAGTGAGCAGTACCTTTGTACGTTGTCCGCCACTCAAATCTGAGACATCTTTATCAAGGCCAATGGAGGATAGACCAAGACCATTGGCAACTTCCTCGATTTTAGCATCCAATGTGTAAAATCCACTATGTTCTAATATTTGCTGGATTTCTCCTGCTTCTTCCATCATTTTTTCCAATTCATCAGCATCAGTATTAGCCATATCTTCATATAGTTTAAGCATTTCGGCTTCAAGAGTGAACATTCCTTTAAAAGCACCTTTTAGGGTATCTCTTATTGTCATTCCTTTTTTTAACGATGAATGTTGGTCAAGATATCCTACGGTTACTCTTTTGTTCCATTCTACCGTTCCTTCATCAGGCATCAATTGTCCTGTAATTATATTTAAAAAAGTAGATTTACCTTCGCCGTTTGCTCCAATAAGTCCTATATGTTCACCTTTCAATAATCGAAAGGAAGCATCTTCTAAAATTCGTCTGGCCCCAAAGCCATGTGTTACATTTTTTACATTTAACATTTAGTTATTCTCCTTTATACAGGTAATTAGATGAATCTAACGCTGTTATACATTTTATATGCTGTATATCGTTATGTAAAGATAGAAATTTTATTATTATTTTATCATTGACATTTATTTACATATATTATACAATTAATACAAAATATGTAAATAAACAGATAAAAAATTTAAAAAAGAAAGGAATTAAAGGAAATGCCAACAAAAGAAAAAGACAGAGAAGTTACATTTGAAATAACTGAAAAAATCGGAGTAATAGGAAAAAATAATTCATCGGGATGGAAAAGAGAATTAAATTTAGTTTCCTGGAATGGAAATCCGGCAAAATATGATATTAGAGATTGGGATGAAAATCATAAACTTATGAGTCGAGGTATCACTTTAAATAAAGAAGAGGCAAATGTATTGTGTGAGTTACTTAAAGAAGAAAAATTATCTTAAAAGAGAATTAAAAATATCAAATCAATCAAGCGAAATTATAGTAGCGAAAATGGGTGAGGCGCAGTATATACTGCGCCTTACTTTAAGGAATATATAGTTCTCTTATTTCTGTAACATATCCGTCTTTAGTAGTTATTTTAAATGGAATTTGTATATTTTCTTTTTCAAAAGTATTTATTGAATCTTTAATTTTTTCTAAGCTTACTTCTTTTTCATATAAAGTTTCACTGCTTGAATTTATTATATAGTATTTACTTTTTTCATTTATTTGAAAATAATCAGGATATGTTGCGGGATTGTAAATATAATATCCATTATTAAGGGTTTTAGGATCTATTTTTAACTCTTTTAAACGTTCAATGTCTTTTGCAGAAGTGAGCCATTCAACTCTGTCTAAATAAAAATATGTTTTATCGTCTTTCAAAAAATTTGAGATATAGCCTATATATTCACTGACGGGAGTGTCATAAAATTCTTTTAATTCTATATTATCTTTGATTTTTAGATTTAGTTGTTTTATTGTAAATGGCTGATTTAATACATCATTTATATAATTTAATGATACAGCTTTAGGATCTTTCAGCCATTTATAGGATTCTTCATTTGATAGCTCTTGAAGATAGTCATAGTAAGCTTCTATACTTTTATCGGTATCTGGAACTTCATAATATATAGCGCCATTGCCGTCCATCCATCTTTCAACACTCCAAATTCCATCGCTGCTTTGTTTTATGGGTTTTGACAAAAGAAGTCTGCTTGTCTCGCCTGTTGACATTGTAAAGTCTGCAATGGCATGTTTTCCTTTATAACTTTCTTTAGGAATCAAACCATTTTCTTCAAGAAATACTCTAGTTAAAATTTCTTTTCCTGCTTTAGTATAAATATTACCGTTTGAATCATCACCGCTCCACATATTGCCTAAATATTTATATTTTTTATGTTTATTAGTAAATACAAGTAATGGTTTACCCATACTGCTTTCTTCCGTGAGCCACCCATCTATTTCATTCATACCTCCTGCTAATATAACTTTAGAAATATCATCAGGTTTTAATCTATATTTTAATTGCCAAATTTCTACGGAGTCTTTCATAAGATTATCAAACTGTGCAATTTTTTCAAGCTTAGTAATTTTTTTATCTGTTATTTTTATACTGTTATCATTATATTTTAAGTTCTCATAATTTTTCATTTCTTGTTTAATATATAAATTTGCATAGTCTTCTACGGTGGTAACTTTTGCTTTTGGATTTGCAAATAATCCTATTAAAATATAAATAATTAGTATAATTAATAATATTAGAAACCAAAAAGTAGGCTTTTTATAATTAAGAGTATTTTTTATTCTTGTTTTTATATCTCCTTCCCCGAAGAAAAGGGGACCAGCTTTTATATTGTTTTGTTTTGATGCAAGATTTAGCAAGGAGGAAGCATAATCCTTTCTTATATCAGAATCAGTATGTTTTAATACACTTTCATCACAAGACATTTCCATATCCTTCATTGCAAAGATAAAAGCTGCCCAAACAAGGGGATTAAACCAATGTACACATAATATAAAAAAACTTAGTATTCTAATGATATGATCAAACCTTTTTATATGAGTTTTCTCGTGCAGCAATATGTAATTATTTTCTTTTTCATTTAGTCCCAAAGGAATATAGATATTAGGTTTAAAAAATCCCAATACAAAAGCTGTATCCAATCCATCTATGCCATAAACGTTATATTCTATTTTTATTTTCTTTGAAGCTTTAAGTTTTCTTCTTAGAGAAAATAAAGAAAAAAGACTGTGAATAAAAAGTATTGAAATTCCCAGAATCCATATTGTTTTACCTATTGGTATCCAATCTTGAGCTTTATTTATATTTGATTTAACTGTAGGTTGAAGTAAGACTTCATTGTCTGAGTTAGTAATTTTAGCATTTGTATTAATCTCATGACTTTCCATAGACACAATATCATATGAAATAGAGTCAACTTTTGATGGAACAAAACTAATATTACTTTCAAAGGAAAATGGGCATATCAATCTAAAAAGAACGACACTCCAAAGAATATAGGAAAATAGCTTGGGACATTTTTTTAGAAATAATCTTACAAATAGAACGATTATAATAACAAAACTTGCTGTAAAACTCATTTTCAGTATTTGTAAAAATAAATTATCTAACATATAATTTATTCCTCCTTACTATTTTCAATAAGCTTTTTAAGTTCTTCAATTTCTTTTTTGCTAAGTTTATTTCTACGTATAAATGCTGCAACAAATTTAGGAAGAGATCCACTGAAATTTCCTTTTAAAAATAATTCACCTTGCTGAGTCTGAAAATCTTCTTTACTTATGAGAGATATTACTATTCCATTATCATTTTTAAAAATATTTTTTTCACATAATCTTTTCAGCATGGTATAAGTTGTTGATTTTTTCCAGTCAAAGTTTTTTTCGCATAATTTTACAAGTTCTCCCGAAGATATGGGTTCGCTTTTCCATATTAAATCAGCAAATTTGTTTTCCATTTTACCTAAATTAAATCCATTCATTTTTTCTCCTTAAAATTTTTTGTTTATTTTGGACTACAATGATTAGACTTGACGTTAATATTAAGTCTATCATTTGTAGACTTAAATATCAAGAAGAGTTTATTAATAATTTAATAATGATAAATATTTACTGTGTATAATGAAAAAACTGACTCCATTATACTGGAATCAGTTTTTGATAACGTAAATTACATTTTTGAAACAATTGTATATTTATCACTTATTTTATTCTAATACTTCAATGGCTTTTTTTGGATCACTGACTTTTAAAATTAACGGAGCCTTTCCCGATTTTGAATATCCATACATATACGACAAATTAATTCCGTTATCCGATAATTTTCTTAATATTTTATGAAGTTCACCTGAATTATCAGGAACTTCAATACAAATGACATCTGTAATCTTAATGGAAAAATCACATTCTTTAAGAGCTTCTGCGGCTTTATCCGTATCACTTACAATCATTCGTAAAATCCCATATTCAGCGGTTTCAGCAATACTGAGTGCAGTAATATTAATATTATTTTTATAAATCACATCTGTTGCTTCTTCAAGTCTGCCTAATTCATTTTGCAAAAATACAGATAGTTGTTTTATAATCAATTCAGTCACCTCTTTCTATATCTTACGCTTGTCAATTACTCTTTGAGCTTTACCTTCGCTTCGTTTTAAAGTTTTATGTTCTACTAAACTAATTATAACACTAATTCCCAAAATACTCTCTACTTTTTGTTTGATTTTTTTACGAATATGTTCTAATTGAGCCATTTCGTCAGAAAAATATCTGTCATCAATTTCAACTTGGATTTCTAAAGTATCCATAGTTCCCTGTCTGTCTACAATAAGCATATAGTGAGGTTTTGCTTCAGGAATATCAAGAAGTACACTTTCCACTTGTGAAGGGAATACATTAACTCCTCTGATAATAAGCATATCATCGGAACGACCTAATATTTTAGACATTCTGACATTTGTTCTTCCACATTCACACTTATCATATGTTAATTTGGAAAGATCTCGGGTTCTGTATCTTATAAGAGGCATTGCTTCTTTTGTAATAGTAGTAAAGGTCAATTCACCTGCAATACCGGCATCAACAGGAGCTAATGTATCCGGGTTTAGAATTTCAGGAATAAAATGATCTTCTGCAATGTGCAATCCGCTATGATGTTCACAGCTGCAAGCAACTCCGGGACCAATGATTTCACTTAAACCATAAATATCATGAGCAGTAATGTTCAAACCTTCTTCAATCTTCATTCTCATTTCTTGGCTCCAAGGTTCTGCTCCAAAGATACCAATTCGAAGTGGCAGTTCCTTAGCATCAATTCCTGCATCTACCATAGCTTCTGATAAATAAAGTGCATATGATGGGGTACAAGCTAAAATCGTAGTACCAAAATCTTTCATAAGTGTAAGTTGCTTAGAAGTATTACCTCCGGAAATAGGTACTACTGTTGCTCCCAGTTTCTCTGAACCGTAGTGTATCCCAAGACCACCGGTAAATAAACCATAACCGTAAGCAATCTGAATAATATCATTTTTTGTTCCTCCTGCACAGCAAAGGGCGCGAGCAACTACTTCTGCAAAAGTATTTATGTCTTTTCTTGTATAAGCAACTACTGTTGGCTTGCCTGTTGTTCCTGAAGATGCATGAAGTCTGATAATTTCACTTTTAGGAACAGCAAATAAACCAAAAGGATAGTTGTCTCTTAAATCTTTTTTAGTTGTAAAAGGTAATTTAACCAGGTCTTCAATAGTATTAATATCTCCTGGTTCAATACCTAAACTTTGCATTTTTTTTCTGTAAAATTCAACGTTGTGATAAACACGCGTAACCATATCTTTAAGACGGTTATTTTGTAAATTTATCATTTCATCTCTGCTCATCGTTTCCATTGGTTCATTCCAAATCATTTTCTTTTCTCCTTATTAAAAAAATCTACTGTTTTGAAACTTAAAATAATGTGTCCTTTGGGGGAACTATAATGCCTTACAGAGGCTTTTTATATTTTATCAATATTGCTTTGCAATATATTATACCTATAAAAATAAAAAAGGCTCCTATCTCATAAGAGACGGGAAACCCGCGGTACCACTCTAATTGCTACTAAGCCACTCAGGACAAATATATCCATATCCTTGTAACGGAGGAAACCGTACACACCTACTTATATTTTGTTCAATGTGTAAGCTCGAGGGGGAACTTGGGCTAATATTTCGTTATCGGCTCTCACCCAAACAGATATTTTATCTTACCGATTCTCTGTAAACTAAAAAATATAACTTACTTTACCCTGTCATCACTTTTAATTTATTATAATATTATTATAATATTCCTCAGATAAAAAAATGTCAAGGAAAACAAAAGATTTTTTTTAAGCTTATGGAATAAATTGAATTAGTGTAACCTATTTTTTTTAATAGCATATAGTAATATAAAATTAACCTAATTAAAAGGGAGGTATTTCCATATGAGATTTAATGGTTGTGGAGGCATTGATGATAGCCTATTGTTCTTTTTCTTATTACTAGTGGTTATATTCTGTCAGCCTAGCTTATGTGGCTGCAATAACAGTTGTAATGATAACTGCTGCTGCTAGAAGACGTAATAAAGAATCCGGTACATAAAAATGTACCGGATTCTTTAAATTAAAAAAAAAATAAAAAGGAGTGTCTTTATAGAAATATATTCTATTAGAGAACACTCCATTTTGTTTTAGGGCTCTATCTTTTAACCCCTTTTAGGACTGCATAGTATGACGATTTCTGAAAAAGAATGAAATAGCATATATTCCGGCAAGACCAACGATGGCAAATATAACTCTGCTTACAACTTCTAAGTTGCCGCCAAATATACTAGATACTAGGTCATATCTAAAAAATCCTATTAGTCCCCAGTTAATTGCACCAATAATAACTAAAATAAGAGCTAAATTTCTCAAAGATATCACTCCTTTCAGATACTATTTTGTACAATTTAAAAAAAAATATGATATAATATAAAAATATTTATTTTTAATTAGGTTAAATTTTGAATTTAATAGAAGTTTAAAGGGAAAAATACTTTAAAAATTATATATTTTGAGGGAGAATTATGGAAATAGATGTTAATATTAAAATAGAACCTAGAAGTGATTTTATAAAAAGAACTATTGAAAGTGGAACTAAACTTGAAACTATTGCAAACGAATTTCAAAAAGATTTACCTTATACTATTTTAGCAGCTAAAGTAAATAATAAACTGGAAGAACTTACTAAAAAAATTGAAAAGCCCAGTAAAATAGAACTAATTGATATGAGAAATCAAAATGGAAATTTGATTTATCAAAGGAGTATCTCATTAATTTATTTAAAAGCAGTTCATGATGTTTTAGGAAATAGTTTTGTAAGAATTGAAAATTCTTTGAGCAAAGGACTATATACAGATATTAAATGTAAGGAGAATATTACTTATGAAACTTTGAAATTAATTGAAGAAAGAATGAGACAGATTGTAGAATTGGACCTTCCCATTATCAGGCAAGTTATGCCTAAGGAAGATGCAATGAAATATCTCATGGAAGAAGGATATAAACAAAAAGCAAAAATGCTTGAAAAAAATAAAGATGTTAAAAAAGTAAAATTCTACTCCTTAGATGGCTTTAGAAATTTTTTCTATGGTCTGATGGTACCCTCAACAAAGTATATACAATATTTTGAACTTGTAAAATATAGAAGAGGAATTATCTTGAGATTTCCACATCCATCTACACCTAATGTAATTCCTAAGTTTGTGGATGAATCTAAGCTGTATCAGGCTTTTGGAGAAGCAACAAATTGGGGAAAACTTATGGGTATTTCATTTGTTGGAGATTTGAATGAAAAGATTGAAAGCGGAGAATATAAGGAAATAATACAAATCTCAGAAGCTTTGCATGAAAAAAAGATAGCTCAGATTGCTGATATGATAAAAGCGCAGAAAAAGAGGATTATTCTTATTGCAGGACCGTCTTCATCAGGGAAAACTACTTTTGCAAGAAGACTTTGTATACAGCTTAGGGTAAATGGCTTGGAACCCCTTTATATGGGTACAGATGATTATTTTGTAGAACGTGAAAATACACCTCTTGATGAAAATGGAGAACCTAATTTTGAAGATTTAGAAGCTCTGGATATTGATTTGTTCAACTCAAACATGAATAGCTTATTAAATGGAGATACAGTAGATTTACCGACTTTTGATTTTCTAAAGGGTATTAAAATATTTGGAAAAAGGATAATAAAAATAAAGAAAAATCAACCAATAGTTATAGAGGGAATTCATGGTTTAAATAAGCAATTAACAGAACAGATTGATGATAAAGAAAAGTTTAAAATATATATTAGCCCATTGACACAATTGAATATAGACAATCATAATAGAATTCCAACTACAGAAGCAAGAATGATAAGAAGAATGGTGAGAGATTCTCAATTCAGAGGGCGTAATGCACAGACAACGATAAAGGAGTGGCCAAAAGTAAGAGCAGGGGAAGATAAAAATATTTTTCCGTTTAATGGAGAGGCTGATGTGTTTTTCAATTCAGAACATATTTATGAATTAGCTGTTTTAAAAAAATATGCTGAGCCGCTTTTAGAGAATATTAAAAAAGAAGAACCTGAATATGGTGAAGCAATAAGTATGTTAAAATTTTTAAAATTTTTTAATACAATAGAAGATGATTCAATTATAGTAAACAATTCGATTATCAGAGAATTTATAGGAGGAAGTATATTTGTATGAGTAAGATAGGAGTAATTGGAGGGGCTTCAGCAAACATTGAAGCAAGTGCATATGGTCAGATAATGAAGGGAGAATCAAATTCCGGTACAATAGGAATGTCTTTCAGTGGATCCGGGAGAAATATTACAGAGAACCTTGCAAGGATAGGTGAGGATGTAGTTTTTGTTTCTACTGCAGGAGATGATTTTTCAGGAAAAAGTGTAGTAAGGGAATTAAAAGAAGCTGGCGTAAATGTGGATTTTGTTAAACTTTTACCTGGCCAAAATACTGCTTGCAATATATCAATATTAAATATGATTAGTGATTTAGAAATGGCATTATCTAATATGGATGTTATGGAAAAATTAACAAATGATATGATTGATGAAGCTTTAGAAGAGTTACAAAACTGCAAAGTTATTGGTATTGATGCTACTTTAAGTGAAGATACATTAAAATATGTTATTGAAAAATTTGAGGGCATACCTTTGTTTTTAGACCCTGATTCAGAAGAAAATGCAAAGAAAGTTAAAGAATTTGTTGGACAGTTTCATACTGTAAAACCAAACAGAAGAGAGGCAGAAGCCATTACAGGTCTAACCATATTAAGTGCAGATGAATTAGAAAAGGCAGGAGAATGTCTGATTGAAAAAGGAGTAAAGAGGGTATATATTACTCTAAGCGGCGGAGGAGTCTATTATACAGACGGAAAAGAAAAGGGTTTTATGAGAACTGAAAGTCCTAAGCCTGTAAGCGAAGCCGGAGCGGGAGATGCTTTTTCAGCAGCTATTTTGAGAAGTTTAGCAAATGACTGCGATATAAAAACTTCAGCACAATACGGAATGGCAGCCGCATCTATTGCATTGGAAACAAAATATGATGTTAATAATCAAATCTCAAGCGAAAAAATAGAAAAGAGATATAAGGAACTTTTTTAAATTTGCAAAGCGCCTAAAAGAGATTTGATGAATAATTATAATATGTTATTTACATAGATTATTTGTGAATAATTATTATAAAATCAAAGAAAGAAGGGTTTTAAGATGAAAGATTTAAAAGGTACTAAGACATTAGAAAATTTACTTACTGCTTTTGCAGGAGAATCTATGGCAAGAAACAAGTATACATACTATGCCTCAAAAGCAAAAAAAGAAGGTTATGTTCAGATTTCTAAGATTTTTGAAGAAACTGCCGCAAATGAAAAAGAACATGCGGAACTTTGGTTTAAGTTGGCTGAAGGAATAGGCACAACAGCTGAAAATCTTAAACATGCAGCTGAAGGTGAAAATTACGAATGGACAGATATGTATGCTAATTTTGCAAAAGTTGCAAGAGAAGAAGGCTTTCCTGAAATAGCTGAGCAAATGGAAGGTGTAGCATCTGTAGAAAAAGAACATGAGGAAAGATATAAGGCTCTTTTAAAGAATGTTGAAGATGGTTCGGTTTTTGCTAAAAAAGAAGAAGTGGTATGGCAATGTGCTAACTGCGGATATGTTTATACAGGAAAAGAAGCATATGATGTTTGTCCTGTATGCAAACATCCAAAAGCTTATTTTCAACTTAAAGCTGATAATTATTAATTCTTAAAAAGTATTATATTAAAATAAAAACTAAAAGGGATTTTTTGCTAAAAAATTCTCTTTTAGTTTTTTTATGGGATCAATGTCATTTTTCATATTTTGCATAATATTTGTTGATTAGATTTTGGATTAAAACAGGTGTTCATTTTCTTTTTTTATGATACAATATAGGCTATTGAAGGAAGAAATGAAAAGGAGATTTTAATGGATTATTTAGATAAATTAAATCCGCAGCAAAGAGAAGCTGCTGTACATAAAGAAGGTCCGCTGCTTATTTTAGCAGGTGCAGGGAGTGGGAAAACCAGCACAATGACACATAGAATAGCTTATTTAATACGTGAGGAAGGTGTTTCTCCTTATAATATACTTGCTGTGACATTTACAAATAAGGCAGCTAAAGAAATGAGAGATAGGGTGGAAAATTTTATCGGTAATAATATTAGTATGTGGATTCTTACCTTTCACTCCATGTGTCTTCGTATTTTAAGGAAACATGCTGATTTACTTGATTATACAAATGATTTTGTTGTTTATGATCCTACAGACCAAAAAGTAGTGATGAAAACTTGTCTAAAAGAATTAAATGTTGATGATAAAAAATTTTCTCCGGCATACGTACTAAGTATTATAAGTGACTGCAAAGAAAAAAATATTTCACCTGCAAAATTTTTAAATATAAATGGTTCAGATTTTAAAAGCAAAACAATTTCAGAATTATATAAAGCATATGAAAATGTACTTAAGAAAAATAATGCAATGGATTTTGATGATTTGATTTTAAGGACAGTACAGTTATTTGAAAAATATGAGGATGTTCTTGCAGAATATCAAAACCGTTTTAAATATATTATGGTAGATGAATACCAGGATACAAATTATACACAATACAGAGTAATGAAGTTACTTGCAGAGGCACATTCCAATATATGTGTTGTAGGAGATGATGACCAATGTATTTATCAATGGCGTGGAGCTGATATTAAAAATATTTTAGAATTTGAAAAGGATTTTAAAAATACAAAAGTAATTAAGCTGGAACAAAATTATCGTTCACATGGTAATATTTTAGAAGCGGCACATTCAGTTATAGAAAACAACAGAGGAAGAAAGCATAAAAAGTTATGGACTGTAAAAGATAAAGGAGAAAAGCTAAAGTACTATCGTGCTGATGATGAAAAAGATGAAGCCAGATATATATCGCAGGAAATTGACAGATTGCATAATAACGAACTAAAATATAAAGATTTTGCAATTCTTTATAGAACAAATGCGCAGTCCAGAACCTTTGAAGAAGCTCTTATGGCAAGGGCTATACCTTATAGAGTTCTTGGAGGAATTAAATATTACGACAGAAAAGAAATTAAGGATGTTATGGCATATATGAGACTTGTTCTTAATACATCTGACGATTTATCATTAACAAGAGTAATAAATGAGCCTAAAAGAGGTATAGGAGAAAAGACCCTTGAAAAGTTAAAGTCTTTGGCAGATGTAAGAGGAGAAAGCTTATTTATTACCCTTACTGATGATGATATTGTAGAGGGTCTGCCTTCTAAAGCGGTTGACAGTGTAAAAGAAATGGTATCTGCCATTTGTGAGTTTAATAATGAAAAAGATAATTTAAAAGTTTCGGATATATATGATGGACTTTTAATTAAAACAGGTTATTTAAAAAGTTTAGAAAAACAGGATACCATTGAAGCAGAAGGCAGAATAGAAAATCTTTTAGAATTTAAATCTGTAATTTTTGACTATGAAAAAGAAAATCCTCAATTAGCATTGTCCGAGTTTTTAGAAAAGGTAGCATTAATCGCTGAAATTGATAATCATAATGCAGATGAAGATGCAGTTGTATTAATGACTATGCATAGTGCAAAAGGATTAGAATTTCCGGTTGTTTTTATTCCAGGCATGGAAGATGGATTGTTCCCGGGATGGCGTTCTCTTGAAAAACCCGATGGCATTGATGAAGAACGAAGACTTTGCTATGTGGGAATGACAAGAGCTATGGAAAAACTGTATCTAACAAGTGCGCAAATGCGTACATTGTATGGAAAGACTGATTATACAAGGGAATCTCAATTTTTAAAAGAGCTAGATAAATCACTTGTTGACGGCGATGCTATTTTTAGCAAAAAGCCTAATGCAAATATGGGATACAGCAATGGAGGTCAAAATGATGGTTACAGTAGTGGAAAGATTTTCAGACCTTTTGATCAGCTAAAATATATAAAGAAAAATATAACTGCAAGTAAAGCATCTGACAAAGATAGTGATGATGATTTCAAAAATGGTGATAGAGTAAAACATAATAAATTTGGAGAAGGTCTTGTTATGGATGCAGATGATAAGACTGTTACGGTTATGTTTGATTCTGTTGGAAGAAAGAAATTAGCTAAAGATATTGCACCATTAAAAAAGATCTGATTAATCATAAATTTTTAAAATAGATAAGGGTAATTATATGAATGACAAATTAGAGAAAATGAAGGCTATGGTAGCCAAGCTGAATGAGGCAAGAAGGGCATACGAGCAAGATAATATAGAAATAATGTCAAATTTTGAATATGACAAGCTATATGATGAATTGCTTGAATTTGAAGCTGAAACAGGAATTGTTTTATCAGGCAGCCCTTCAATCAATGTGGGCTATGAAGTACTAAGTGATCTGCCTAAAGAAGCCCATGAAAAGCCTATGCTTTCTTTAGACAAAACAAAGGAAGTGGGGCGTTTAAAAGAATGGCTTGGATCTAATGAAGGATTGCTATCATGGAAATTAGATGGTCTTACAATTGTTCTTACTTATGAAGAAGGGAAATTAAAAAAAGCAGTAACAAGGGGTAATGGTATAGAAGGAGAGGTTATTACAAATAATGCAAGGGTATTTGTAAATTTACCTTTAAATATTTCTTTTAAAGGTAGCTTAGTGATAAGGGGCGAAGCTATTATTCGTTATTCCGACTTCGAAAAAATAAATAATGAATTTGAAGATATCGATGCTAAATATAAAAACCCGAGAAATTTATGCAGTGGTTCTGTACGCCAATTGAATAATAAGATCACAGCTCAAAGAAGAGTGAATTTCTTTGTTTTCTCAATAGTTAAAGCGGAAGGAATTGATTTTAAAAATTCAAGAGCAATACAAATGGATTGGATTAAAAAACAGGGATTTGATGCAGTAGAATATGAAAAAGTCACAGCTGATTCCATTGAAAAAGAAGTAAATACTTTTTCTGAGAAAATCCAAACTAATGATTTTCCTTCAGATGGATTGGTCCTTACATTTGATAATATATCATATGGACTGTCTCTTGGTTCTACTTCCAAATTCCCAAGAGATTCCATTGCATATAAATGGCGCGATGAAATAAAGGAGACTACTTTAAATAAAATAGAATGGAGTGCATCAAGAACAGGAGCTATTAATCCCATAGCAATCTTTGAACCTGTGGAACTGGAGGGAACTACAGTAAGCAGAGCAAGTGTTCATAATATAAGTATTATGGAAGAACTTAAACTTGGTATTGGTGATAAAATAAGTGTTTATAAAGCCAATATGATAATTCCTCAGATTTCAGAAAATTTAACGCAAAGCGGTAATGTTGAAATTCCAAATACTTGTCCTGTATGCGGCAGTAAAACTAAAATCAAGCATGAAGAAACAAAAACTTCAAGTGGCGTAAAGGTACTTTATTGTCCTAATGAAGAATGTATGGCAAAACAGATAAAATCTTTTACTCATTTTGTTAGCAGAGATGCCATGAATATAGATGGTTTATCTGAAGCTACTATTGAAAAATTCATTTCAAAGGGTTTTGTAAAGGAACTTGCAGATTTGTTTCATTTAGATGAATATAAAGATATTATTGTTGAAATGGAAGGTTTTGGAGAAAAATCTTTTACTAATCTTATAAATTCAGTAAATAAGGCAAGAAAAACTACTGCGGTTCGGTTCCTTTTCAGCTTGGGAATACCAAATATCGGTCTTGCAAATGCAAAAAATATATGTAAAGCATATGATTATGATTGGGATAAAATTTGGGAACTATCTGTAGAAGAATTAGTAGAAATCGACGGCATAGGTGAGATTATGGCGCAAGGCTATGTTAACTTTTTTAATAAAGATAAGAATAGAAAAAGAATAGAAGATGTGCTAAAAGAGATAGAGTTTGAGACAGTAAACATTTCTAGTTCAGAACAGATATTTAATAAAGTAAACTTTGTAATTACAGGCTCTTTAGAAAATTTTATAAATAGAAATGAATTAAAGCAAATAATAGAAGATAAAGGCGGTAAGGTAACAGGAACCGTAACAACAAAAACAAATTATTTAATAAATAATGACAATTTATCCAATTCCTCGAAAAATAAAAAAGCTAAAGAGCTGGGAATTGATATTATTACAGAGAAACAATTTATTAGTCTTTTAAATGGCAAAAACATTGATGAATAACATATATTTAATCGAATAAAGATAAATCCTTAAAACCTTCATTGCAATAATGAAGGTTTTCCTTTATACTTAAATAGATGTAATTAAGGAGAAATAGTCATGTTAAAAACTGGTAAATTAGATAGCGAATTATTAAAAAAAATTGTATTTGATAATATAAAATATAGACGCAAAGAAATTATTACAAGACCGGGAATAGGTGAAGATTGTGCCGTAGTGGATTTTGATGAATATGAATGTGTTTTGTCCACAGATCCCATTACTGCCGCAGTCAGTGAAATTGGAAGATTAGCAGTACATATTTCCTGTAATGATATAGCATCAAATGGAATAGAGCCTTTAGGTATTATGCTTGCAGTTATGCTGCCTGAAGGAACAACAGAAGCAGAAATTGATGAAATGATGCGTCAGGCAGGAAAAGCTTCAGAAGAACTAGGGGTAGAAATTATAGGGGGGCATACTGAAATTACACCGGCAGTATCTAAACCTGTTATTGTATCAACAGCTATAGGACGAGGTAAAAAGGGAGCATCACAAAAGGCTGAAGATATGAGACCTGGAGATTATATTTATATTACGAAGAAAGCTGGCTTAGAAGGTACAGGAATAATTGCGTATGATAAAAAAGAAGATGTAGAAAAACTGCTTACAAAAGAAGAGCTGGAAGAAGCTAAATCAATGCTTGATCAAGTAAGTGTAGTAAAAGAAGGTGTTATTGCAGGTAAAATAGGTACTGCAGGAATGCATGATATTACTGAAGGAGGCGTACTTGGAGCAGTTTGGGAAATGTGTGATATAGCAAAATTAGGAGCAGAAGTATGGGTAGATAAAGTGCCAGTTTCTCATATAACTAAAAAAGTATGCAGTCATTTTAATATTGATTATTTAAGATTAATTTCAAGTGGATGTATGATGATTATGGTACATCCTGAAATGAAAGAGGAATTAGAAAATAAAATTACTGATGCCGGAATTGAGATTTCATGTATAGGAATTATTAAAAACCTTGAAGATGGGGTTTGTATGATATGGGAATCTAAAAAAATGGAAATAGAACCGCCAACAAGTGATGAACTGTATAAAGTTATTTAATTTTTCTATAAATAGCATAAATAGAAAATATTTTCATTGACTTTATGAAATAAAATAAATATAATAATATAGCACATGTAAAAAAAGCTTATAAATAATGAGTGTAAATGTTGTATGTAACCTTTTTATTTAATTTTAAATTAATCGGGTACAAATAGATAATTACCTTTTGTTAGCTTCGTTGGCCTAATTTGGGTCCTGCGCAATAAGAATCTGTGAACCTCGTCAGGTCCGGAAGGAAGCAGCGATAAACGGAACCTCTTATGTGCCGCAGCTCAGCCTATCTTAGTTCCTGCGAAGCTAACAAAGGGTAATTTTATTTAATGGAAAATTTATATTAAAAATATAAATTGAAATTTGAGGTAAAAAATGTATACAGCTTTATATCGATCTTTCAGGCCTGAAGTCTTTGATGAAATTTTAGGTCAGGAACATATAGTAAAAATATTGAAAAATCAAATTAAAACAGGTACAACTAGTCATGCGTATTTGTTTTGCGGTACAAGAGGTACGGGTAAAACTTCCACAGCAAGAATTTTAGCTAAGGCTTTAAATTGTGTTTCTGAAGATCCTCAGAAACCATGTGGAAAATGTAGTAACTGCATCAGTATAAAAGAGGGTACTTTTATGGATGTAGTTGAAATTGATGCAGCCTCTAATAATGGTGTGGATAACATTAGAGAACTTCGTGAAAGTGTAAAATATCCACCTGTAATAGGTCGTTTTAAAGTGTACATTATTGATGAAGTCCATATGCTGTCTACAGGGGCTTTTAATGCACTTTTAAAGACTTTAGAAGAACCACCTGAATATGTTATGTTTATCTTGGCAACAACAGAACCACAAAAATTGCCGGCAACTATATTGTCACGGTGCTTAAGATTGGACTTTAAGAGAGTAGCGGAAAGTATATTAAAAGAAGGCATGAAAAAGATTTGCAAACAAATGGATGTAGAGATATCTGAATCAGCCTTAGGTTTGATTGCAGCAAATGCAGATGGTTCAGTGAGAGATGGATTGAGTATTTTAGATCAATGTATTTCTTCCGGTGAAAACTCAATATCCAGGGAGGATGTATTAGAACTCCTTGGTACATCGGGAGAAGAAGTTTTTATAGAGATTACAGATTATGTCAAAAATCACAATGTATCTGATGCTATATTGCTTCTTAATAAAATTTTAGAAGAAGGTAAAGATGTCAGACAGTTTATGAAGGATTGGGTAGAACATTTCAGAAGTTTGCTCATGACTAAATTTATTAAAAATCCCGAAGATCTTTTAAATATGTCATGCGAAAATGTTGATAGAATTCGAAACCAAAGCGAACAACTTGATTTAGAAGTGATAAATGACAGTATAATTGAACTTTCAAAAACCCTTTCAGACGCAAAATGGTCCACACAACCCAGAATTTTACTGGAGCTTTGTATTGTAAGACTTGCAACGGGAGGGCTTGTAAAAAGCAGTTTTCAAAATAAGCAAAAAACTTTAGAACCTGCAATTACTTACGAGCAGAATAAAGTTAATAATAAAGACATTAAAACTAAAACGGAAGAAAAAGTTAAGACACAGCAAAAATCATCATCTGAAGCAGTAAAAGAAAATATAGATAAGTCAAAATTATGGCATATAATATTTGAAGAGGGTGAGACGCAAAAGTGCAGTTTTAACTTAATTCGGACAGGTACAGTTTTAAAAGAAGTTTTAGAAAATACTTTTGTTGTTGAAGTATCCAATGAATTAACGATGAAATTTGTAAAAGAGAACGCTTCCACATTAGAATCTCTCATGCAGAAGCACTTAGGAAGACCATTAAAATTGGAATGTTATACAGCAGGTGAGGTTCAATCAAAGTCGCAAGAAAAGATAGCAGAAGATCTAGCAGAGTCCATTGGGAATCGGCTTGGTATTAGTATAGAAATAGAATAAAGATTATTCTTATAAATAAAAATCAGATATATATGGGAGGAAATGAAATGGGAAAAGGTATGAGAGCTGGTAAAAAACCTAGCAGCGGCGGTAATGCAAATATGCAGAAACAAATGAAACAAATGCAGCAGATGCAGAAAAAGATGGAAGAAATGCAGGCAGAATTAGAAGAAAAAGAAGTGGAAGCCACTGCGGGCGGTGGTGCTGTCAGCGTTACAGTAAATGGTAAAAAGGAAATTGCTAAAATAAAAATTAAACCTGAAGTTGTTGATCCTGATGATGTGGAAATGTTGGAGGATTTAATTTTAGTAGCTGTAAATGAAGGGTTAAGACAGATTGAAGAGATGTCACAAAATGAAATGGGTAAGTTGACCGGTGGATTATCTATTCCGGGATTAATGTAATGAAATACTATGCAAAATCATTAAGCAGATTAATAAGTGAGCTTTCAAAGCTTCCAGGAATTGGCGGTAAGACAGCTCAAAGGCTTGCTTTTCATATTCTTTCAATGGAAGATAAGGATGCAGTAGCTATAGCTGATTCTATTGTTGAAGCAAAGAAAAATATGAAGTATTGCAGTATATGCGGTAATCTTACGGATATAGATCCTTGCAGTATATGCAATGATCCTTCAAGAGATCAAAGTGTTGTTTGTGTAGTGGAAAGCCCGAGGGATGTTTTTGCCATGGAAAGAATGAAGGAATTCAGAGGCCTTTATCATGTCCTTCATGGTGCAATTTCTCCTATGGATGGAATAGGGCCTGAAGATATCAACTTAAAACAGCTTATTGTAAGATTACAGCAAAATGATATTAAAGAGGTAATTTTAGCTACAAATCCTAATATTGAAGGTGAAGCCACAGCTATGTATACTGCAAGACTTATAAAGCCTGCAGGAATAAAAGTTACAAGAATTGCTCATGGGGTTCCCGTAGGCGGTGACTTAGAGTATGCAGATGAAATTACACTTTCGAAAGCTATGGAAGGTAGAAGAGAATTATAGGTGCAATAACATAAAAAACATCTAAATTATATCCTTGACAGATCAATATTGAGTAAAGTATAATTTAAATATAATTGAATAGGACTTTTATTACTGACGGGTAATTGTGGGAATAACCACAGGGGAATAAAAGTCTGTTAACAGCCGACCGTCTGGGCAACATTTGAAATTAATGAATGTTGCTCTTTTTTATTTTAAAAGAGCAGCGGAATAAAAAATACAAAGCTATTTTGTATTTAGTCAGAGTAATAAATTTGTTAAAGACAATATAAGTCCAGTAGGAGGTAATTAAAGTGGAAAGAGCATGGAGAGGATTTAAATCCGGTAATTGGGGAAATAATATTGATGTAGATAATTTTATTCAATTGAACTATACACCTTATGAAGGTGATGAGACATTTTTGGTAGGTGCTACAGAAAGAACTAAGAAGGCTACTAAGATTGTAGAAGATTTATTGATAGAAGAAAGAAAAAATAATGGAGTCTTAAAGATTGATACTGACCGTATTATGACAGTGGACGCTTTTGAACCCGGATATATTGATAAAGATTTAGATATAATTGTAGGATTGCAGACAGATGAGCCATTAAAGAGAGGTGTATGCCCATTTGGTGGAATCAGGATGGCAAGACAAGCTTGTGAAGCTTACGGTGTAAAATTAGGTAAAGACATTGAGAAAACATTTGAGCATGTAAAAACCCATAATGATGGAGTATTTAGTGTTTACTCAGATGAAATGCTAATGGTAAGAAAAGTTGGCTTAATTACAGGCCTTCCGGATGCTTACGGAAGAGGAAGAATTATTGGAGATTATAGAAGACTTGCACTGTATGGTGTTGATTATTTGATTGAGGAAAAGAAAAAAGATCATAAACTTCAAAGTAATCTTCCTATGACAGAAGAAAATGTCAGATTAACTGAAGAAATTCAAAAGCAAATTGAAGTTTTAGGTAAGCTTAAGAAAATGGCAGCTTCTTATGGATGTGATATATCAAAACCAGCTGCAAATGTGAAGGAAGCTATACAATGGGTTTATTTTGCTTATCTTGGCGCTATAAAAGAAGAAAATGGTGCAGCTATGTCTCTAGGGAGAACTTCCACTTTTATAGATATATATGCAGAAAGAGATTTAAAAGAGGGAATTGCAACAGAAGAGCAAATTCAAGAATATATTGACGATTTTATTTTAAAGCTGAGAGTAGCAAGACACTTAAGACCTCCTGTATATAATGAACTGTTTGCAGGGGATCCTATGTGGATTACAGAAGGTCTTGGAGGAATGGGTGCTGACGGCAGAACTCTTGTAACAAAGAATTCTTTCAGATATTTAAACACACTGTATAATTTAGGACCGTCACCGGAGCCAAATATGACCGTGCTTTGGTCTGAGAAACTTCCAGAGAAATTTAAGCAATTTTGTGCACAAGTTTCTATTGATACTGATTCAATACAATATGAAAATGATGACGTCATGAGAAAAGATTATGGAGAAGATTATTCCATAGCTTGTTGTGTATCTGCAATTAAGATGGGAAAACAAATGCAATTCTTTGGTGCAAGATGTAATTTGGCAAAAATACTTCTTCTTGCACTTAATGGTGGAAGAGACGAGCTTACAGGTATTCAGGTAGGACCTAAAATGGAACCTATTACAGGGCAGTTGGATTATGATGAGGTAATAAAAAGATTTAACTTTTATAGAGACTGGTTATGCGAATTATATGTAAATATTATGAATATCATTCATTACATGCATGATAAATATGATTATGAAAAAATTCAAATGGCGTTTTTAGATACCCACCTTTCAAGGTTAATGGCGTTTGGAGTTGCAGGTCTTTCAGTAGCGGCAGATTCCTTAAGTGCAATTAAATATGCAAAGGTTACTCCTATATTTAATGATGATAACTTGATTGTAGATTTTGATATTAAAGGTGAGTTTCCTAAGTATGGAAATGATGACGATAAAGTTGATAATATAGCATCTGCACTGGCAAAAGGAGTTACACAAAGTTTGAAACTTCATCCAGCGTACAGAAATGCAAAGCATACATTATCTATTCTTACAATTACTTCAAATGTCGTTTATGGCAAGAAGACAGGGAATACTCCTGATGGAAGAAGATCAGGTGAACCTTTTGCGCCGGGAGCTAATCCAATGCACAGCAGAGATACTATGGGGGCGCTTGCTTCTCTAAATTCTGTTGCTAAAGTTAAATTTGATGATTGTCAAGATGGCGTTTCATGTACATTCAGTATAACACCTGAAACACTAGGAAAAAATAAACAGGATCAAAAGAATACATTGGTAAATTTAATGAGTGGTTATTTTACTCAAAGAGCTCATCATTTAAATGTAAATGTATTAAACAGAGCTAAATTAATAGAAGCTAGAGATAATCCTGAAAGATATCCAAATCTAACAATAAGAGTATCAGGTTATGCGGTTAAATTTAACAGTTTAAGTAAAGCTCATCAAGAAGAAGTAATTAATCGTACAATTCACACTGCTATCTAGTTCTGTTAATTAAGGCTATTATATAGGAGGAATTATGACAGGATATTTACATTCGATAGAAACTATGGGTGCGGTTGATGGTCCTGGCATCAGAACCGTAGTATTTATGCAGGGATGCTTTGCAAGATGTATCTATTGTCATAATCCAGATACTTGGAAATTAAATGGTGGAAAGGTTTATGAAGCTAATGAAATTGTTAAAATAGCTAAAAGATATAAACCATATTATGGGAAAGATGGAGGAGTAACTTTTTCCGGAGGAGAGCCTTTATTACAAGGTGAATTTATAACAGAATGTATGAAGGCTTTAAAGAAAGAAGGGATAAACTCCATTATTGATACAAGCGGTACTTATTTTGATGAACATACTGCTTATGCTATAGAACAAGCACAGATGATAATCTTGGATATAAAACATTGGGATGCAAAGTTGTTTAAAGAGATTACATCAATTTCACAGAAAAATCTTTTAAAAATAATTGAAATTATTAATAAAAAAGAAAAGCCTGTTTGGATTAGACAAGTAATTGTACCGGGAATAAATGATACAGAAAATAATATTAAAAGATTAAATGAATTTATAAAAAATATAAAAAATATTGAAAATATAGAACTACTTGGTTATCATAATTTGGGCGAGGCTAAATGGGAAAAATTAAATTTAAAATATAGATTAAAGGGAACGCCTCAAATGGACCCTAAAAAATTAGAGAAATTAAATAACTTACTCAACTTTCCCACTAGGGAAATGTTAATGCACCTTGAAAAATGAATATGAATCTGCTTTAGGATATATAAAAAAGTCCTAATTTTTGATATAATGGAAATAACGACAAACCCATAAATATCAAAGAAAGTAGGACTTTTTATGAATTCCATTATAGCAGAAAATTTACGCACTGAACAGACTGTAAACTCTAGAATCGACTTGTTTTTTTCTAAGATAGGAATATCTGAACTTTTAAAACAGTCAAATTTTTATAAGGAATCAGGAATTCCATGTGTTATTGTATTGAAAACAATATTTACTTTAGTTTTTACAGAAAGAAATCTATATAGAATAC
>NZ_AUFC01000020.1 GCF_000426305.1 Anaerovorax odorimutans DSM 5092 | reverse complement strand
CATTGTCAAAAGTGGACTTTCACCGCCATTTTGGCAAACCGAATAAATTTTTTCAAGCTTCCTTGCGAGGTTAGCTTTGCTATGCCTATTTTAACATTTTAGTATAGGTATATATATTGCTTTCTTGATTTTTACCCATAATATTCTTAAATTGTGTAGAAACGAACAGTTACAATCCCCATAGCAATTACATATAGCTCCGCGTTTTCGTGCTATGGAATTATCCAACCCTGCCCCTCTAAGTTTGCTAAAATTCAGAGGCATTTTTTTGCGCAGAATCGGATAATTCTCTATTCAAAATAAGAAGAATTTAATATCTTCTATATAAAAGTTAACATCTTCCGCTGAAAATAGAGTCAAACGACAAAAAAACACCCCAAAACCTCTGTATTTGTAAGGATTTTGGGGCTTACTGATTCTATGTTATCCAACTTATATAAACTTATAAATGGCTACTTTGAACCTATTTATTATATCAATTCTCATTAAGTTATTTGAAATATAGTTTTTTTAATGTTTTTAAAAGCAAATTGCAATCACTCCATATCCTTTGAGATCATGTACGAGAACCTGCCCTAAACTTCAATTATAATTCATCAGATCAATTCTGATTTTTGCAATAGCCGCTGCACTATAACTGCCACTTCGGCACGTGTCATATTGTCCTTCGGCGCAAGAGCTTTACTTCCTTTACCAGAAATGATTCCAGATTTAATACAGACTGCTGTACTTTCCCTCGCATATTTTGAGATATTCCCATCATCCAAATATCCTCCAAGAAGTGTAGTAATATCACTGTCTGAAAGTTCTACATTCAGCTTAGTTATATTCATGGCTCTTGCCATGATCATCATAGCCTGCTCTCGGGTTATTTTATCCTTTGGCGCAAAATTTCCATCTGCATATCCAGAAATTATGCCATAAGACCATGCGGTTCCAATGCATCCGCAGTACCAGTCAGATTGTGAAACATCACTAAAGGTATTTAATCCAACGCCTTCTTCAAGGCCTAATGCTCGTACTACAATAGCCGCAAACTGTGCACGGGTAACTGCACTATTGGGATTATAATTTCCATTTCCCATGCCTGTTACGACCATTCTGGACGCCATATCGTCTATGGCATTCTGCGCCCAGTGTCCTTCAACATCTGCAAATTGAACCTCATTATTGATGAGCGTATATACACTGTTAGTCAAGCTGTTAATTTCTGCGTAATACGTTCCATCAATCTTTGTTATTTTTGTTGGCACATGATGGGTTGTACCCTCTTCGTTCACTACTATTGCCGTTGTAATTTTTGAAACATCCACATTTTCTGGAATGACAATGGTACGGGAAACATATGAATTGAACTTTCTAACCTCGGTTGTATCTTCTCCATATGTACAGTTCACCGTAAATTCCACCGGCTTTACCATGATGGAAAGAGAACCTTCCTCCTCCGCATTTTCCACAATTTTTATTATATCATCAGAAGGCTGTGCAATTGTAATCTGAACGGAGATATCAGAAAGAGAAATGTCAGCACCAAACTTCTCCGCAACTGACTCAATCTGAATTTCAGATGCCGGCAAAGTATAAGTAGCCCTATCAGTCTGTATTTCTAAAGTTGCATCCTTTCGCTCCATATTCTTAACCATCTGTCCATTTAGTACTCCAGACGCAACGTCTGAACCAGACGTTATAGGAATGACAACCGATACGTTATTGCGTTGTGTTTCCAGCGTAGTACCAAGTTTATCTGCATCTACCGTTACCGTTGTCACCGTTCTATCATTGTCAACCGTATCTTTTTCTGTTCCTGCAGTATAAGCTGTTCCGTTAACAATGACAGATGTCCCTGACGAAGAGTTGTCTGTTGCTCCTGACTTCGACGAAGAAGAATGAGATGAGCCTCCCACCGTAGAATTACTGTGCGCAAAGGTTGCCGTGATGGTGATCACGCCGTTTGAGGAATCTCTATCACTCACTACATAACTTGAGTTGCCTGTTCCTGCTGTAGTTACTCGTGTTATGGTTCCTCCGGAATAGCTCAAGGTATTAGATGCTTTTCCACTGCTGTCCAATGTATAATAAATTGTTACCGCACTACCAGTAGCATATGTTGTTGTTACGGAATCTGTATCGCTGAATGATATGGCATCTGAAGTTGTATTTGCTGACTGTAAAATAGTAATAAGGTATGGCACATACATTGTATCTGAGTAAACCGATCTAGGAGCATCTGCCGAGGTCACCTTTACACGCAGATATTTTCCGGCATCTTTTACTGCAACGGTATATATTTCCGTAGAATTTCCGACCCCGGTTGCATCAGACCATCCAGTTAACCCATTTTTAGACACTTCCCATTGGTATGTAATATTTGTATCTGGTGTTGTATTGGACGTAGCTGTCAATGTTGCTCCAGTGCAAATTTTATCTTTGCTTTCACCATAGCCGTCAGTTACTGTGATCGTTACACTGCCTGCAATTCCCAGTAGTGGATACCCGCTATTGTCGGGCTCATATTCGTTATCCACTTGCCAATGGTAATATGCTTCCGTATCCACCCATGCATTAAGTACAGTCAAAAGCGATGCATTTGATGATAGGGTAATTGCATCACCATTGCTTGCTGGCGTTACGGAATAATCCGAGTTGTTTGAAAGAGTCCAAGTTGTATCGCTACCGGAGAAAGAGTAGCAGTCAGTAATACCAGCGCTGGCTAAATTATCTGAGTAACCTTCTTCTCCCGCATAATACGTTATACTACTATAGCGATAACTACCCATTGCAACCTTAGCTACATCTTCTCTTTGGATGCTATTTGCCTCCTGATTGGCAGATAATAACCAATAACAATAGCGACTAGGTCGACTTATAGAACTGCCTACATACCCAGCAATGCCTCCAATACCCGCCTTGGGCGCAGCACCATTGACATTGCCTGTGTTATAACAGTTTGTCATCTGACCAGATAAAATCCCCGAGATTCCTCCTACGTCAGCAGAGGAGTTCCCAATACCTAAGACACTACCTGTATTATAGCAGTTTGTTAGTTTTGAGCCTACAGAATTTCCCAATATGCCACCGATTGCCCCAAAAGTGCTAACTTTACTGACTATATTCCCGGTGTTATAGCAGTTGGCAAAAGCAATACTCCCATCGCTATTATCCCCCAATACACCACCCGCACGAGACTCGTACCCGTCAGTGCACTTGATGTTACCTGTGTTGTAACAGTCCGTCATTGTAACCTCGCCCCTTGACGAGCCTAATACTCCCCCAGTCCAACCTGAATTTTTTTGAAGGTTAACAGTAATTTCACCCGTATTATAGCACCCAACTAGCTTTTCCCCACGGCTTTCGCCCACAACACCGCCCACAGAAATCCCAGACTTATTTAATCTAATTGTACCCGTATTATAGCAGTTTGAGGCTGTGCAATATAGCATATTACCTGCAACACCGCCCACACCCCTGTAATGTTTTATTGTGCTATCATCAATAATATTTGCTGTGTTATAACAATCCGAAATAGTTCCCGCCATTACACCTACAACACCGCCTAAACGCGCACCGCTAATGTTAGAGGTTACGTATGCTGAGTTGTAACAATTAGAAAGAGCTCCAAATACTCCGTTATACTCATTTATATCTACAGAACCTGCCACTCCACCAACATCTCCATCCCCACTAATATAACTGTTAATCACACCTAGATTTTGGACTTTGCCACCTGCAATATATCCAAACATTCCCGTATATCCGCTATTATTGTTGATATACATGCCACTGACTGTGTGATTATCTCCATCAAAAGTTCCTGCAAATGGGTTGATTGCGTTGCCAATAGGTGTCCATATATTTGCTGGAGCACTTATGGCCCAAGTTTCATAATCTGTTGTATTTTCGTTTAGTACAAGGTTTGTAGTGAGCTGATAGCTAGCATTATAGGCGGTTATGGTATTTTCCGAACCATTAATATCCGTGTACTTAATAGTTGCGGTTTTTCCGGCATTAACTTGATCATGCATATATGCTAAATCTGCACCTGATGATATGGCAAGGGGGTTGCTGTCCGCATCGTATGTTGAATTCGTGTCTACCACATTCAAAGATGTACTCGCCGTACCGTCCCATACTTCCACTGACCCTGCATGTGCTGTTACGTTCATGGCAGGCAGCAGGCTAAGCACCATACAAAATATAAGAACAATACCCAAAAACTTCTTTTTCATAATACTGTCTCCTCTTTTATCTTTCCATGTTATTAATAATTTCATCAATGCTAATCTGACATAGCCTGTCCCATACTAGGGTGTTACCGTTTTCAATATGAAAGCTCTTAAAACGGCTTAACTCTGAAAGGGCGCAAAACCTAACTCCATGCAGCCTCGGTTTCATATCATAGATGATTTTATGGTGGCTATCCAGTTCAATCTCTAGGATATAGCCATCATTGGCTTTTGCATTAATAATTTTAGACATTATTTGACCCCTTAATTAAAAATATGGCTTCCGCCCAATGCCTTTTTTCCACAGCTTTAGCTGTAATGGAAAAACGGACAACAAAACGAGTTTTGCGAATATAGTTATAATTCCTTGTTTTATATAATAAAAAAACTCTGCTATTTAAAAATAACAGAGTTTTGGGCAAAAAAATATTATCGTATCCAATACATTTTTTCTTTTATTATATTAAATTCATCTCCATCGCTTTTTTAACAGCGGATACACGTCCTGAAATATCCAGCTTACGATAAATAGAGGTTATGGTCTTTATAACTGTTACCTCCGCTACAAATAAATCCGATGCTATTTCACGATTTGTTTTCCCTTCAGCCATCAACTTTAGAATTTGCTTTTCACGATTGGAAAGCTTTATCTCTAATGTTTTCACTCCTAATCTGCCCATCATATTTTTCTGATATTTTTCCGCATATTTCACAAGCTGGTTCAAGTATTCATCTTTCTGTGATTTCTTTTGCATGCTTTTAAGCAACTCTATAATATAAAAACTATACTCTGCAAAGGGAAGCATTATATGATCATGCCTGGCTATATCTATAGCCAACATCAAAGAACTCTCTGCTGTTTCCATGCCGTA
Source organism: Anaerovorax odorimutans DSM 5092 (assembly GCF_000426305.1). Classification (GTDB taxonomy): domain Bacteria; phylum Bacillota; class Clostridia; order Peptostreptococcales; family Anaerovoracaceae; genus Anaerovorax; species Anaerovorax odorimutans. The sequence continues at coordinate 54,619 of NZ_AUFC01000020.1, read as the reverse complement.
AAGCTTGCATTTCACTGCTGCATCCTGAATGTATGCGTGAATAATCCCCAAAATATTATTAAACAAGGAAAAGCTTTGCAGCATATCTTCAATTAACACTTCTAACTTTATGTATTCCTCTTTTATCAAAAGATATTTTCCATAAACAATATAATTAAATCCGCCACCTTGGTATAAAACGTCGCTTTGAGATATATTCCCCTCTTTCAGCCAATTGGCAAATCCTGATTTTTCCCCGTTTATGCTTTGTATATATCCTGTACACAGATCAATTTCGCTGTTAATAATTGGCAGATTAGTGCTTCCTGCCTCAGCACCTAAGGCATCCAGAATATCCAATGCTTCATCAAATCTGCCTTTTACCATACATATCCTCATTAACGTAAGATTTGAACAAATAATTATAGAAAACTGATCTCTAGTTCTTGCTTTATAAATGGCCTTATAAGCAAAATTTTCTGCTTTATCAAAATCACAAGTTTCAAGAAAATATTCTGCCCGTAACTGATATTCAAATCCAACACCACAACCTCCAGCTAATTCCTGATAATAAGGGGATAACTTTTCAAGGCACTCTACTGTCTGCAACAGCTGTCCTTTGTCTCTATGATACAGATACAAAATATGTGGCGACCCAAATGTTACAATTTTATCTTTGTTCGCCACCCAAGATTCTCCATTGAGTAGAGTATGAGCTGCTTTAAATCTTTCATGCATAAGGAAAACATTGTTGAAAGAAGAGTAAGCTCGTATAAGCATAATTTCACCTGCAATACGAGTTTTCATTTCTGCAGATATATTATCATCGTTTTTGTACCGTTCCTCTACTTCCGCTAAATATTTTCCTCCAACCGCTATATCCACATTAGTAACATAAAAGCCAATATAAGCAATATACGCAATCGGATGATTATACTTCACTTCATCTGGAATCTGCTCAAATAATTCCAAAATAATATTGGGGTTACTGTCCACTATTCGAGTAATACTCTGGTTTTTAAATTCTTTTAAAATAAGATCGTACTTTTGAGATTTTCTATAATATTTCAGACCTAAAAGGATATCGCCATTTTCAATACACCATGTTCCAGAACGTTCATAAAGCTCATCTACTTTGATACCCTGAGGCTTTTCTTCAAGCAGTTTTTTTAGATAATCATTAAAAATATTATGTATTTGAAAAACACCGCTTTGCTCATCAAAACGAATAAATGAATTTGAATAGCTTAGATTTTCAATTATTCTAGCCGCCTCATCATTGCCAGTAACATAAACCGCCTGCTGTGGAGTAAAACTATCGAGTAAGCATAGACATTTTAGAAGCATAACTTCTTTATCTGTATACCTTGGCATAACGGCTGTTTCAAAAAGACGTTCAATGCTTCTTCCAGTTTCCAATATACCTATATCAGCATACCTTTTCATAATCAGATACACAGCTGATATCCAGCCCTCGGATATGGCATATGCTTTTTCTATAATATCACCCGAAAGCTTAAAGCCGTATAGCTGGAAGTATTCTGCTATCTCTTTAACTGTAAACTCAAAATATAAATTTTTAATTAAATAGCAACAATTTTTCAACTCTAATTCTTCAATGGCCATTTCCGGTATCGTCCTTGACAGAATGAGTATGTGCAATCCTTCTATATTTGATCTTACAATACTTTCTATGAATGCGTCTAGCAAGGTCGAATGGGCAAAATGGTAGTCATCAATAACCACAACCGTATTTGACAAATAGGCGTGGTCTTCAATGATTTGCTTTATTTTATAGGATTGTGCTGCATCCATTGGAAACCCCAACATACGAAGCTGATTTCCAAGTTCTGGTCTGGTTTTAGCAAGCTGCCTAGTGATTGAATCCCAAATAAATTGTGGTGAAGATTCATCGCGTTCAATGGAAAGCCATATATAATCAGCCTTACTATTTCTCAAAAATTCCTTTGCAGCTGTAGTCTTACCATATCCCATTGCTGCAACAGCAACAGTTAAAGGAAACTTAAATATATTACTGAGTTCGTCATTAATACGTTCTCTATTTAGAAGATGTTGTTGATTTATCAAAATATCACCTTAATTCAATATAAACAATGTATAAGCATAAATATTGTTTTTATTGTACCAGAAAAGTTATCGTTTTTATAGGATTACTGTTGAATATTTTAAAATTGGTTTTGATCTCTACATTTCGTCCCTCCGTGTTTGCAAAATATAGAGCTTTCTTTGTAAACGAATATAGTATAAAAATGACAGCTAATCTTATAGACTGGCTGTCACTGTATATGTTATTTATTTGTTTTATTGCCACTTGACAACGTAATCATTTAACTAAACTTATTTGTTTAGTTAATGGTGATTTTATTTGAGTTTTTCGGTCTGATTATTTGTATTCTTTGTAGCTTCGGGAATTTTTGTTAGCATTTTGTTAGCAGATTAATGTTAAGGAACTCTTAATAAAAAAGCTTTGTTTTTAACTATATAGTTACATATCAGTATCAACTGCTTTTATAAAATCCTGTAACTGAATTTGCAGCATCTCTTGAATCGCATTTACCATTGATACCAATTGACCAGCAGACTGTTTAACCTGCTCCTTATTCTTAAGCCCTCCTTCTAATGCTGGTAACAAAGATTTGTTAAATGACATAAAAGATTTAATTACACTCTTCCATTTTTCAACAAGCACATCAAAATCATTATTATCCTTAAATGCTATACTCCATGGTGCTAATATTTTTTTCTGCAGTACACTCTCCATGCTTTCCGCTATGGTATAGATTAAAAGCATTTTAGAACCTCTTTTTGATAAATAATCAAATTGTTCATTTTCATTATCCGTTCTCATTTCTCTTTTATTTTTAAGCATTATTTTATATTCATCAATCGCACGTGAAAGTGAATATACAAATATAATATGTTCAACCTTCAACTGATCTGAAAATATAAAATTATAGTCTTTGTCTCCATCCCATATTGCCTTTTTCCCATTATAAGCTTTTACACAATCGCCATGATAAGCCATTACTGTTTGTGCTACCATATAAGGATCAAGAATCTCTTTATTCTTTGGTTTTTTATCGTCTCGCCTACCTCCACTATAATATAATTGAGGATATTTTTTAAATTCCCTTCTTAATCTCTCTTGTTGCTTATCATTACTACGTAAATCAGAAGGTAAAATCTCGTTCTGTTTGTTATTGTTATTTATGATTTCTTCTATGACTTTTGTATCATTACATACAATGAACCTAATTGGAACCCAAAAATCATCCACCAGTTTCTCAACCGAAGCTACAGCCCCTGTTGTTTGAGCCCCATTAATTATCGTTATTCCTTTAATTATCAAGTCTTTTTCTTCAGATAATGTATAATCATTTACAAGTGCTGTAATACCATTATTATATGCCCAAAAATTTTTAGGCTTATCTTCTACTGTCGCCATTATCCCTAAATTTATTTTATTCTTTCTTTTTCCTGCGCCCAAAAAATTTCTAGGATTCCCTGAAAAAATTTCATCCTCTTTATATTTTAGGCTTAATTCTCTTAACCACATTCCAGAAACTGCAGTTACGCAAGCTTTCCATTTGTCCTCAGCAATTTCAAATCCTTCTTTGTTTGTATAAACCCTCATTGTATCTTCAATAGTTATCCTTTTATTCGAACTATTATACCATTTTTCAATAGTAGCATTTCCAACTTCCAACGCTATTATTTTAATATCAGTATCTGGAGAAAATGTATTAACTAAATTTTGGGCTGCAACTTGAACAGTATTTAATTCCTCTTGGATATCTTTATTATTTTTTTCATTTAAATTATGCACATACCAAAAATATATAGAATTAATATCCCCATTCAAAATTGCCTCTTGCAGTTCTTGAACCGAATCTCTAATTTGGGTCGGTACAGATTCTATATCACGCGCAAAAACCCAAGCGGCTGCTGTATTTAAATCACTCGCTTTATTGCCTGGAGCCAAATCACTTTCTAAAGGATTTTTTTCATATATGCTTGTGCTATTACTGCTAATCCTGAATCTCTGTCAATATAAATCAAGTCGCATTTTTTATCATTATGCCCATCTGTTAGAGACTCTGACGCTACTGATATAATATCTTCTATATCATATCTCAATTGTAATGCATACATAAGTAATGAGTTATCACCATAATTATCAATCAAATCTTTCCTCGCTTTAAAATTATTATTATAATTATACATCCATTTCCTCCATTTTATTCAAAAACTCGTTCCATTATCCCTTGTTCCATATCATCAATGCTATAAACATGTTCCATAACTTCAAAGGTTTCTCTAAGATTTCCTCGGGCACTCTTCCATCCTATTCCATCTGTAAACCAAACAAATGTAAATCCGTCTATCGAATCCGCCTCTTGCGATAACATTTTATAACTTCTAGCAGTTTCATTCAGTTTAGAGCCTCCACCGCCATAGAAATTTGTCTCACAGCCATAGATCATGTTGTCTGTTTTTATTACAAAGTCAAATCTTTTTACCGTCTTTCCTGCATTAGAAATCTTAGATAAATCAATATTCCACTTCTTTTCCACGTCAGCCAAATTCATCTCTTTGTAATATGTCTTATTTTTTTCAAGCCCTGCTGCCTTAATATATTTTTCTACCAATTCTTCCATTTGATGCCCTCCTCGGTTTTTACGACCATTGGAATCTAATCCTGTTTCAATTCCTAATGCATAATCAACAAGATTATTCACCAAATGATTTTCTATAATATTAAACAATCCAGTTTTTCGCATAAAAATTATATACTGTTCAATATCATAGTTTTTATTTTTGAAATTATATAAAAATATGCCTTCTTCGTCCTGCGCATAAATTTCAGTGCTTCTTACCGCAAGCATTAACGGTATGCACTTTAATGTTTCAGGATACTTTGCAGTAATATCCACAAACTCGGATTCTATATTTTTAGATCCAATAAGCGTATTAAGAATATTTAGTTCTATTTTAATTTCATCTACATTCCTTACAACCTTATCAAAGTCTATATAGTAGTCATAGCTCGAAATACTTGTTTTAAATTTGCTTAGCCATTCATCAAAGTTTCTTTCCTTCATGTACTTTCTCCAACCTTCTTTTACTTATCTGTAAATACTCTTCCACATTATCAACACCTATAAATATTCTATTATTTTTACTGGCTACCTTACCAGTTGTTCCTGAACCACAAAAAGGATCTAAAACCACATCCCCTTCGCTTGTTGATGATAAGATAATTCGTTCTAACAAATATTCTGGTTTTTGTGTAGAGTGTTTCCCCTCGGCTTTTTCAGATGGCTTTGTTAGACTGCCTGTCCACACATCTTTCATCTGCTTACCGTCATTCATTTCTTTCATCACTTTATAGTTAAATAATTGCTTAGCCTTCTTTTCATTCTTTTTTGCCCATAGGATTGTCTCCGTTGAATGCGTAAAACATCTACATGCAAGATTTGGTGGCGGATTTGTTTTTTGCCATGTAATATTATTTAGAATTTTAAACCCTTCCTGTTCTAACGCCATACCAATAGAATAGATATTATGGAGTGTTCCCGATATCCATATCGTTCCGTTTGGTTTTAGCACTTTCTTACATAATCGAATCCATCCACGATTAAACTTATGCTTAGCATTTAAGTCTTTACCTTCATCCCAAGTTCCTTTATTTACAGAAACCATTTTACCTGCTTGACAAGTAATTCCATTATTACTTAAAAAATAAGGTGGATCTGCAAATATCATATCCACACTTTCCGGCTTAACTTTTTTCAAAATTTCAAAGCAATCTCCTAAAAGCAACTGCTCTGTTTCAGTTTCAAAATATACATTAATTCTACCTCTAAGTAGTTTTTTCAATACTCTTACCTCTAATAATTTGTAATAATTACCTCTTTACCAACCCTATTATTCGCATCGGAATTGATCATTCTCTTTACATTAACCACGTCTCTATTAAAATCAGCATATAGCTCATTAATCAATTCTGTATTGTGGTTTGTAAGCATACAGTAACATCCTTTATTCGTTAATTCCTTAAATACCTTTGCTAATCTTCTATGACTCTCAATATCAAATCCTTCTTTCGTATATGATTCAAAAGAAGTGGGATTTAATGGGGCATATGGACTATCAATAAATACAAAATCGCCTTTTTGTGCAAAGTCGCATGTGATTTGAAAATCTCCCTCCAAAATGGTTACCTTTTGTAAACTTTCAGATATGGCTTTTATGCTTTCCCTTGTACAGGATGCTTTTACGCTATTATTATATGGCACGTTGAATAATCCCTTGCCATTAACTCTATATAATCCATTGAAACAATGTTTGTTTAAAAACACAAACAAGGCAGCTAGTTCCACATCAAACTCTGCCTTCATCAACTTATCATTATAAACTTCTCTAACTTTATAAAAATATTCTTTTCCGCCCCCTACAATTCCGTTATCAAAAATTGTTATTGCATCAAAAAAATCTTCAGGCACTTCTTTAATTTTTCGGTAGGAATTTATTAAAGAACTGTTAAGGTCACTAATCGTAGCCCGTTCTGGGAGCAAATCGAAATACACAGCTCCTCCGCCTACAAATGGCTCAAAATATCCATTGTACTTTTCAGGCATTCTCAACCTAATATGATTTAGTAGTTGACGTTTCCCGCCTGCCCATTTTACAAAAGGCGCTACATTTATATTTTTCATGAAATTCCCTTCATTTTAACTTAAATTAAGTAGGTCTATCTACTTACTCCATTATAAGTAAAATATGCAGAAAATACAACAAACAAAACTATCTATGTTTACTTTTCAAAAATAAAAATATATTCATGTGCTAACATTAGAAATTCATTATTTTTGTTTCTCCAATAAGGGGTGGAGCTGCAATTATGTTGTTGCTTAATTATAATTTCTTTTGATTTAAACCCTATTTTCAAAAATATATTCATTACTTCCATACCTAAAGGAACTACATTTCCATTTTTACGTATGTCTCCAATCATAATCGAACATACTTTTTGCCTTTTTAATACACGATATGATTCTAACGCTACATCTTCCATAGCTCTTAAAAATTCTTCATATGATAAAAGAGATAAATCATTTTCGATTTCATCACTATACTTAATAATATTTGCGTAAGGTGGATGCGTACATATCAAATCAATACTTTCACTTTTGATAAAATTTAATTTTTTTGCATCCGCTAATCTAATACATATTTTGGAATTTGCTAAACATTTAAATTCAATATTTGAGCTTGCTAAATTTATCGCTTGCTCATTAATATCAACCCCAATAGCATTTCTTCCTAATAATTTTGCTTCGATTAAACTGGTCCCACTGCCTAAAAACTGATCTAATACCCAGTCGTTTGATTTACTATACCTTAGAATCAAATTACGTGGCACATAAGGCGACCAATTACCCCTATAACCCCCTGAGTGAGTTGCCCAACTCCCTCTTTCAGAAAAAGACCATATAGTTGTTCTTTCTAGTTCGAAATTGTTTGGATGTAATATCATAAATATCTCCCCTTTTTCGTATTAATACTTTTATTTTACCATAATTTTACATTTAAGCAACGTCTATTTATTCCCACTCTTTGCTAAACATATCTTTTTTCTTAGTGAAACATAATTCAATAAGACAGAGCCCTGGCTCCTGTGTTTCACTATATGTGAAATACCCATATCAAGTTTCTATGTCATAATTATTTTATGAATATAAGAGGTGAAATCATGAAATATCAAACTGAGGGTGAACTATATGCCGCTATTGGTAAAAATATAAAATATTACCGTGAGAAATCTAATATTACACAAACAAAATTATGCGAGCTTTCTGGTATTAGCATTAGCTACCTAACCAAAATTGAAGCTCCAAATTGTAATAAAAGCATTTCGCTAGCCTTACTTAATGATATTGCAAATGCGTTGAATATTGAAATCACATCTCTTTTAGAAAGAAGGAATTAAATGAAATTATTAGATGCAGAAGCAAGAATTAAAAAGTTTGTTAATAAACCTTTTAAGGAATATTTATCTCCTGATAAATTACACGATGCAATCGTAAATAAAGGTCGCACAGGGCAACTCCTTGAACTCACCATAGGTTTGGGCTTATCAAATACTACTTTAGATTTTGAAGACGGAGAATTAAAAACAAATAAATGCGATAAATTTGGAAACCCAAAGGAAACTATGTTTATTACACAAACAAGTAGTATTATTGATGACCTGCTTTCTGAAAAAGACTTTTACTCGTCAAAATTGTATAATAAACTAAAAAATATCCTTTATGTTCCTATTAGCAAAGATGGTCCAGTTTCAGATTGGATGTACCTTCCATGCATACATATTAATTTAGAATCACCACCATATAGAGCTTTAAAAGAACAACTTGAACTTGATTACTATTCAATTTGTCAGCAGCTTAACCAACATATTCGAACCTCACCAGATGGATTTATACATACCTCAAACGGAAAATTCATGCAAATCAGAAGCAAAGATTCAAAACCATATTCACCTATTTATTCTACAACATATGGCCGCAAAGTTTCTAATAAAAACCATGCATTTTATTTTAAAAAAGAGTTTATGAAATATATTGTTTCTCTAAACTAATAATAGACTATCTTCGGAGGCAGTATTATCCTGCCTCTATTTACGAAACAGGCCTTATACGATGCTCTATAAAATGCCTTTTACATATCCATACTCTGTTTCCCACATCATTAACAATTTCCTCATTCCCAGATACCTTATAGCCCTTCAAGCGAAGTTCTCTAAGTTCCTTTTCGCTCTTCTTCCTTACATTCTCTGCGTTAACCGGTACAGGGAAATCAGACATATCTTCCAAAACACTTGCGCCATGTACACCGCTAACAATTCCGACATTGATAGGATCAACAGCAGAAAATGCTCCTTCGTAATAGCTATTTTGAGTAGCGAAAAATTCCATCCTTTCTTTCAAGAATTCTGTTTCGTGCAATTTGTTGTCTCTGTATTTTATATTATTAGGGCAAGTCACATATTAAACTTTAACTTTTTTCTTTAGCAGTATTGATTGAACAGATAAATGCTATATAATAAAATTACAATTATATTATGGATTCGTTGTAATGGAACCTTTATGGAATCATCCTTGACGTTGCTAGCATGATATTATATACGTCTAGATAAAAGTAAAGAAAGGGTTTTCGCTATGTCCATTGGTGACAAGATAAAAAAGATAAGAATTAAGAGGGAGCTTACGCAAAAGGAATTAGGTATTGACATTGGTTTCAGCCAAGCAACAGCCGATGTGCGCATCGCTCAATATGAATCAGAAACTCGTGTGCCAAAAGAGGCAATTCTATTTAAAATTGCTAATGTTTTAAATGTAAATCTTGACTATCTGATGGCTCCTGCCCTTACTAAAACGGAAGAGATTATACATACCCTGATTTATTTGGATGAATATAACCAATTAAAATTTTAGGAAAAAGAAACTATCACTCCTGAAGGCGAACGCATTAAAAATATGTATGTTTCGCTCTCATATCTGGATACCTATTTGGAAGAATGGGCATAAGAGAAAAAAGCTCTTGAAGGCGGAGATATTACACAAGAAGAATACTATGAGTGGAAGATTAATTGGCCAGAAAGCTCGGAGAAATATAAATCAATTTTGGACTCTACTAAATCCAGAATATTAACTTAAAGTATATTTTATAGTATCTTTCTCTATCTACATTGTGGTTAGTGGTATAACATGCCATAAAACTATCTCATAATGTAGAAATGAGCGATAATTAAGAATAAAATAAAGGGTGAGAAATTACCAAATATAAATATTGTAACTTGAGCTAAAAGATAAAAAAGAACATTAAAGAATGTATATATGGAGGATAAATCGCTATGGCTACTGAGCTTGAATTACTATCTCAAAGAGATAGCATTGAAAAGGCATTCAAATCTTTAATAAAAAGTGGACGACCTGACATCAAAGATGAGGACAATCAAAACCTGGTCCCACAGTTATATGTTGATCTATTTGAAAATAATTATATATTAAATCAAGCCTTAGATGATAATCATGTTATTTTCAAAGGACGAAAGGGAACAGGAAAATCCACTGTTTTTCTACAAGCAGAGAATAAGATTAATAAAGATAAGTATAAGTTGCCAGTTTATATCAATTTACAGTCATGCTATGAAGAAATTAGAACTGCAAATATCGAAACGCAAGAAGAATTAACACGCTATAATATGTATTACAATTTTTTTAATGAAATTCTATTAACCATTAAGAAAAGTATTGCTAAGGTTATACCAGATCGTAATTTAAACATATTATTTGAGGAAATCAAAAAAGGCGATTATATTGATGCTGATTTTCTAAGAAATATGCAAGTTACAAACAGTAATGATAATACAAAAAAGACTTCCTTTAACGCAGAACTAGATTCAATAAAAGCATTGCCTAAACTATCCTCTTCATTTAGCAATGAAAAAAATGAACATCATGAAGAAAAACATATTACAACAGAACTAAGAATATTTTCTATCAACAAAATACTAACAAAATTGAAAGAAATTCTTGTTAAACATAAAATAAGCAAAGTCTATCTTTTATTAGATGATTTCAGTGAGTTGTCTTATGAATCACAACATTTAATTATTGATTCTCTAATCTCTCCTATAATAACTTCTTACAACGATATGTTTGTTGTAAAACTAGCAGCATATCCATATAGAATATACATGGGAAATATTGATACTTCAAAAATATTACCATATTCGTTGGACTTTTATGATGTTTATGAAAAAACTTCTGCAAACTATACCAAAGTTGAAGAGTCTGCTATAGATTATGTCAAGCGTACTATCGAAAAAAGAATTGAAATATATACAACCAATCAAATAACAGCCTCTGATCTCTTTGATACGTCAAAGGTTGAAATTAACACATATTACAAAACCCTTTTTTATGCATCATCTGGTATTCCTCGTTCGCTAGGATACATATTGACATACTGCTATTTAAGTTCGATAAACCAAGGTAATAGTATTACTATTCAAAATATTAATTCAGCAGCAAAAAAATATTTTATAGACAATGTATTAGCTGACTTTTATAATGACGTAAGATTTAAACAATCATTTTACGATGATAAAGAGATTTTGAATCAGTTAGCTCAAAAAAACTTAATGGAAAAGATTATTGAAATTACAAAGCAGTTTAAGCGTCAACAAATTTCTAAATTTACAAAAAATGAAGATATTAAGCAAATATATTCGGAAACATTAAAGAAATATAAAAGTGGCATAACTTATTGGTTACCTTCTTCACATTTCTATGTGGACAAAGATATTGAAAACATTTTGCAAACTTTAGAATTATATTTTATTGTAAATAAATTCAATGAAGGGAGTAGTCGACGCGTAGGAAAAAAAGCTTCCTATTTTGGTTTAAACTATGGTCTTTGTCTTGAGAATGGAATTGATTATGGCAAACCTGAGTTCAGGCGTTCTTACGATTATTGGCGACAAGATGAGTTTGATTTTACTGAAATTATTCCAAGTATTTTAAGCTCAATAGAAATCCCTATTTGTACTGAATGTAATTATGAATATAATAATGAAGCAGAATATGAAATGGCTGTAAAATTCAACCGTTGCTTAAAATGCGGCAAAGAGGATTGCATACAAAAAGTAAACAAATTTGAAGAAACATTTAAGGAAAAACTTAAAAACTGGGAAGATATTAGTCTACCAGATCTATATATTAACATCCTCCGAGTTTTATATAATAATCGTTCTAAAGAACTTACCGCCTATGAAATTTCATTAGAGGTAGAAAAGCATCATCTAACAATAACAAAATCGATGAACAAGCTATTTTCTCTTGGTTATATTAAATATGAACGGAGAGAAAAACGATACTATACAATTAACGATTCTGCTATCTCTAAGTTTTTTACAAATAACTAAATTTCTGTTATCATTCCAAAAAATTAAGCCTCATAAACCCATAATTTGTAAGGTTTGTGAGGCTTTTGTTTACTATTCCCATTCGATTAAGGTGTCTACAACTTAAACATATTAGTTTAGCAAAAGTGCCTTTTTAGAGTGGTTTTTCTTCATATTATCCCTATTATTTTTCTTTCACTGATTTTTTGTTATCAAAATGTTATCAGCGAATGGTTTGAGTGTATATATAAAAAGCAGAATAAAAATGCGAGATAGTTGCCTTGACCACCTCACTGACCACCTTAACAATGCCGTAAAATTGGCTTTTGTGCATATCCCGACCACCTAAGCTGCGATAAACCTCAAATCTGACCACCTATAGGAACTCTCGAAAACGTCGGCACTGCCGACGTTTGTGGCTGTGAGGGGTCGCTTGCCGACCACCTCGCTTTATCCCGCACCGAAATCGAACGGTGGGTTCACCACAGTTGTTCTAACACTTCATGCCATTGGCAATTCTTTTTTTAATTAAATCACCACTCTAAATCATAGGAATGGGTGAACAAATCGTTCACCCTCAAATCTCGCCAAATTTGCCTTAACCCTCTGCAGTGGCATTAATACCCTAGCTTGTCAATCGCACACGGAGGCGAACACGAGGCAACGGATGGTTGATTTCTACCTTTCATGTACTGATATTTGTATTCTATCCGTAACACCATACAAATCCATTAACTGCTTTGCATATACGCGGGCTCTATTAGAACTTATAACTCCTTCAGAAAAATAGCCCGTTTCTCCAATTGGTTTAGCTTCAAGAAGCAACGTACTTACTTGAGTTATAATAGGATCTTTTTCAGGGTAATTGTTTTTAGAAGTCGCTTTATGTATTTTATTATCCCTAACAATTTTTTTAAACAACTCACAGTCTATTTCGTAAGCTATTTTACAAATTTCTGCAATGAAATCCTTCCATGTGGAAACCTCTATGTTCCTACTTTCATAAATAACATATTCTAATACTGTTCCAGACATAGGAGTGGTTATATCAGAAATAGGATATATACCTGCTTCAAATTCGCTAGTAGTATTCTTCGTTTGATATTTACGAGTTCTTGCTAAAGGAGATGTTATTGCTTTGCAAGCTCTTTTAGCAAGTCTGTTATTTTTTTTTGTAATTTCATTTTCTTTCCATGCTATATTATCTACTATTTCAGAAGTAATTATAAATTGCACATCTTTTAAATTGGATTGCTTAATATCCCATGATTTGTTTGAGATTTTAGAGTTATAGCTTTGAGAAATAGGTGCCAAATTTCCAATACAATTAAGATATTTTTCATGAATTCTTTCCGCATTCTCTTGTCCACCTAAATTTTCTATCCACCAATCATTAAGCGTTTGTGGCATAATGTGTTCTATTGTTACTTGCTCTAATGGAATAGGTATGTTGCTTCTTTCGCTCTCTTCTATCTTTAAAAGAACAACTTTTGCGTAATTAGTATTTACGGAATTAGTTAGTGCCTCTATAAATTCATCGTCAGTTGGAAACCTTCCTGAAGGAGCATTGCTGTTGGATAATTCAAAAAGTATTGACTGATAATTATTTTCTATAATTCCAGAATTTAGACCTTCAAGTAATTGTTGCACAACAGAGCGTAGAGCACCACCTCCACCAGAAGGTGATACAATTCTATATCTTAACATAAAATCTGAAAGTAATGTTAGTATCTTTATTAATTCTGGTTTATCGCTTTCATAATGAGTATCAAATAAATACAAATATAATGGGTATACATCATCTGATTTCACATAGTTTAAAACCTTTATTAATTTATTAATTTTATCAATGGGACAATTTTCAAACTTCAACCACTCATAGTATTTTGAATATTTGTACATATCCCTTAGAATATCTATATGCAACGCTCCGGTGCTATTAAAGTGATCTTTGAACATCTTATATATATTTGAATCTGGCACATCTTCGAATATGTTCAAAATTAAATAATCACGTGAAAACCTTGATATATTTTGGTTCTTTATTCTTTTTTCAATTTTTACCCAATAATCTTCGTATAATCTTTCTTGTTCAAAGGAGTTATTAGCTAGCAGTAAAAAATTTCTAATCAAATCTGCGGCTGTTAATCTTTTTCCAGTTGAATTTATTTTTTCAAAGACTGTTTGTATTGCTCCCAAATCATTTTCAATTTGAAGATTTACATCTACGACTTCAAGTTTAGGAATAGTTTCATAGATTTCTTTAGCATTTACATCACAGTTAGATATTAACTTTTTAAAATAATTATAATTTTTAGTAACGTTATTATCATCATTTTCTATTGGTGTATCGTCAATAATTGACATAAAACTCCTTGAGTCATATGATGTTTGTTTTAATCTGATTCTAAATCGATTATCTCCTGTATCATTAATTAAATATCTCTTATTAACACTATCATATACATTTTCATCTTTTATACTATCTACTATCTCTCAATGCACATAAAAGCAGGAGAACAGTAGTAACACGTTGTTGACCATCAACAAGTATAAATTCATTATAAGATGCCCCATTGTTTTTACCAACATAATATACAATATTACCTAAGTAATGACTTTTTTTATTTTTATGAGATGCAATTATATCATTAAAAAGTTCTTCACATTGTTCATATGTCCATTCATAATTTCTCTGAAAAGGAGGAATTATAAATACTTTATCTAGTCCTCCTATAAAATTTAGTACATTTGTTTCTGTAGCTCGCATATTTAAATACTCCTCTCAGCATTCATCATTTTAATTAATAAATACTTATATTATAAAGTATATCACCATAATTTTACAAAAACAACACATACATTTATCTGCGACGATGCGACGATATTTATACACCACACATAGCCATAAAAATACCGTCATATCGACGCAAAAGGGTGCTGTAAATCACAGCACCCTTTGAATTCAACCTGTGACTCCCTGTTTTAGAGAGTCATATTTTTCTATCTTTTTTAAAATTATCAGCCGTTCCGTATGTGTTCGCTTGTAACCAAGAGTAATGCCATACCTGTTAAACAGTTCATCAGCAAGAACAGTCAATCGTCTTGTCAGCACATTTGGAGATATATCATCAAACCTTAATCTTTCAAGTAGTAACGGATTTTCAGCTTTATCTCCAATATTGCGTTCAATGCTATCTAAATTCCATAAACATTTTTCTCCGTCAAAAGAAACTTTAAGCCGCATATTCTGCACATCTCTACCAGCTATGTCGATGTTAGCTGAATTCTGCACTCGTTTTGGTTTCACCATAATAAATGCACCATCTACTGCACCGAGTAATCCGTTTGTACCAGATACATCATCAAAGCTATCTTCAGACTGTTGTTTTCGTGTGTGATGAACTACTAAAACACAAATGTTATGCATGTCTGCAAACTCTTTTAAGGCTGATGCAATATCGTAATCACTGGAATAGCTGAACTTTTCGCCGCCTTTTTCTCTGACCTTTTGCAAGGTGTCAATGATAATTAGCTTTGTGTCTGGGTGCTGTACTAAGAAGTTACAAAGCTGTTCTTCCAACCCCTCGGTTAAGTTTTTAGATCTTGTGTCAAAGTGAAAGTTTTCGTTATCTTCATCGCCAAACATTGTGGATAGACGTTTTTGTATTCTTGAAAAATCATCCTCCAAGGCAAGATACAGAACAGCTCCGCCGTTAACCTTAAAATCCCATAGGGGTAACCCCTTGCTGATGCAGTAGCCAAGTTGTGCCATAAAGAAGGATTTTCCTACTTTTGGTGCTCCCACAAAGAGGTATGCTCCGGAGTAGAGCATACCTTCGATGATTTCTTTTCGTGGGGTGAACACTGTATCATAAATCTCATTCAGTGACAGGGTTTCTAAAATATTTTCATTGTTTTTGGACTTTGCAGTGGTTATAATATTATTATTGGGATTGAGCGACTGATTCATATCTGTTGGAGCAGATGTGATTAAATCAGTTGTTTTTTTCGTTTCCATCTTCATTAAATTCCCCCTTAATTCCGTCTATAATTTTTAGAATATAGGCTGTCAAATCAAGCAGTTCATCATCTTTATCGGTTTTAGAAAGCCTTTTTAGTTGTTCTGCTACTGAATTCAATTCATTCCTCAGTGCCTTGTAAACTCTCGGATTTGGGTTAATTGTTATTTCTCGGTTAAGTACTCGGCTGATGATGTAATCTTGCTTTGTTAGCCCCGACAGCCTTGCAAGAGCGTCCAGTGTATGGACTTCTTCGGGTGACATTCTAAACCCTACGGTTTTATTTCGCCACCTGTTTTTCTTATCTAAGCATTTATGTGACATTTTACGCTCCTCTTTCCACATTTAATTTATCCGCTATTTCTGTCTGCCTTGTTGGGAATAGGTGAGCGTATCGGTATGTAATGTCTATGCTTTCATGCCCAACTCTATCGGCAATTGCTACTGCACTAAACCCCATTTCTATCAGAAGTGAAACGTGTGAGTGCCTTAAATCATGTATTCTGATACGCTTAATATTTTGTTCCTTGCTACCTCTTGTCATTTCGTGATGGAGGTAGCTTTTTGTTATCTCGAAGATTCTTTGGGTCGGTTCTATACCGTACAGCGAATTTATGTATTCTTGCATTTCCTCGTTTAAATATATTCATTACAAAAAAGAACCAAAGTCTTACTTCTATGAACAGTTTAAAGATAATAATGACTACTTCCAAATTTGTTACAATACTGAATATAAAATTTATTCGGAACATTATAAGTTTTACCATAAAGATTTATTTAAATATGTTGAAAAACCGTATCGGTATTTGCAAATGTTTTCAAGCAAAGAATTTAATCACAAATTCAGTAATTCGAAAAGTTTTTTCCCAAAAGAGCCTCCCACTAGAATTACAAAAATAGCTCCCCACACATATTATGAAGGTATAGAATTTAATAATATTCTTTTTGAATCATTCAAATTGGAGCAGATTTGTTTTCATAATTGTTCTTTTAGAAATTGCAGTTTTAAAAACATTCGTTTCAAAAAGGATTTTGTAGGATTTGCCCCCAATTATATTCAAGGATTCAGTTCTTGTGATTTTTTTAATGTAAACTTTGAAAATTGTGATATCAATAATACTTTTTTTAGCATAGGAAATCTGAATCATATTCATTTTATTAATACCAATCTTTGCAATTCCTTGTTTCATAGAATTAGTTTTAATAAAGTAGTTTTCTCTGGAATTAGCACATTAAATAATACAAGCTTTTATTTTCCATCAAAATCTTTTGATGTTTCATTTATTGGAGCTGTTGAACAATTTCACGTTGATGCAAAATGTGTTGTTACCGCATTTTCCTATGATGACAAAACTAACATAACTCTTGAGGAATGGTTTAAATATAAAATATGGAAATCTGTTAAGCATAAAGAAGTAGCTAATACACTATTTACTTTCGAACAGATTTGGACAGCAAACCATATACGTGAAGAGCATAATAATTACGCAAACTTTTATTATCAAAGAAAGAAAGCTGAAACACGTAGTTTAGCCAAATGGTCTCGGTTTACTGGATATATCTCTGAATTTACTATTGGATATGGTAAAAAACCTTTTAGAGCATTTGGAAGCTTGGGGGTTCTAATTTTAATTTTTAGCTTAATATATTTATTTACAGGATTTTCGCCCACCACAGATTCTCCAGAAATTCGATATTATATTACCGGATGCTTTGATTCATTAACTACACTTTTCACAGATTATTTGCAAAGTCTTTATTATAGTTTCTTTACAATGATTTCTGTCGGTCAGGGAAGTGCGTCTCCGTCAACACCATTAACCCAAATCGCAATGTCTGTAGAATTACTGTTAGGTGCAATACTAGTGACTCTCTTCACCGGTACCTTGTTTAGAAAATATACAAAATAAATTCTGTTATCAAAGTGTTATCAACGCACAAAAAGACAGACCACAAACCCGCATGAAACTTGGGTTTGTGGTCTTTTGTTTACTATTCCCATTCTATCGTTGAAGGTGGTTTACTTGTAATATCATACACTATTCTATTTACGCCCTTAACTTCATTTACAATCCTGTTTGAAATCTTTTCTAGTACGTCATATGGGATTCTGGCCCAGTCTGATGTCATTCCATCTACTGATGTAACTGCTCTGATTCCAACTGTATAATCGTAGGTTCTGAAGTCTCCCATAACACCTACGCTTCTGATGTTTGGAAGTACGGTAAAGTACTGCCAGATTTCACTTTCTAGTCCATTTAATCGAACTTCTTCACGAAGTATTGCATCGGACTCTCTTATAATTTCAAGCTTTTCTGGAGTAATTTCTCCAAGGCATCTTATTGCAAGCCCCGGACCTGGGAACGGCTGTCTCCATACAAGTTCATGAGCGATTCCAAGTTCTTCTCCTACGGCTCTTACTTCATCTTTAAATAATAATCTTAAAGGCTCCAAAAGATTCATTTTCATATCTTCGGGAAGTCCTCCAACGTTATGGTGGCTCTTTATAACTGCTGCTTGTCCTGACCCGCTTTCAACTACATCAGGATAAATCGTTCCTTGAAGTAAAAAGTCAATGCCGCCTAATTCTTCACTTAACTTATTTGATTCTTCTTCAAAAACTCTAATGAATTCTGCACCGATAATCTTACGTTTCTTCTCAGGATCAGAAACTCCATTTAACTTTGAAAGAAATCTTTCTTGTGCATTAACACGAATTATCTTCATGTTAAACTGGTTTCCGTAAACCTCCATTACTTGATCGCCTTCATCTTTACGTAAAAGCCCATGATCCACGAAAATACAAGTTAGATTATCTCCTATAGCTTTATGGGTAAGAACAGCTGCAACGGATGAATCCACGCCACCTGAAAGGGCGCAAAGAACTCTTTTATTTCCAACTATTTCTTTAATTTCATCTATTTTAGTTTTTGCAAAGTTTGCCATTGTCCAATTTTCTTCACAGCCGCAAACTTCATATAGGAAGTTCTTTAATAAATCTTGTCCAAATGGTGTATGATGTACCTCAGGATGAAATTGTACAGCATAAAGTTTCTTTTCTGAGTTTTCCATAGAAGCCGTTGGACAATTATCAGTATATGATGATACTTCAAAGCCTGAAGGAACTTCTTCAATGTAATCAGTATGACTCATCCAGCAGATAGAATCAGAAGCGATACCCTTAAACAATAAGCTTTTATTAGAGCTTTGAATTAGTTTAACCCTGCCATATTCCTTATAGTCAGGACTTACTACTTTTCCTCCGAGAACATGTGCCATTAATTGTGCTCCATAGCAGATTCCCAAAATAGGTACTCCTAGCTCAAACAATTCCTTTGAAAGCATAGGTGCGCCTTCTTCATATACACTAGCCGGTCCTCCTGTAAAAATAATACCTTGAGGCTTTGACTCTTTTACTTTTTCCAAACATTTAGAATAAGGTACTATTTCACAATAAACATTTGCTTCTCTTACTCTACGTGCAATCAATTGGTTATACTGACCACCAAAGTCCACAACCAAAACACCCTTATATTGCATATATATCTCCTTTTATGATTTAATATTTAAAAATTCCTATTATTTATCCTTTAAAATAACATCATGCGCTCCGCCTTCTACAATACTTGTTGCAGATACTATAGTAAGTTTTCCCTTCTTTTGTAAGTCCGGTATATTTGTTACACCACAGTTACACATGGTAGATTTTACTTTATTTAAAGAAAGAGTTACGTTATCTTTAAGACTTCCTGCATAAGGTACATAAGAATCAACACCCTCTTCAAAAGACAGTTTTCCGTCACCGCCTAAATCATAACGCTGCCAATTTCTGGCTCTGTTTGATCCTTCTCCCCAATATTCCTTAACATAACTTCCATTTATATTTAACTTATTTGTCGGACTTTCATCAAATCTTGAAAAGTATCTTCCAAGCATTATAAAATCTGCTCCCATGGCTAATGCCAGTGTCATATGATAGTCGTATACAATGCCACCGTCTGAGCAAATAGGAATGTAGATGCCTGTCTTTTCAAAGTATTCATTTCTTGCTTCATTTACTTCAATAACAGCAGAAGCTTGTCCTCTTCCGATTCCCTTTTGTTCACGTGTTATACAAATAGATCCTCCACCAATGCCGATTTTAACAAAATCTGCTCCTGCTTCAGCTAAGTATAAGAAGCCTTCTTTATCTACAACATTACCTGCTCCTATCTTAACAGTATCACCATATTTAGCTCTTACAAAGTCTATCGTATCTTTTTGCCATTCTGTAAATCCCTCCGAAGAATCTATACATAAGACATCTGCTCCTGCTTCGACCAACGCCGGAATTCTTTCTTCATAATCTCTTGTGTTAATACCGGCTCCCACTACATATCTCTTATGACTGTCTAATAACTCATTTGGATTTTCTTTATGAGAATCATAATCTTTTCTGAATACAAAATGTGTTAATCTTTGATTTTCATCTATAATAGGAAGAGCATTTAATTTATTATCCCAAAGAACATCATTTGCCTCTGATAATGTACATCCTTCTTTTGCATAAATCAAGGATTCAAAAGGAGTCATAAATTCACTTACTTTTGTATCCATAGACATTCTGCTTACTCTGTAATCTCTGCTCGTTACAATTCCTAATATCTTACCCGCAGAAGTACCATCATCAGTTACTGCTACAGTTGAATGTCCACTGTTTTCTTTCAACGCAATTATATCTGCCAAAGTCTGATCAGGTCTGATATTTGAATCACTCGTTACAAAACCTGCCTTATGACTTTTTACACGTTTAACCATTTCTGCCTGACTTTCAATAGGCTGTGATCCGAAAATAAAGGATACTCCTCCTTCTTTTGCTAAAGCTACTGCCATTTTATCATCTGAAACAGACTGCATAATAGCAGAAACAAGTGGAATATTCATAGAAAGCGGCGATTCTTCGCCCTTTTTAAATTTTACTATAGGTGTCTTTAAACTTACATTTTCGACTCTGCATTCCTTTGAAGAATAGCCTGGTACTAAAAGGTATTCGTTAAATGTTCTTGATGGTTCATTAATAAAAATCGCCATTATTGTTCCTCCTCTAAAAATTCTTCAAGCGTAATATCTTTTTCATATATTTCGTCAGCTACCGTCTCCCCAACATATCTAATATGCCAAGGCTCGTAATTATAGCCGGTAATATCTTCTTTACCTTTTTTATATCTGATAATATATCCAAAATTATGGGCATTTTCTTTAAGCCATTTTCCTTCAGCCGTATCTCCGTATTCATAAGATAATGAATAATTTACAGAAGGTGAAGTGACATCTACAGCCAATCCTGACTGATGTTCACTATATCCCGGTTTTGCGCTGAATTTATCTGCTGCTTCCTGCCCTTCTCTTTGTACATAATTATCATACAATATTTTCTGAAATCCATAAGATCTGTATGCTGTTGTCATAACAATTTCATACCCATCTTGTTTAGCAGCTTCAGAAAGTTTATTAAATTGTTCTGCAGCTTCCTTTCTCATATATCTTGATGCCTGGGTTCTGTCTTCAGCATAATATTTTACTGCTGTTAAATCATCAGGCTTATAATTTTCATCTACGGGATTATCTTTATTTACCAATATAAGTAATCCTTTATCTTTTGCTTCTGAAATAAGAGCTTGCCATTTTTCTTCCTTTTCCTTAATCTCTTGCTTAGTATTTTCCTGTTCTTCTTTACTTAAATCTTTTTTATCTTTTCCTAAAAATATCTTTGTAGGTCCGTCTGCTCCTCCGATTATTGTAAGAGGAGAACTGTCCATATGCCTAAAAAATATTTCAACCCCTGCTAATATTAAAAAAACTATTATCATAAAAATTATAACTACAGTTTTTAGTTTGCTATTATTTTTCATAAATATATCCTCAAATCTCCTAAATCCTTAATAAGTTATTTTATAATAAAACTAAATTTTGTTCAACCATATTTAATAATTATTATAAATAAGTTACAGCTTTTTATTAAAATATATTAATAAAGTATTCATCCGTAAAAAAAGCTCCGGAAAATTCCGGAGCTTTCGCTCTTAATTTATTCTATTTTAATTTCTTCTGACTACATCATGCCAGGCATTCCGCCTCCCATGCCGCCCATTGGTGGCATTGCAGGTTCATCACTCTTAATATCAGTAACAGCAGCCTCTGTAGTTAAAAGCATTGCTGAAGCAGATGCCGCATTTTGAAGAGCTGATCTAGTTACCTTAGCAGGGTCAACAATACCTGCTTTTATCATGTCTTCATATTTTTCATTTGAAGCATTAAATCCTACACCAACATCATTCTTCTTAATTTCAGCAACAACTACTGAACCTTCATATCCTGCATTTTCTGCAATCTGTCTAACAGGTTCTTCTAAAGCTCTCATAATGATCATAGCACCTGTTTTTTCATCACCTGAAAGTGTCTTTATATATTCTTCAACTGAGGAAATTGCATTAACTAATGAAACACCACCGCCAGCTACAATACCTTCTTCTACAGCAGCTCTTGTAGCATTAAGAGCATCTTCGATTCTTAACTTTCTTTCTTTTAGTTCTGTTTCAGTAGCTGCACCAACTTGGATTACTGCCACGCCACCTGCCAATTTAGCAAGTCTTTCCTGAAGTTTTTCTTTGTCAAATTCTGAAGTTGTTTCTTCGATCTGTGCCTTAATTTGTGCAACTCTGTTTTTAATTTCAGTCTGTTCTCCTGCACCGTCAACGATAACTGTATTTTCTTTGTTTACTTTAACAGTATTTGCAGTTCCAAGCATATCTAAAGAAGTTTCCTTTAGTTCATATCCCAATTCCTCTGAAATTACAGTACCACCTGTTAAAATAGCAATATCTTCAAGCATTGCTTTTCTTCTGTCACCAAAACCAGGAGCCTTTACTGCAACACAATCAAAGGTACCTCTTATTTTATTAACAACGATAGTTGCAAGTGCTTCGCCTTCAACGTCTTCTGCAATAATAAGAAGTTTTTTACCTTGCTGAACAATCTGTTCAAGAAGTGGTAATATATCTTGTATATTTGTAATTTTTTTATCTGTAATTAAAATATATGGATTACTGATAACTGCTTCCATTTTTTCAGTATCTGTTACCATATATGCTGATAAGTAACCTCTGTCAAACTGCATTCCTTCAACTACGTCAAGAGTAGTTCCCATGGATTTTGATTCCTCAACAGTGATAACACCGTCTTTTCCAACCTTTTCCATAGCTTCTGCAATTAATTTACCAATTTCTTCATCGGCTGCTGAAACAGATGCAACTTGTGCAATACTTTCTTTGCTGTCAACAATTTTAGCAGTACTCTTAATATTTTCAACTGCTGCATCAACTGCACCTTTTATACCTTTTTTAATTATCATTGGATTTGCTCCGGCAGCTACATTTTTAAAACCCTCTTTTGTAATAATCTGAGCAAGAAGTGTAGCTGTTGTTGTACCATCACCTGCAACATCATTAGTCTTTGTTGCAACTTCTTTAACAAGTTGAGCACCCATATTTTCAAAACTGTCTTCAAGTTCTATTTCTCTTGCAATTGTTACACCGTCATTTGTAATAAGTGGTGATCCGAATTTTTTATCTAATATTACATTTCTTCCTTTTGGTCCTAATGTTACTTTTACTGTATCAGCAAGTTTATCAACACCTGCTTGTAATTTACGTCTCGCATCTTCACTAAAATTTATTTCTTTTGCCATTTTAAAATCTCTCCTTTTTATCTAAGTTTAATTTTTTCTCACTATATTAAAAATTATTAACCTACGATTGCTAAAATATCTCTTTGGGATAGAATAATATATTCTTCACCTTCATATTTAATAGGTGTTCCCGCATATTGTGAAAAGATTACTACATCAGATGCTTTTACTTCCATTTTAACTTCTTCAGTTCCTGGCCCTACATTAATGACTTCAGCCATTTGTGGTTGTTCTTTTGCCTGACCTGGAAGAACTATACCACTTTTTGTTTTTTCTTCTGCTTCAAGTCTTTTAATTACAACTCTGTCTCCTAATGGTTTAATACTCATTTAAAAATCACCTCTCTGAAATTTATTTTTTAATTTATTTTTAACATTTATATTTTGTTAGCACTCATTATAGATGAGTGCTAACTATAATTTAATACACTCCTTCATTATTGTCAATAGATTTTCATAAAAAAATTTTTTATACTACTAAAAGCTTTTTTTATTAATATTTCCAATTTTAACATGTGTTTTCTAAAAAATTTGTCATTTTTTAGCAGGGCTTTTTTATTTTATAATCGTTTCTATTGTAATGATCAACCACGGCATAAATATTGCCGGTATCATATTAGCAACTTTAATTTCTTTTATTTCCAAGAAATTAAATCCAAGACCAGCAATCAGCAGGCTTCCCACAGCAGACATTTCAGTTATAATCTGAGGAGTGAGCCAGTCTTTTATAAATCCTGCTCCAAGAGCGATGCCACCCTCATACAAAAAAACAGGGATTGCTGAAAAAGCTACTCCTATTCCCATAGTTGATGAAAAAACTATTGCAATTACCCCATCTAATATGGATTTAGCATAGAGCATTTCATGATTACCCAGTAAACCTCCTCGCATAGCTCCTACTATTGCCATTGAGCCTGTACAAAATAAAATGCTTGCGTTTACAAATCCTTTTGCAAATTTACCTTCTCCTATGCCTAGCTTTTTCTCTGCCCATACTCCTATATTATTCATACCCTTATCTATATTAATCAATTCTCCGATAATACTTCCAACTACCATACTGATTATGAGAAGCATAACTCTTTCATTTTCTAATGCTCCTGAAACACCTATATATATAATAGAAAGTCCTATAGCTTTTTTTATTATTTCTTCAAATCTTGAAGGAAGACCTTTAACTAAATATTTACCTATTAAAGAGCAAATTATTATTACAATACTGTTTACAATAGTTCCTAACATTATTTTTACCCCTTTATTACATCTTTTCACACTGTCTTATATAGTAGAATAAATACTGCTGTGCTATACCACCATATTGTCCAAAATGTTTCTCTGCATATTTTAACATTTCTGAAGTATTCTCTTCTTTTATATCATATAATTTATTCATAACTCTTTTCACCCAAACATCTATTGGAAAGCTATCATATTTTCCCATGGAAAACAGCATAATACAATTAGCTACCTTTGGACCCACTCCACATAAACTTAATAGAAATTTCATAGCCTCGTCTTTAGATGCATCTCCCATGCTATTTAAAGTTATACTGTTATCATTTGCTATAATTTTTGCAGTTTCTAAAATATATTTAGATCTATAACCTAATTTACAGTGGGCTAAATCTTCTTGTGTAAGTTTTGATAATACTTCCGCACTAGGGAATGAATAGAATTCTCTGCCTTGAAATACACCTACTTTTTTTCCAAAAGAAGTGCATATACATTCTATGCATTTTTTAATCCTTGGGATATTATTATTTTGAGATATAATAAATGAAATCAATGTTTCCCATTTATCCTGTTGTAAAATTCTGATTCCTTGTCCATATGTAATGGCTTTAGCCATGGTAGAATCTTTCTCACTGAAAGCTTTTTTTATATTGCTATAATCTCTTTCTAAATCAAAATAGTTTTTCCATATATTTTCATAATCTGAAATATTGCTGCCAGTTAAGATTATTTTCCCTTGAAAGGAATTTTTACTATCAGGAATAAATGCTATATTTATTGTTTTTTCAAATGCAATCCCTGTATAACTATCATCGCTTTCCTTTATCCATCTAAAACATTGTCCGCAATCAAATATATGATCTAAGTTAAAATCTTTAATACCCTCTACAATCACTTTCTTGTCTTTTTCATATACATTATACATTTTTATTCCTCTTTTTTACTTGCATATATAGTTTATTAAATTTTATTTTAAGCCCCTAACTTCTATATCCACCCCTTTAATATTAAATGCCGTCATGTTTTCCACCTGCATAGCAACTTCACTTTGAAGTTTTTTTGCAACCTCTATCACCTTTGCACCATATTTTACTATAATTAAAATAGTTATACGAATACCTTCAGGTTTACTTTCTACAGAAACCCTTATTATAGAATAAATTCCGTTTATGGTATTGCCAATATATGTAACAATATCAGAAATCACCTTATCAGAGATTATATATTCACCTAAATAACTGAAAGTAGGTCTTACTACAGATTTTTCTGAATAAGAAGCCCTTCCTCCTAAGCTTCGAAAGATTCTCAGCGGATCCACAAAATAGCCTGAAAAATCATGCTTAATTTGAAAAGTAGGTACCGGAATAACATGTTTTCCCAATTCTTGTCTTTGTTTTCTGGCAATTTCCCGTTCCACTTCAGTTGTAATATGCTCAATAGATATCATCTCACCAATAGGTTCTAAATCCAGTTGTTTTACTATTTTATAAATCATCTTTTCAGAAGTACCTATTATTAAAATTGACTTCGGCTTTATCTCTTTTATTTTGTTTGTTACAGAAGCTCTATGTTCTTCATTAGTAAATAAAGCAGTTTTGATTGCTGCGATTTTAGTGTCTTGACGTTTAGCTGATATCCCTGCAAGTATTCTGTTTCCAAAGATAAACAAACCATCATCAATAATACACTCAATGTTCTTTTTTTTGCATAAGTTCATAGCTTGATAGCTTTTTCCCGTTCCGCTTTTCCCTACTAATCCATATACTTTCATTTATAAAACTCCTATCATACTAATTTTGTAAATTTAATTTAAAATATAGAAATTTCTCATTTGTTGTAAAATTATATTGTTATATGCTTCTTAGTCTGCTATAATTATGGTACATGCTTATACTATTGAAGGAGGAAAATGTTATGGCATATGTAATTAAAGATTCTTGTATTAGCTGTGGCGCTTGTGTAGCAGAATGTCCTACAGAAGCAATCAGTGAAGGCGACGGTATCTATGTAATCGACGCTGACAAATGTATCGACTGCGGTGCTTGTGCAAACGCTTGCCCAGTAGATGCTCCACAAGAAGGTTAATTTAACCTTATCGAAGAATGAATAACCGTTTCCTTTGAAACGGTTATTTTTATTTGTAAATAAAAACCCGCATAAGCAAAATTCTTTCACAGCGGGTTTAAATTACAATTAATCAGATCTATTAATCTCTATGCTTGTTTCTGTTAATATGATAAGTTAAAGAATGGAGGCTGTCACTCAAATGAACATTTTCTAAAGCAACACCTTCATCAATCTGAAGATCCATCGGCGCAAAGTTCCAAATGCCTTTTACACCCGCTGCCATAAGTTTATCTGCCACATCCTGAGCGCTACTCTTATTTGTACAAATAATACCTATGTCAATATGGTTTTCCTCTGCGTACTTTGACAGATCATCATAATCCATAACCTCAATATCATTTATTTTAATACCTATTAATTTAGGATTAATATCAAACATACCGCATACACGGAAACCTTCTTTGTAATAGTGGGTATAATTTGCAATAGCTTGACCTAGATTACCGGATCCAACTATAATCATTTTATATTCATGATTTAATCCCAAAATAATATCTATTTGCTCATATAACGAATCCACATTATATCCATAACCTTGCTGCCCAAACCCACCAAAATTATTTAAATCTTGACGAATTTGTGATGCTGTGTATCCAATAAGTGAACTGAGCTCATTAGATGATATTCTGTCTACGCCTTTCTTTTTTAGTTCAGATAAATATCTTCTATACCTTGGCAGTCTTTTAATTACTGCTCCTGAAATTTTTGTATTTTCTTTCATCGTACTCCCTAACTTTAATTATTAATTGTTATTATTATATCATTATTTTCTTCATTTACAAGAGAATAATGCCTTAACAATTTGCGTCAGTAGTATTATTTGCAAACTATAACGAAAAAAGTTTATCCAATCAACTATAAAAGTTCGGTAAATATTGTTAAAGCTTGCGAACATACTCTGAATTCATTATTTTAATTACACAATATCGCAATGCTACAATTACATTAAAGAAAAAGAAAAACTCGCTACTGCGAGTTTTCCTCTGCTGTTTTAGTTTACTTTTTCTTCTACATATTTAGTGATATCGCCAATACATTGGAATTTCTCAGCATCTTCATCAGGAACTTCGATGTCAAATTCATCTTCAATCGCCATAATAATTTCAACTGCGTCTAGTGAATCTGCTTCTAGATCCTTCATAAGTTGTGTTTCTAATGTAACAGCTGATTCATCTACTCCTAACTGTTCAACAATTATTTCTCTTATTTTTTCAAATATCATATGTTATACCTCCATTGTTACCAAGCAGTATCTTATAATTTATATATTTGCTTAGTGTTTTCTAACGTCAAAACCATTATAAGTTACTGTTTTAATATCTGCAACAACTATTTTTATTTTTTTTAAAAAAATACTTTCATAATCAAAGTACTTTTTATTTAACCATCCTGCAAAGCCATCCATGCTTCATATGTAATACTAAGCTCCTCTTTAGTTTCTTCCATTTTTTTGCTGTACTTTGAAAGTTTATCATAATTACTAAAGTTTTCTTCTTTACACATTTCTGCTTCAAGCCTTTTAATTTCTTTTTCTAATTCGCATATCTTTTCTTCGGCTGATTTCAATTCTCTTTCTGTTCTACGTTGTATTGCTTGTAGTTCTTTATTTTTTCTTCTTTGCTCCATCCTAAGTTCTTTATCAGTCAAATCTTTATTTTCTTCTTTATGATTTAAGTTTTCCAAATAATTTTTGCCTGATCCCAAAGATTGCTTCTTATCCATATAATAGTCATAACCGCCAACATAATTTGTTATACCTTTTTCATTTAATTCAATAATTCTATTAGGTATTTTATTAAGAAAATATCTGTCATGAGACACTACAAGTACAGTTCCAGGGAAATCTAACAATGCATCTTCGAAAATTTCCTTTGACTCTATATCCAAATGATTGGTCGGTTCATCCATAATCAAAACATTTGCTCCTGACAACATAATCTTCAAAAGTGAAAGACGAGCCTTCTCACCTCCACTTAATGATGAAACTTGTTTAAAAACAGTATCATTTTTAAATAAAAATCTTCCTAATATGTTTCTTATATCAGTCTCGGTATATAATCTGTATTCTGAATGAATTTCATCCATTACAGTACCTGAATAATTCAAAAGTTTTTGCTCCTGATCATAGTATCCGAAAGAAACATTATATCCGATTTTTAAATAACCGCTGTCAGGTTCTATTATATTCATTAAGATTTTTAATAAAGTAGTTTTACCAACACCATTTGGTCCAACCAAACAAATTTTTTCTCCACGTTTAATATCCAGCTCAACATTTGTAAATAAAAGACGTCTTTCATTTCCTGATTCAAAACTCTTTGAAAGATTATCAGCAAAAATAACATCATTTCCACTTTGATGATTTTGTTTAAAACCAATTTTCATCTTACCTAAATTTCCTTTAGGTTTATCCAGCCTTTCCATGCGATCAAGACTTTTTTCTCTTGACTGAGCTCTTTTAGCCAGTTTCTCTGTCCCATGTTGCTTAAATCTTCTAATCAGTTCTTCTTGCTTCTCAATTTCCTTTTGCTGTTCCTCATAACGTCTGGTTTCCTCAACTTGCCTCATTTTTTTCTTTTCTATAAATTGAGTATAATTACCTTCATATACAGTAAGTTTATGATGCTCAATTTCAAAGATTTTATTAGCTGTTTGATCTAAAAAATATCTATCATGAGATATTATCACAATAGTACCACTATAAGCCTTTAAATATTGTTCAAGCCATTTTAAAGTACCAATGTCCAAATGGTTAGTAGGTTCATCCAAAAGTAATAAATCAGGTTTTTTAAGCAGTAATGATGCTAATGCCAACCTTGTTCTTTCTCCACCACTTAATAAAGAAATCTTTTTTTGAAAGTAATCTTCTGAAAAAGCCATGCTATTTAGTATGCCGATTATTTCACTTTTATACCCATATCCATTATTATTTTTATAATATTCTTGCAATTCATCATATTGACTAAGTAATTTATCAACATTTTCACCCTGTTCAGATTTCGCAGAAATGTCATGTGAAATTTCTTCCATTTGTTTTTCCAGCTCTATAAGAGGCATAAAAATTGAAATCATTTCATCATAAACCGTCTTTTCAGAGTTAAAATTATCACTTTGTCTCAGATATCCGATTTTTGTATTATTAGAAATAAAAAAATCTCCTGAACTGGCAGTAATTCTGCCGGCTAGGATATTTAAAAGGGTAGTCTTACCTGCTCCGTTTGCTCCGATTATTCCAATTCTGTCTCCTGAATTTATATGAAACGAAATTCCAGATAATATTTCATCTACTCCATATGTTTTACTTAGATTGTTTGCTGAAAGTATAATCATTTTTTAATTTCCTATTTTTCATTTTTATGTAACTATAAAGGCAGGTTTGGATAAGCGTCCAAAGTTAAATCATCCACCATACCTTCTTTATATTTGTAATATGCGGCACATCCTATCATAGCTGCATTATCAGTGCAAAGAACAGGTGAAGGGCAAAAAAGCTCAATTCCCTTTCGTTTACACTCTTTATTAAGCATATCTCTTAAGAGACTGTTTGCTGCAACACCGCCTGCCAGCACCAGTTTATTTTTTCTCATTTTTTCCGCAGCATAAATTGCCTTGTTTACTATTACTTCAATAACTGCTAATTGAAAGCTGGCTGCTACTCCTGCTGTATCTATTTCTTCACCTTTTAATTTTTGTGAATTCAAATAGTTTAGAACGCCTGTTTTAGTTCCGCTGAAACTAAAATCTAAACTATCTTTTTCTAAATATACACGTTTAAATTCCACTGAATGTGGATTTCCCTTTTTAGAAATTTTATCAATTAAAGGTCCTCCAGGATATCCAAGTCCCAAAACTCTTGCCACCTTATCAAAGGCTTCTCCCACAGCATCATCTCTTGTTCTGCCTAAAACCTCATATTCATTATATCCTTTTACATCTACAATATTTGTATGCCCTCCTGATACTACCAAAGCCATAAAAGGTGGTTTTAAATCCTTATGTTCTATATAATTGGCACTTATATGCCCCTGTATATGATGTACTCCCACAAGTGGTATTTTTTTTGAAAAAGATATTGCCTTTGCTGTGGCTAAACCAATTAACAATGCACCCACAAGACCAGGTCCGTATGTAACGCCTATCAGATCTACATCATCAAGGCGTGCATCAGCTTCATCCAATGCTTGTTTCAAAACAGTATTAATGTTATCAAGATGATGTCTGGACGCAATTTCTGGCACTACTCCACCAAATGCTTGATGGACTTTTATTTGTGATGATATAACATTAGATAATACATTTCTTCCTTCTGTAAGCAAAGCTACTGAAGTTTCATCACAACTTGATTCAATTGCCATAGTCAAAAATTTATTGTCTTTCATCTTGTCTCCTAATTTTTATTCTATATTTGATATTGTATTTTGCATTTTGGCAGCACACTGATTATCTGCTGTCAAATGCCTGCAATTCTCGCAAGACTGATAATTAGTCATATTAAATGTATTTACATCATGTCTCCTTGAAAATCGACTGCAGTGAGATGCTGTAATACTCATATCTTCATTGCGATCATAATCATTATCCTCATAATAATTGTTTCTTGTAATCATGATTTTTCCTCCAGATATCCTAGTTATAATTTATTTACAATTAGTATCTGTATCGAAAAGTCATTCTATTCATTTCGCCACATTATTATAGCATCTTCTCCATTATCTTCATAATATTTTTTTCTTATTCCTGCTTTTCTAAATCCTAATTTTTCATATAAATGGATAGCTGCAAAATTGGAAAATCTCACTTCTAAAGTATAACTTTTTATTCCTTGTTTTCTTGTTTCTTTGAATATTTCTAAAACCAAAGATTCTCCAATGCCTTTTTTACGGCAATCAGGGTGTACCGCAACATTAGTAATATGACCTTCATCTACAATCATCCAAAGACCTGCATACCCTGCAATTCTATTTTTAACTTCAACTACTAAATACAAGGCCAGTTTATTTTCCTTAATCTCTTTTTCAATAGATTCTTTACTCCAAGGTATGGTAAAACAAATTTCATCAAGTTTTGATATTTCATCAATATCCTTTTCTTCTGCTTTTCTTATTGTATATTTATCCATTTAATTTTTCCTCCAGCTTACGCTGGGCTTCTGCTTTTCGCATGTAAACAGGTTTTAAATCCCAAAAACTTTTCATACCGTCATCTTTGTAAATATCATATGCAAGCTTTGCAACAGATTTTGCATTTTGTAATCTTATGTCATCATTTGCAAATTTAATTCGCATATTGTTATTAAACGATATATCTTGTAATTCCTTACTCCAAGCAGTTATTATTTCTTCATATGGTTTTATTCCATCACCAAAAAAAGTTATTTCGTTATCCAATGTAAATGGCATTAATTTCTTTAATAAATCCTTTAAATCATATGCTGATGCAGGAATAATCTCTATGCAATTCCCTTCTTCATCCCACTTATATGCACCACCATAAACCTGATTTCTCCTTGCATCTAAAATAGGGCAAACAATACCATCATATTCATAAGATATATTATAAGCAAAAGATTTTAGTGTAGGAACACTGATAGTATTAATCTCTAAACATTGAGCCATTGCTCTTACAGATGACACTCCAATCCTAATTCCGGTGAAGGAACCGGGACCTTCAGACGCTGCAATACAAGTTATATCGCCTAATGTCAATCGACAATTTTCCAATAATTTTTCTATCATTGGCATTAAATTTTGCAGATGATTCAAATTATCTTGTGAACTTACAAAAAAAACTTCTTTTTGTTCATTTATTACAGCTACAGATGCATTTGCTCCTGTAGTTTCTATAGCAAGGATATTCATATTAAGGCTCCTGTTTATTTTTTATAATTACTATATATTTTTATTTTATATTATTATTTATGCATTATAATTTTTAATTTCATAAATACGTTCTTCCGGGGTTTTTCCATATTTTATATTAATAATGACTGCATTTTCCGGAATCAAATCAATTATTAAATCTGCCCATTCTACTATACAGACTCCTTGTCCAAAAAAATATTCTTCGTACCCTAACTCATACATTTCTTCTGTATCACATATTCTGTACACATCAAAATGATAAAGAGGTAATTTTCCTCCATAGTATTCTTGAACAATAGTAAAAGTAGGACTTGTAATCAGTTCCCTAATTTCAAGCCCTTCAGCTATGGCTTTTGTAAGAGTGGTCTTTCCTGTTCCCAGATCTCCTGTTAAAGCAACAACACTTCCGGGTTTTAACTCTTTAGCCAATTCCAAACCGAATTTTTTTGTATCTTGTTCATTTTTAATAATTTTAATCATATTAATATAGTCCATTTAACGATTTTATATTTTTCATATAAATATATTTATTTATGCAAAAATTTAGCTATCGATTTATATGCTACAAATGTAACTATTGAATTTATTCCTGCTTTTAACAGATTAAACGGTAAAATTACCGTAGCTAGAATTGCAATAACATATTCTCTCGATACTGGTAAATACAGTGGCGTAATAAGAACATTCCAAAACATCATAGAAGCAGTCATAACTATTGTACCACAAATTAATGCAATTACAGCAGTTTTTCTAGTTTTATTTCTTGAATAAATATTTCCCGCTACTAATACAAATGCACCAGTAGCAACTACATGCATAAAAAATCCGATCAATCCATCTCCACCCAAAACAAATGCCTGTACAAAACTTACCACTACAGTAATCAGAAATCCTGCTAAAGGGCCAAAGGCAAATGCACCGATAAAAATCGGAATATCCGCTGGGTCATAAACAAGAACTGGCATTGGTGGAAATGGAATTCTGACAATCAATACTAGCACTAGGGATATGGCTGCAAGCATAGCCATTTTTATAAGTTTTACAGTTTTTTTGTTCATATTATTATTCATTTTCAAATTCCTCCTCATGCAATATATGCAAAATTATTATTGGGAATCTGTCAGGTAGTCTGTTACTTTTCTGAAATAAAAAAACCCTGAAAAGAAATTTCAAGGTTTACGCACACAAAAATAATTTTTAAACTGCGTTTCTTTCGTCCGGACTATACCGTCGGTATCGGAATCTAACCGATTCTGCCATTTAGCTCGCGGACTTGTGGCTATAATACCCATTACCGCCGGTGAGGACTTACACCTCGCCCTGAAACAGATTTAATTCAATTATTATATTACTATTACTTTTTATTTGTGTCAACACCCATTGCAAGTGAGTTTATTGCATCTGCGAATATCTTGGTCATCTTGATCAAGTTTTCTATTGAAATACACTCATTTTTCTGATGTGCTAGTTCCGGTTCTCCTGGGAAAGTTGCACCAAAAGCTACGGTATTCTTTACAGCCCTTGCATATGTTCCTCCACCAATTACTATAGGTTTGCTTTCATTATCTCCTGTATGCTTTTTATATATATCCATTAAAGTCGTAATCATAGGATCATCTTCAGGGAAATATATAGGTTTTTGATGTTTCTGTTTTATTACTCCTACATTGTATTTATTTAAAACAGGCATCATGGAGTCATATACTTTTTCGCTGTCTAAAGTAACAGGATATCTGATATTAATAGTAAGTCTTGCTACTGTCTCATCAACATTTATCATACCTACATTAAAAATAAGTTTTCCTGAAATTTCATCAGATAAACCGCATCCCAATTCTTCTCCATGTAAATTAAAGCCAATATGGTTATTATAAAACTGGATAAAATCGTTCATATCATCATTTTCTATTTCAAGCTCTTTTAAAAATGCCATCATACAAGATATGGCATTTAGACCTTTATGCGGTCTTGCGGCATGTGATGATACCCCTTGAGTTGTTATTTCAATGCTTTTCCCTACACGTTTTATATTTAGATTAAAACCTGTTGCTTCTTTAAATAATATAATCTTTTTTTCTATATCTTCATATGATTCAGCACGAATTACAGCTCTTGCACTGTCAGCAACCATATTAGGGGCGTTTCCTCCTGAAATACTTCTAATAACTATGCCTTTTTTCTGAGACTTTCCTAATTTCTTTGCTAATTCAAAGGTAAGAATACCCATTTCAGCATGAATTGCCGGAAATTCACCATCGGGGGAAAATCCAAAATCCGGTGCTTTTACTTTATTTAAATAATAGTCCATACCCTTCCAATCAGTTTCTTCATCTAATCCAAGAATAAGTCTCACCTTTTTTTCAGGTACTATACCTGAATCTTTTAACGCCTTCATTGCATAAAAAACAGCTACTACTGGTCCTTTATCATCTGTAGTTCCTCTGCCATACATTTTACCATCTGCAATTTCTCCTCCATAAGGATCATAATCCCAATTTTTACCCTCAGGTACCACATCCAAATGGCCTATAATTCCCATTGTTTCTTCATTTTTACCGATAACTTCAAAATTTTCATCTAATTCGCATCCACCAAATTCAATATGACCACCGTAATTATCCACATTCAGTACATCAAAGCCTTCTTCTTCACCTTTTTTAAGCATATATTCAAAAGCTTCCTGTACACCCCCTCCAAATGGAGCATCTCCCTCTGCTTCACTCACAACACTTCTTATAGAAATAAGTTCTTTTAAGGTTTTTATCATATCTTCTTTGTTTTCTTCTATTAAATTTATATAATTCAAATCCATTCCCCCCATATTTAAATATTTTATATTATATTTTAATTTTACTTTTTTATTATAAAGTATTATACCATGTTAATAGTTTTAAGTAATAAAAAAACAAATATAGAAATCATTATAATATTATTTTAATCAAAAAATAAAAAAATATCGATTAAGATATTTTTTATAAAGAAAAAGTAAAAGTTTTTAAAAATAATTCACTAATTCCTTTAGCTTTAAATTTAATTTGACCTAATATATTCTTCGCCCAGAAGCTCTTTGACATCTGAAAGCGCTTGCTGTGCTCTTTGCAAATGTCCTGACACTGCTAAAGAAGTATTTGCTTCTATCTGATCATCTAAAGGTACTACTGAATATACATCTTTTCCATTGCTCTTATACTTATCAACCCAAACAGGAATAGCATCCATTTGAATTGTTAAAATTTCTTTTGTACTCTTCATATATTCAAGATTAACCTCTGCAATAATACCTTGTTCCGTATATCGATTATTTAAAGTTTCCAATCTTTGATTTGAAATAAAATTTCCCATTGAATAAAATACAGGTACTTGTTTCCCTGTTGTTTCATTTTTTAACATTTCTACACCTTGTAATACGTGAGGATGTGATGCAAATATCATATCTGCTCCCATATCAGCAGCTTGTCTTGCAATATTCAATTGATAATCATTAGGAGATCGTTGATATTCCTCTCCCCAATGAAAATAGCAAACTACTATATCTGCGCCTTCTTTTCTGGCTTCTGAAATCGTATTTTTTATTTTCTGCATATCTTCAGTTAATGTATCATAATTAAAAGAATTTATCCTTGATGCTGCTTCAGAAGATATGGAATTACCGTTAATTGTTATTGTTCCGTTTATATTACTCGTCTCGTAGGTATATGCAATTACCGCAATATTAATGCCCTTCTCAGTTATCATTGCATAATTTTTGTCTCCTTCAAGCATAGTTCCCGTTGTAACAAGTCCTGCTTCTCTGGAAACTCTGATTGTTCTTTCTAAACCGTTAAAGCCAGTGTCCATACAATGGTTATTTGCAGTTACCGCAACATCCCACCCTGCATTCTTAACAGCATCAGCAAGCTGTTCTGGTGCATTAAACAAAGGATAACCTGCGTATTTCCCACCGCCGAAAGTTGTTTCTACGTTACAAATGGCTAGATCAGATGCTTCTATATATTTTTTTACAAATTCAAAATTATTATTATAATCATATGTACTCGTAACGCTATCATATTGTGAAGGAATTTGAGGTGAATGCACCATAATATCTCCCACACAAGAAATAGATAGTTTTACAGGCTGTTCTCTTAGAATTGAAGATGCATCATTTAAGGGACCATTTTTATGTGCATTGAAAAACAGTGGGATTGCTATTGCAATTCCCACTATTAATACAAAGATTCCTAAAATGACTATTAATTTGATTATAAAATTATTATCTTTTTCATTATTAGTCATTGTCTCTCCTATACTGATTCAACAGCTTTAATATCTTCTGGATATTGTTCTTTTAAAATCTTCTCAATAACACCTTTAAGTGTCATCTGTGCAGCTGGACAACCATGACAAGCACCTTGTAATCTTACTTTTACAATTTTGTCTGCTGTATATTCAACAAACTCAACATCTCCGCCATCTCTTTGTAAAAACGGTCTGATATTCTCAATTGCATCTTTAATGTTATCTACCATCTTATTTCTCCTTTCATAAATTAGTTTCAAAAACTTATTAAAATTTATTATATTTTTATGGATATAAACTCTTTAATTATGACCAAGTAGGTTCTACTGTATAAGTATAAACTATCTTGCCATCTTTTACAGTATTTATTGATACAGATTTTATAGGATCACCATTTTTATCAAAGGTTATATTTCCTGAAGCGCCGATAAATCCTTTTGTTTTCTCTAATACTTCTTTAACAGCTTTTCCACTAACTGCAGTTCCTGCCTGATTAATTGCAGTTACAGCTAACAAATATGCGTCAAACCCTAGTGCAACGGCACTATCCGGTACAGAATTTTTTCCATACTTTTGTTGATATGCCTCTAAAAAAACCGATGTGGTTTCAGTTATTGCTGATTTTGAATCAAAATATGTGGAAAAAGCGGCACCCTCTACAGCTTTACCTCCAAGTTTTATTAAATCCTCATTTTCCCATTTATCAGTTCCCAAAAATGTTGCATCTATATTAAGTTTCTTTGCTTCTTTCATAATATTTGCCGCATCAGTTATTTCACTTGGTAAAAAAATAACTTCTGCTCCGGATTTCTTTATATCATTTAATTGTTCTTTAAAGGTTTTATCCTCAGCATTATATTCCATGCTGCTTACAATCCCTTGTTCATCTTTTGTTAATGCTTTAAATTTATCTGAAAAAGCCTGACAAAATGCTGCTGCATAATCATTATTTGATTCTTTTAAAATGGCTGCTTTCTTTACCTTCATTTCTTCTACTGCATATTTAGCCGCAGCTATTCCTTGAAAAGACTCAACATAACATACTCTAAAATAATATTCACTGCTGTTAGTCACAAGTGGATTTGAACACGTAACTGCAATGGCCGGAGTATCAGCTTCCTTAAATATATCATTTCCAATAAGAGAAAAAGTACTTCCGAAGCTTCCTAATATTACTGCCGGTCTTTTTTCAATAAGCTCTTTTGCCATTGTTTCGGCAACAGTTAGATCTGATTTATTGTCTGCATATACAAGTTCAACTTCTTTGCCTAATGCTTTTGAATATAATTCATGGGCTAATTCTATGCCCGTCTTTTCTAACTCTCCTTGTTCTTTATTCTCTCCTGATAAAGGTTCAAATACTCCTATTCTTACTTTTTCTTCTGTTTTTCCTTCATGGTCAATAAATGTAGATTTAAAATTATCAAAAGTCTTGCAACCTGTAAAACAACTACTTATAAGTAATACAATTATTAATAGGAATACTGTTTTCTTCAAATACTTTGTCATTATTTGTTTTTTCCTTTTATTCACAATAAAAAAATCTATTTATTTATATTTTTAATTTAAATTCATATTTTAAACAATATTTCAAATGCCATAATTTAATTGTTTATCCTCTTTTTAACTATATTTATCAAAAGTCAAGTTATTTTGATAAAAAAATACAAAGCTTTTTTAATTATATCAATTATATATAAAAAGTAAAGTCTTAGAATTATTTCTTTATTTTTTTTAGATTTTATGTTTATTTTAAAATCTTGATGGTATATACATATTATATTGATTTTATAATTAAAAAATTTTTTAAATAAAGGGAGGAATTATATTATGAAATGGACTTGTTCAGTTTGCGGATATACATATGAAGGAGCAGAACCACCAGCTCAATGTCCACAATGTAAAGCATCTTCAGACAAATTTATTAAAGCACAAGAAGGAAAAAAAGAATGGGCTGATCAACACGTAGTTGGCGTAGCTAAAGGTGTAGATGCTGAAATTTTACAAGGTCTTAGAGATAACTTTAACGGTGAATGTACAGAAGTAGGAATGTACCTTGCAATGGCAAGAGTAGCTTTCAGAGAAGGTTACCCTGAAATTGGTATGTACTATGAAAAGGCTGCATATGAAGAAGCAGAACATGCTGCAAAATTTGCTGAATTACTTGGTGAAGTAATAACAGATTCTACAAAGAAAAATCTTGAAATGAGAGTAGATGCAGAAAACGGCGCTTGTGCAGGTAAAAAAGCTCTTGCTACAATTGCAAAACAAAAAAATCTTGACGCTATACATGACACTGTTCATGAAATGGCTAAAGATGAAGCGAGACACGGTCAAGCTTTTGAAGGTCTATTAAATAGATATTTCGGATAATTTTATATATCATCATCAGAAAGATTGATACTAATCTTCCTGATGATTTTTATTAGAGGGGTGAATTAATTATGGCATATGCATGGACATCCGATTTAGAAACCGGAAATACTAAAATTGATGGTCAACACAAACAGTTAATAGCAGCAATAAATAACTTACTGGACGCCTGCGCAAAAGGAAAAGGCAGAGATGAATTAAAATATGTAACAGAATTTTTATACGATTATACATCAAAACACTTTGCAGATGAAGAAAAGCTTCAATTACAAAGCAAATACCCTGATTATGAAAATCATAAAAAGTATCATGAAACTTTTAAA
The DNA here is from genome assembly GCF_000426305.1 of Anaerovorax odorimutans DSM 5092. Taxonomy (GTDB): domain Bacteria; phylum Bacillota; class Clostridia; order Peptostreptococcales; family Anaerovoracaceae; genus Anaerovorax; species Anaerovorax odorimutans. The sequence goes on along the minus strand of NZ_AUFC01000020.1, from coordinate 14,703 downwards.
AGTGTAGTAAAAGATTTAATGAATCAATTAAATGCGGAAGGTCCTACAATTGTATTAGTAGGCAAAGTAAACAGCAGTATTGCCGGCTGGCTTCTTAACCATATTAAAAAGGAAGATGTGAAAGTAGCTGCCCATATACGTTCAACAAAATAAGGTTAATCAAAAGGGAATGTATTTACTAATTTTATAGTTCATACACTCCTTTTATTATTTTTTATTTACATATAATTTTTACATTAGGTGAATTAGTAACGTTTACGAGTGTAGAATAAGATAATTTAAATTCTAAAATATCTCCCACCTTATAATTTTCTTTACAATCCTCAACATCTAAAATTAAATGGTCACTGCTTGCACCGATAATACTAATATTTGCATCAGTAGGTTTTAATTGATCTGTAAATACAAAGTCAACTATTCCTAATGCAGCAAGTGCTCGTTTTCTTATTCCACGATCTTCATATTCATCTACTTCTCTAAAAGCATTATAATCCTTTTCCCCTATAGGGTATGTAGGTTTTCCTTTTAGTTCAATTATTTCAGCTTTTAATATAAAAGTATCTTGATTCAGAAAGCTTATATCATATCCATACAATTCTTCTAATTCTTTTGCGATTACAATAACTTCACCAATCCTAAGATTATTAATTCTCTTTGGCATAATGCCTTTAAGAACCAAAGGAAAAGCCCTAGTTCCTCCTCCCGAAATAACATCTAATTTTCTTCCTATTTCTTTTTCAATTTTTTCTGCATACTCAATAAGCTCATTCATTTTTTCAGGGGTTGAGGCAATTGACCCATAACAACCCAGATTAGTTCCTATTCCTAAAAGTTTTAATCCTTTTAATTCTTTCTCTATATAAACTGCTGTTTTTATAAGTTCTTCTTTATCCCAAAAACCCTCTCTTAAATCGCCAAGTTCAACCATAAGAATAACTTTATGAATTTTATTTTGTTTTTCTGCCTCTTCATTAAGCTTTTTTATTACACTAATCTCACTGTTTAAACTTACATCAGCAATTCTGACTACATCTGCTGCCTCACTGAGCATAGGAATACGAATTAACATAAGAGGTTTTGTAACACCTAAATTTGCCGCTGTTTGAAGCTGTTCTAATCTTGAAGTTGCAATATAATCACAATCGGATGCTTCATACTGCATTATACCTTTTGGAATACCATTAAAGCCTTTGATTACTCCTGCAACTCCTATACCTTGATCTTTGCAGCGTGAAACAATTTGATCTATATTACATTTTAACTTTTTTAAATCCAGCTCTACTCTTGGATATTGATAATCTAATTTATTCATATTTTATTTCTCCATATTATTAAAAATCAATTTATAATTTTTTATTAGACTCTGCATATCTTTTAATTTTTTGACCTGTTGTTTTTTCAAATTCTTCTTTTCTTATACTAATCTTTTTTATCCTTTTAAATAGAGGCAGATTTATATTTATTGCATCAATTTCTCTCCAAATTAATTTTTCCACATCTGGATCACTGTAATTGTCTCCTAATTTATCCCTGACTTCATCATATGAAACTCTAATACTTGCAAAGATTTGTGTTTCTTTAGTTTCATCACTATCTTTACCCCATACCAAACATTCTTCTATATAAGGAATTTTATTTAAATAGTGTTCAAGTTCTTCAGGAAAAACGTTTTTTCCATTTTTTGTAATGATAACATTTTTGCTTCTGCCCGTGATATATACATAATTATCCTTATCCAAATATCCAAGATCACCTGTATAAAACCATCCATCCTTTAAAACTTCTGCTGTTGCTTCAGGATTATTATAATATCCCAGCATAACATTTCCCCCTTTAGCACAGATTTCTCCTATTCCTGTTTCAGGATCAGCTTTATCAATTTTAATTTTAAATCCGGGCGGAATATATCCTGCTGAATCATTTTTAGGATATTTATCGGGATTTAATGCACAAATAGGTGCACATTCTGTAAGTCCGTATCCTTGTACAGCATTAATTCCAAAATCTCTTATTCCCTGTAATATTTCAGGATCAATAGCTGCACCTCCACATATAATGACTTTCATTCTTCCACCAAATACCGCAGCTATCTGCCTAAATAAAACCGAGCTTAAATCTATACCAATTTTTTTCATTTTTTTATTTATGGAAAGCATTTTCTTTAACGTATCCTCTTTACCTGATTTTCTAACATTCTGCCATATTTTTTTATAAAGATTTTCTACGATCAGAGGTACTCCCAAAAATATTGTTGGTTTTGCTTCAGCTAAATTTTTAGTAATATATTTTAAACCTTCGCAATAAGCAATTGAGGCACCCCTATAAAGAGGCATTAAAAAACCGCATGTACATTCATAAGTATGATGAATAGGCAGTATGGAAAAGAACACATCCTTTTGACGAACTTCAAGCAAAGTTGGTGATGCCATTAGATCCTCAACAATATTACCATGAGACAACATAACTCCCTTTGCGATACCTGTTGTACCAGATGTGAATATAATTATACGCATCTCTTCTCTATGAATCTGTGCATCAAGAAATTTTCTGTTTCCCCTCTCTATTAATTCTTTACCTCCGTCAATTACATCTTTTAATGCCAGTGAATAATCATTACTCTCCTCTAAGTCCATATTAATTAACAGCTTTAAAGAGGTTTTTCCACTCTCTTTCATTTCTTTAAAAATTTTATCGTATTTTTTAGAATATATGACACATTCAACATCAGCCTCATTAATTAATTGAGCAAGTTCATTTATAGGTAACTCTTTATCAAGAGGTACTGCTACGCCTGTACCACAAACTATTGCTAAATAAGTAATTGCCCAGTCATAACGATTTTCCCCTATAATTGAGATTTTTTTATCCTTAAGCCCTAATGAAATAAAAGCCGTACCAAGTGCATCAACATCAATTTTACTTTCTTTAAAAGTAATGGATCTATATGGTCCCCCTTCTTTATCTTTTACATGGAAAGCTGTATTATTACCATATAACTCTACACTTGTTTCAAACATATGCTTAATATCTGTAATAGGACGAATATCTTTATACATAATATTTCTGTCTTTGCTGTTTTTTACCTTGTTTACAACTTCTTTAGCATATTCCATTTCCTTTTCTTTTAATAATGCATATTCTTCTTGGCTAATGTCCATGCTTACTGTCCTCCCCGTTATGCTTTGCAGTATGTCTTTTTATTTTTTGTGTTGTAGTCTTTTCAAATTCTGTTTCCCTTATTTCAAAACGCTTTACCCTTTTATATATAGGCATGCTGTCATTTACATCATCAATAATTTTTTTAAAAAGCTTTCTCAATTCAGCATCTGATAATTTACCTTGTTCTTCTTCTATTAGAATATAGTTGGGCACAATATCTGCACAAATAACCGTATCTCCGTTATCATCATCTTTCCCCCAAACTAGAACCTCTTTAATATAATCACTTTTATTTAAATAAAATTCTACTTCTTCAGGGAATACATTCTTACCATTTTTAGTTATGATAACATTTTTCTTTCTGCCAGAGATATAAAGAAAACCATCTTTATCAAAATATCCATAATCTCCAGTATGAAGCCATCCATCTATTAAAACTTTTTCAGTCTCCTCTTTATCGTTATAATATCCAAGCATTACAGAATCGCCTTTGCAAATTATTTCTCCCACTCCGTTTTCATCTTTATCGATAATCTTTATCTCTGTTCCTGGCATGGGTAGTCCCACAGAGGCAGGTTTATAGTATCTGTCTTTGTTAACTGCTATAATAGGAGAATTTTCTGTCATCCCATACCCTTGAATCATTGTAAAACCCATGGCATTGAAATCTTCAACAACTGCAGGGTCTATTGCAGCAGCCCCCGATATAAACAGCTGCATACTTCCACCCATAGCATTATGTACATCTTTAAATAATTTTTTCATTGCCTTTATATTAAATTTCTTTAATTTTTTTGAAAGCTGAACGGCCGCTTTCATTTTGTCTGCTTTACCCCCTGCTTCTGCTTTTTTCCACACTTTTTTATGCATATTCTCAAAAATAAGAGGAACACCAAGCATAACAGTAGCCTTTGCTTCAGCCATATTTTTTACAATATATCTCAGTCCTTCACAAATAGCTACGCAACAACCTTGATACATTGATGTAAAGACATGACAAGTAAGCTCATAAGTATGATGCATAGGCAAAACAGAAAGCCCTGTAAAATTATTTGATACATCCACATACTTTGACATATGATATACATTAGCAACTATATTTTTATGAGAAAGCATTACACCTTTTGCAAGACCTGTAGTTCCGGAAGTAAAAATGATAGAACACATTTCCTCAGGATTTATCTGTGCATCAATAAAAAATCGTTTTTCTTTAGAAACCAAATTTTTTCCTTGTTCAACTAGCTTCTTCAGCGAAAGATTCATACCCTCATGTTCCAAACTATCCATTCCAATCATATATTCGATAGACGCTACTCCTTCTACGGCTTCTTTTACAGTTCTTTCTACTTTACTTGAATATACAATGGCACTAACCTCTGCACGCATGATTAAATTACGTATTTCTGATTTAGGAAGTTCCCTGTCTAACGGAACAATAATTCCAACCCCATTTACCACTGACAAGTAGGATACTACCCATTCATATCTATTTTCACCAATTACGGCTATTTTTTTACCGGTAAGCCCTATATCCATTAAAGCAGTGCCAAGACTATCAATATCCTTTTTAAAGTCTTTGAATTTAATTGGCCTATATCCCCCTCCCGGAGTATCTTTTACAAGAAAAGCATTTTTTTCTGCATACAACTCGGCACTTGTATTAATCATATTTTTTAAATCTGTTATTGGTCTATGTATATATATTTCATCTTTATATTTAGCGCTATTCATATAACGGGCTCCCCCTTTATTTTTATGCTCAAAACTTTGCTGTTATTTTGCATATCATTATATCTGTTTAATCTTTAACCTAATTCAATGACTCTTACATTTTAGTAATATTAATCTAATATATAGAAATTTATTTATCCTAAAATACTATAAACGATATTTTCTATATATAAAATATTTTATCATTATTAACAAATATAAGCAATAAAAAGGAGCTGTGTGCTCCTTTTTATTGCTTAATTACTATATTGACATACGTGCATTGCTGCCATAAAAAAATCCCACTATGATAACAATTAAACTGATTGCAATATATGCAAAAAAGTTAGGATTTTGCAAGCCTCCAAACAATATTGTCAATGAACCTACTGTTGCAAGCAAAGGATAAACAAAACCGGCACCTACACCTCGAATTCTGCCTATTCGCCACATTTTGTAAGCTGCATAGTAAAGAACTATATATAGCAAATAATTCATTACAATGGCAATTTCTGATATATCAGAATTAGGAAGGAATCCATATTTTTGTGTTATAAAATGAATAACCCACCAAATTACTCCAATGACAAAGCAATAACATGCTGAATTAAAAGGTACATTTGTATTGTGATTTACCCTGCTTACAAATCTGGAACCCGGTATCATATTTCTAATTCCTAAAGAATACGGAACACGAATATATCCAAGTATAATTCCATTTGTAGTCCCCATAACTGATATAACTATAAATACCATAATCATTGCTGCAAATCCTGTTCCAAATAATTTGTCAGCAAGAAGAGATACACTGGCATCTTCAAGTTCCATTACTTTTTCGGGTCCTATATAACCACAAATTCCTACAAAATAAAGAATATATACGGCTAAAACAAATAATGGTGCTGCAATTAGTGCCCGTGGCATATTCCTTTTAGCATTTTTTACCTCGTGAGCTACCGCAGTGGAAATAATCCATCCATCAAAAGAGAAGGCTACTGGTCCTATGGCAGAGATCCAGGCTAAATTTTTTGTAGCTTCTATTGCTTCAGGTGTAGGATTCATAATTGCACCAACAGGATCTCCAAACATAATTCCGGAAACTGCAATACCAATAAGTGGAATTAATTTGATAAGCATAGCAATTTCTTGAAAAATTCCAGCTAATTTGGCTGAAATCATATTATATCCGAAACATATAATATACCATATGAATCCTATATAAATTTGACCTGCAAGAGATAAATCCCATCCAAACATTACTCCTGTATAAATACCTACAACCCAAGATAAAACTATAGTCAAGGTTGGATAATAAACATAAGTTTGAAACCATCCAAGTGCACAAGCAAATCGTTTACCGACAAATTCATTAGCATAAGTAATAATCCCTCCCGGCTTATCTGTAAGTGATGCAAATTGACTGAAAGTTAAACTTCCAAATACAATGCTGAACGCCGCAATACAAAACATTATAACAGCCAATCCCACATTTCCATTGGTGGCAACCAGCATATTATCTGCCTTAAAAAAGATCCCTGAACCTATGACAATACCTACAATCATAGCAATTGCAGTAAACAAGCTATAGCCTCGCTTCTGTCGTTCCATATTATTCTCCTTATGTGTCATAAATTAATATTAAAAAAGTTCCGAAGATAAATATCTTTCTCCTGAATCAGGCAGCAACACGACAATATTTTTCCCAATATTTTCTTTTCTCTTGGCAAGCTGAGTACCTGCATAAAGGGCTGCACCTCCAGAAATGCCAACAAGTAAGCCTTCGGTTTGTGCAAGTGTTCTTGCTGTTTCAAAAGCATCATTTGCCTTTACTTTAATAATCTCATCAAGAATTTTTACGTTTAATACAGTAGGCACAAAACCTGCTCCTATACCTTGAAGCTTATGCGGTCCTGCTTCTCCTCCTGAAAGAACAGGAGAATCATAAGGTTCTACCGCAACAATTTTAATAAATCTGCTGTGGCTTTTAAGGCCTTCTCCTACTCCTGTTATAGTGCCGCCTGTTCCTGCTCCTGCTACGAAAATATCAACTTGACCATCTGTATCTCTCCAAATTTCCTCTGCAGTAGTACTTATATGAATCCTTGGATTTGCAGGATTTGTAAACTGACCCGGGATAAAGGAATCAGGAAGTTCTGATGCAAGTTTTTCTGCCTCAGCAATTGCACCTTTCATACCTTTTGCTCCTGGGGTTAAAACCAGTTCAGCGCCTAAAGCCATAAGTAAATTTCTTCGTTCTAAACTCATACTATCAGGCATTGTAAGAATTATACGATACCCTTTAATTGTAGATACAAACGCAAGCCCAATTCCTGTATTTCCGCTTGTTGGTTCTATAATAACACTTCCCTGCTTTAATTCTCCTCTTTTTTCTGCATCCTCTATCATGGAAAGAGCTGCTCTATCTTTTACACTTCCAAGGGGATTAAAATACTCCAATTTTCCAATTAAGTTTACGCCCTCCAGAGAAACGGCTTTACTATATGCGGATAAATACATCATCGGTGTATTTCCAATTAATTCTGTTAAATTATTTACTATTTTCATTAGTATTCCTCCTTTAAACCACCTGCTTAACTAAATATCAAAAGATCCATGAAAGATACCCTTTTTTAGAATTTAAAAAATATTGGACTTTTTATCTATTCACTGTTGACATTTATTAGCTAGACTTTTAATTTATATAAAATATAATATTTATTATTATTTTTCTCTTATCTCTTAATAATGTATAATGCAACCTTGACAAATATTTATGTACTTTTTCTTAAATTAAACAGGCATTATATCTTCTCATATTTACAGCCTGAAAATGCTAAATCAAAATTACAAATGCTTTTATATATACAATACTTACATGCTGTATCTGTCTTTGTTTTCTTTGGCTTGATATCAATACAGCCGTCAATTAAATCACCACATAATTTATTGACAGTTTCATTTACAGCATCTTGAAATTCCATAAATTCCAATTCATTCAAAAGCTTTCCTTCAGAAGTTCCTGCAAAATTTCCTTCTTTTGTTTTCCTGACTGGAATTATATCTGAATAGCCATTAAAATTACCGGCAATACCTTCTATTACTTTAGTATTATCAAGTACTATACCATCTAACTTAAACTTTTTGCTTAACTCCATCTGTAATTTATCTTTATACTCCTTTAAAGTTAATTGAGTTGAATCTATAGATGGTTCGGCGATTTCAAAATAAAACACACCTGCCGGCTTCAAATTATCATTATTTACGGCAGCTTTCAGATATAACATAAGTTGTAGTTTATATCCTGCTTTTACTTCTTTTAAATCAAACTTTTCTCTTCCTGACTTATAGTCTATTATTTTTACATAATCTCCATCAAGAATATCTACCCTGTCAATCTTACCTTCTATACGTATTTTGCCTTTTTCAACATTTATTTCGATTGGCGGGAAATGACTGTTTTCTCCTTTTCCAAATTTACTTTCAAAAAACACTTTTTTTATATGTCCTTGCTGTACATGGTTCACCAATGCCCATGCTGACTGTCCACAAACTTCCTTAATTCTGTTTGTACGATATATTTCTTCTTTACCCTGACTTAAAACTCCTTCTAAATAAGTCTTTGATTCTTCCTCTATAATTGCATCTACATGTTTTTGACATTCTTCTTTTGAAATTTTCATCCATGGAGAATTTACATCAGTTATATCCATACCCGGTACAGTCAACTGGTTTGATATTTTCATCAAAGTCTCATGGTATACATCACCTATCTCTCTTCCTGCAATTTCAAATATTCTGCGTTCTTCCGGCTTTAATCCGTAATTAATAAAATGTGCAAAAGGACATCTCGAAAATTTCTCTAATCGTGAAGGACTTAAAATAAGATCATCTTGCATAGATTTTTCATCAAATTTATATAGTTTATTTATTAAGCTGTTTTCTATTCTTCGCTGTTCATTTGTAAAAAATAAGCCTTCTTCTAAAGTATCTACAAAGCTTTTATTTTTATTGTTATGTAAATACCAATTTGCAGCTGTTTTCCATTCATCTTTTAACTCTTCATTCTCCATAGCACCTCTAAAAGCTTTAGTCATATGAGTTAAAGTACTTTTTGGAGTAGAAATCAGTGAAATATCATTATCTTGATTAAGTATATCCTTATCCACTTCTATATTCGGGAATATGTTTCTCAGCTTTTCAAAGATAAGTGAAGGCTTCATTTCTTTTCCTTCAAGATCTGTTGCAGAATAGCCTACCCATAAATGCTTTATTGGTTTTGAAAAAGTTTTATAAATTGCAAGTCTTTCTTCCCGTGCACGCAAATCATCAAGCTTGCAAATTTCTATACCTCTGTCTAAAAGCTTTATTTTTTCATCCTCACTTAGAAGTCCTTCCATTGTCACAGATGCGGGAATAAGCCCATCATTGGCACCAATTACAATTAATGCTTTTATATTCCCTACTCTTGTTCTTTGCATGGTCCCTACTATCACTTCATCTATTATTGGTGGTAACAATCCAATTTCAACAGACTCAAACCCTGCCTTTAATAAGTCACTTAATTCTGAATTACTGAGTTTTTCATCTCCCAGAAGTTCAACCATCTGGTCAAAAATTCCCATTACTATACCCCAAATTTGAGCCGCCTCTTCTGCATACTCAAATTGAGTGTTTTTATTCAAATAATTAATCAGCTCTTCAGTTTTTTCATAAAGCTTTGCTTTATCTTTTAAAAAATTATAAATCGAAATTATCTTTTCTCTTACTGTTTTACTTTTTTTAAATTCATCATCAAACTGTTTAATATATGACACCAAAATTAATCTCAGTTCATTTAACCTTGCAAGTTCTTTTTCTCCAATATCTTTTATGCCATATTTAAAGTCTGAATTCCATCTGCTTCCCCTAATACGATATTTAATAACGTAGTTTTCAAGACTTTGACAATCCTCTTGTGAAAGTGGAGTCAATCCTGTTTTAATCAGGCGAAAGACATCTTCATATTTCCACGATTTTGAAATAATATCAATTAATGCATTAATATATTCGATAATTGGGTTGTGTAAAATGCCTCTTTTCTTATCTATAAATGCAGGAATATTATAATCTGCAAATACCCGCTTAATAACAGAAGCTCTGGCATCCATATCGTTGCAAACTACAACAATATCACGATATCGATAACCTTTTTCACGAACCAAGCTTAATATATATGCCGCTGCACTTTCAGCCTCAGCATAAAAATTCGCTGCATTGCAAAGGGTAAGTGCACAGTCACTTAACGAAGTTTGTTCCCCTGTTTTATTCTGCTCTTTATCATAATTTTTATTTGGATAGGCATAAAGTTCTTTTTCCAAATGAGCAAGTGCAAAATCTTTTTCAGTTTCCCATATACCTGCTTTTATTTCATATCTATTATCAATTTCCTCTTCATTATACTTAGTTCCAAGCCTATTGCTTATTTCTTTAAGTTTAATTGAAATACTCTTTGTTAACAAAAAAAGCTCGGAATCTCTTGATAATCTATTTGAACCTGTCATAATTATATTTACATTGTTTGCTGTTTGTATAAGCTCCTTTAATATATCTATCGTTTTAGGCGTAAAGTAATCAAAACCCGTAACCCAAATTTCTGCATTACGAATAAGTTTTGATTTTTTCAACTTAGAAATAAAGAGATTTAAATAATCCTCAGTATCTATATATTTGCCTTCGATGGCTTTTTCATATTTTGTATATATTATATGTATGTCTTTTAACTTTCTTTTTAATATAGCCGAATCTTGAGTTTTTTCTATAATCCCAGGCAGATCACTAGTTTTAGTATTATACTGCTTCATTTCAGAAATTAAATTGTTAATCATATCAATAAAAGAATGAACTTTGCCCATTCCTTTATATGCATCTAGTCTGTCATTTTCATCTGCCAATATCTTTGCAAGAATCATGTGTCTGCCATATTTATCAATATGGGTTCGAGTACTTCCTCCTATTTCTTCCAAAACCTTAAATCCTAATCTGGATTGACTGAGAATATCCAATTCCATAATTCCACTCACACCAAGATACGCAAAAGCATTACGCTCTGCCTGCAGCGTAAATTGATCAGGTACTAATAAGATAATGTTCTTTCCTGTACTTTTTATTTCTTCTAATTGTATTTTAATATTATCAAATAAAAATTTATCCTTGTCTAAGCTTTCTCTGCCGTAAAATAGATTTAACATGTGTACCTCTTTTATATGTATACTATACGCAACATCTTTCCTTAATTATACCACTAATTTACTTATAATAAAATATTTATGGCACTGAGATTGGCACTTTGAATTATTCCTATTATCTTACTATATATTACATAATAAAAAAGCAGATTCTGAGTTTCAGTAACCTACTTTAATATATATAACCGTGACACTTATTATGTTTTACCTATATTTATATTTAAATTTATTTTCTTACTATTGTTATAGTAATTGAACCTAATAAAGAAATTCCTGCCATTAAAAGGAGTCCGCTTGTCAAGCTAAAGTTATCCATCATAAAACCTAAGGTACCTCCTGCAAATGATGCTCCTATATATGACCACCCATTTACAACTCCCACTCCTGTACCTCCTAATCTGCTTCCTAAAATATCTCCCGGCAAGTTAAAAATCGGTGCTTGAACACCTTGAATACAACCACCTGCCAAAAAAAGTAAAACAGTTAAGAATATAATGCCACCTTTTAAAGCTATAATCTGTTGACCGCAAAAGAAAACAATAATTAAGGATATACAACTTACTAAAAAGCCAATTGCAACAGTTTGCCATCTGCTGCCACGAAATACTGTATCAGAAATAAATCCCATGCCTATGGAAAAAAAGGCTCCGCCCCAATGCATTGCCGAAGCAATGGCAGCTGCAACTACCAAAGATATGCCAAATCCTCCTAATTGAGTAGATTCAGTAAGAATTTTAATGATCCAATTAACCAAGCCCCATCTTACAAACTGACTGCATATAGCCACAACACAAATTAAATTCATTACAGGATTTTTTAATATTTTCGCATAATCTTTTAATGTTACTGTTTCAGTTTTTTCATCTTGTTTTTTCCATTCTACTCTGAGTCCTGCTTCTTCAGGTGTACTTTTTACCACAAAGAAAAAAACAACAGTCCAGACAGATAGCATTAATGGAGGAATAAAAAAAGCATATCTCCAGCTAAGGTATGTAATTGCAAACCCTGCAATAGGGTATACAATAATACCTCCTAAAAAAGCAAATGCATCGAAGAGCCCCATAAAAAGACCCCATCGCCTCTCTGGTATCCATTTAAATAATATACTGCATCCCGGTGACCAACCCATAGCAAGTGAAACAGCATTGATTGCCCAGAAGAATGAAAACGCAGTCATAGAATTTGATAATCCAAAGCAAAAATTTGCAATAGTTGAACCAATCGCCCCTAGAAACATAAGTAATTTGGGATTGTATCTGTCCCCTAAAAATCCTGCTGCGAATTGTCCCAAACCAAATCCAACTGTAAAAATAGTAAATAAAACTCCAAATTCACTATTAGACAAATTAAAATCATCCTGTATATATTTTGTTGCAGGTCCAAGGTTATAATTAGATGCGAAATAAAAAGTATAAAGAGTAATCATAGTAAAAAATACTTTTAGTTGCGTAGGATGAAATTTATCTGTCCTAACCAGAGTCATAGTAGGATTTTTCATATTTTTATTTCTCCTTAATTTTTAATTTCTTATTATTAGTTTATATTGTAAACTCTTTATAATGGCAATACTATAAAAAATACTTTTGAATTTTGTATACTTACTCTTATAATATAATTATTAAATATTTTTTGAGTGGAAATTCTTCTTTCATACGAATTTATTTATATAAAACGTTTTATATAACTTACTTGGAGGAAAAATATGAATGATGATCAAATAATTTTACTTTTAGAAAATTCTCCGTCAAAAGGTTTAGAAGCAGCAATAAATCAATATGGTGATTTAGTAAAGTGGATTACATTAAAAATAATCGGTAATAATCAGCAAGATTTGGAGGAATGTGTTTCTGATACATTTGTCCGTCTATGGCAGAGCATACATAGATTTGATAAAAGCAAAAATATCTCCTTAAAAAATTATTTATGTGGAATTGCAAGGCATACAGCATTGGATTACAGAAGAAAAATTGGACGCTCAGGAGATTTACTTCCATTAGAAGAAGTAGAATTAAAAATTGACACTGACATTGCTGACGAAATTTCTAATAATATAAACGCTGAAATTATTAAATCCGCAATAGACAGCTTGCCTCCACCGGATAAAGAAATATTTATTTATCGCTATTACTTCTACGAAAAAATATCAGATATTGCAGGAAGACTTTCTATTGATGCAAAAACCGTAGAAAATAAATTATACAGGGGTAGAAAAAAACTTAAAACCATTTTAGAAAAAGGGGGTATTATAATATGAAAAAGATAGATGAATTAATGGATGTATACATTTTAGAAAAAGAATTTGATTTAGGATCAGAATCTCTTTCAAATAAAGAAAAATCACAAATACTTGCAAAAACGCTGAAAAAAGCCAACTTAAATAGAGGTGTAAAAGCAAGTTTTAACAGAAATAGATTCAGATCATTACTGATTGCTTGTATCATTATATTAGCAACATTTACTTTATCCTTTGCTGCTTATCATTATATTGCAAGCGAAGATGCTTTAAATTTTTTTAAACCTGATAATGAAGAAGAATTATCTTCACTAAATTCCGTTGGAACTGTCATTAACAAGCAAGTATCTGCAAACGGATTAACTATAGATGTAAAAGAAGCCATAGGAGACAGACATTCTGTTAATATTATATTTGATGTAATCATACCTGAAGATAAGATTCAAGAGGATTTACAATATTTATTTGAAGAAACAAGAGTAAATATATCAGGTGGTACTTCCATGGGCTGGCATATAGAAGAACTCTCAGATAATAATCCTAATGATAACATTATACCTATGTTGCTATCTTTAGATTCAAGGAAAAAACTTATTGGCAGAGAAATGACTCTGAATTTTATAGATTTTTCCTGCTATAATCCTGAAGGTGAATCAATTGAAGATTGGTATACTAAATTAATTGAAGGTAATTGGAGTATTTCATTTAAATTAAACTATCGTGATAATTCTATAGTTCATAAAATAAACGAAAAAATTCACTTTTCATCTTATACTGTAACATTAAAAGAAATAACTTTATCTCCTATATCCTTAAGTCTAAAAATAAAAGGATCAGAAATCGAAAAATATGATGAAGAACCCCCTGAAGACAATTCGAATGAAAGATTAAGTGATCATATGACTATAAAATTAAAAAATGGTGAAACATTTGATAAGATTTTCAGTTCAGGAATGTCTACAAGCTTTGATACAATTATAATAAATTACAGTTTTTCAGAAGTATTAGATTTGTCTCAAATTGATACCATTGATTTCTGCGATATACAAATTGATATGAAAAATTAAAGCAAAAGGGGCTGTAAAAAAACTCCCCAAATAGAAAACCCGCTGTGGTCATAGAAACCATAGCGGGTTTTTGGTATAATTTATTTATGCAAAAAAACAAAAATACCAACTTTAATTTTACAACAAGACAGTTAAAATTACCACTGGATTTAGAAAAACTTATTGATTTGTCTGATCCAATGTATACCTTTTGTGATGTAGTGGATCATATTGACCTAACACCATACTTTGCAGAGGAAGGCTGCAGAACAGGTCGCCCAAAATGTGATGCACTAAAATTATTAAAGATAATACTGTTTGCATTTATGGA
>NZ_AUFC01000019.1 GCF_000426305.1 Anaerovorax odorimutans DSM 5092 | reverse complement strand
CTAATGCCATTTTCCATAAATGCAAACAGTATTATCTTTAATAATTTTAGTGCATCACATTTTGGGCGACCTGTTCTGCAGCCTTCCTCTGCAAAGTATGGTGTTAGGTCAATATGATCCACTACATCACAAAAGGTATACATTGGATCAGACAAATCAATAAGTTTTTCTAAATCCAGTGGTAATTTTAACTGTCTTGTTGTAAAATTAAAGTTGGTATTTTTGTTTTTTTGCATAAATAAATTATACCAAAAACCCGCTATGGTTTCTATGACCACAGCGGGTTTTCTATTTGGGGAGTTTTTTTACAGCCCCTTTTTGAATTACCGTATTTTTTATTAAAAATATTAATAGATATTAATAATATAAAACTTCCAAGAGACCAGCCAGCAATAATATCTGAAGGAAAATGAACTCCAAGATAAAGACGGCTGAATCCTATGAGAAAGATTAAAATAGATAATACACCTGTTATGAATTTAGAAATGTTATTGTTTATTATATTTTCACGGCAGAGCCATATTAGTATTCCGTAAAAAACCATGCTGTTTAAAGAATGGCCGCTAGGAAAGCTGTAACCTCCTTGATTTATAAGATGAAAAGAAATATCTGGGCGAGGTCTTGCGAAATATAATTTTATCAAAGAATAAGTTACAGTAGAAAATAATGTACTTACAATAAGTGGAATACTAAATCTATTTCTGGTAAATGGAAAAAATAATGTTAATAAGCATAAAATTACTATTGTTTGCCAATTACCTAAATATGTAATAAAAATTAGTATTTTAGTTAAAAAATCAAAACGTAAACCATAAATTTTATTTTGTATTATACGATCAATACTTAAGAACTCATTAGTTGATATATAATATGAGATAATTATAAATATAACTAAAAAGCTCATTAATACAATTAATTTTTTCTTTTTATTCATATAAATTCCTTATTAAAATTTTACAGCAGTTTATATGCTATAAATTTTTACTGCTATTAGTTATAATAGATGCTGAAACATATGTAACTATTTAATATTCTACTATATTAGATACTAAATTAATAGAGTATTTATATGTAATTATATATTTTATTCATTTATAATATTTGTGTAGATATATATATTGCATTTATGTTAATATAATTGATAAATAATATTTTTCATATATCAATTAGAAAGAGGTTTAAATGAAAAAAATATTAAAAAATATAGAATATGGTATTTGGATGTATTGGGAATTAATAAGTCTTGCTAAATACAATAAAAATATTAAAAAATACAGAGATTTAGGTGATTTTGATAAAGAAAGAACAGAAATATTAAAATCAACATCTAAATGGGGAAATGATATAGTAAAGAAGTTAGGTATACAATTAACAGTTACGGGATTAGAAAATATACCAAAAGATAGATCTGTTGTATTTGTATCTAACCATCAAGGTTATGGAGATATACCTATATTTGGAGCAGCAATTACTAATAAACAGTTAGGATTTGTAGCAAAACGTTCTCTTGGACAATTACCCTTATATGGTAAATGGATTCAGGATATAAGAAGTGTATTTATAGAAAGAGATGATCCCAGGGAATCGTTAAAAGCCATTGACAGAGGTATAGAATTATTAAAGAATGGATTTTCTCTTGGAATTTTTGCTGAAGGTACAAGGAGTAAAGGGCCTGAGATGGGTAGTTTTAAAAAAGGAAGTTTAAGACTTGCTACAAAACCTGGTGTTCCTGTAGTCCCTATTACTTTAAATGGTACATGGCGTATTTTTGAAGAAAATGGATATGCTTCTCCAGCAAAAGTAGATTTTTTTATTCATCCTGCAATAGAAACAAAAGGGATGTCTAAATTAGAAGCAAATAATTTGTCAGAAAGAGTTGAAAAAATTATCAAAACTAAATTAGATGAATTGAATAAAGATATAAAAAAATAAACTAACTGATCAGTTAGTTTATTTTTTTAATGATTTCTTCTGCAATTTCATCTGGGGTTTTTCCATCAATATTTATAGTGTATTTTGATGATTTTTCATAAAGTGGTCTTCTAGATTCATAACGTTTTAAAAATTGAGAAAAACGTATATTTTCATCTTCTATATCCATAAAAGAATTAGGCCTTTCATTACTTTTATCTTCTTTTACTCTTTCAAACAATAACTTAGGATCACCATCTAAAAATATAGTGAATTGATCTTTTAAAATTGTACAATTAAGATCGTCTAAAATGATTCCTCCTCCACAGGAAACAATAATATCATCTTTTAAGTTTTCAAAAGCTGAATACTTGCTTGCTTTATCCATCATTTTTTCAATAGCACCTTTACCGCCTGTCATTATATCAGCTGCACTGGTAATATTACATAACTTATCTAAAAGCTCAGCCTCTTTATTTCTGAATTCATGCTCACCAAAGAGCATAAAAATTTTGCGTATAGGCATTTTTTCAATTAATTCAATTTCTTTATCCATATCTATAAATCGGCTGTCGGTTAGCTGACTTAAAGCTTTTCCCACAGTAGTTTTGCCTGAACCCATATAGCCTATTAATAATATGCGATTATTAATTTTATTTTTCATAATATATTCATCCTTTACAAATTTCTATTATTAGATATTATATATGGTAATCGCATTTATTATCAAGTAACTTTTCATTGTAAAAGCATATATTTTAGTATAAAATTTAACTATATTATGAAAAATTTGAGTAAATAAGTAATAAAGACAGATAAAAATAAATAATTGAGAAGGGGTAATAGTATGAAAGAACCAATATTAATTGTAATGGCGGCAGGTATGGGCAGCAGATATGGTGGTTTAAAACAAATAGACCCAGTTGGATCTGAAGGAGAATTAATTATTGATTTTTCAATATATGATGCTATGCTGGCAGGATTCAGAAAAGTCATTTTTATAATAAAAAAAGAAATAGAAAAAGATTTTAGAGAAATAATTGACAACAGAGCAGGTAAATATATAGATGTGGAATATGCTTTCCAAGAACTTGATGATCTGCCAAAAGAATATAAAATTCCTGAGGGAAGAATTAAACCTTGGGGTACTTGTCATGCAGTATTAAGTTGCAGACATATGATAGATGGACCTTTTGCAGTCATAAATGCAGATGATTTTTATGGTGCAGGTGCATTTCATAGTATGTATGAATTTTTAGAAAAAGCTAAAGATGATGATAAATACAGATATTGTATGATTGGCTATCAGCTTGAAAATACATTAACAGAAAATGGACACGTGGCTAGAGGTATTTGTAAAACAGATAAGAATGGATTCTTAACAAATATTGAAGAAAAGACAAAAATTATGTGGAAAAACGATAAAATTGCTTATACAGAAGATGAAAAGGAATGGATTGAAATACCAAAAGGAACACCGGTTTCTATGAATTTTTGGGGATTTACTCCTAGTATTATGAAAGAAATGGAGAAGAGATTTCCCATATTTTTAGATAAAGCATTAAAGGAAAATCCATTAAAAGCAGAATATTTTTTACCTTTAGCTGTAGATGAATTATTACAGGAAAATAAGGCTTCTGTTAAAGTTTTAAAATCAACAGATAAATGGTATGGAGTTACATATAAAGAAGATAGGCAGTCAGTTGTAGATGCCATACAATCTATGAAGGACAAGGGATTGTATCCTGACAAACTTTGGAAGTAATATTTAAAATTAAAGAGAAACAAAAGAAAAAGTCCTTATCAATCAAAAGTATTACACTTTAGCTCATTATCAATGGTACGCAAAGTAGTGCTATCTTTAGTTAAAAAAGGGAACATTTAATATTGCAATTTTTAATAATTATCATAAAAAAGATTTTGCTTGCAAAATATTTTTTTTATGGTATAATTGAAACGCATTAAATTTTCAAATTGACAAGTTAATGCTCTCTGCTCTCTAAAATATTTTGAGAGCCATTTAGTCCATAGGGAGGTGAAAAAATGAATAATTATGAAGTTATGTTTATTATTGAAGCTGCTTTAGAAGAAGAAAAAAAGAATGATGTTATTGAAAAAGTGAAAGAAATTATTTCAGCAGACGGAGAAGTTTCTAATGTAGATGTTTGGGGAAACAGAAAGCTTGCTTATCCAATTCAGAAGAAAAATGAAGGATATTATGTGGTAATACAGTTTACTGCAAATCCTGATCTTCCAAAAGAGCTAGATAGAAGACTTAAGATTTCTGATGCAGTAATAAGACATATGATTATCAATAAAGATGAAAAATAGTGGAGTGTGGAAATGAATAGTGTAATCCTAATAGGCAGATTAACAAGAGACCCAGAAGTCAGATATATCTCAGATAATCAGATGGCAGTAGCTACCTTTACAATAGCCATAGATAGAGTAGGTGGTAAAGAAAAAAAGACTGATTTCCCACGAATAACAGTTTTTGGAAAACAGGCCGAAAATTGTGAAAGATTTTTAGCTAAAGGAAGACTTGTGGGAGTTCAAGGAAGGCTACAAACCGGTAGTTATACAAATAAAGATGGAATTACTGTGTATACCACTGATGTTGTTGCAGATAGAGTTGAGTTCTTACAATGGGGCGATAAAGGTGGTTCTGGATCTATGGAAAATGGTTTCCAAAGACAAGAAGATACAAAAGGCGCCGTAGGAATACCCGAAGGATTTCAAGCATTAGATGATGATGATGATATACCTTTTTAGGCTAAATTTATAGCCTAATTTAAAACAAAAATACCAAAAGGAGGTATCTACGATGATGGATAAAAAACGTGGTATGAGAAGAAAAAAAGTATGCCAGTTTTGTGCTGATAAGACAGAAACTATAGATTATAAAGATGTTGATAAACTAAAGAAATATGTAACCGATAGAGGAAAGATTCTTCCTAAGAGAATTACTGGCACTTGTGCTATTCACCAAAGAGAAGTTACAAAAGCTATAAAAAGAGCAAGAATTGTAGCATTATTGCCTTATACAGCTGATTAAAAAGTGGGAGAAGCGAGAAATCGCTTCTTTTTTGATTAATATAGGAAGATAATAATCTTCCTAGAGGAGTGGTGCGACCACAGTTTTGATTAAAGAGGACTGAGATGTATACATTTTTAATATTACTAATCATGATTTTTGTTCCAATTCCTATTATGATTAAATTTATGATAGAAAAGAAAAATCCATATAGAGGGATTTTTCAAGGAATAATATCCAGTATTTTAGCAATAATTTTTATATTTATTGTTGTAAAATTACAAACAGGAACAAACATTTCAAATATGTTTGGTTTAGCCTTCAAAGAAGCATTTGAACTTCAGGATTCGGAAAAATTGCTAGAAATATTAGGATTGGAAAATTATAGTGAAGATGATTTATTAACATTTGTTGATGATATGGTTAATACTATGCAAATGATAATACCATCAATTATTATTATTTGGACATGGGTTATTGCATATTTAGACTATTTAATAATATCAAAAATAATTTTAAAAAGCGGTGTTTCCGTATCCGTGTTACAACCTATCAGATATTTAACTCTTCCAAGAAATTCATTACTAGGTTCAGTTATTATTTATTTATTTGCGTATATTAGCGCATATATGGGAATTATAGATAAAACTTTAATAATGTTAAATATACAAATTTTAATTGATTTTGCATTTTCTATTCAAGGAATTGCTGTTGTTTCTTATTATTTATATATGAGGAGAATACCTAAAGTATTAACTGCGATTATATGTGTGCTATTGTTTTTTATAAATTTTGGAAGAATAATATTGTTTATCTTAGGAATAACCGAAGTTGTTTTTGGAATCAGAAAAAGATTAACTCAAAAACGTACTTAAACTTTAATTATAGCTTTAATTATGATATAATTAAAGCTTATTAGGGAGGTAAACAAAATGGGTGACAAAATATTGAAAAATCTTGTGTTTCCATATTTGAGGATTAGTATAATTATACTTATATTTTTTGCATTGGTTTTATTATATTTTAATATATGGGTTGGTATAGTTGCTTCTGCATTAGTTGCTTGTGTAATATTTTATTTTATTAAGTCAACTGATGATCAGAGAAAGGTGGCAAATATTTATGTTAAAAATATTGCCAATGAATTAGATAACACAATAAGTTATTCAATTATTAATCATCCATTACCCCTTTGTATGATTAATAATAAGGGAAAACTAACACTTTTTAACAAGAAATTTAAAGAAATCTATCCTAATGCAGAAATGCTTAGTATGGATATTGTACAGCTTACAGGTATAAAAGGTCAGGATTTTTATACCGAAGATATAGCAGAAAAACCAATTTTGGTAACAACTAACGGTAAAACTTATAAGGTTCTTGCATCTTATTTAGAAGAAGACAGAGATAGCAGTGTTGTTTTATATTGGGTAGATGTTACAAATTTTGAATTATTAAAAGTTTTATATAAAGATGAAAAAAATTGTTTTGCTTATATTGATGTTGACAATTATGATGAACTTATAGCTAGTTCACCAGATGATAGAAAATCTATTATTGCTGCAGAAATCGAAAAAGTTATTAGAACATGGGCTTCTAAGCTGTCTGCATCAATAACCAGATATAGAGCACATCAATATTTTATTGTTTTTGAAAATAAATATTTTGAAAAGTTAGAAGCCAATAAATTTGATATTCTTGACGAAATAAGAGAAATAGAAACAGATGCTGATTTTCCCGTTTCCCTTAGTATAGGCATAGGAGTGGGAGGAAAAAATCCCGCACAACAGGATGAATATGCTGCCGCGGCATTGGATTTGGCGTTGGGTCGTGGAGGAGATCAGGCTGTAGTTAAAAAAGTAAGTAAAATAGAATATTATGGTGGAAGACTTCAGACAGTTGAGAAGAGAAATAAAGGTAAATCAAGAATTATGGCTCATGCACTTAGGCAGCTTATAGATCAATCTTCACAGGTTATTGTAATGGGACATAAGAGGCCTGACATGGATTCTTTTGGTGCAGCATTAGGCATAAGTAGAATTGCAAGAAACAGAAATAAGGAATCTGTTATAGTTATTAATTCTTATAATGACTCTCTTACACAAATGTATAACAGAGCTGTAACGGAAGGTGAATATAAATTTGTTAATAGTGAAAATGCTCTAACTTTGGTAGATAAAGATACGTTGATTGTAGTAGTGGATTGCCATAGACCAAGTCTTGTGGAATGTTCAGATCTTTTGAATAAATCTGATAAACTTGTTGTTATAGATCATCACAGAAAGACAGAAGGATTTATAGATAATGCTACATTAACATATATGGAAGCATATGCATCATCCACATGTGAACTTGTTACAGAGATTTTGCAATACGTTGGAGACAAGAAAGAAATTGATAAACTAGAAGCAGAAGCACTTTTAGCAGGTATTACAGTTGATACAAACAGATTTTCAATCAAAACAGGGGTAAGAACTTTTGAAGCAGCTTCTTGGCTTAGAAGAATGGGAGCTGATACAGCAACTGTAAGGCAATTTTTCCAAACGGATTTAGATGATTTTAAGAAAAGAGCAGAGATTATTTCCAATGCTATCTTATTACCAAATGGGATTGCCATATCAAATAGCACAAGCAGGCAAGTTGACGTTCAAGTACTTAATTCACAAGCAGCAGATGAAATATTAAATATTAAAGGTATTAGAGCTAGCTTTGTGGCAGGTCAAAATGAAGAAGGTATTACTGTTATAAGTGCGAGATCATTAGGTGAAATTAATGTTCAAACTATTATGGAAAAATTGGGCGGAGGCGGAAATTTAACAAAGGCCGGAGCACAAGTAGATATTAGTGTAGAAGAAACTTTAATTAGATTACAAGAAATTATAGAAGAAATAGATTAAAGAAAAAATTAAGCTTAGGAAATTAAGACATAGGAGGTAACAATATGATCGTTATATTACAAAAAGCTGTAAAAGGTGTTGGAAAAGCAGGAGATGTTGTAAAAGTAAGTGATGGATATGCAAGAAATTTATTACTTCCAAAAGGTCTTGCTACAGAAGCTACGGAAGGAAATATTAAAAGCTTAGAAAAAGTAAAAGCTTTAAACGAAGAAAAGAGACAAGCTGAATTAGCAGAAGCAAAAAAACTTTCAGAAAAAATTGGAACTTTAAAAGTTGTTATTAAAACAAAATCAGGAGATGGGGGAAGATTATTTGGATCTATTACCACAAAAGATATTGCGGCTGCATTAGAGTCTCAGCATAAAATCAGTATAGATAAAAGAAAATTTGTTCTAGATAGTCCTATTAAGCAGATTGGTGAATTTCAAATAGATGTTAAAGTATATCCTGAAGTATCAGCTAAACTTAAGGTTGTAATTGAAGTTTAAATTACGGGGTAAGAGCAATGAATGAAAGAGTTCCACCACATAACGATGATGCAGAGAAATCTGTTATAGGTTCTGTAATACTTGATAAAGAAGCTCTTTTTGATGTTATGGAAATATTAAAACCCGAAGATTTTTATAATGAAATGCATAAAGAGATATTTGCTGCTATTTTAGAGATTTATCGAAGAAATGAACCTGTTGATACGCTTACACTTTCTGAAGAACTAAAAAAAAGGAAATCATTGGAAATGGTAGGAGGAAGAGCATATATTGCATTACTTTCATCTATGGTTCCTTCAACATCAAATGCTTCGTATTATGCTAAAATTGTAGGAGAAAAAGCTGTTTTACGAAGACTTATTGGCACTGCATCTGATATAATAGAAAAAGGCTATCAAGAAAAAATGGAGCCTGAAGAAGTTTTGGATTATGCAGAGCGGGGAATTTTTGAAATTGCTCAAACAAGACAAACAAAAGATTATCAGAATATAAAAGACGTTCTTTGGAAAAATATTAGTAAAATAGATGAACTTTCTAAAATAGAAGGAAGTTTAACAGGGTTGACTACAGGGTTTATAGATTTAGATTCAAAGACAGCAGGTCTTCAAAAATCCGATTTAATTATGTTGGCAGCAAGGCCAAGTATGGGAAAGACTGCTTTTGCATTGAATATTGCGCAGCATGCAGCAATTAAAAGTGGTGCGAAAGTTCTTATTTTTAGTTTGGAAATGGCCGCAGAACAATTAGGGCAGAGATTACTTAGTATGGAATCCAAAATTGAGATGCAGAAACTTAGAGTAGGTAATATTGAGAGGAAAGACTGGGATCAAATTAATATAGCTTTAGATACATTATCAAAAGCAAATATAAATATAGATGATACACCTGGAATTTCAGTAATGGAAATGAAAAATAAATGCAGAAGATTAAAAGCAGAAGTAGGTTTAGACTTAATTATAATTGATTATCTACAGCTTATGGCGTTAGAAGGACGAACAGAAAGTAGACAACAGGAGGTAAGTACTATTTCAAGGCTTTTAAAACAGCTTGCAAGAGAAATGGATTGTCCCGTTATAGT
This sequence comes from Anaerovorax odorimutans DSM 5092, assembly GCF_000426305.1. Classification (GTDB taxonomy): domain Bacteria; phylum Bacillota; class Clostridia; order Peptostreptococcales; family Anaerovoracaceae; genus Anaerovorax; species Anaerovorax odorimutans. The sequence goes on along the minus strand of NZ_AUFC01000019.1, from coordinate 55,161 downwards.
GCTTTCACAGTTGTCTCGTGCACCTGAACAGAGAGCAGATCATAGACCTATTCTTTCAGATTTAAGAGAATCAGGTTCTATTGAGCAAGATGCGGATATTGTAATGTTTTTATACAGAGATGAATATTATAATCCAGAGACTACTGATAAACCAAATATTTGTGAAGTAATTATTGCTAAGCAAAGAGGAGGTGAAACAGGTATTGTAGAGCTCACTTGGCTTGGAAAGTATACTCGTTTCGCAGATAAAAGTAGGATTAATTCTTAGAGGAGGGAAAGTAATGTTAATTAATGAAAACATGCTTGTAAGCGAAGTTCTTGATATGAATCCTGATATTACAGAAATATTTATTCGTCATGGTTTAAACTGTTTAGGCTGTCCAGGCTCTTATAATGAGAGTTTAAAAGAGGCTGCAGATGCACATAGTGTAAATTTAGAAAACCTAGTTAAAGATTTAGATAATTATTTAGAAAATAAAAAATAGATAATAAATTTTACAAATGAAAAGGAGTGAAATATCATGCCAAGTTTAGCAGTTGTTGGTTCTCAATGGGGTGATGAAGGAAAAGGAAAGATTATAGATTATCTTGCTAATAAGGCAGATATGGTAGTAAGAGGACAAGGTGGAAATAATGCAGGGCATACAGTTGTATTAGGTGATAAAAAATATGCATTGCATTTAATTCCTTCTGGTATATTAAACGATAATGCAGTGAACATTATTGGAAATGGCGTAGTTTTTGATCCGGAAGGGTTTTTTAATGAAATTGAAGGACTTGAAAAGGATGGTATTGATGTAAGTAAGATTTATGTCAGTGACAGAGCGCATATTGTTTTTTCATATCATAAGGTATTAGATGCACTTTATGAATCTGCAAGAGGCAAGGATGATATAGGAACAACAAAAAAAGGAATTGGTCCTTGCTATATGGATAAGATTGAAAGAAGTGGAATAAGAGTTTGCGATATGCTTGATGAAAAAAGTTTTAAAGATAAACTTTCTGCTCAAATAGATAGAAAAAATCAAGTAATAACAAAGCTTTTTGGTCAAGATCCTTTGAATAAAGAAGAAATAATTGAAAAGTACACAGCATATGCAAAGATGTTAAAACCGTATATTAAAGACACAGGTGTTATGGTTTATGAAAGCATTAAATCAGGGAAAAAAGTACTTTTTGAGGGAGCACAGGGTTCCTTATTGGATGTTGATTTAGGTACTTATCCGTATGTAACAAGTTCACATCCTACATCAGGTGGATTTACTTCAGGATCTGGTATTGGTGCTGGATCAATAGATGCAGTGCTTGGTATTACAAAAGCATATACAACCAGAGTAGGAAAAGGACCTTTTGTTACAGAAGAGGATAATGAAACAGGAAACAAAATAAGAGAACTGGGACATGAATATGGTGTAACTACTGGAAGACCAAGGAGATGTGGATGGTTTGATGGTGTTGTTGTAAAATATTCTGCAAGAATTAATGGTATGACAGGTATTTCATTAATGCTTTTAGATGTACTTGATCAGTTTGATACAATAAAGCTTTGCTATAAATATGAGAGGAACGGAGAAATTATAGAGAACTTTCCGGCAAGTCTTGATATATTGGAAGAATGTAATCCGGTATATAAAGAATTACCTGGATGGAAATGTGACATTTCTCAATGCAGAAATTACGATGATCTTCCAAATGAAGCCAAAAATTATATAAAAGAAATTGAAAATACTGTAGGCGTCCCCGTTAAAATTATTTCGGTAGGACCTAGAAGAGATCAAACAATAATAAGAGAAGAAATATTCTAGCCTTTGGCTAGAGTTTTCTCTTTATAATAGAATTTTTTCTTATTATTAGAAAAAATTCTAAAAACAAGAAAAATAATAAAGCTTTAAAGATAAGGAAAATAAAAATGAATTTTATAAGAGAACAAATAAATGATTATTATTTACGTGATACACATGTGGAAAATATATTTATTAATGAATATATGGCGGGTGCACCAGGAGATTATGTCAAAGTATATTTATTTGCATTAATGTATGCAGGTCATGATATGCATATGAATAATGAAGCTATAGCAAAGCAATTAAATATGGCAATCGAGGATGTTTTAAAAGCATGGTCATACTGGGAGAATATGGGCGTAATAAAAAAGCATTATGAAAAACCAACGGATAAGTTACATTATAAAATTGAATTTTTAAGTTTAAAAGACAGAATCTACATAAAAGGGCTAAAAGATAAAAAGTCTGATGAAAATTTACCTGAAGATATAAAAGATTTCCTCGGAAATGATGAAATAAAAAGTATGTATAAGGAGATAGAAAGAATCACTGGCAGAATGTTTGAAGGAAAAGAATTGACAGAAATTTTAGCGTGGATTAATGATTATAACGTATCTCCTGAGATTATTATTTATGCTTATGCATATTGTGTAAAAAAAAGAAAACACAGTAATCATAAATATATAGCAGCCATAGTTAAAAAATGGGCTGATGAAGGACTTAAAAATGTTGAGCAGGTGGAGGCATATTTAGAGGAAACGGATAATAGACATTATTTATACAAAAGAGTCCTTAAAGCTTTAGGTTTTATGCGTAATCCAACTGAAGGAGAAAAAGCCATAATTGATAGTTGGTTGGATGAAATGAATTTTGGAATAGAAAAAATTTTAGAAGCATGTAATAAAACAACAGGAATATCTAATCCTAATTTGAATTATATTAATAGTATATTAAAAGCATGGCATAGTGGTAATACTAAGCCTATAGTACAGAATGAAAATAGCAGAGTTGAGTCAAAACCAAATAATATTAGTTTGGTTATGAAATCATATGAGGAAACAAGAGAAAGAAATAAGGCAAGGGCAAATGCTAGGCGTGAAGAAGTATATTTCTTAATTCCAGAAATTAAAGAAATTGAAGAAGAAAGCAGAGAGATTGGAATTCAAATTTCAAAAGTTATGCTTTCAGGTGCTTTTGATACAAAATCAAAAATTAAATCTTTAAAACAAAAGGCTGAGAATTTAAATAATGAGAAAGCGTATTTATTAACAGAAAATAATTTTAAAATAGATTATATGGATATAGAATATGATTGTGATATGTGTAAAGACACAGGAATAAAAGATACAGGAGAAAGATGTAGTTGTTTTTCTAAGAGACTGGATGAAATTCAAAAAATGTTTTGATAAAATTATAAAAATTTAGTATAATAATTAATGGTTAGTCATAACAAACACATATGGAAGATACCTCATTAAAGATGGTATGGAGGTAACATATGCAGGGTAATTATAAAAAAATTTTAGATAGATTGATAAATATATTTAATAAAAAAAATAAAACTGATATTACAAAAGAAAAAGAGACAAGGGATATGAGCCAGACTCATGTCCCTAATTTTGATATAAAAAATAAAGTTTTCAAAGAGCATCCTGAATGGGAAGGTATAACTAAAGAACGTCTTAAAGCAGAGATTGAAAAAGATATTGAAGAAAAGATAAAACGTATTTCTGATATAAAGTATTCTGACGAAGTAATGAAAATTGAAAGCAGATTAAATAAAAATGAAAATATAGAAATTAAGATAAAGGAAAGAAGAAAAAAAAGAAAAAATAATTCTGTTAAAGAGCCTAGTGTAATTTTGGACCAACGGATAGATAGAATTTTTAATGTATTTGAAAAAGCTAAAAATATTATTTTAAATTCTTATAATAAAGCTTCCATAAGCTCAGCCAAATTTGTGACGAAAATATCAAAGACTAAAAGATGTAAAATTACTTTAAAGAATATAACTAAAATTTACTATAAATTAAGTAAAAAAGAGAAATTCATATCAAGTAAACTAGCTAACTTTATAGAAAAAGCAGATATTAATATTAATAAGCTGGAAGATTTTTTATCATTAAAGTACGATTTCATTTTATGGCAGATTGAAAGAGGTATATATTATGCCGAAAATCATAAAAGAAAAGTAATAATGTATACTGTAACAGGAATTGTATGCGTTATATCAATTACTTCATTAATTGGGAGCCTGACTGCTTATGAATACATGTATAATGGTAAAATTCTTGGAGTTGTTAAAAATCAAGAAGATGTTTACAAAACTATTGATGCCATTGGGAATAAACTAAATTTTGAACATAATGCAGAAATAAAAATAGATAAAAATGAGGATATTACTTTTAATAAAGTTTTTTTATTGGGAAAGGAAATAGATGATAAAGAAGACGTTCTTAACAGATTGACATATATGAAGGACATGAAAGTTAAAGGGTATTCTATTTGTATTAATGATAAGAAGATTGTAATATTACAAAGCAAAAAGCTAATCGAAGATGTTTTAAATACAATAGAAAATATGTATGTATCACAAGATGAAAATATTGAATATGAAAATATTGGATTTAAAGAAAATGTTACAATAAAAAAAGTAAATACAAATTTAGGAGAACTACAAAATAAAAAAGAAGTCTTAAATTATCTTTTAACAGGACAAAAGGAAAAGAAAATACATGTGGTAGAACAAGGTCAGACTATATCTGGAATTGCTAAAATTTATGGATTAAAGCAAAAAGATTTATTAGCATCAAATCCTGATATAGATCCAGAAAAAATATTTATTGGCCAGGAGATTACATTAACGCAGAATAAACCTTTATTAACAGTACAAACACAAGAAGTGGTTACCTATAATGAAGCTATACCTTATGAAATAGCATATGAAGATGTATCTACCAAATATGAAGGTGAGAATACAGTAAAAATGCAAGGTTCAAATGGTGAAAAAGAAGTGGTAGCCAGAATAATAAAAAATAATGGCGTAGAAGTTGATAAAAAAGAGATAAGTTCAAGTATTATAAAAGAACCTGTATCACAGATAGTGTTAAGGGGAACTAAAAAATTACCTCCACTTGTAGGAACAGGGACTTTTATTTATCCAGTAAGAGGAACAATTACATCAAGATTTGGCCCTAGATGGGGTGGATTTCATCCTGCAATAGATATTGGTGCATCCACAGGTACACCTATTAAAGCTTCAGATGGAGGTAAAGTAATTTTTTCAGGTTACAGCGGATCTTACGGATATATGATAAAAATCGATCATGGGGGTAATAAAGTTACTCTTTATGCTCATTGCAGTAAGATTTTTGTAAAAGTTGGTGATAGAGTTTATCAAGGTCAGCATATTGCAAATGTGGGAAGTACAGGAAACAGTACAGGACCTCATGTGCATTTTGAAGTACAAATTAACGGGCAGCAAAAAAATCCATTAAATTATTTATAAACTACTTTAATCAGATTGAGTGATAATTAAACTTCCTAAGTGTTTATCATCTTTTATAATAACTTCACCGCGTCTTGTAAGATAAGTTATTACATTAAATTTATCTAATAATTTAATTGTACTGTGAATAGGTGTTTGAAGATAGGCACAAGTAATAACAGCATAAGTTGGTTTTGTAGATATAAGTAAAGGTTTGAGATATTCATTAGGTATACCATGATGTGGTATTTTTACTACGTCATAAATGGTGTTATTCTCTTTAATAAATTCTTTTAGGCGTTCGCTTTCAGCATCGCCTGTAAATAAAAAACAGCAGCCTAAATATTGCAATTTTGTAATTATGGAATAATCATTTGATTTTTTATAATGTTGTTTTTTAGGAGCTAAAAGAGTAAAAATAGCAGGCTTAATATAGATGGTCATATTATGATGCAATAGTATAGGTTCTTTTTTCATTTCTTTTAAAGTTTCTTGATAAGCTTTATATTGTGGAGTGTTTACTTTATAGTCGGGTTGAATTATTATTTCAACGGGAATTCTTTTTATTATTTCAGAGGCTCCGCCTATGTGATCACGATCCATATGAGTTAAGATTAAATAGTTAATACAACTTATACCTTTGTCCTGAAGTAATTCACAAATATAATCTCCGTTTTCCGTAAAGCTTGTATCAATCATAATTATTTTTCCGTTTATTTCAATAAGAATACAATCTGATTTACCCAAATCGAAAAAAGTAATTTTCATATTAAAGTCTCCTTTAAAAAAGTTTGTATTACACATACTATGAAAAACTATGAGACGTGTGAATAATAAAAAAAGCCAGAAGAATCCGGCTTTTTTTTGATCTAAAATTGTAATTATGAATTATTTAAAAATATTTCGTAATTTAAAAGCCCATGGCCTTGAGAATTACGGCTTTCTTTTTTTAAAGGTAAACATTTTTTCATCAATATTTTTTTTACTTCATGTGGTTTTAAATAAGGCATTGAAGAATACAGACAAGCTGCTACTCCGCTTACTATTGGTGTAGCCATGGATGTTCCTGATTGAACCGCATAACCTTTCGGATTTTTATTGCTTAATGATGTAATATCAACGCCTGGAGCTACTAAATCGGGTTTAATATATCCCGCATGTGTAGGTCCTTTACTTGAAAATTTGGCTACAGCAGGTGGAAATCCTGTGGCACCTACAGTAATTACATAAGGGCTTATTCCAGGTGAATTGATAGTGCATTTTTCAGGGCCGTTATTACCTGCTGCCGCAATAACTGTTATACCATGTTTTACAGCGGCTTCAGCACCTTTTACTAAAGGATCATCTTCACAGTTTTCATCTACTGTAATGCCTAAGGATAAATTTATTACCTTTATATTATAACGTTTTCGGTTATTTATTACCCATTGTAAACCGGCCAAAATATCAGAAGCAGTTCCATTTCCCATGTCATCTAGTGCTTTTACGGCAATTAAATTAGCACAAGGTGAAGTACCAATATATTTCCTTGATGAATATCCATTTCCTAATGCAATTCCTGCTACGTGAGTTCCATGACCATCATCATCATAAGGTATTTCTTTTTTTCCTATAAAATCCTTAAAAGCAATAATTCGGTTTATAGGCTTTATTAAATCATAGTGAGGGGCTACTCCTGTGTCAATTATGGCTATTCCGACACCTTTACCTCTTGAAGAGTAGAAGGTTGAAGCAGAATTTCCTTGTGAAATGTCTTGCTTAAGTTTGTAAATCGGTGTTTTTGATACAGCTACATCATCATATATTCTGCTGATCATTTTATTATGGGCAATATTTTTGCGATTTTCCTGTGGAATTTCCACAGCAACTGCATTAATAAAAGGTAATTCATATTTAATATGACCATAATATTTAGCAATACAGTCCTTTATTTCTGATATAGTTCTATTTGAATATATAATAACGGAAGTAAAATTCGTTTCATTTTCTGACATTATAATCACTCCAATATATAAATTAATCTATATTATGCAAATAATTAATATATCGTGAAAAGGGATTTTATCTGAATTTTTGACTAATTGGTTTTAGTTTGATATAATGGCACGTAGGGTATTATTCAGCAAACAGGGGAGGTTAATATGGACTTAAAAAAAGTACTAATAATAGAAGATGAAAAATCTATATCAGATATAATAAAATTTAATTTAATAAAAGAAGGATTTGAAGTTGAAACTTCTTATGATGGTAAAGATGGTCTTAACAAAGCAGAAACTTTAAATCCTGATTTGATTTTATTGGATGTTATGCTGCCTATGCTTGATGGATTTCAAGTTTGTAAAAAAGTAAGACAAACAAGTTCTGTACCAATTTTAATGCTTACGGCAAAAGAAGAAGAAGTGGATAAAGTACTGGGGCTTGAACTTGGTGCTGATGATTATATAACGAAGCCATTTGGTATGAGAGAATTGGTAGCAAGAATAAAAGCTAATATAAGGCGTACGGATTTAATTGATAAGCTTAAAAAAGAGCCTTCTAATATTAAAGATTTCGGCACTCTCGCAATAGATTTAAATAGATATGAAGTTAGAAAAAATGATTTGCCGCTTGAGCTGACACTTAGAGAGTTTGAACTTTTAAAGTACTTAGCAGAAAGAGAAAATAAAGTTTTTTCAAGAGAACAATTGCTTGAAGAAGTTTGGGGTTATGAATACTATGGAGATATTCGTACTGTAGATGTTACAGTACGAAGACTTAGAGAAAAATTAGAAGATGATTCTAGTGATCCTAAGTATATTATGACAAAAAGAGGAATTGGATACTACTTTAGGAGGCCATAACGCATGATTTGGAAAAAAACATGGAGTAGTATTCGATGGAAAATTGTTTTTATATATTTTCTTCTTGTTTTTATTGCTACAACTATAATAGGAATATTCATTATGAACCAGCTGGAATCTTATTATATGGATTCGGTAAGAGATAATTTGACAAGGATAGTTCATAAAAGCGGAATGATTACTTCACTGAGTGAGTATGATGATCTTAATAAACATAAAGATGAAATTCAAGATAATATTGATGCTTGGACAAAAGGGTTTGAGGGAGAAATTTTTGTTGTAAACGATGATTACCAAATTATAGCATCCAATAACGAAAATGTTATAGAAAGCAATGCAATTGATCTACTAGATAAAAATGTTGTTGTGCAGGGTCTAAATGGTGAAAAAGCGGAATCTAATGGCTTGACTACAACACAAAAACAAACAAAAAATTTAGGATTTCCCATATCAAACTTAGATACAAAAGGAGTTTTATATCTTAGATCTGATTTAACAAGTATTTATAAAACAATTAACAGGTCAAAAGAAATATTTGTTAAAGCAATGGTATTGGCCCTTTTTATTACAGTTGTATTAGGTTTTATTATCGCTAAGAGTATTACTGTACCTATCAATGATGTAACAGAAAAAGCAGAAAAGATGGCGCAGGGTGATTTCAGTCAGGAGGTTAGTGTTAAATCTGATGATGAAATAGGCCGCCTTGCGGAGATGTTTAATTTTCTCAGGATGCAGCTTACTCTTACACTTTCAGAGATTTCAAATGAAAAAACTAAACTTGAAACAATATTAAGATATATGACAGATGGTCTTATTGCTGTTAGTTTAACAGGTAATATTATTCATGCAAATCCGGCAGCAATGAAAATGCTGCATATTAGCGAAGATGATATAAAAAATAAAAATTATGATGATATAATTAAAGATTACAATAGTAATTTAATTTTGGAAAATCTTATGAAAAACAGTGAAGGCAGCGGAAGCGAGGAGAATTTTGATTATACTGGATGTACCTTCGCAGTAAGATACGGTAAATTTAAAGATGAAAATGATCTTGATGTAGGAATTATTATGATGATACAGGATATTACAGCAAGGCAGAAATTAGAAAATATGCAAATGGATTTTGTTGCCAATGTATCACATGAATTAAAAACACCTCTGACATCTATTAAAAGTTATACTGAAACACTAATGGATGGTGGTGTTGAGGATAAAGAAATAGCACAAAGTTTTTTGAAAATTATAGATGTAGAAGCGGATCGAATGAATCGCTTAGTGAAAGATTTATTACAGCTTTCAAGATTGGATTATCAACAGGAAAAACTGTTTAAAAAGGATAGTAATCTTATTAGTTTACTAAAATCTGTTGTTACAAAAGTAGAACTTACTGTAAAAAACAAAAACCAACACTTAAACTGTATTTTTGATATTAATTCCAAAGTTATGGTTGTAATTGATAAAGATAGAATGGAACAAGTATTTTTAAATGTATTGAGCAATGCTATTAAATATACTCAAGACGGTGGAAGAATAGATATAGATGTTATAAAAAAGGATTCTAAAGCTGAAATAATTATAACCGATAATGGAATCGGAATTTCTGAAGCAGAAATTCCTCGTGTCTTTGAACGTTTTTACAGAGTTGATAAAGCTCGCTCCAGAGCAATGGGAGGAACCGGATTGGGACTTGCTATTTCAAAACAAATAGTAGAAGAACATAATGGAGGAATTACAATAGAAAGTAAAGAAGGAAAAGGTACTAAAGCTATAATTATTTTACCCCTTGCACCTATGAGAGGAATTCGAAATATAGAATAAATTAATACACCTCCTAATATATTAGAAAAAAGGAGGTGTTTTTTATGGAAAATCATATAGTCAGCATAGATAATAGAGAAAGAATTACCATAACAGAAGTTTCGGATGTAGAGAGTTTTAATGAGCAAAGTATTTTAGTTTTATTAGAAAGTGGTGGAATTTTAATTAAAGGGGAAGGGTTGCATATACAAAAGTTGGATTTAGAAGAGGGTAAGGCAATTATTACAGGCAGTATTATGTCGGCCGTATATACAGAGAAAAAGGATAAACAGGATAAAGGATTCCTGAGAAAAATATTAAAATGACAGGCATAAATAAACTCATTATAGATCAAGTTTTTGAATTTTTAATTATGTTATATGCAGGAATGACTATAATGATATTTTATGAAATTTTTGATTGGATAAAATATAAAACAAAGCCTCGTAAAGTAGTATTATTTATTGAAGATATATTATTTTGGATTTTTGCGGCTTTAATCATTTCTTCATTTCTATATTATTGTAGTTATGGCAAAATAAGTATTCATGCTTTTATTGCTTTTGGAGTAGGTGTATTCTTGTGGAAAAAGTGTTTTTATGGTATAATAAAACATTAAAATGATCATGATTGATTATTCATAGGAGATAAGTAATTTATGCTAACACGAAAGAAAAGACGTAGCCGTGAATTTAAAGATACAAGTAGAGTTATTGACATGGCTGAAGCTCGTGAAGACAGACGGCGTAAAAGAAAAGAACTTTCAAAGACAAAAGCAAAAGGCAAGAATAAAAAATACGTAAAAACAGGACGTGCAGCTGTTAAAACAGCAAGGAAAAGGTTAATTTATACTGTTATTTTCATTTTGATAATAACAGTAGTTGGAATGTCTGCATATAGTTTAATTTCTTTAAGAATGAATGAAGCACAATTGAAAGCGGAAAATAAAAAACTAAATAAAGAAAAAGATAAACTTGAATACGAGTTGTCTCAGATAGACAGTGATGAATATATTGAACAACAGGCAAGGCAAATGTTAAGAATGATAAAACCGGGAGAAATTTTATATGTTATTCCCGATAATACAAAAAAATCTACAAGCAGCGGAATTATACCGGAATAGGAGCTTTAATGATAAAAGAAGTAATTATTGTAGAAGGAAGAGATGATGAGGCCTCTATCAGTAGAGCAGTTGAAGCTACTACGATTGCAACTCATGGATTTGGTATAAAAAAAGAAACATTTGATTTAATAGAAAAAGCATATATTGAAAGAGGTCTTATTATATTTACAGATCCTGATTTTGCAGGAGAAAAGATAAGGAAAAGGTTACAAGAAAAGTTCCCTAAAAGTAAACATGCATATTTAACTCGAAATGAAGCTAATAAAAATGGAGATATTGGAATTGAAAATGCAACTGCAGAGAGTATTATTGAAGCTCTTTCAAAAGCGAGATGTACAATTATTGAAAATAAAATTGAATTTACAATGCAGGATATGATAAAATATAAGCTTGCAGGAGCGTCTGAAGCTTCAAAAAATCGAGAGGGGATAGGTAAAATTTTAGGTATTGGATATGGCAATGCTAAAGAATTTGTTAATAGATTAAATCAATATGGGGTAAAAAGAGAGGAATTTGAGAAAATATGGACAAGCTTTATGCACCAAAAACCATAAAAGCAATAAAAGATAAGCATGGATTTAAACTCTCTAAAAGTTTAGGTCAAAATTTTTTAACTGATAAAAATATAATTGAAAAAATAATAGAAGGTTCTTTAATTTGTGATAAAGATCTAGTGATTGAAATCGGGCCAGGAGTAGGAGTATTGACTACTTTCGCTGCTAAAGAAGCGGCCAAAGTAATTGCGGTTGAAATTGATAAAAATCTTATTCCTATTTTAAAAGAAACATTAAAAGAATATGATAATATTGAAGTTATCAATAAAGATATATTAAAGACTAATTTATCAGAAATAATAGAAGAAAATAAAAATCAAAGTATCAGTGGTGTAAAAATAATCGGTAATTTACCTTATTATATTACAACGCCTATTATTATGAAAATATTAGAAGATGGAGTAGAAGCAGACAGCATTACAATAATGCTTCAAAAAGAAGTTGCAGAGCGTATTAAGGCTGCACCGGGTTCAAGAATATATGGAGCTATTTCTGTAGCAGTTCAATATTACTGCAGTGTTTCTCATATAGCAAATGTGCCTAAGGAGGTATTTATACCTCAGCCAAAGGTAGATTCTTCTGTAATTCGTTTAGATATAAGAAAGGAAAAACCGGTTAATTTAATAAGTGAGAAAACGTTTTTTAATGTAATTAAGTCAGGGTTCGGTCAGAGAAGAAAGACACTTCTTAATTCTTTAACAGGCATTTATGGTATGTCAAAAGAAGAAATTTTACAAATTTTAAAAGCCTCAGATATAGAACCAAGCAGAAGAGCAGAAACTTTGAATATTACAGAATTTGCAAATATTGCGAATGAAATAGATAAAAAATGTAAATCATTTACAGACTAATTAAAATAGAAAAGGTGATAAAATGAAAAGGTTTTTTGAAAAGTATTTGCACAATTCAATTGCTTTATGTATAGTATTAGCAATTGTTTTAAATTTTTTAATAGAAACAATAAGCAGACATTCAGCATTAAAGTGTTTAGAATATATTATTGGATCTCCCATGACCTTTTTCTTCAATTCTTTTATTATATTTGTAACATTTTCTGTTGCATTTTTAGTGAAAAGAAGGATTTTTATATATGTGATTGTTTCTACAATATGGATGGGTCTTGGCATTACAAACGGAGTGATTTTAGATACGAGAATGACACCTTTTACGGTTAAAGACCTTGCTTTAGCTGATGCAGGGCTGGCTTTAATTACGAATTATTTGAGTGTATCTGAGATAATTACAATAATAGCCAGTTTTGTGGCAGTTGCAATTATCTTAATACTTATATATATTTTTGCACCAAAACATAAGCAAAAGATTGATTTTAGAAAATCCATAGCAGGAATATTTGCTCTTGTTATTTTAATGGCCGGAGCTACTAATCTAGCAATTGATAGAAATTGGGTTTCTATATACTTTGGAAATTTAGGCTATGCATACAGAGATTATGGTTTTCCGTATTGTTTTGTAAACACTTGGTTAAATACCGGAATTGATTCACCAAAAGGTTACTCATCTGATACAATTTTAAGTATATTTGATCCTGATGAACTTTCTATGAATCAAACTAAGGAAAATAATAATGACAGTAAAGATTTCCCCAATATTATAATGTTACAGCTGGAATCTTTCTTTGATCCTACATACGAAAAGAATTTGACTTTCTCTCAAGATCCTGTTCCGTATTTCAGGGAATTAAAAGAGAAATATTCATCAGGATTTTTAACGGTACCATCTATTGGAGCAGGCACTGCTAATACAGAATTTGAAGTATTATCAGGGATGAGAGTAAGATTCTTTGGTCCCGGAGAATATCCGTATAAATCTATATTAAAAAAATCAACTTGCGAAACCCTTTGTTATGATTTGAAAAATTTAGGATATTCAGCACATGCTATTCATAACCACAGAGGTGCTTTTTACGGAAGAAATATAGTCTTTCCAAAGATGGGATTTGATACATTTACTTCTCTTGAATATATGAATAATGTTTCTAAAACTGCTAAAAATTGGGCAAAGGACGATGTTTTAACAGGAGAAATAAAATCGGCATTAGATTCTACGGAGGGTAAAGATTTTATATATACTATATCAGTACAAGGACATGGCCAGTATCCAACAAAAAAAATGATAGATAATCCATCAGTTACTGTTTCAGGAATAAAGACAAAAGGAGAAACTTATGCTTATGAATATTATTTAGAACAGATACATGAGATGGATCAATTTATAAAACAATTAACGGATATGCTGTCAAATTATAATGAAAAGACAGTTTTAGTAATGTACGGAGACCATCTTCCACCGCTTACTATTTCAGATAATGATTTAAAAAACGGTAATGTTTATCAGACCCAATATGTTATTTGGAGTAATTTTAATATGAAGGCCATAGATAAAGATCTTTATGCATATCAGCTTGGTTCGGAAGTTTTAAACAGGCTTTCCATACATGAAGGTGTTTTAACTAAATATCATCAAAATCATAAAGAAGATAAAGATTATATGGAAAATTTAAAAGCTTTGCAATATGATATGCTTTATGGTAAACATTATATATACGGTGGAGAAAATCCATTTAAACCCACTGATCTAAAAATGGGTGTAAATGATATAAAGATTGATGAAGTTGTGGAAATTGGCGGAAAATACTATATAAGAGGTCAATATTTTACTCCTTTCAGTAAAATCTCAATGGACGGAGAAGTATTAGATACAATATTCTTAGGTCCAACTATATTAGGATTATTAGAAGACGTGGATCCAGATGACGTAAGTAAAATGAAAGTCAGTCAAGTAGAAAAGAATAAAGAGATTTTAAGTACAACAGAATAAAATATTAATAAAAATAAGCAAGCAAAATATTTGCTTGCTTATTTAAGTTAAAGAAATACACTTATATTAAATTAAAAATTTCATATAAAAAAGCGTCATTCAAATTTTTTTGTTGCATCTAAATATTTCATTAAGATTCCAATATTAGCATAATATATGGAATATTTATCATCTTTTTTTACTTCTATAAGACCTGCCTGTACAAGCTTTTTTATGTGTTGGGAAATAGTAGCCTGGGAGTAATCAAAGGCAGCAACAACATCTTTATTACATACTCTTGTTCTTTCTCTGTTACATTTCATAATAAATCTGTATATTTTTATTCTTGCGGGATGTGCTAAGGCATCAGATACTTTTGCAACTAGCAGTATTTCTTCTTCCTGCATATCATCAGCTTCTTTTCTAAGTCTCATTTTTTGCTCCTTTTTTATAATTTAAATAATCGTTTATTGCCGATTTACTTTTAAATTATAAAATATATTACATTTTTCGTCAAGAATCTCTACTTAGAAAAAATAATCTCTGCTTTTTCTCCAGGTTTTAATTTAGTATCTTTAGAAAGAAGTAATTTTATTTTTACGCTTTCTTTATTTTTATTGGCAGTAGTTTGAAAATCTTTAGGAGTATACTCACTTGTAACATCAATATATCTTACCTTAGATTTTTGAATTTTTCCTGAGTATTTAAAAGATATATTTTGATCATATTGTATTTTATTAATAAGTTCTTTTGGTAAATAAAAGACAAGGTATTTTTCATCATCCACTGAAATATCAGCTAAATTATATCCCGGTGAAATAATATCACCTAACACGTAATTTTTAGACATAACAATACCGCTTTTTGCTGCTGTTATAGTATATTTTTCTAATTTTTCTTGTGCTTGTTGAATTTGATTTTCAATATTTTCAATATCTAATTGCATTGTTGATTCAGATAAATTGTTTTCGGCATTATTAAGTTTTGCTTTTGCTGTATCAACAGAATAAGAAGCTAAGTCTGAAGAAAGTTTCGCATTTTCTAATTCGTTTTTTGAAATGGCTCCATCATTATAAAGAGATAATGCTCGTTCATAATCTTCCTGTGCTTTTTCTGCTTCAGCATTGGCAGTATTATAATTGGAATTTGCTATATTTATTTCATTTTGTGCGCTATTATTTTCATTAGTATTTTTTTTCATATCATTAAGAGATAGTATTGTTTTTTCTAAATTTATTTTAAGCTGTTTAAGAGAGTATTCATAATCAGCTTTATCTATAATTGCAATAATATCACCCTTATTAATATTTTGTCCCAGTTCTATAGGCATTTCTATAATCTTACCTGATACTTCCGATGTACTAGGAAGCATGGTTGCTTCCACTTCAGCTGTCAATTTAATATTGTTTTTATTTAAAAAGAGTACTATTAATATAGCAATTACAATTAATAGAACAATTAAAATAAATATCTTTTTTTTCATTTCGATACCTCCATTTAAATTCTTCGATATTTTTTTAAGAGTAAAGTATTCATTATAATAAATACAGAACTGAAACCTATTAGTATTAAAATATCTAATGTAATATAAGAAAAACCATTACCATTAATCATTACTTGATTTAGAGCGTCTGCCACATAATAAAGGGGCATAAATTTACCGATAAAACTCCAAGTGGGGGAAAGATCAAATAAACCTGAAAAAAATATTTGAGGAACAATAATTATAGGAATAAATTGAACCATTTGAAATTCACTAGCAGCAGCTGTGGAAATTAAAATCCCTAAAGTTAAAGCTGTCATAGCAGACAATAATGTAATTAACAGAACAAGCCAGATTGATCCTACCATCATAACATCTAAAATATATACTACAAATAGAGTAATTAAAAGCGATTGAAATATTGTAAGTATACCAAAGCCTATTGCGTAACCACATACAATTTCAAATCGTTTAATAGGTGTAGATAAAAGTTTCTCTAAAGTTCCGGTAGTTCTTTCTTTAAGAAATGATATCCCCGAAATCAAAAATACAAAAAAGAAAACTAAAATTCCTATTAATGCTCCTCCGAAGTTATCAAACATAGCTAGATCTGATGAGCCATATACATAATTAACTTCTGTTTTCAAGTCAGGTCTGTTTTGAGTTTGATTCAATTTTGAAGCTTCTAAAATTGTAAGAACAGCATTTGATTTCTGAGAATTACTTCCATCAATATTAATATTTAATTTTCCGCTGATCATATTGACTGTGGCTATAATATCTCCATTTTCTAAGGCTTTCTGGCTTGAATTTTCATTATATCTAATTGTTTTTATATTATTTTTATATAAATTTTCAACATAATTTTGGGGTGCATTAATTATACCCACTGTAAAATCTGTATCAGACGTATCTAAAATGAGGTATACGAGAGTTAACATGAGAAGAGGTGCTGCCAATACTAGCATTAAAGTTCTTTTATCATGTTTAAGCTGAGTTAATATACGTATCGCGATGATTTTACTCTTCAATTTCTCCACCTCCATAATAAATAAAGGCTTCTTCAATACTTTTCACCCCTATTTGTTTTTGCAATTCTGCAGGTGATCCTTGTGCAATTAAAAGACCATCTCTCATCATGGCTAATTGATGGCATTTTTCTGCTTCATCCATAACATGGGTTGTGACTAGTATAGTAACACCGGCAGATGTCATTTTATATAATTCATTCCAAATACTTTTACGTAATAGTGGATCAATACCAACAGTTGGTTCATCTAAAATCAGTACTTTAGGATTGTGAATAATGGACATAGCAAGAGAAAGCCGTCTTTTCATTCCTCCTGAAAAGGCCTTTACAGGTTTATTCATGTGGTCCGAAAGATTTACTAAATCCATCACTTCTATTAATCTTTTTTTTACTTCTTTAGAATCCATGTTGTAGAGAGAAGCAAAAAAAGCTAAGTTTTCCGCAGCAGACATATCCGAATATAATGCATCTGATTGTGCCATATAACCAATTTTATTCATTAATAAAAGCTTTGGCATTTTTTCCCCGAGAACAAATGTATCTCCGCTACTTGATTCTGTAATTCCAGATATTATTTTTACCGTTGTAGTTTTTCCACATCCAGAAGGACCAAGAAGCCCAAATATACAGCCGTAAGGAACATTAAAAGAGATATTCTTCAATACTTGTTTATTTCCAAAATATTTATTTACTTTATCTAAAACAATACAATCAGAATTATTCATAAATTATATAGTCCTTTCTTTTAAAATACCCCTTGATAACCAACAACATATTGTAATAATATTAGAATATCCTAAAAAGCATAAAATTAAAATAAACAATAATATAAAATATGTTGGATGTAAATGAAAATAAAGGAAAGAAGGTGTTATTTTACAGATGGATTCACAAAAAGTGGTAATTACTAAAAATAAAATAAAAAATGCTTTTTTTCAAATTTATGAAGATAAAAAATTAGAAAAAATAAGTATTAAGGAAATAACAGATTTAGCAAATTTAAATAGAGGAACTTTTTATGTTTATTATAAAGATATTTATGATTTATTAGAAAAGATAGAAAATGAATACTTTGAAGAAATAAAAAAGAGAGCGGATTTTATAATATCTGCATTAATCAGTGGAGATGAGATTAAAATTCCTGATTTTAAATTTTTGCAAAAAAATAAGAAATATATTAAAATTTTATTAGGTAAAAGCGGCTCACTTATGAATTATAAGATAAAGACATTAGCAAAAAATATATTAAAAGAAAAAGTTTCTTACACAGATAAAGACAAAGGAACAAAATTAGATTATGTATTGGAATATATCGCTTCTGCACAAATTGGGTTAATAATTTATTGGATACAAAATGACTTAGAATTTCCAATTGAAGACTTAATATTGCTTGTAAGAAAAGTAAGCTTAAATGGGCCGATTACATATGTAAAGCAATTAAATTGATTTTATAAAAATAGAAAGGTATAAAATGAAAAATAAAATAAGGAAAAAACTTACAGAATTAGTTGATGAAAAATATAAAAAATTTCATAGTGGTTTAATCCCTGGAATTAATAATCTTTTAGGAGTACGTATACCTGATCAAAGAAAAATTGCGAAAGAAATGGTTAAAGGTGATTGGAAAATTTATTTAGATAAAAATTTAATAGATTATAAGGATGAATATTATGAAGAAATTATGATACAAGGTCTTATAATTGGAAATGCCAAAATGACTATTGGAGAAATGCTGAAATATACTGCTGATTTTATTCCTAAGATAAATAATTGGGGTATATGTGACAGCTTTTGCAGCAGTTTGAAAAAAACTAAGAAACACAGAAAAGAAGTATGGGAATTCTTACAGCCCTATTTGAAATCAAATAAAATCTTTGAAATCCGTTTTGGTGTTGTTATGCTATTAGATTATTATATAGTTGATGATTATATAGATCAGGTATTGATTACATTAGATATAATAAAAAATGATGGATATTATGTAAAAATGGCAGTTGCATGGGCACTTTCAGTTTGTTATGTAAAATATCCAGAGAAAACTATTATATATTTAAATAATAATAATTTAGATGATTTTACGTATAATAAAGCTTTGCAAAAAATAATTGAATCTTTACGGGTGGATAAAGATTCAAAAGATTTAATCAGAAGTATGAAAAGAAGCTAAAATTTATTTGTATTTTTTTTCTAGATTCAACAGATAACTTTTTATATGTAATCCACCGGCATATCCGATTAATGAACCATTTGAACCGATAACACGATGACACGGAATAATAATAGCTATAGGATTTCTGTTATTTGCCATGCCAACAGCACGGCAGGCTTTTGGTTTGCCAATCATAGCAGCAATTTCTTTATAGCTCCTTGTTTCTCCATATGGAATTTGTAAAAGAGCTTGCCAATCTTTTTTCATAAACTCAGTACCAGCTGGAGCTAAAGGTAAATCAAACTCCTTTCGCTTCCCGGAAAAGTATTCTTCAAGTTGTTTTTTAGCTTCTTTTAATAATGGAGTTTCGTTTATTATATATTCATTATTAATATCAAGATCTTGAAAAAAAAGATTATCTATATAACCATTTGATTCTGTGATACCAATATTACCTAATGGTGAATTATAAAAAATAATATTTCCCATAAAATACCTCTCTGATTTTAATAATTAAGTATCTAATTTTGCGAAACGCTGTAAAGCATGCTTCATGTTATCATGAGTTGTAATAGTAATTAAATGTACTAATTCTTCAGGCGACTCTTTCATTCCATCACGTAACCAATTTTCCACTAAACCTGCGAAAGCAACAGTATAAAAATGAGCAATAAAATTTTTATGGTAATCAGACACAGTTAATCCTTCAGCTAATTCATTAACAATAGTTAATGAAAAGCTGTAAATATCATTATAAAAAAATTGTTTTAAATGGTCATGACCTAGTGAATTTAAAGTACAAAGAGCAATAGCTTCATTTTTTTGAATATATCTTAAAAGTAGAATAAGACCATCATCCCATGTCAAGCAGCTATCATTTTGTTTTAAAAGAATAAGAGCTTCTTGATGATACATCCACGCAAGAAGATCATAAATATCATGAAAATGATAATAAAAAGTTTGACGATTTACACCACAATCATCAGTAATCTCTTTTATGCTGATTTTATTTAAAGGCTTTGTCGCCATTAATTTTTTTAATGACTCAGCCATTATTTTTTTTGTCATTTCAGTTAAAACAGAACTTGCCACAATACACCTCCTAATTTATTAATACTATTAATTTTAAATCTTCATGTAATAGTATAAAGAATATCAATATTATTGTAAAGATAATCGTTAATTGTTAGACAATTCATATTAAATGTTTAAGTTTTAGACAGCCATAAAACACTGTAGATTTCAATAATTACTATAAAAACATATAATAAAAAAGTGCTTATAAGACATCAGAAAAAGGAGACGAAAATTAATGAAAAGAATATTATGTGCAGGTATAGCAACTCTCTTAATTTTCAGTAGCAGTTCTATGGTTTTTTCATTAGAACCTAAAACTGAGACCACAGAAACTTCTACAGAAAATAGTACAGAAGATAACACAGAAAATACCTCGAAGAGTGCCATTACCTATAACTTAGATTTTAGTGAAGATGAAACTAAATTGTCATTAGATGAAGCAAAGAAATTAATGATAACAAGCAGTTCGGGAATTGAGACGGCAAAGATAAATTTAGCAGGAGATAAGGCAAAAACGGAAAATTATTACCATACCATATCCAATATACGAAGACTTGAAAACGCATATAATGGGCTAGATTATGCATTATCTAAGATGGCAGTTCAAATGTCACAGCCGGGGTATACTCCTACAGTGGAACAACAAATTGGATATATAACCGCAAAGCAGAAATATGATGAATTATATTCACCATCCAAAACGCAGAAAGATATGGCTAGATTGGCGGCAACCTTTGCAAAAGATCAAAGTCAGCGAAATTATGAAGCGGCTTTAAATTCTATTGAATCAGAAACTATTAAGACTTACTTTCAAACATTACAGGCAAAAGATGCATTAAGAATTTATAAGGATAATGTAAGTGTACAAGAAACAATTTTAAAAAATACAAAAATACAAAAAGAAGTAGGCACTTTAGCTAAACAAGATGTATTATCAGCAGAAGTTGCTTTAGATCAAGCTAAGCTTGACTGTGCAAATATGGAAAAAACTTATTCCTTAGCAAGAATGTCGCTTAATAAATACTTTGGATTTGATTTAATGAAAAATGTTACATTAATTGATAATTTAAGCAACGTAACGCCAAGTGAGATTCCTTTAGATACTGCAATAAAAGATGCAGAAAAGAATAGAAATGAAATTTTGGCAGCAGATTTTTTAAAGGAATTAAAGACACTTAATTTAAAAGAAGTAGGTAGTAATTACTCACAAAGTGGTCCTGATTATTTACAAGCAAAAGCAGAACTTATGTCTGCTGAAAAAACAAGCAAGGATGCACCTCTTCTTATTGAAATGGATGTAAAAAATAAATATATGACTATGAAAAATGGAGCGAAACAAATTGAAGTTGGAAAGTTGAATGTTGATAAGGCTAAGGAAACATTTCGATTGGCACAACTTACTTATAATGCAGGTATGCTGACATTGCCAGATATGCAATCGGCACAGTTAGGTGCTTTCAAAGCAGAATTAGAATATTCAAAGAGCCTTCTTGAATATCAGCTTGCAATCATGGATTATGAAAAATCAATGACAGTGGGAACTTATACTGTACCGTTATAAATTATTAAAAAAGTAACCTTAGAAGGAGATAGGGGATAAAGATGATTGATGGTTTATATAAAATTACATTAAAAAGTCCATTGGGATTAAAATACGGAAAAATGATTATAGAATCACAAGATAATGAATTAAGTGGTACTTTAGAAATATTGAATAATATAAATCAAATTAAAGGTAGGATACTTTCCGTAGATGATTTTGAGATTTATGGTGAAATAAAAACTCCTGTAGGTCATGTCAATTATAAATTAGAAGGTAAAATGATTAAAGAGGATTTTAAAGGTATAGTAAAATCTTCAAAAGGATTAATGAAATTAAAAGGCGATAAACAAGGAAAGGAATAACATATATGGGAAATAGTGATGTAAGCAAAGTAAAATCGTTTAATAAAAAGAAGTTATTTATTTTTAGTATTATTGTTTTAGTTATTGCTTTATGTTTGGTTTATTTTTTAACAAATAAAGATATATCAGAAGATGAAGAATTAATTGTACAAGGCAGTTTAGAAACCACAGAGACTGATTTAAATTCAAAATTAGCAGGTATTGTTGATCAGGTACTGGTTCAAGAAGGTGACAAAGTAAAGAAGGGAGACACACTTATAGTTATTTCCAGCGATACTATTGAAGCTAAGAAAAAACAAGCTGAAGCAGCAAAGCTCGCAGCAGAGGCACAAGCCGAGAAAGCAGCAAATGGTGCGAGAAGTCAAGAAGTTGCACAAGCAAAAGCAGCATATGATTATGCAGAAAAAACTTATAACAGGATAAAAACACTTTATGATGAAGATGCCATACCTGCGGCTAAATATGATGAAATATATGCACAATATATTTCTGCAAAACAAACATATGATATGGCTGTTCAGGGTGCAAGAGAGGAAGATAAATTGGCAGCAAATGCACAAGTTGCACAAGCAGATGCTGCAATTGCGGAGGTGAACTCATATCTAGAAGATGCAGTAATCAAAGCCTCTATGGACGGAACGGTAACTTCTTTAAATGTAAATCAAGGAAATCTTATCTCTACAGGAATGCCCTTGTTAACGTTAACAAGCGATGAGAAGCCTTGGGTAGAAATAAATGTAAAAGAAACAGATCTTTCAATGGTTAAGGAAGGAAAAGAAGTAAAAGTGACATTGACAGCTTATCCCGGTGAGGAATTTAAAGGAGTAGTAAAAAACATTAATAAAAATCCGGACTTTGCAACGAAAAGAGCTACAAATAATAATGGAGATTTTGATATACTTTCTTATGGTGTAAAAATTGAACTTTCAGATATGGAACAAGAAGTATATCCAGGGTTAACTGCAATGGTTGATCTAGGGAAAAAGACCGGTGAATAACAATGAATAATAAAATTGATAATATACGAAAATATTTTTATCTTTATAAGAAAAGGCATCCTAGACTGGTTATGACAATTCTTATGTTTATTATTATTCCTCTTGCTACAGGTACTATATTAGGATATGAAATGAGTGATAATGTGGCATCTTCCATACCTACTGTAGTAGTTGATCATGATAATTCTGATTTTAGCAGAGATTATTTAAGATATATAGACGAAAGTGAATCTTTTAATATTATAGAATATGCACAAAAAGATGAAAGAGTAGAGCAATTGATAGAAGAAAGCAAAGCTTTTGTAGGAGTTATAATACCCCAAAATTTTTATTCAGATATGATAGAAGGAAAAGCACCTAAAATTCTTAATATATATGATGGTTCCACAATGGCGGTTGTTGGTGTATCGAAACCATCTATGACGGAAATTGTTATGACGGTAAAAGCTGCTTATATGAAGAAAATTTATGAAGGAAAACAATCCGTTGTACCTACACAAGTTATGAATCAGGTTGTTCCAATTCAAGTTACTTATAGAGAATTGTACAATCCTACTAGAAATTTCAGAAACTTTTTGCTTCCGGGGATGTTAGTGGGATTAATTCAAGTAGGGATTGCCATAATGGGATCGGAAAGAGGTTTTGAAAATCAAAGGAAAGAAATCTCTTTTTTATCTAATATTAAATTAATTATTGGTTGGGGTTTTATGGGAGCAATTTCAATTTTCCTATGCCTAATAGTTCAATTCTTATTTTACGATATGCCGTATAAAGGAACTTTAGCTGGAGGAGTTTTATTAACTATATTGTTTTCTATATGTATCACAGCATTAGGATATATTGTAGGATCTTTTCTCAGCGATAGAACTTTTGCTACTCAAGTTTCAGCTTTAACTGTACTGCCTACTACGTTTTTAGGAGGGTATACTTGGCCGGTTATAGGTATGCCAGTAGCATTTCAATGGATATCAAAATTTCTTCCCTTTACTTATTATGGTGATGCGGTAAGAGAATTATGTTTAAGGCCCATGGAATTTCATCATTTATTACCTGATATGATTTTTATGGTAAAATTTATAATAGCAGAATTACTCATACTGTATCTGGTTAAACGTTTTACAACCCACAAAGAAGAAATGGAAGAAGATGAGTGGGGGGTAGTATTATGATTATGTTTGATAATTTTAAAGAATGGTTTAAACGTGTAAAACCATATTTCATTTTACTTTTTATACCAATATTATTTACACTTTTATTTGGTGAGGCTATGAGTCCAATTTTTGTAGAGGATATTCCTATAGGAATTTATGATATGGATAATTCTCCTTCATCAAAGGATGTGATAGATCAATTTTATGATTGTCCTGTTTTTGATATTGAAAAAAATTATGACGATATGAAAAAGTTGGAAGAAGATTTAATGATGAGTCGTATAAGAGGAGCTGTAGTTATTCCAAAAGAATTTGGCGAAGATTTAAAAGGTAAAAAGGGAGCAGAAGCATTAGTTTTAATTGATTCTACTAATATTGTTATAGGTAATAATCTTAAAGCTTTTGCAGTTACTGTTTTTTCTACCATAAATGCAGGTATACAGCTTAAAACCCTTGAAGCGGGGGAAATGGTTCCATATCAGGCGGAGCAGAATATATATACTTTAAGTGTTGTAGATAGAACACTTTATAATCCTCAAGTGGGTTATCTTTATTATTTATATGCAGGATTTTTAGCAATTTTAATTCAGCAGTCATTTCTATCAGTAACACCTTCAATTTTACTAATGGAGAAATCTAGATTAAAAAAATTACCTGAGGATCCGAGAGTCAAAAAAGTACAAGTGGCCAGAATGTCAAGAGTAATAGGAATGTATGCTGTTGTAAGCATGATTAGTATGCTGGCTTGTTTGTTAATCGTAAATAAACTATATAGTTATCCATTGTATGGAAGCTTATGGCTTACTTTATTATTACATGTGATCTTTATTGCTTGTTTGGTAGGTGTTTCTTTAGTAATAGCGGCTATTTTTGATGATGTTACCCATTGTGCGCAATTTACCATGTTTCTCACTATTCCTACTCTTTTAAGCTGTGGTTACAGCTGGCCTGAATATATGATGGCAAAGGGTTTTGCGCCTGCTATGAAAGCTTTATGGCCGTTGTATTATTATAGTAATCCCTTAAAGGATATAATGTTAAAAGGCGTAGACTTTGAAGTAATAGGACATTATGTTATTGGTAGTATTATTTTTGCTGCTGTTTGGATTCCTGTAGGTTTATTGTTCTATAATCATAAGTTAAAAATTATAAGACAAATCGAGAGAAAAATATAATTTAATTATCATTTTTCACATAATATTTATCAAAAGTTATTACAGCAAAATACTTTGGATTGATGTCTTTTATCTTTTTTTCAAGAGTTTCCTTCAATTCCAATTGTGTTAATTTGCATTTTGAGGATATAACCACATCAAAGACAATATTTGTATGAGTATAGCCAGATACAATTCTAAGATCATGTATATCAAGGACTCCCACAATGGGCTCAATTATATTTTTAATTTTTTCTTTAAGTTCAAACACTAGGGGGTCTTTGGTATCTACAGGATCCATATGGGCAACAAGGTTGATCTTCAAATCCTTATTTACACTTTTTTCAATATTATCTATAATATCATGACTGGCGATAAGATCACCGTATGCATCTACTTCAACGTGAACAGAGGCAAATATTCTGCCGGGTCCATAATCGTGAACTGCTAAATCATGTATTCCCAATACTTCATCATAGGAATTAATTCTTTTTTCTATTTCATTAACGAGTTCTGAATCAGGAGCCTGACCGAGAAGGGGACTGGAAGTTTCTTTAATAAGCTGTATACCTGAATACATTATAAATAAGGCTACAAGACAGCCCATATATCCATCTAGTTGAAGATTTGTGAGCCTGGCGATAATAATACTGATCAATACAGCACTGGTGGCAATTACATCATTTTTACTGTCAGTACCTGTTGCTTTTAAAGCAGAGGAGTTAATTTCTTTTCCTGTTTTAATATTAAACAAACATTGCCAAATTTTAATCAAGATAGATATTATTAAAATTATAACAGTAATAATACTAAATTTTAGAGGGTCAGGATGTAATATTTTATCAAAAGATGATGTTAAAAGTTTAAATCCTAAAATTATTATTATAAAAGATATAAAAAGTCCTGTTAAATATTCTATTCTTGCATGACCGTAGGGATGTTCCTCATCTTCAGGCATCGCTGCCAATTTAAAACCTATTAACGTAATTATTGAAGAAGAAGCATCAGCTAAATTATTAATACCATCTGCAATGATAGCTATACTACTTACAAAAAATCCAATTGATAGCTTCATTATACATAAAAGTAAATTAGAAAAAATACCAACGGCACCAGCAAGTTTTCCATAGCTTTCTCTGACTTTAGGATCTTTAACATTTTCATAATTTTTTATAAAAGTTTTTATTAATAACTTTCTCATAAATCCTCCTTTTAAATACCTAAATTTTCATTTATTGTTTAATTGTAACATACTTTTTATTTTGTATGAAATATTGCTTTAGAATATTGATGGATATTAATAGTCAATAGCATTAAGAATATCAAATTACCAATATATGAAATTAGAAAGCTTTAATTTCGTAATTTAATCTTTTTTATTCCTGTTTAACCCATTATAAAAATATGATAAAATAAAAGTATAAGATTAGCATAAGCTGATTTGTTTCTACCATATTATTATGACTAGATAAAGTACGATAATAATTTGCACTTTTTTATAAAATATATTAAGCAATTATTTAAAAAATTAATAGATAATAAGACGATTGGAGTAAAGTATTAGAAATGGATACATACAAAATGAAATTTAATACTATAATCTTTGATTTGGACGGTACACTTCTTAATACAATAGATGATTTAGTGGAAAATGTTAATCTAGTTTTAAAACAGCAAGGCTATCCTGTAAGGACATTTACAGAGATTAAAAGTTTTATAGGTGATGGAATTTTTATGTTAATCACAAGAGCTTTGCCTAAAGATTCAACTAGGCAGGAAATTCTAAGATGCTTTGATATATTCACAAATTATTATTTAACAAATATGTATAATCATTCAAAACCTTATGATGGAATTATTGAACTGTTAAAAGAATTAAAATTACGCAATATTAAAACAGCTGTTGTTTCTAATAAATTAGATCAAGCAACCCAAAAAATGTGTCAACATTATTTTGGAGATTTAATCTCTGTTGCTATTGGAGATAATAAAGAAAGAAAAAGGAAACCGGAACCGGATAATGTACTGGAAGCCTTAAAACAGATTGGATCGACTCAAGAAGAATCTGTTTATGTTGGTGATACAAAAATAGATGTGGAAACAGCAAGAAATTCAAAATTACCTGTAGTAGGTGTATCATGGGGATATAGGGGAAGAGATGAGTTGTCAGAAGCCAAGGCAGACTATATTATTGATGAGCCATGGCAGTTATTAGAATATATGATAAACTAAATAAGACAAGTGTTATTACTTGTCCTGTTTAGATATTTCGTTTAAAGCCCTTGCAAATTGATCTGGACATGAAGTTGATTTATGACCACAGGTTATTCCTGATAATTTTTCTTTAATTTCATCCATTGTCATTCCTTCAGTTAATTTTGCAATTCCTTTTAGATTCCCGTTGCATCCGCCTTTAAAACTTACATTCTTCACTACTTTTCCATCAAGTTCAAATTGGATATAAGAAGAGCAAGTTCCTTTGGTTTTATATGTGTAAGTCATTTTTATTCCTTTCCTTAAAAATACTTATAGATCAATTAAAACTAGTCTATTATTATATACCATGAATATTTTTGACATAAACAGTTTTTAAATTAATTATTCTATAATTAAGAATTCATTTATTCTTAAAATCATAAAATAAATGTTAGGAGCTGAAAATAATATTTTTTAACAGGGAAGGGAGAACATTATGGAATGTAAAGAAATAGCATATGAACCGTTACCTTATGCTTATAATGCATTAGAACCATATTTAAGTGAGGAATTGTTAAGAGAACATCATGATGTGTTATATAAAAAGTATGTAGACAATTTAAATAAGGTTATAAAGAACAATCCTGAGCTGTGTGGGTTATCAAGTGAGCAGTTAATATTGATGCTGCCTAATTTACCTGCTGACATTTCCAAGGCAATATATAATTTTGCTGGTGGAGTATATAATCATCAACAATATTTTGAAATGATGACTCCACCTCCAAATGAAAGACCGACGGGAGAGTTAATGGCAGTAATAAATAAACATTTTGGAAGTTTTGATAATTTTCAGGAAGCTTTTAAACGTAAAGCTATGCAAGTATTTGGATCAGGATGGACGTGGCTTGCAGTAAACCAATCAGGTGAATTGGAAATTGTAAATACTACAAATCAAGGAACTCCATTTTCTCTGAATATGGCACCCATTATAGGAATTGATATTTGGGAACATGCGTATTGTATTCAATATAAAGCAAATAGATCAGATTATATTGGTGCCTGGCTTAAAGTAGCAAACTGGAAAAAAGCTTCAGAAATGTTTGCCGGGTATTAATTAAAAAAATATAGAAGAATAAATTTAGAGGTTTATAATGAGAGAAGATGAAATATTAACGGCATTGATAGAAGATAAAATAGAACAATGTGGTGACTATTATATGGTCACCAATTCTTCTTTTTTAGATATAAGGCAAAGAAGTTTAGCTGAAACTGTATGCAGAAAATACAAAAATCAGAATTATATTTTCTACGGAGGATATATTGAGGCAGAAAGATGTATTGCTATGTTTCTTCCTGAGTATATTGATGCTTTTAATGAAGAGGAATTAAATAATTATTTTAAAGAAGAAAAAGAGAGTAATCCTCTTACAGTTCTAAGAATAACACATAATAGTTACAAACAGCTTTCACATAGGGATTATTTAGGATCTTTATTAGGGCTTGGTATTAAACGTGAAATGATTGGAGATATATTGGTAAATGAAAGTGGAGCAGATGTAATTGTATTAAAAGAAATCAGCAATTTTTTATTAATAAATTTTAATAAAACAGGAAATATAAATGTTGAACTGGAATTAATTTCAGCAGAAGATATAAATATTCCAAAAGCGAGAATCGAAGAAAAAAAGGACACCGTAGCATCCTTACGTTTAGATAATGTTATAGCATCAGCTTTTAATTTAAATCGCACAAAATCATGTGAGGCAATTAAAAGCGGTATAGTATTTATAAATGGTCTCCAAATTAATAAGCCTGACCGTATCATTAAAGAAGGGGACAAGCTGGTATTACGCGGAAAGGGAAAAGTAATTTTAAAAAGTATAAGCGGGGTCACCAGAAAAAATAGAATTTTAATTGTTATTAAAAAATATATTTAATTCTTATTATTTTTTCTTATTCTTCATCTACAGTCATTCTAATTGCGCTTAATACAATAGTTGCTGCACCTACACATGTTGAAACTACTCCAAGGACAAAGGTTGCTCTTGCTAATGCTTTCATTTGTAATTCCTCCTTTATATTTTGTGAATTTATATACATGTATATATTATAACATGTATATATGGAAGTTAAAAGAAATTCTGGCAACATAGATTTCATTATTTAGAATTATAAATTTATTTTTCTTTTACATATATTAATTTAATATTTGAACCGCTAACTTTATCTGCTCTTATTTCAAATAAATCTAATGATTTGATAAAAGGTGTAAATTTAGTATAACCAAAATTTCTAACATCAAAATCAGGATATCTTTTCTGAAGCTTATTTCCAATATCCCCTATAAACATCCATTCGTCTTCATCGGAATTTTCTTTGACTATAGTAATAATTGAATTCTTTATTTCATCAAAACGCTTTCTCTTATAATCTTCCGAGTTATTTGACAGAGGTTTTTTAGATGTTAATTTTGGTTCATTTGCTAAAGATATTAAATCTAAATATTTAAATTTATTACAAGCAGAAATAAAAGCTTTTGGAGTTTTACTTTCACCCATTCCAACTACATTCATGCCAGATTCTCTTAATCTGGAAGCTAATCTTGTAAAATCACTGTCACTGGAAACTAGGCAAAATCCTTCTACATTCCCTGAATATAGTATATCCATAGCATCTATAATCATTGCAGAATCGGTAGCATTTTTTCCTGTGGTATAACCGTATTGTTGAATTGGCGTTATAGAATGCTCCAATAATACTTTTTTCCATGTGGAAAAACATGGTTTTGTCCAATCTCCGTAAATTCTTTTATAAGTTGCTACCCCATCGTTGGAAATCTCATCTAAGATAATTTTTACATATCTATCTGAGATGTTATCTGCATCAATTAAGACAGCATATCTTTTGTCATTTTGCATATTATCAATTACTTCTCCTTTAATCCAATAAATGTTATTATAAAATAACTATAACATGAGTTTGTTATTTTAACAAATGTCATCTTTCAATTATTTAAGTAATCTTTCAATTATATTACATTATTAAGGCAATATTGTAAAAATAGTAGACAAACTATGATAAAAAGTCATAAAATATACTAATAAACGTTAATAATTGTCAAAGGGAAAAGGGTCGATTGAAAATGAATAAAAAAAGGATTATACTAACTGTAATAGTTTTAGCGGTACTTTTAATAGCCAGCTGTATAAGTGTATATGCACAAGATAATTCTATAATATTGCAAATTGATGGGGAAAAAATTACTACGGATGTAGCACCTGTAATAAAAAGTGACAGAACATTAGTCCCTGCCAGAGCTGTTTTTGAAGCAATAGGAGGAACTGTATATTGGGAGAAAGAAAAACCCTCAGATATTGGAATTGAATATAAACAAAAACGTGTTGATTTAAAAATAAATTCAAATATTGCATATGTAGATGGGGAAAAAAAGATTTTAGATGTACCGGCACAGCTAGTTAATGATAGAACTTTGATACCAGTACGTTTTGTTTCTGAATCATTAAAGTTTGATGTGGAATGGGATGGTAAAACCAGAACGGTTTCTCTTATATCACCATCAGAAGGAAAAGAAAATGAACAAAAAGACAATGAAGATAAATCTAATGAGTTATTGGGAGAAATCACGGGAATTAATTTTGCAGAGAATGATAATAAACATAGAATTACAATAACGGCAAATGAACCTATTTTACAATATTCACAAGACACCCTGACAAATCCAAATAGATTTTTTATAGATATTTCTAACTTTGGATTGAATACCAAAGTTACAGATATAACAGTTGATAATGCAATTTCTGTTATAAAAAATGTTCGTTCCGGCTTTGATGAAAATGAAGGGAGAACTCGTATTGTTGTTGATCTAAAGGAACTGACAAATCCGGTTATATCTTTTTCCCAAGATAAAAAAAGTATATATTTGGATTTTGCAAAATTAAAATTTGACCCTATGGGAGACGGTAAATTAGTTGTTATGCTTGATCCGGGACATGGGAAATCAACAGCAGGCAAGAGAAGCTGTGATGAATCACTTATGGAATATGAATTTAACCGTGATATAGCAAATCGAATACGTCCGCTTTTAGAAGCTGAGGGGATAGAAGTATTATTTACAGTAGAAGATGATACAGATCCATCTTTAAAAGACAGGTGTTCAGTTGCAAATACTTCTGATGCAGATATATATGTAAGTATTCATGCAAATGCTTTTGGAAATGGTGATTGGAATAAAGTAAAAGGTTGGGAAATTTATGTTTATAAAAAGGGTGGTATTGCTGAGGAACTAGCAAAATCAATTCAAGATGAAACTATTAAAAGTGTAGATATACAAAACAGGGGTCTTAAAGAAGCAGAGTTTTATGTCATAAAATATACTGATATGCCGGCCGTACTCATAGAACATGGTTTTTATACAAATTTGGAAGAAGTAGAATTATTAAAATCTCCGGAATTTAGACAGAAATTGGCAGAAGCTGATGCTAATGGAATTATTAATTTCTTTAAACCTTATAAAGAATAAAACTAAATTAAATTTATTAATAAATTACATAATATAAAAGTCTCGCTATTAGTAACGAGACTTTTTGTTTTTTATAATAAAATGTTTTTAAGCATTAAATGTTTGATTAACTGATAGAGGTTCGATTAATTCTATATCATTAAATCGTTCAACAAAATAGTTTAGTGTAAATTGATTAGCAAATAAAATAAGAGGTCTTTCAAAATGGTCGAAAACTAACATGCAGCGAGAGTCTAATTTACTTTTTAATGCTTTTAGATCGTCTGTTTTAACCCAACGAGCTATGGTGAAGTCTAAACTATTCATACGAATATCAGCATTGTATTCATTTTTTAGACGATATTCAAAAACTTCAAATTGCAGAGCACCTACAGCACCAAGTATTACTTCATTATATTCATTTTTATAAACTTGAATAGCACCTTCTTGTGCCAGCTGTGATACACCCTTTTGAAAATGTTTAGCCTTTAATGAATTAATAGGGCTTACAAGGGAAAACAATTCGGCAGGGAAGGTTGGAAGTGGTTCAAAAAATATTTTTTCTTTACTTGTTGTTAATGTGTCACCAATTTGATAAGTTCCTGTATCATATATTCCTATTATATCACCTGCATAAGCTTTATCTATTGTTTCACGCTCATTAGCCATAAGATGTGTTGATTGAGTAAGCTTTATAGGTTTTCCTGTTCTTGTGAGTGTTACTGTCATACCACGCTCAAAAGTTCCTGAACAAATACGTAAAAATGCAAGTCTGTCTCTATGTGCAGGATTCATATTGGCTTGTATTTTAAAAATAAATCCATTAAAAGTATCATCGCCAGGATCAACTTCGCCCGTTAATGTTTTTCGCATGCCAGGAGCAGGAGATATATCAAGAAAATGATTTAAAAATGTTGTTACTCCAAAATCTGCTAATGCAGAACCAAAGAAGACAGGAGAGAGCTTTCCTTCTTTTATCTTATCTAGATCATACGTATTGCCTGCACCATCAATCAATTCAATTTCATTTCTCAAATTATCCAAGTTATTAGAGTATAAAAGTTCGTCCAATTCTTTGCTGAAAACACCTTCTTCTCCAAGTTTTATTGATTTATTTTTACGAAATAGATGAATTTCATTTGTTAAACGATCATAAATGCCTTCAAAATCAGGACCATTGCCTATCGGCCATGTTACTGCAACAGAAGGCAGACCTAGTACTTCTTCCAATTCTTCCATAGATTCCAATGGATCTTTTGATAAGCGATCAAGCTTATTTATAAAAGTAAAGATTGGGATACCACGCATACTACATACTTTAAACAGCTTTTTTGTTTGAGCCTCAATTCCCTTCGCCGCATCAATAACCATAACAGCACTATCTACAGAAGTCAAAATACGATAAGTATCTTCTCCGAAATCGTTATGACCGGGAGTATCCATGATTGATATTACTTTATCTTTATAGTTAAACTGCATTACAGAGGAAGTTACTGAGATTCCACGTTGTTTTTCTATTTCCATCCAATCAGATGTGGCGGATTTTGAGTTTTTTCGAGCTTTAACCGTACCTGCCTCGCGAATAGCTCCGCCATGCAGTAATAGCTTTTCCGTAAGTGTGGTTTTTCCTGCATCTGGGTGGGAGATAATACCAAAAATACGGCGTTTTTGATATGCAGATATTAAATCTTGATTTATCATTTATTTTTTTATTATCCTTTCTAATACAGATTATATTATTTTAACAGAAAAGAGTTTTTTATGCAATAAATGTAATTATTGATATTCTCATTCCATATTTATTATAATTTTATTAAAATTATTGACAGTGTATTATAACATATAGTACACTTTGACTGTTAAGCAAATAATAAAAAGAGATTTGGGAAAACTATTTCGTAGTAAGGGGATTAATGATATGAGAAAATTTAAACAGTTACAAATAACTAATAGCTTAAATATAATTGCAGTAATTTATGCTGTTTTAATCATTTGGCTGGGAGATTACATATTATTTGTTCTTGCAGGGGATAATTATAATTTTATAGCTGAGTTTATTCCTAGAGTAGTAAAAACATTTTTAATATATTTACCTTTTGGTTTATTTTTTAAATTTACTAAGAATACTTTAAAAATAAAAGATATATTTCACGGACTAATTCCGTCATGCTTAGTAGGATGGATTGTTTCAATTTTTCTTTGGGGATGTTATTATTATGAAAATTTTACTTACATCATTTATGATAAGATTGGTGAAGTAAATATAGGCATGGAAATTTTATTATTAATCTCTCCAATTATTGTTACTTTATTAATGTTTGGGGTTTATTTTATAAGTAATAAAATTTATAGAAATATATATGAATGAGTTTCTTTTTATGAATAAATTTATACTGTGAATTTTTTATGAATTTTTTTTAATATTACATAATTATAAAATTAAAAAAACCTTGAAATCATGTAGTTTCAAGGTTTTTTATTTGGTACACCATCAGGGGTTCGAACCCTGGACACCCTGATTAAGAGTCAGGTGCTCTACCAACTGAGCTAATGATGCATAATATCCTGCTTTTAGGAACATTTAAAATAATAACATATAGAGTATAAGCTGTCAACAAATATTTTCAATAACAATAGCAAAAAAATACAACTTTAAAATATTAAAAGATAAATAAAAAATTAAACAGGAAAATATAAAATTTTTTTATTATATACCTTTATCCAACAATATATTATATACCTTTTTAAATTCTAAAGTATTTTAATAGTGCAAAAAAAATAAGACAAAATATTTGTCTTATTTTTGTAACATTATATAATACTCACAATTTATAAAAAACTATTTATCCCAAAGTTTGTCTGCAATTTTTTCCCAATTATTTGCAGTTTCAATACATTTATTTGTTAATTCATCAACATCCTCAGGATTTTGAAGGTCAGTAGATGAAGCACCTGATTTATGTACCATATCAGCTAGTCTTCCCACATTATCTAAAAGAGGGCACGGTCTTAAATGATTTTCATTAAAAGGCTGGTTTTGTCTATACTGCATAAATAATGGAGATTGTAGAGCTTCAAGTAAAGTTTTTTCTTTAATATTAGAGTCTGCATAATGGATAAATGCGCATGGCTCAATATCCCCATTTGCATTTATATGTAAATAGCAGCGCCCTCCAGCAATGCATCCATCTACGTATTCTCCGTCATTCCAAAAATCCATTGTAAAAATTGGTTTTTTACTTCGAAAGTCTCTTACTTGGTGGTACATGTATTCACGTTGCTCGGCAGTTGCCATTAAATCAGTAACAGCATCTGTACCTACAGGCATATATGTAAAAATCCATCCGAATTTGCAGCCTCTTTTTATCATTTCATCAAAATAAGCTTCACTTCCAATTATTTCAGCATTTTGTCTATGATAACAAGTAGAAAACCCAAACGGAAGTTTCTTAGCTTTTAATATATCCATGGCTTTAATAACTTTTGCATAGGTGCCTTTTCCTCTTCTCATATCGGTTTCTTTTTCAAAACCTTCTACACTGATTGCAGGAATAAAATTCTTAACCCTAAGCATTTCATCAGCAAAAGCTTCATCAATTAAAGTTCCATTAGTAAATGACAAAAAAACGCTGTCATTATGTTTTTCACACAGTTTTATAACAATATCTTTACGAACCAGTGGTTCGCCTCCTGTAAATATAAACATATGCATGCCAAGTTCTTTACCTTGCGTTATAATATCGTCAAGCATATCAAAGTCCATGGAAAGTTTATCACCATATTCAGCAGCCCAACAACCTGTGCAGTGTAAATTGCAAGCAGAAGTAGGATCCATAAGTAAAGTCCATGGAACATTACAATTATATTCTTTTTCAGCTTCATGTTTTCTTCGGCAGCCTAAAACTACAGAATTTACAATAAAATTTTCAAAAAGCTTTTTTCTAACGTCTTTATCTATATCAGTAAAAAGACTTTTCATAAGAATATTCCAATTATTATCAGGATCTGCTAAAGCTTTTCGAACAAGTTTCTCGGCAGAGGCAAAGCTTTTGTCCTTGTCAAGTTTTTCTACCCAATTTAATATTTTGGGGATATTTTCTTCTGGATTGTTATCCAAATAACCAATTATTTTTTTTAATCCAAATGCTTCAATTTTTTCTTTTACCTTTACCTTACTCACGAGAAATTCCTCCTTCTTTTTAGCTCATTACATCATATTCACTATTATTAATATTATCATTGATTAGACAAAAAATATTTAGACAAAGATAAAAATATGTATAAAAATTCCTAATTTTTCCTAGAATATATAAAATAGCATTGAACAAAATAATGATTAAGGAGGGATGAGAAATGAAAAAGAATAAAAAACAAAATACTGAAATGACAAATTCAACAAACAAATCTGAAGGAAAGAGCAGAAAAAACGCTAAGTCAAAAGCTACTAACAATGTACAGAATTGTGAAAACATGACTAATTCAGATTATTAGAATTATGAATTAATATCATTTAGTAAAATTAATAGCATGGAAACCTCGTAAAATTAAAAGCGCCAACTTTGGTTGGCGTCATGCTATTATATATTTTAAATCTCTCTTATAATATAGAGGGCGGGTTTTTCCCCGCTCTTTTTATTTATTAAAAAAATAGGAAATGTAAATTCAAAATTGATTCAATAATAAAAAATTTAGAATAAAAGCTGAAATACAAATAAAAATCTTTTGTATGATATATTCTTTGAGAATATTGTAAAAACATATCAAAATTAACTTTGAATTAACTTAATTAGTACTGAAAATACTTAAGATAGGGTTTTTTTGTTTTGATTTTATTTGTTATGATTGATATTAAGCTTTATGTGTATTATAATTATGAAAAGTGAATGAATTTTAGAAATTCGGGTACTACATATGGGCGAAAAAACAAATATTTTCATAAGTATAATTGAATATTTTAAAAATTTAGGCGTTCCATTATCAATTTTGATATTGATCGCTATTTTCATATTGATTATATTAGTTGGTTTTTTTTGGGTTATATTAAGACAAGCTAGACTGTGGTATTGGAAAGTAAATACACAGGTAGAAATTTTAAAAAATATAGAAGAAAAGGTAAATAGTGTAGAGTTAAAAGTATGTAATAAAGAAATACTACAGAAAATAGAACAAATATTGGAAAAACAACAGTATAAAAAAGAGATAAAATCAAATAAAGAATTTCTTGATATAGAAAATTATGACAATGAAAATGATTATATTGTTAAAAAAACAAAGGTAAAGCAGGTATTTCCTTCTAAAAAAGCAGAAAATATGGGAAAATCAGGCAGAGTTTATACAATAGAAGAATTGGAAAAACAAATAAAAGAATAAAGTTAGATAATGGAGGATAATTATATGTATTGTAAAAAGTGTAATAATTTACTTGACGATACAGACCAATTTTGTAAAATATGCGGTTTAAAAGTAACAAGAGAAAAATTGGATACAGAAGATACAGACTCAGAAGAAGAAATCAGCGTTAATCCTTCATATAATAAATTCGAAAACGAAGATAATATAATTGAAGAGCCAGATAAAGAAGATGAGCTGCAAAAACAAAATATAGAAAAAGAAGAATCAAGTTTACCTAAAGAAGAGGCTGATGGAGCAGTTGAAAAAATTAGACCAGAAGATGAATTTTCTTGGAATATATATGATTTCCCAAAACCAAAGAAAACAGAGGCAATTGATTTTAAATGGGGACCGGATCCGTATGAAAATATAAGAGCAAAAAAAATAGAACCGGAAAATAAAGAAAATGAATCAAATAATGATTTTTTATTTTTTGTGGATGAGAATGAGAATTCAAAAGATAAATATGATATAGAAAAGGATAGTACAAAAGAAATAAACGGTATTTATAATGATATACATATAAAAGACACAGAAGAAAAGAACAGAAAAGTTGAAGAAACAGAATTATTATCTAGTGAAGAAAATGATACAAATTTAATTAATAATGAAGCTAAAAGCAGTAAAGATACTATAAAAATAGAAAAAGAATTGATAAAAAAAGAAATAAAGGCACATAATGACATTTCAGAAATAAAAATGCATAAAGATAAAAATATATTTTTTAATAATCAAAAAGAAGAATTGAAAAATATAAATGAAAATGAATTTTTTACATTTAATAAAAAAAATGAAGAATTTCAAAAACTTTTAGATAAAGAATATGAAAGAATAAGAAAGAATTCAGAACATAGATATAAGGAACATAATTCAAATATACTTGCAAGTAATACAATAGAAAATATTAATTATGAAACTTTTAATATTTCACCAGATATTTTAAATGAAAATGAATCAATTAATAATAACACAAATAATAAAATTAAAGACAGTAAAAAAGAAATGATAGAAGAAGATTTAGATTCTTCTGATATTGAATTTAAATTACATAATTTTGATAATGAATCTTTAGAAGAAATGAAGATGGCAAGAGAAAATTTCTTTAGAAGTTTTGAAACAGAAGAAACAAAAGAAACAGAAGAATTGTTAGAAGTTAATAAAACGGTTAAGGATAATATAAATAAAACAACAGATGAAATTCTTGTAAAAGAAGAAAATGAAAAGAAGAAAAATGAAATACTAAATAATGAAATAAATGATAAAAAGGCAGACAATGAAAATAGTGAAACCGTAATTAATAAAGAGAATGAACCTGGCAATTTATCAGGCAATACAATTAAAAATAATATTGAAACAGAAGAAACAGAAAAAAGTAAAAAAGGAAATATTTTTTTAAAAATACTTCTAGTAATAATTATTTTAATTTTAATTTTAGAAATTTCATTTTTAGGAATTAAATTTATTGCTCCAAATAGTAAAGCTTCAAAATTTATAACAGAAAAAGAATTGAAGGTAGTTCAATTTATTTCTGATTTAGGGAATAATACAAAAAATGAAACGGATAATAAAACAAATGAAGAAGATGATTCTCAAATAAATAATGAAGGTAATACTACTAAGCAGGATAGCGAATCAGAATTAGATTCTAGTCCTGAAGCAGATAAATCCGTTTTGATTGAAAATCAAAAAGATAAAAACCAAAATATTCTTGAAGTTAAGGCGAATGACTCTTTAAAGTATATCTCAGGAACAGACTATGGCCTCTCAGATATAAATAATTCAAAACCTATTGAAAATAATATATGGATGAAATCTGAGAATGGAAAAGATCTTTATTATGATAATGAAATCGTAGGGACTTTGATACAATTTGACTCTAAATGGGTAGATTATTTAAATAATGCAAATAATGAAGTCTTTGAATTAATAAAAAGTGGTAGTCAAGCAGAGGAAAATGCAAGAACCTTTTCTAAAGTGGGTAAAGTTAAAGAAACTTTTAACTTATTGGAAATCGGAGAGATTAGAAAAGGAGAAAATGGTTATTATACATGGTGTCATGAAGAAATTGAAATTCAAGAAAATGGAAACTTAAATTCTAAAAGTTATAATTGGATATACCATTTAGAAGTAGTAGGGGACAAGATTCAAATAGTAAATTATTATAAATTTTAATTAATAATATAAAAGGAGAGAGGAATATGTCAACCAAATCAAGATTTCAAAGAGATCAAATAACTACAGGAAACCCTGCGTTTTCCATGTCAAGATCCACCCTTGAAACTGCATTTTATGGAAATAATGTAAGGAAAGTTATAGACTTAAAAGAAGTTTATGAAATGGCTAAAAATACATGTGGAACTATAATCACGGATATGCCTGTATATTGTCCCGAAAAAATTGGTTTACCTGACGATGCAAAAATTTTACTTTTTAATGATGGAACTACAGTCGGTAGATTTGCTGGAGCTAGGGTAATTCTTGGAGAAAAGGGAGTAGACGAGGCTGAAATAGCAAAGGTGTTGAGAGAAGCGGTTTATAACACGAGATATAAAAATATGTTACATACCGAATCTTATATTGGGTTAGATACAGATTTTATTGTAAAGGCAAACTTGCTTATTCCGGAAACTTATGAAAATACACTATATAACTGGTTATTAAATTTTCAATATATAAATGATTTTTATAATGATATGTTCGCAAACTCCAAGCCAGTTGGAAATGAACCGGATATTTTTATACTTTCTGATCCTGATTTTTCCCATCCAAAATTTCCTGACGGTTTAGCGTATTTTGATCCGGAACATAATTGTGCCTGCTTATTAGGGTTGAGATATTTTGGCGAACATAAAAAAGGAACTTTGACTTTAGCTTGGAGTATAGCAAATAGAAATGGATATGCATCATGCCATGGTGGATTAAAAAGAATGATAAGAAAAGATGGCCAAAAACATGTTATGGGTGTTTTTGGGCTATCAGGTTCGGGAAAATCAACGATAACACATGCAAAGCATAATGGTAAATATGATGTTACCGTATTACATGATGATGCTTATATTATTTCTAGTGAAAATGGATCAACAGTAGCGCTTGAACCATCTTATTTTGATAAAACTCAAGATTATCCTCTTACTTCAGAAGATAACAAGTATCTTATTACAGCGCAAAATTGCGGAGCTACAATTGATGCAGACGGTAAATTAGTACTTGTAACAGAAGACATCAGAAATGGTAATGGAAGAGCTATTAAATCAAAGTTATGGGCTGCTAACAGAGTTGACAAAATGGATGAACCCATTAATACTATTGTTTGGCTAATGAAGGATAATACCCTTCCTCCTGTTATTAAAATTGAAGATCCAACATTAGCTTCGGTAATGGGAGCAACACTTGCAACAAAGAGAACAAGTGCGGAAAAAATAGCTGAAGGTGTAGATAAGAATGCGTTAGTATTCGAACCTTATGCAAACCCGTTTAGAACTTATGCTCTTTCTGAGGATTATGAAAAATTTAAATACTTATTTGAAAAAAGAGGAGTACAGTGTTTCATTATTAATACAGGATTTTTCCTTGATAAAAAAATTCCTAAAGAAGTGACAATAGAAATAATAGAAAATATTGTTGATGAAACTGCTGAATTTAAGGAGTTTGGCCCGTTTACCGGATTTAAAACTATGGATGTGGAAGGATTTAGCCCAGATTTTAGTAATAAAGAGTATACAGAGCTTGTAATTAAAAGCATGAATAACAGGTTGAATTATTTAGATTCATTAGAAGAAGTAAAAGGTGGAAGAGATGCACTTCCTGAGGCTGCAAAGAAGGCTATAGAAAACGTTATTAAATAAGGATAAAAGGTTAATGAGGTGATTCTTTGAAAAAGAAAAAATTTGGTTTAGGTATAGCCATAATAATATTATTTGTTATTCTGTCTGGATTTGGTGGTTTAGTTAGATTTTTAACAGATTATATGTGGTTTAAAGAATTAGGCTATACAAGTGTATTTTTTAAACAGTTATTTACACAATTAAAGATTGGGATTCCAAGCTTTATAATTATTTCCATATTAACGTATATTTATTTAAGAGCTTTAAAAAAGGGATATTATAAAAAGGTTGATACTGTAGAGTCTACTTCAGTAAGTGAAAAAGCTTTAAATAGAATTACATTAGGATTTGGAGCTATTTTTGGTATTTTTGTAACATTAGCTACAGTAACCAGACTTTGGTTTGAAATATTAAAATTCTATAACAGTACATCTTTTAATATTGCAGATCCTATTTTCAATATGGATGTATCATTTTATATTTTTAAATTAGAATTTATAAGGCAAATCAATCAAATTTCAATTGGAATTGTAGTAGCGTTTGTATTACTGACTGTAGTTTATTACTTTATATTACTTTCATTAAGACGTCCAAAAATATTTGATCCG
The DNA here is from genome assembly GCF_000426305.1 of Anaerovorax odorimutans DSM 5092. GTDB lineage: Bacteria > Bacillota > Clostridia > Peptostreptococcales > Anaerovoracaceae > Anaerovorax > Anaerovorax odorimutans. The sequence goes on along the minus strand of NZ_AUFC01000019.1, from coordinate 13,271 downwards.
CAAAATGATAATTCGTATGAATATGAAGAGCAAGAAGATGCGGCTAGAAGATATAATTCTTTTGGAGGTGTATTTGGAGATGCTTTTGATAAATTTGGTCAAGCAATGAATGGAGGCCTTGGACAAAAACCTAAAAAGCATTTTAATGACAATAACTTAAAAGAACTTTTTAATATTGCATCATCGCAGCTCACCGTACTGGGGATTATATTTTTTATTATGGTTGGCGCAAACTTTTATTTAAAGCAATATAATTTATTATATTCACAAACCGGTGTTCTTTACGGTGCGGGATATACTGATATAAATATTACTCTATGGGTATACAGACTTCTTATGGTTCTTTCCTTTATAGCAGCGGTAATGTTTGTAGTAGGTGTTAAAAAAAGAAAGTTTAGAACTATTTTAGTTGTTCCTGTAATAATGATTTTAATTGGAGCAGTAGGCTCAGGAGCAGCATTGTTAGTACAAAACTTGATAGTTTCACCTGATGAAATAAATAAAGAAGGTCAATATTTAGAAAATAATATACACTTTACTCAGTCCGCCTATGACTTGCAAGATGTAGTTGTAAAAGCCTTTGCTGCTGATAATACACTTACCAAACAAGATATTCAAAACAATATGGGTACAATTTCTAATATCCGTATTAATGATTATGAACCTGCTAAAAAATTCTATAATCAAACTCAAAGTATAAGGTTATATTATTCTTTCTATGACGTTGATGTAGATAGATATATGGTCAACGGTGAATATACACAGACCTTCTTGTCTGCAAGAGAAATAGACGAAAACCAGATTAGAAAAGAATGGCTTAATGCACATCTTAAATATACACATGGTTACGGAATTACTTTATCAAGAGTAGATAAGGTAACTGCCAGCGGACAGCCGGATATGCTTATTGACAGTATTCCACCGGTTTCTGAAGTAGAAGAAATAAATATAACTAGACCTGAAATTTATTTTGGAGAATTAACAAATAATTATATACTTACAAATACAGGGGAAAAAGAATTTGATTATCCAAATGGAGATAACAATAAATATGCAACTTATGAAGGCAATGCAGGGATTAAATTAAATTTATTTAACAGAGTGTTATTTGCCATTCGTGAGCAAAGTTTAAAACTTCTTGTTTCCACAAATATTGACAGTGATTCTAAAATAATAATAAATAGGAACATTATGGATAGAATTGAAAAAATCATGCCATTTCTTGATTATGATAATGATCCGTATATTGTCACAGTAGGAGGAAAACTCTATTGGATGATAGATGCATATACAACAAGTAGCTATTATCCATATTCAGAACCTTTTGACCCGGAAAAAAGCCGCATTAATTATATTAGAAATTCTGTCAAAATAGTTATTGATGCTTACAATGGTGATGTAAATTATTATATTGTTGATGATAATGATCCTATTGCTAAGACTTATGCACAAATTTATCCAAAATTATTTAAGTCTTTTGATCAAATGCCGGAAGAATTACGTGCACATATCAGATATCCTAATACGTTATTTAATATACAAGCAAATGTTTACAAACGTTATCATATGAATGATGTTAAGGTATTTTATCAAGATGAAGACTTATGGGCAGTATCAAATGAGATTTATGGAACAAAAGAAGTTCCTATGTCGGCGAATTATTATATTATGAAACTTCCGGGTGAAGATAAGGTGGAATTTATTAATTCAGTACCATATACACCAAGAGGTAAGAAAAATATGACAGGTCTTTTGGTAGCAAGAAATGATGGTGAACATTACGGAGAGCTGATTATATATAAATTACCAAAAGATAAAATTATATATGGTCCAATGCAGATAGAGGCTCAGATAGATCAGCATACAGAAATATCAAAAGAATTTTCTCTTTGGAATTCTTCGGGATCTACGTATACAAGAGGAAATATGTTTGTTATTCCAATAGAACAGTCCTTATTGTATGTAGAACCAGTATATTTAGAAGCATCAAATTCAAGTTTACCTGAAGTAAAGAGAGTAATTGTTGCATATGGAGACCGAATTGCTTATGAGCCGACTTTAGCTGAAGCTCTTGATACACTTTTTGGAGATGGTTCAGGAGTAAATTTAACAGGAAATGATAACAAAATAGAAAAGACAGAAGATGAAGAACTTAGTGTTAATGAGATTATTTCCCTTGCAAATGAAGCATTTAAAAATGCAACGGCTGCACAGCAAAATGGCGATTGGGCGACTTACGGGCAATATTTAAAACAGCTGGAAAAATATTTAAATCTTTTGTCACCAGATTCAAATGAGAATACAGGAAATAATTCGGAGGAATAATTAAAATATAAACAAAAACTCGCTATTGCGAGTTTTTGTTTATGCAGATTTTTTGCAAATTATAAAAATAACTGGAAAAACTATAATTTGCAAGGTATAATTAAATGTTAACAGGCAAAAAACAGATATGTTCTATAAACAAATATAAAGGGACTTAATTTATAAATATTAAAAATAGCCGAAAGGAGTAAAAAGTATGATGATAGATAGAATGTTATTTAACATTCCAAAAGAAAAACATTCAAAAGAAGAAATAACTGAATTATTGAATCTTCATCCAGAGATTAAATTTGTATCTCTTGTGGGACTGGACATTGGAGGACATGACACAGATGAAAAAATTCCGGTGCATTTATTTATAAAGGATATGGATAAATTTTTAGTTCATGGTGTTCAAACTGATGGCTCTAGTGTTGTACTTCCTAAAATTGCAGCTTTAAATAATGCAAAAGTAGATATTATACCTGACTTAGATGTAAATTGGTATGTAGACTATAATTATAATTTTCTCACAGAAGATACAAAACTTCCCGTGGGAACATTGAGAATTCCATCTTTTTTAGTACATAATGATACTGCAGAAGTTGGATCAAGAGTAATGCTTAGAAAAGCAGTAGAAACTTTTAAACAAGGATTGATACAGCTTTTAAGAGAAAATCCATATGTCTTAGAAGATTTAGACATAGATTCAGCTGATGAAATAGAAGATTTAGTTTTAACTGCTGCCACAGAACTTGAATTTTGGGTTAGAACTCCAGAAGATAAAGCAGATAAAGAGCAGCTTTCCACTTCACAAGAATTAAAAGAACAATATTGGCAAAGAACAAGAGGTCCTGTAAGAACTGCTTTAGAAAAATCATTGATTATTTTAGATAAATATGGGTTTGAAGTGGAAATGGGACATAAAGAGGTTGGCGGAATTCCGGCTAAACTTGGAAGTTCCGGAGAATATGATCATATATTAGAACAACTGGAGATTGATTGGAAATATAGTACTGCACTGCAAGCAGCAGATAACGAAATGCAAATTAAATATATCGTAAAAGATATATTTAGGGCGCATGGTCTTGAAGTAACTTTTATGGCAAAACCAATTGAAGGTGTTGCCGGAAGCGGTGAACATACACATATGGGAGTTGCGGCAAAATTAAAAAGCGGAAAAATGATAAGTTTATTTGCGCCAAAAGATGCAAAAAAAGAATTTATGAATCCAATTGGATTTGGCGCGCTTATGGGAATGTTAAAAAATTATGAGGTAATGAATCCGTTTGTTACGGCAACAAATGATGCAATTAATAGATTAAAGCCGGGATTTGAAGCACCTATTTGCATAGTAACCTCTATAGGACATACGGCTGAAAATCCTTCAAGAAACAGAACTGTATTAATTGGTCTTGTGCGAGATCAAAATAATCCTCTGTCAACAAGGTTTGAACTTCGCTCACCAAATCCGAAGAGTAATACTTATCTAGTATTAGCTACAGGATATTTAGCTATGCTTGATGGTATTAAAGTTGCATTAGAAGACGGAAAAACCTCTAAGGAACTAGAGGAAATTCTTTCTAAAAAACACGGAGAAGAAGCTTTTTATCTAGAAAAAGACAGAGTATATAGAAGTGAAAAAGATGTGTTTGATGAATATAGTGAAGAAGAAAGAAACAAAATATTTGGTAAAGCACCTGCAACAGTTTGGGAAAACATATCCGCTTTTGATAAATACCCTGATAAGGTGGGAATATTAATGAGAGGTGGGGTCTTTGACGATATTACATTAGCCTCATATAAAGAAGCGGCTACAGCACAATGGGCAACAGAGCTGCATAACAGAATTATTCCAAATACCATGCAGTTAGTAAGAGAATGTAGAAAGGGCCATCTTGATAATGATTGTACAGATTATGATATGTACAATTGGAATAGAATTCAAAAACTAAGAGTTTATCTGGGACAAGATAAGATGACAGAAAAATGTTTATTAACGAGAATAAAAAATGCATTAGATGAGAAAAAATATGATGATGCATCAGAATTACAGATTGAAATGCAAGAAAAAGTACAGGAATTAACGGATATATATATAGAATATAAAAAGAATTTACTCTAGGGAGATGGAAAAATGTTAGATATAAAAAGAATCAGAGAAGATTTTGAGAATGTTAAGAAAGCGGTAGAATCAAGAGGTCAAGGTGATTTCGGTATTGATAAGGTTATCGAATTAGATGAAAAAAGAAGAGCCATATTAGCTAAGGTTGAACAGATGAAAAACAAACAAAACCTCGATTCTAAACAAATTCCAAAGCTTAAAAAAGAGGGTAAGGATACTACAGAATTAATGGCTGAGATGAAACGCCTTTCTGATGAAATTAAAAGTTTAGATGCAGAATTGAGTGAAGTAGAGGATGAACTTAAAACAGCACTTCTTAATATACCAAATACACCGCATCCAAGTGTTCCTATTGGGAAAGATGACTCGGACAATTTAGAAATAAGAAAAGTAGGAACTCCAAGAAAGTTTGATTTTGAATATAAGGCCCATTGGGATGTGGGAGCTGATTTAGGTATTCTTGATTTTGAAAGAGCAGCAAAGATTGCAGGTGCTAGATTTACCGTTTATAAGGGTTTAGGTGCCAGACTTGAACGTTCTATTATTAATTTCATGTTAAATTTGCATACACAAGATCATGGGTATACAGAAATATTACCACCGTTTATGGTAAATAGAGATGCTATGACAGGTACAGGTCAGCTTCCGAAATTTGAAGACGATATGTTTTGGGTACCGGCGAAAGATTTCTTTTTAATTCCTACAGCAGAAGTTCCTGTTACTAATCTTCATATGAATGAGATTGTTGATTCTGAGGAACTTCCAATATATTATACTGCTTATACACCATGTTTCAGAAAAGAAGCAGGTTCTGCAGGAAGAGATACACGAGGATTAATTAGACAACATCAATTTAATAAAGTTGAATTAGTTAAATTTGTTAAGCCGGAGAATTCATATAATGAGTTGGAATCTTTACTTTTAGCAGCAGAAGAAGTTCTAAAGAAACTTGAAATCCCATATAGAGTTGTAAAACTTAGCACGGGAGATCTTGGATTTTCTTCAGCAATGACATATGATATTGAAGTTTGGATGCCTAGTTATGGAAGATATGTTGAAATTTCCTCTTGTAGTAATTTTGAAAATTATCAGGCAAGAAGAGGAAATATAAGATTTAGACCAGAAGCTAAGGGTAAACCAGAATTTGTTCATACACTAAATGGCTCAGGATTAGCTGTAGGCAGGACTTGTGCTGCCATATTGGAAAATTATCAGCAGGAAGATGGTTCAGTAATAATTCCTGAAGCTTTAAGACCTTATATGGGTATTGATAAAATTATAGGTAAGTAATATTTATTAAAAGGAATGGTGAAATATGCCTTTAAATATAAATGTTGGAGATATAATCGAATTAAAAAAGAAACATCCATGTGGAGGCAATAGCTTTGAAGTAAAGCGTACAGGTATGGATTTTAGAATTAAGTGTATCACATGTGGCACAGAAGTATGGCTGAAAAGACATGATTTAGAAAAAAGAGTGAAAAAGATAAAAGCAAAGGAAGGTAAAGAGACTTGAACACGATAGCAGTAATATTTATAATTTATTTAGCTCTTATGGTAGCAATAGGATTTATATTTTACAATAAGACAAAGAATATATCAGATTATACTCTAGGTGGTAGAAAGTTAAACAGTTGGGTAACAGCAATGTCAGCACAAGCTTCAGACATGAGTGGATGGTTGTTAATTGGATTACCCGGATTAGCATATGGTATATGGGCAGGTACATCTGAAGCAATATGGACAGCTGTTGGGCTAGCCATAGGTACATATCTAAATTGGCTGTTTGTAGCGAAGAGATTAAGAAAATATACAGAAACATCATCAAATTCTATTACCATCCCAGATTTTTTTGAAAATCGCTTTAGAGATACCAAACATATATTAAGAGTTGTATCATCAGTGTTTATAGTTATCTTTTTTCTTATTTATACGGCGGCACAATTTTCGGCAGGAGCTAAGTTATTTTCAACAGTATTTGGCCTTGATTATACAATTGGCCTAATAATAGGTGCATTAATTATTTTATCATATACTGCACTTGGCGGATTTTCAGCAGTTTGTTGGACAGATACAATTCAAGGTACAATCATGTTTTTTGCATTGATTATAGTACCCGTAATTGCAATAGCAGATATGGGAGGATCGGGAGAAGTTGCTGCAAGGCTTGCACAATTAACACCGGAAAAGTTGGGATTTTTCCCTATGGATGGAGATTCTGTAAATGTACTGCTTCTTGCATCAGCCCTTGGATGGGGGTTAGGATATTTTGGTCAACCACATATTTTAGTTAGATTTATGGCTATTGAATCGCCTGACAATATTAAAAAATCAAGAATTATAGCCATGACATGGGTAATAATTACTCTAAGTACAGCAGTAATTATCGGAATGGTAGGTAAAGCAATGCTTCCTGATTTAAAAGATGGTGAAACCATATATATGACTATGATTCATTTAATGTTTAATGAAGTGGTTTCAGGGCTGCTTTTAACTGCAATACTAGCAGCAATTATGAGTACCGCAAGTTCTCAACTCTTGGTAACCGCATCTTCTGTATCCAAAGACCTTTACGGACTTATTTCTAAAAACAATGTAGATGAAATGGGTATGGTCTGGATTAGCAGAATTACGGTAGTTTTGGTTGCCGCAATAGCTATTTTACTGGCTCTTGATCCAAACAGCTCCGTATTTGGACTTGTATCTTGCGCTTGGGGAGGCTTTGGATCTGCTTTTGGACCCCTTATTTTATTCTCTTTGTTTTGGAAAAGAACAACAAAGCAGGGCGCTATTGCAGGAATGATTATTGGCGGTGCTGTGGATTTAATTTGGTACTATATGAAATCGGTGGGAGGAATATTCAGCATTTATGAAATTATTCCGGGCTTTATTGCATCTTCAATTGCTATTATTTTAATAAGTCTTGCAACCAAGCTTCCTAAAGAAATTGAAGAAGAATTCAATGCATCAAAATGTTAAACTTTGATTGAAAAATATTCTTAAATACATAAAAATTCTATTTGACATTATAAAAATTTTTATGTATACTAAACGCAATAGATTTAAAATTCTAAATGCAATGACGGAGTTTTTAATTCTGAAAAAACGTTACAGAGAGTCGGTGGCAGCTGAAAACCGATACGTAAAAAGGATTATATCTCGCTCCTGAGCAGGGTTCCCTAACGGTTATCTATTAAGGAATCACGGAAGACCCCGTTATCAAGGTCAAGGATTTGTTGGAATCTAAAGAGTGGACTGTATTTGACAGTAACTAGGGTGGTACCGCGGTAGTATTATATCGTCCCTGAGGTTTATTATTAAACTTCAGGGATTTTTTAATATATAGGAAATATCTCTTTTAGATATAAATAAATAAAAACTACAATTTAAATAAAATTGAAGAGAGCAGATGTATTTTTAAAAGCTTTCATATATAAAAATTTCAATTTTGTAGTAAGTAATACCAAATATCCTGGGACCTGTAAGTTAAATTGAATTACAGATAACTTTCATTTTATTTTGAAAGTAAGTTTCCGCTTAATTAAAGGAGGATTTAAAATGGGAATGAAAATGATTAAAATTTTTGACACTACGCTTAGAGATGGAGAGCAGTCACCAGGTTGCAGTATGAATCTAAAAGAAAAAATAGAGATGGCAAAACAATTAGAACGAATGAAAGTCGATATAATTGAGGCAGGATTTGCAATTTCATCACCGGGAGATTTTCTGTCTGTAAAAACAATAGCAGAAACTATTAAAGATTGTAGGGTGGCAAGCCTGGCAAGAACAGTAAAAGGAGATATTGACAGAGCCTGGGAGGCTTTAAAAGATGCAGCTGCACCGAGAATTCATACATTTATAGCAACATCACCACTTCATATGGAATATAAATTACAGATGACGCCAGATGAAGTTTATGAAAGAGCTATTGAAATGGTAAAACATGCAAAGGGATACTGCAGTGATATTGAATTCTCAGCTGAAGATGCCACTAGAAGTAATCCTCAATTTTTAGCTAAAGTTATAGAGGGAGTTATTAAAGCTGGAGCCACTACTATCAATTTGCCTGATACAGTAGGGTATACTACTCCCGATGAACATTATGAATTTTTTATGAATCTTAGAAAACTTGCACCTTCATTAGATAATGTGACTATATCAGCACATTGTCATAATGATCTTGGCCTTGGAGTTGCTAATTCTCTTGCAGCTATTAAAGCAGGAGTAACACAAATAGAATGTACGATCAATGGAATAGGAGAAAGAGCAGGAAATTCTGCAATGGAAGAACTTGTTATGGCATTGCATACAAGAAAAGATATGCTGGATGCTGATACAAGAATTGTAACAACGGAAATCATGCGTTCATCCAGTCTGTTAAGCAGAATTACAGGTGTAAAGGTACAGCCTAATAAGGCGATAGTTGGTGAGAATGCATTTGCACACGAATCAGGTATACACCAGCATGGTGTTTTGAATAATAGAGAAACGTATGAAATTATGACACCAGAATCTGTTGGACTTAATGCCAATAATATGGTACTTGGAAAACATTCAGGTAAACATGCCTTTAAAAATAAAGTAAAAGCCTTGGGTTATGATTTATCAGATGAAGATATCGATATTACTTTTAAAAAGTTTAAAGTTCTTGCTGATAAGAAAAAGCAAGTATATGATAGGGATATTGAAGTACTTATTGATAAGGAATCAGTTCAAGTTCCTAAAACATTTAGTGTTGACAAGTTTGTGATTAACAGCGGAAACAGTATTACTTCAACAGCAGTAGTAAAAATGATGAAAGAAGGCAAATTTATCGAAAGAGTTTCAACTGGTGATGGCCCAGTTGATGCAGCTTTTAAAGCTATCGAAAAAATTGTGGGAATGTCTTTAAAATTAGAAGATTACGAATTAAAATCAGTAACAGAAGGAAAAGATGCGCAAGGAGATGCTCTTGTAAAAATAAGTAATGAAGAAGGTACTGTCTTTGCAGGAAGAGGTCTTTCTACAGATGTAATTGAAGCAAGCATTTATGCTTATGTAAATGCTGTAAATAAAATGATATATGATGAGGAAAACCATAAAAAAATGAGGGAGGTAAATTAATATGGCAATGACTATGACTCAGAAAATTTTAGCTGCGCATGCAGGGCTAAAAGAAGTAAAACCTGGTCAGTTTATCGAAGCTAATTTAGACATTGTTTTGGCTAATGATATTACAGGACCGGTGGCAATTAAAGAATTTAATAAAATGGGAGCAAAGGGTGTTTTTGATATAAATAAAGTAGTATTAGTTCCGGATCATTTTACACCAAATAAAGATATCAAAGCGGCAGAGCAATGTAAAATGCTAAGAGAATTTGCAGGTAAACAAGATATAGAAAATTATTTTGAAGTTGGTGAAATGGGTATTGAGCATGCTCTTTTACCTGAAAAAGGATTGGTCGTTGCAGGAGATGTTGTCATTGGAGCAGATTCACATACTTGCACATACGGGGCATTAGGAGCTTTTTCCACAGGTATTGGTTCTACAGACATGGCAGCTGGGATGGCAAGAGGAAAGGCATGGTTTAAAGTACCTTCAGCTATTAAATTTGAACTTGTTGGAAAGCCATCAAAATGGGTAAGCGGTAAGGATGTTATCCTTCATATTATTGGTATGATTGGAGTAGATGGTGCCCTTTATAAATCTATGGAATTTATGGGATCGGGATTAAAGAATCTTTCCATGGATGACAGACTCGCTATGGCTAATATGGCTATTGAAGCAGGAGCAAAAAATGGAATCTTTATGGTAGATGAAAAGACAAAAGAATATATGAAGCAGCATAGAAATAAAAATAAAGCATTTAAGAAAAGTATGAAGGTTTATAAACCAGATAAAAATGCTGTTTATGATGAAACGTATGTGATTGATTTGGCAGCAATCAGACCAACTGTTGCTTTTCCGCATCTTCCTGAAAACACAAAGAAAATTGATGAAGTCGGTAATGTAAAAATAGATCAAGTTGTTATTGGTTCATGTACAAATGGAAGAATGGAAGATATGAAAGTAACAGCTAAAATATTAAAAGGTAAAAAGGTTGCTAAAAATGTAAGATGTATTATTTTCCCGGGAACACAACAAATATATCTTGATTGTATTAAAGCTGGATATGCAGAAATATTTGTTAAAGCAGGAGCGGTTTTCTCTACTCCAACATGCGGACCATGCCTTGGAGGTCATATGGGGATTCTTGCAGCAGGAGAAAGAGCTGTTGCCACAACAAACAGAAACTTTGTAGGCAGAATGGGTCACGTGGATTCTGAAGTTTATCTTGCAAGTCCGGCTGTAGCAGCAGCATCAGCGGTAAAAGGATGTATTGCAAATCCAGAAGAATTTTAAAATTAGGATATTTTAATTAAAAGAAAGGAATAGTTTAAAATGGGAAAAGTTTTTAAATATGGTGAAAACGTAGATACAGATGTAATAATTCCGGCAAGACACTTAAACACATCGGAGCCGTCAGAACTGGCATCTCATTGTATGGAGGATATCGATGCAGAATTTGCATCTAAAGTACAAGAAGGAGATATTATAGTAGCTGGAAAAAATTTCGGATGTGGATCGTCAAGAGAGCATGCGCCGATTGCTATTAAAGCTTCCGGTGTAAGTTGTGTTATTGCACCAACCTTTGCGAGAATTTTTTACAGGAATTCATTTAATACAGGTCTTCCAATATTAGAATGTGAAGAGGCAGCAGAGAAAATTGAAGCAGGAGATGAAGTAACGGTAGACTTTCAAACTGGTATAATAACAAATAATACAAAAAATGAAACATATCAAGCGGAACCCTTCCCCGACTTTATAACAAAGATTATAGAAAGCGGAGGCTTAGTAAATTACGTAAAAGAGAATCTATAAATAAATTAAAATAAGGAGTGATTAAAAGTCATGAACTACAAAATTGCATTAGTACCAGGAGATGGAATTGGACCAGAAGTAGTGGAACAGACTGTAAGAGTATTGGATAAAATAGGAGAAAAATATAATCATAAATTTAACTATACGACAGTATTAGCCGGAGGAGCTGCAATAGATGCTACAGGAGAATGTCTTCCTCAAGAAACAATAGATATTTGTAAAAACAGCGATGCAGTTTTTTTGGGAGCTGTAGGAGGATGGCAGTGGGATACTCTACCTGGCGATAAGAGACCGGAAAGAGCATTATTAGGATTAAGAAAAGAACTTGGATTATTTGCAAATCTGAGGCCTGCTCTTTTATTTGAAGAACTTGCAGATGCTTGTCCATTAAAAGCTGAAATAGTAAGTGGAGGAATGGATATTCTTGTTGTAAGAGAGTTAACTGGTGGAATTTATTTTGGAGAAAAAGGTTTCAAAGATACAGAGCTTGGGCCTGCGGCATATGACATAGAACTTTATTCAGAAGAAGAAGTAAAAAGAATAGCTATTGTTGCTTTTGATATGGCTATGAAAAGAGGGAAAAAGTTAACCAGTGTTGACAAGGCCAATGTATTGGAAAGTTCTAGACTTTGGAGAAGAATAGTGACAGAGGTGGCTAAAGACTACCCTGAGGTTGAACTAAATCATATGTACATTGATAATGCAGCAATGCAATTAGTTAGAAACCCTAAGCAGTTTGATGTTATTGTAACAAGCAACATATTTGGAGATATACTTTCTGATGAAGCAAGTATGATTACAGGATCTATAGGTATGCTACCATCTGCGAGTCTTGCAAAAGGTAATTTTGGAATGTATGAACCTGTACATGGCTCTGCACCTGATATTGCAGGGCAAAATAAAGCGAATCCAATGGCTACTATTTTATCAAGTGCTATGATGCTTCGTTATACTTTTGGATTATCTAAGGAGGCTGATGATATAGAAAATGCGGTTAAATCTGTATTAAAAGCTGGATATAGAACGCCGGATATTATGGTAGATGGCATGAAACCTATAGGAACAAAAGAAACCGGTGACTTGATTGTAAATGCCATATAATTAATATGATAATTAATTAACGAGATAAACAATATAATAATATAACGAAAACGACAAGCATAATTTTAAGTTTGTCGTTTTCTTTATATACATATTTTTATATAAATAACCCATACCCCTTATAGCAAAACAATAGCTTTTTATATTTGAACAGTAATTATGTTTACACACCAATTTAGAAATAGTTATTATAGATATGAATAAAGTAGTTTGAAAATGGTAATATTAGAATTGTAGTTTATCTAGGAATGTATTGTTTTAACCTTTTTTAAAATAATTTTAAATAATTATGAAAAAACGGTTGACATATGTTATTGTGTTTGGTAATATAGTTAAGCTATCAAAAACGAAATTACCAAGTAAACTAAACAAAAATAAAAAAGTTGAAAAAGTAGTTGACAAAGATAGCAAGATGAGATATACTAAAAAAGTTCGCTAGACGCGGACGAGCGTTGAGAAGTCAACGGAGCTCTTTCTTAAAAGAAGCTAAGCCATGTCACAGATTACAATTGTATTTGTAATTACTGACGAAGGACATTTATTCATTTGATTAGCAAAGAATAATAAGTCCGTTGAACCTTGAAAACTCCATAGTGTAGAAATTTAGTCAAAGAGGACTTTAAGTAGTTCTCGAAAGAGACTAAAGTACAAACAATCAGCAAAGATTGGTAAGATGAATTCATAAACGAATGAGTCAACGTACAATTTCTTTAAAAAACAATAATTCTAGATTCGTATAACAAATATGAAGATAGAAAATGAAACGCGATGCGTTTTACTGAACCAGATTTTAAAGCTTCGGCTTTTAAATACAACTTTAATTAAGAGTTTGATCCTGGC
>NZ_AUFC01000018.1 GCF_000426305.1 Anaerovorax odorimutans DSM 5092 | reverse complement strand
ATATCAAAAATTAGGACTTTTTTATATATCCTAAAGCAGATTCATATTCATTTTTCAAGGTGCATTAACATTTCCCTAGTGGGAAAGTTGAGTAATTAATAAACTATATCAATATTAAAAGATATAAATTTTTCAATTTTTTAATATTTTTTTTAATTCTTTTTGTTCCTTTATCATTACAATTAATATAAAGTATTTCATATTTAAGGAGATTTTAAAATATTTAGTTTTAAAATGTCAAAAGTTCTTGACATTTTCTTTGCCAGATATTATATTAAAAATGTCAAAACAATTATACATTATGGAGGTATTGAATTATGAGAAAAATGGATGAGATGGAAACAAAAATAGCTTTAGATTCTATTAAATGGGCATGGTCATTTACTATTATTGCATTATTTGTATGGGGAGTATATGATTTTATAAAATTAGGGAATATTACGCTACCCTTTTATCTTTTGATAGCTCAAAATGTTGTTTATTTTTTTGTTACACAAATTTCTAAATGGAAAGCCGGAGATAAAAGAGGAAAAAATAGCCTCATATGGTATCTTACTGCGGTTATTGTATGCCTTGTTGGTTTCGGTGCTATTGTTTTCTTTCTAGAAATATAAGAGGCAATAGTATGAAAAATAAAATCAGAGAATTACGAAAAAGCATAGGATTACGGCAAGAAGATATTGCAAAGGAGTTAGGCGTAACCAGGCAAACTATAAATGCTATAGAAAATGATAAATACAACCCAACACTAGAATTAGCCATGAAACTTGCAAGATTACTAAAAACAACTGTGGAGGATATTTTTGAATTACCAAACTAACTTAACAAACTGTTAATAATATTATTTATTTAGAAAGCAGCATATAGTTTAAAAATCTAAATGCTGCTTTTTAATTATTTTATTTTTTGATTCGAAAGATTTCTTTAAATATTTTTAAGTAAATTTTAATTTATTATCCTATAATTAACTAAATTAACTGGTAATCAATAATAAATATGGTACTAATATAAAGAAAAGATGAAATGTATTACCACACAAAGAATGTACATATTTCATATTCATTAAAATAAATGGTTATGACCAATATGTAAATACGATATAACTAAAAATATTTTAAAGAGGTAAAAATGATGAGAAAATCAAAACGAATCATTACTGTCTTTCTAACAATCCTTATTGTTACAATAATTCCTTACACTGCCTTTGCAACATCAGGAAACGAAACAGTACAGGAAATCGATACTGACAAGCCAATGATTGCATTAACATTTGATGACGGTCCTTCACAATACTATACATCAAAAATACTTGATGTATTAGAAGAAAATAATGCGAAAGCAACTTTCTTTGTCTTGGGAACCGAAGCAGAAGATAATCCAAACCTATTAGAACGTATGATTGAAAGCGGATATGAAATTGGAAACCATACTTTAAATCATCAAGATCTTACCAGTCTCACTGATGAAGAAATATGTTATCAAATGAATACAACCCAGCAAATTATACAAAATGCTACTGGCACTACTTCTCAAATAATGAGAGCTCCTTATGGCTATATGGATGAAGACACGAGCCAACAAATTGACATGCCTGTCATTCTATGGTCACTTGATACGCTAGATTGGGAAAACAGAGATGCAGAAACAGTATGTAATTCCATTCTTGAAAATGTAAAAGACGGTGATATTGTACTTATGCATGATATTTATGAGAGTACTGCTGATGCAGCTGAATATATTATCCCTGAATTGATCAAAAGAGGATATCAGCTTGTAACAGTAAGTGAATTAAGTGAATATAAAGGAATATCATTAGAAGACGGAACAACATATAATAACTTTTATTAAAAGGTTATAAATATATCACTTTCTGCAAATTCCACAAGATACAAAAGTTTATATAGATAAAGCTTTCTATAGTAAAAATATAATAGAAAGCTTTTTTCTATATATTGATAAATAATAATACAACATTAAATAAAACTCATATGAAGTTTTTTATATATTGGCAAAATTATAATTATCCTTTTCTATACTTTTCAAAAGCCTTATTGGTATTAAAATGTACATTTTTAAAAAATAATATTAACCAAACAATAAAGGCAACAATAGCAAAATATGTATTTATAAAATAGCATGCAAAAGAACCTATAATAAAAACAACTGTCCAATTAAGAAGCTCATTTCTCTGATCAGCACTCATTTTTTCTTTATCATATTTTTCTCTTTCTTCTTTCGGCATAGTGTTAAAACCACTGATGAGTATTGCTCCCTCATCCTTTAGAAAAGTAAAAACTAATGATAACATTCCAAATATTACTGCCATAACAACACAACTAATCATTCCAATATTCATTTTTATAACCTCAAAATTTAAAATTATTTTATATTTTCTATATTATACATCATAAAAAATGTAAAAACTATAGTAGGATTTAAACAAAACTTGATTTGCCTTATTACATCCTTTTCTCAAAGTAATCGGTGAGAATTTTCTGCTGATCATACGGCAGCGATTTCGCAATATACTAGCCTGTGAGCTGAGAACCTTCCAGCACTAAAATGCTGTACACTAACATATAAACGGATACGCTTTCATAGTCCATATACAATTCATCTTACAATTTTAGTTTCGCCTCTTTTGGTAGTTATATGCATCTCTAAATTAACCGCACCAGTATATTTTTCTAAGAAGTAACTTAGCTTCACTTAAGACATGAGAATACGACCTCTTCCTTCTGTTTTTGTTTTAGGTATAGAAAAAGCCGCCACGTTTGTGACTGTGACAATGCTTATTGGTAAAACCATGGTATAATGGACTCATGTGAATTTTGCATTGTTTATACAACAAGAAATAATTGGAAGCTTATCAAGCAACTTAAGATTTCAATGTTCAATATTCTTTAAAATTTTGCTTGACAAAGCTAAAATACCGTACTAAAATTTATACATACTGTTGGTATGTATAAGAGAAGGAGGTGCATTATGGCACGGAACAAATACCCAGAGGAGACCGGCCGGTTGATACTGGACGTGGCTCAAAGGCTGTTTCTAGAGAAGGGCTATGAAAACACTTCTATTCAGAATATTATTGATGGTCTTGGTGGCCTTTCCAAAGGAGCCGTCTACCACCATTACAAGTCTAAAGAAGAAATATTCAATGCAGTGGGCGACCGGTATAATGAACAAATCATCAGAAAATTAAAGGCCGTTCGAGATGATTCTGCACTCACAGGTTATGCAAAACTGAAAAAGATGTTTTGTTTGTCACTTTCCAGCTCCGACCGAGACATTGTTTTTACAGTTACACCCAATATGCTGGAAAATCCAAAACTGCTGTCCATGCAGATACGCGAAATTTTTTTGGATGTTGTGCCAAACTATGTGCAGCCGGTTATTGAGCAGGGTGTGGCGGACGGTTCGATTCTTACAGAGTATCCAAGGGAGCTTTCAGAGGTCATCATTATACTGACAAACCTTTGGCTTAATCCGTTAGTGCTTGAAGCAGACGTTGACAGCATGGAAAAGCGGGTGCACTTTTTTAATTTGATGCTAAAGAACATGGGAATTGAGTTGCTGGATGAGCAGATGCTTAAATCTTACCGGCGCTACTGTACTCTTGCAAATAAGAACATGAATAAAATAATTGCCCAGTAAAGAACATTTATTTTTAAATATATACATACCGTCGTTCGGCATTAAATCAGGAGGAAATATCGTGAATACAAAAATATTTAAAAGAGATTTTTTAATGGTTGTAATCGGACAGATCATCTCTCTGTTTGGCAACAATATACTGCGCTTCGCGCTGCCACTATACTTGCTCAACAAAACACATTCGGCGACGCTATATGGTACGACAATGGCGCTGTCGTTTCTTCCCATGCTGCTGCTATCGCCAGTGGGCGGTATGGTGGCTGACCGGGTGAACAAACGAAACGTAATGGTATGCCTAGATTTCTTTACTGCAGCACTGATGCTATTTTATGCGCTATGTTTTGAGACCCTCCCTCTGGTACCTTTGCTCATTGCCGTTCTGATGCTGCTCTACGGCATTCAGGGCGCTTATCAACCCACAGTACAAGCATCGCTGCCGGTGCTGACACCACCCGACAAGCTGATGGCCGGAAACGCAATTATTAACATGGTAAACTCACTTGCCAGAGTGGTAGGTCCTGTGCTGGGCGGAATGATCTTCGGATTTTATGGAATAAAGCCGATTCTGTATCTCAGCATTGTCTGCTTTTTCCTCTCTGCCGTAATGGAAATTTTCATTCATATACCCTTTGAAAAGCGGAATTTTGAAGGGAGCATAATTTCTCTAGCGGCTGCTGACCTGCGGGAAAGCTGGCAGTTTATCCGGCATGAGCATCCGGAGATTGGACGTTTAGGGTTGCTGCTCACTGCGGTCAATCTGGTGTTTTCCGCACTGATCATTGTAGGCTTACCCATTGTTGTCACCAGCCATCTGGGCTTTGACCAAGCCACAGGCAACCGACTTTACGGATATGCGCAGGGAGCACTGGCGGCTGGTGGACTATTGGGTGGACTGCTCTCAGGTGTTGTTGGCCATAAGCTAAAAGTCAGCCGTGGAGCAATGTTGATTTTCGGATGTACGGCGACTCTGCTTCCAATGGGTCTTGCACTGCGTTTACCAATAGACTCAATGACGGCATATCTGCTTATTGCCGGCTTCTGCGTAATAATGATGACAATTTCAACGCTTTTCAACATAGAAATAATTACATATGTGCAGAAGATTACCCCTGCCACCCTCACAGGGAAGGTCATGGCTCTACTCATGTGCCTTGTCATGTGCGGTAATCCTATTGGGCAGGTAATCTATGGTGTGCTGTTCGAATACCTATCGGCCAATGTTTATTGGATTTATTTTGGTGCATTTACTGTCTGTCTCGGTTTGTGTATGGTTTCCCATTTGGTGTTCCGCCGGCTTAGCGACAATGTGATTGCCTCCAAAAATTTACAAAATTAGTTTGGATACGGTAAAATAGACGTTATTATTTACAGTGCTTCAGCAGTTATATTATGGGAACTTATACCCAAGTGAAAATATACATCCGTCCATAGATGGATATGCTGAGGCAAATCAGCTGGCTACACAAGCCTACGAAGAGCTGGAAAGCAAACTGTACCCGAAAATGAAGGCGTTGCTGGAGCATTTCATTTCTGAAAACATGCATCTGTGTTATCTTGATGAAACCCAGGCGTTTATAGGAGGCTTTAAGGTGGCAAGCAAGCTGTTTGCCGAGATTTATTTACAAGGGTAAATACCTGATCAACCGAAATAGAGAAAGGGACTCTCAGCATTGAAATGCTGGGAACTCCCTTTTTCAATTGTATATATCCTAATGCTTTCGTCTAAAATATAATTAATACAGATAATAGCCGAAAACACATTGACCAGATACAATGTATCGGCTATAATATAGTAGGTAATAATTTTAGACGAAGAGGTGATTTCATGAATTATATACACAGAGCAATGGAGGATACTTTTCTCCGCCTTTCCAAAGAGTTTCCAGCTTTGCTGCTTACCGGTCCCAGGCAGGTCGGAAAAACTACCATGCTGCAAAAGCTGGCGGCAGAGGAGAACATAGGACGGGAGTATGTTACACTGGACGATTTGACAGAGCGCCAAATGGCAAAGAATGACCCGAAGATGTTCCTGCAAATTCATAAACCACCGGTATTTATCGATGAGGTGCAGTATGCACCGGAGCTGTTCACCTATATTAAAATACATGTTGACCAGAACCATCGTGCCGGTGATTTTTGGCTGACAGGTTCACAGGTGTTCAAATTAATGGAGGGAATACAGGAATCTCTGGCTGGGCGCGTCTGCCTGCTTCATATGGCACCCATGTCACAGGCTGAAATCTATGGTTCTGCGACAGCACCTTTTGTGCTGGATTTGGAGCAACTATCACAGCGGATAAAGGAGCGGACTTCAGTTGATACTCCTGCACTTTATGAGCGTATTTTCAGAGGTGGGATGCCTGCTCTAATCAGCGGGCAGTACAGCGATTACCGGACGGTTTATTCCAGCTATATCAGCACCTATATTGATCGAGATGTAAAAGAGATATCTGGTGCCATTGATTCACTTAAATTTATGGACTTTATCACATCAGCTGCCGCTCTGTGTGGGCAGATGGTGAATTATAAGACCATCTCTGATGCTGCCGGGATTGGCCAGGTTACGGCTAAAAACTGGCTCGGTATTTTGGAGAGGCTGGGAATTGTATTTTATCTCCACCCATATTCCAACAATATGCTTAAGCGTATGGTTACGAAACCCAAACTGTATTTCTATGACTGTGGTTTGGTGGCATATCTGACCAAATGGAGAGATAGCGACACACTGATGAATGGTGCAATGAGCGGTGCGATTCTTGAAAATTTTGTGGTGTCCGAGATTGTCAAAAGCTATCAGAATTGCGGTCGAGAAGCTTTCATTTATTACTATCGTGACAAGGATACCAAAGAAATAGATATCTTGTTGGAAGACAGCGGTAAGCTATACCCTATGGAAATCAAGAAAACTGCTACGCCCCATAGTCAACTTACCCGGGTATTCGGGGTTATAGATAAAGCCTCTTTAGAGCGTGGGACAGGAGCAGTGCTTTGTATGACAGACCGACTATCGGCATTTGATAGCCAGAATTTGATTGTGCCGATTTGGGGGATATAATAAAACAGTACGTCCTAAGAGCTTCCCTGTATATAAACTGTTCGAAAGGAAAACCTCTTTTAACTCTTAAGATAAACGTTTCCGTATGAAGTGAAGCAGATTCAGGAATGGCTGTGGAATTCGAATTTTAGTACCACAGCAAATATCTACGCACACTTGGACTACAATTCTAAGCTATCCAGTGCATCTGCACTCATGGCTGGTCTGGGATTTTCAGCGTCCACCGAGTAACTGCATCTCTCCATCAAATTAGAAGAGATGCAAGACAAAAAACAAGAAAAGAAAGCGGAATAAAAAATGAGAAAGCCCGTAAACCGCATGGTTTCAGGCTTTCTCGATGGCGGAAGCGGTGGGATTCGAACCCACGTGCCCTTGCGGACAACTTGATTTCGAGTCAAGCTCGTTATGACCACTTCGATACGCTTCCATAATTATTTAAAATCTAGTTTATTATAGCTTTTTATGATTTTTTAGAGACCTTTTCGCAGCATTATTAATATACCACAAGATTATTACCCATGCAAGAAAAAAGGAGCATACTAAGCTCCTTTTATTATTATTTATAAAATATTGTTATGCTGCTAAGAATTATCAGAAAAGTTATTAAAATTGGCGGTTATTCAACTACCAAAATATCAACAAATCTAAATATTAATTGTTATTATTTCTTTTTTCTATTATTAAACTGTTCTTTTCTCACTTTTGCATTATCATAGAGATTTTTTTCTTCTTCTGTTTCCGGTGTAAAAGTTGGAACAGACTGAGGTCTTCCGTTTTTACCCATAGCAACCATTGTAAAATAAGCAGAAAGTGCTTTTTGTGGGCCCCTTTCTGAATCAAGTTCTTCCGATTCAACATTTACAAAAACTTCCAGAGAAGTTCTACCTGTATATACAACGCTTGCCGTGCACGTTACTAATGCTCCTACTAAAATTGGAAGATGAAATTCAAGTTCATCTACTCTAGCTGTAACGCAATTACTTTTGGAAAATTTCATAGCCACTGCACCTGCCGCAGTATCCATGAATTTCATAATTTCTCCACCATGAACATTTCCTGCAACATTCGCCTGATGAGGCAGCATAACTTGACTCATAATAATTCTACATCTTTCTTGCATTTTTTTATCTCCTTACTAGTAATTATCTACTGATTTAATTTATACTTTTATTAGATTTATCATAACATAATACTACTGTCTTTTTCGAGTTAAATTATAGCACAAACAATCTTTTAGGTAAAACAAATTTTACCTTATTGCACTTTTAAAATACCTAATTTTGGGTTATACTAAATACAAGTAGTGTAAAATAATTCTAATTATTTTATACATATTAAAATTATTAATTATTATTTTATATATAAGGAGATTATTTTATGGATTCTAGATTAAATAAATTATCAGATGTTCTTGTACATTATTCATGCAATGTACAAAAGGGTGAAAAAGTTTTAATTTCATATGAAGGAGAATGCTGCAAGCCATTGGTAAAACAAATAATTAAAGATGTATATGCTTGCGGAGGTTTTCCTTATGTGGAAATCAGAGATTCATCTATTACAAGAGAAATTCTTTTAAGCTCTACAGAAGAACAAATTCAGTTTATGAATGAGTACCAGCTTGCACAAATGCAGGGTATGGCTGCTTATATTGCAATTCGAGCTGGTTCAAATACTGCCGAATTATCAGATGTTCCTTCAGCTAAACTAAATATGTACAGTAAAATACTAAGACCCGTTCTTGATTATAGAGTTAACCAGACAAAATGGGTAGTATTAAGATATCCTAATAATTCTATGGCACAACTTGCCAATACAAGCCTTGAAGCTTTTGAAAATTTCTATTTTGATGTATGTACTTTAGATTATAAAAAAATGTCTGATGCAATGACTCCTCTTGTAGATTTAATGAATAAAACAGATAAAGTTCATATAGTTGGACCTGAAACAGATTTAACCTTCTCAATTAAAGGCATAGGTGCAATAAAGTGTGACGGCGAACGCAATATTCCTGATGGAGAAGTTTATACTGCACCAGTTAGAGAATCAATGAACGGAAAAATATCTTACAATACACCTTCTGAAGAACAAGGCTTTACTTACGATAACATTGTATTTGAAGTTAAAGACGGGAAAATCATAAAAGCTACCTCTAATAATGATGAAAGAATCAATGAACTTCTTGATACCGATGAAAACGCTCGTTACTTCGGCGAATTTGCCATCGGTGTAAATCCGTTTATATTACATCCAATGAAGGATACCTTATTTGATGAAAAAATTGCGGGAAGTTTTCATTTAACTCCGGGAGCAGCCTATGAAGATGCCTTTAATGGAAATAAATCCGCTATACATTGGGATTTAGTTATGATTCAAAGACCTGAATACGGCGGTGGAGAGATTTGGTTTGATGATGTCTTAATAAGAAAAGACGGCCTCTTTGTTCTAGAAGAACTAAAAGGCCTAAATCCTGAAAATCTTAAATAATAAAAACTCCACGATTGTCAATTTGACTATTTGTCAATATATTTTCGACCCTTTGAATTGAGTCGGTTTTTAAATAAAGTCCATAGCCGCATGAGCGTAAAAACTCAGGCGGCAATTTTTTTAATGTAGACCTAATATGATTCTCTTGGAGTTTCTCTTGAGCATAAATAGCTTTATAAAATGACGAAAACGCAATCGCGTACTCTTTCATTGTTTATCTTACCCCCTCTTTTAACATTCGTATGTAAAGTTCTACAAAAGTAGCTTTATCTGCTGATTCTGCAGCTACCAAAGGATATCTGCTCAATTCTTTATCATTCTGATAAATTACAATTTCACCAACTTCTTGATCTCGTTTAACTGGAGCATAAATAGACTTTTTAAATATAGTCTCCCCTTTTATTCCATCCTTTTTACCTTTTTTAACCAAAATACTTATATTTTCAGGAGATACTGCATCAATTATACTTGGCGTGGCTTTTTCCAGCTCAATAGACCCAAATGGTTCACCTTTTTCCGCAATTTTTACCGATTCATAGTTAGCAAATCCATAATCCATCAATTTACATGTTTCTGAAAATCTTAGTTTGGAAGTTTTACATCCTAAAATTACTGAAATAAGTGTCAGATCACCTTTAGTTGCAGATCCAGATAAACAATATCCTGCATCTTGAGTAAATCCCGTTTTAATACCATTTGCACCCGGATACATCTTTATCAATCTATTTGTATTGGTAAGACCTAATTCTGTTTGCTTTTTCCCCTCTAATCCAACTTTAATTGTTGTCTGCCAAGTATTAAACCAGTCTTTTGTATGTGTATGTTTAATAAGTTCTCTTGACATCAATGCTATATCATATGCACTTGTATAATGATCTGCTACTGGTAAACCATTTGTATTAACAAAATGTGTATCCTTCATACCAAGTTCTTTTGCACGTTTATTCATATTCTCTACAAAGATTTCCACTGTTCCAGAATGAAATTCTGCAGCTGCAACGCAAGCATCATTAGCTGCATGTGATAATTACTATAATTTCCATTTTATAGTAATTTCTTTTATGCCTTTATACTCTGTATTCTTTACATATATACAATTAATAAATTCATCAATTAATTCTTTTGATAATTCATTTAAATTTAAAAATTTAGTGATAACTTCTATCTTTTCATTTTTTAGGTTATTTTTTTTTATTAATTTTTTAATTTGACTACTTTGAACAGATTTTTGGGAAATTAGTTTTTTTTGCTTATCTAAAAAGCTCTTGCTCATATTACTAAACTGTTCTTCACTAATAATGTTTCTCACTTTATCAATATATAAATTTTCTAAAGCATTATTTAAATCCTTTAATTCCTGCTCAATAGATGATAATATCGTTTGTATAGATTTAATATTTTCATCAATTACATTTTTTTCAACTATAAGATTATTAATTTCGTCTTCTGATACATACTCCTTTATAGTCTGTTTAAGCTCACTATATACTGCCTCACAAATCAGATTATATGATATTGTTGCCCCTTTTTCACAAACACCATATTTTTTCATTGGACAAATAAAATATTTATTATCTTTGGTTGCTCCATATCTTTTCACTAAAACAGAATTACATTCACTACATTTTATCTTTCCTGCAAATATATGCTTTTTTCCACTATTTTCAGGCCTCGTCCTTAATTTAGCAATATCATAAGCTTTAAAATAAATTTCTCTAGATATAATAGGCTTATGAGTATTTTCTATAATAACCCATTCTGATGGTTTCTTTCTGATTTTCCTATTATCCTTATAGCTTACTGTTTCAGTTTTTCCTTGTACCATATCACCGCAATACATTCTATTATTTAAAATAAAGCTTACAGATGTATCTCTCCATATTTTACCTTTTATTCCCTTTTGCCTTGGTATATAATTTTCTCCATTTAACCTCTTATATTCGGAGGGACAAGGATAACCTTTATCATTTAAATACTGTGCAATTTTAGTTAAACCATATCCTTGTATATATAATTTAAAAATAGTTTTGACATTTTCAGCTGCAACTTCATCAATTATTAATTTATTTTTATCTTTTGGGTTTTTCAAATATCCATAGGGCGCAAAAGCTCCTACATATTTACCTTGTTTTTTCTTTGAATTTAATACAGCTTTAATATTTTCTGATAAATCTTCCAAATACCATTCATTAACCAAGCCATTTATTTGTCTAGATTTTTTATTACCTTTATTATATGTATCTGCATTATCAACCACACTAATAAATCTAATACCCCATCGTATAAATTTATTATGAAGATATTTTTCAACAATTTCCATATCCCTTGTAAATCTTGACTGTGTCTTAGCTAGAACTATATTAAATTTTTTATTCTCAGCATCACATAAAAGTCTGTTAAATTCAGGTCTACCTGTATCAGCTCCAGAATAATCATCATCACTGTATAAATCGTATACCTCCCATTTATTTTGTAATGCATAATTTATCAACATTGTTTTTTGATTTTGTATACTTTCGCTATCCTGCATATCGCTTTGTTTATTTTTATCCTCATCCGATAAACGACAATAAATTGCGACTTTTTGCATGATTTAACCCCTTATTAAAATTTATTTTACCCTTATATATTTAATAACTTCATTACTTTCTGTTCTGCAAATTATGTTTGCTATGCCTTCCTGTAACAATTTTTTTCTCTCCTCCTCATCATCTGTTTTAAATATATTAACTACTTTACAGTTTCCTGTATCTTTTGAAATAGGTTTTTCAGCCATAATAATTCCTCCATTATTCATAAATTTTAAAAAATATATAGTATTATATGCTATTATATAATTTAAAATGATATTAAATTATGCAATTAGAAGCTTTCATTATAAAGAAAAAAAGACAAAAAAATATAACCTATATACATAAATAGGTTATATTTTCTATAAAGAGTATAAATATATGTTTTATATTATTTCTTTAATTATATTACATTTTTTCAATTGCATTCATTGCCGCCCCATTAATTGGATAAGCTATAGGAGAAGCAGTTAAAAGGGGATGTGTTGCAACTTGGAAAGTATTTAAATCTGCCGCAGTCATTCCTTGCTGCACTGCTAAGCTTATTATATTAATCATTTCTCCAACGGTATCTCCTCCTGAAATCTGTCCTCCTAAGATTATACCTGAATATTTTGAAAAAATTAACTTCATATGTATCTTCTTAGTATTTGGAAGAGAACCAGGATGTTTGTCCATAACATTAAATTCTCCGATAACATATTCGAAATTATTTTCTATAGCTTGCTTTTCTGTTAAACCGGCAGCCCCTAAAGTTGCCCCGTATATCTTTGTTGAAAATGCACTGATAGTCCCTTTATTTTTTCTTGTTAATTTATTTTTAAAAACATTATAGCCTGCAATCTTAGCTTCTAAAGCTGCTGTCGAAGCCAATAAAACAGGAACATCATTTCTCGTAAAGAAACTTACTTTTTCAGCACAATCGCCCACTGCCAATATATCTGCATCAGATGTATTCATATATTCGTTAACAGCAATTGCACCATTATCATTTATTTTCAAACCTGCATCTTTTGCAAGATCTGAATTAGGTTTTACTCCAGAACCTAATATTATAGCATCTGCTTTAATTATTTCTCCAGTTTCCAGCTTTACTCCTTCAACTTTTCCCTTTCCAACGAACTCTTTGATTTTACAATTTGTTCTTACATTTACACCATTTTCTTTAAGTAAAGTCTCTGCTTCAGCACTGAATTCCGCATCAAAATTTCTTCTTAAGCATTTATCTCCTCTTTGTAGCAGTGTAACGTTCTTTCCATTTAATTGCATTTGTTCAGAGAATTCTACTCCTATAAAACCTCCTCCTATTACAACAATATCTTTTAAATCCTTTATTTTTTGTAAAATATCATTTAGATATACTTCATTTTTATATATAGAGAATATATTTTCTAAATTATTGCCAATAACAGATGGAACAATAGGAAGTGAACCTGTTGCGATTATAAGTTTATCATAATTAATTTGATCATTATTTTCAGTTAAAACATATTTTTCTTCCTTATTTATTTTAGTTACTTTATCAATGATTAAATCTATATTATTATCTGTAATCATTTTATCTGGGATAATATTTTTTGAGGTATCTTTTAATGTCCCATATATGTATGGGATTCCACAAGGTACCATTACTGTTTTCGTATTTCTAATTACCGTAATACTTATATCTTTATATACTTTTCTTGCAGTATTTGCACTTAGAATTCCTCCAGCACTTCCACCAATAACTAATAAATCTACTTTTCTCATAATACTAACCTCCTTAAACTGTATAATTTAATACTATACTTAATAGCAAATATTGTCAAATTTAATACAAGCAACTCAATAAAAATATAATTTACAAACTCACTTATAAATTTATTCTGCAATATTAACTTTTTATTATTTTTAATATACATTCATTTGTTTTTTTATGTTTAACGAGAACGCTCCATACCGTCTGACTTTTATGCATACTAAAAAATGCCCTTATTTTAAAAGAGCATTTAATATCAGTATTATTTAATATTTTTCATTAAGAATTCTATTTTATTATCATCGAACTCTGTATTTAATAATAAAGATTCTATTTTTTTTGGTAAATTTACATCTAACGCATCAGTATAGGATTTTACTTTCATTATTTTGCCATCTTTTATAAACAGATAAATAATTATTTCCCCCCATGAATATTTTTCATTAAATTCTACATTGAATTCGGGTGAAGCTCCAAAGTTCCATTCCCAACTTTCATATTTTTTCATTAATGCTATAACAGTTTTTAAGTTTATATCTTTACTTTCAATTTTATTTTCGTCGACAAATGCATAATTAATATTATAATCTGTAAGGTTTTTTGTTAAATCTATTTTTAAAGACTCAACAGTAATATTATTATTTAGATCTTTAATATTTATTACTCTGGACTTTATTGAATCAATACCCTTAGATTCAAGTTTTTTTTGAGATACCGTTAACAATCTTACCATTTTTTCTACGTCACATTCTACCAATAATGTTCCATGGTGACAAATCATATTATCTTCTATAAAATAAGCATTGCCGGAAATTTTATACCCATCTGATAAGATATCATTTTTACCATTAAATTCTGCTTTGATTCCGTTTAAAATTAAAACATCTATAATTTTTTCAACATTTTCTTTTACAATACCTTCATTATATTCAGATATAAATGTAAAATTTAAATTACCTAAATCATGGTATACTGCACCGCCTCCGGATAATCTTCTAACAAGTTTTCCTTTTTGTTTTTTTAATTCCTCCAGATTGCACTCTTTCCAAGGATTTTGATTTCTTCCTATTACTATTGTATTTTCATTTTGCCATAAAAAAAGAATATTATCTTTTGAGCTAATATTATTAAGTAAATATTCCTCAAAAGCTAAATTAAAATATGGATTAATACTATTTGAAATAAATATTTTATGCAAAATGGATCGCCTCATCAGTAATAGATAATACAGCTTCATGTATTGCTTCTGCCGTTGTAGGATGAGCAAATATAGTATTATTTAATGTTCTGTAATCTATTTTATTTTGAATAAAGTACGTAAAATTAGAGATTAAATCTGTAGCTGATGGTCCAATAACTGCTGCACCTAATATTATATTATCATCCTCATTACTTATAATTTTTACAAATCCTTTAATATCTCCTTGACTTAATGCTTTTCCATTTGCAGCAAACGGAAATTTACTTACTTTATATTTTATTCCTAGTTTTATTGCTTCTTTTTCGCATATACCTACCATACCTATTTCCGGTGATAAAAATACAGCACTTGGCACAGCATCATAATGCATAAAACTTGGCTTACCCATGCAATTTTCTGCTGCAACAATACCTTGATGGCTTGCAACATGTGCTAGTTGAATTATATTTGTCACATCACCAATAGCATAAACACACGGATTAGAAGTACGCATATATTGGTCAACTTCAATACCATTTCCTTTTGAATTTAAACCTATATTTAAATTTTGTAAATCTACTGATGTTAAATTAGGTTTTCTTCCTACTGACATCAAAATCTTTTCACCTATAATAAATCGCTTTTTATCTTTTTGAGAAAAGGTTGTAATTAATCTGCCATCCTCTGCTAAAGATATTTCTTCAACTTTTGAATCCGTAAAAAGTTGTATATGTCGTAATTTACATTCTTCGGTTATAACTTCAATAATATCTTTATCAAAATTAAATAAGATATCATCTAAATATTCAATAACTGTAACTTCACTGCCCAATGAATTAAATATAAATGCAAATTCCATACCTATAACTCCACCGCCTATCACAGTAAGAGATTTTGGTATTTCAGTGAGATTTAATATTTCTTCATTAGTTAGTACACTTTGTAAGTCTGACCCCGGAATATTTAATCTTGATGGTGAAGATCCTGTTGCCAAAATTATATTTTTAGGTTTTATTAAAGCATCTGTTTTTTGATTATTTACTTTAATATTGTCATCTGATATAATTGCCTCTCCTTCTATAAGCCTGATATTCCAATGTTCTAAAAGATGCTTGATCCCATCTTTTAAAGTTTCCACTACTTTATTTTTTCTAGTGACTATTTTATTTAAATCAACTGAAATATCATTAACTTTAATACCAAATTCAATACTATTTTTAATTTCATCATATAGATGTGCGCTTTTTACAAAACTTTTTGTTGGAATACAACCATAATTCAAACATGTTCCACCAATTTTATCTTTTTCTATGAGAACGACTTTTCCACCTAATTGTGCAGCTTTTATTGCAGCAACATAGCCTCCAGGACCTCCTCCAATAACAGCCACATCACAATCTATTTCTTCTTTTTTTGGTTTTGCAAGTCCAAAGCTATATCCTTTATTTGATGCTGTTTTTAATGATTGCTTAGAAACTTTTTCACCGTCAATATGGGCAATTACATCTCCTATTTTTATTTTTTGACCTTCTTCAATAAGTATTTTTGTTATATTCCCTTTATATTCTGATTTTACGATAAAATTACCTTTACCCGATTCTGCATTAAATAATTTATCACCTTCTTCGATACTTTGACCTTCTTCAATTAAAATTTTACCTATTTTAGCACTTTTATCTTCGCCTGATAATTTTTTTAATGTAATTTCTGTCATACTGTTCTCCTTATAAGGAGGCTTTTACGCCTCCTTTTATAATATCCTAAGGGTTTTATTTAAAATCGTTTTCAAATTCTTTTAAACAATCATTTAAAAGTGTTACGGAATATGCCATAGAAGGACCACCGCCGAAACCAACAGAAACCATGGCTGCTTCAAGAATTTCTTCTTTTGTTGCTCCTGCTTCAAATGCTTTATATGAATGATATACTATACAATATTCACATCTGTTATAGCAAGCAATTCCAATGCTAATTAACTCTTTAGTTTTTACATCTAATTTATTTGGCTCATAAACCGAACCTAATAATCCCATAAAAGCTGCTGCCATATCTTCATTAGTAGTACTAAGATTTTCAATCCCTCCTACAAAACTATTTAACATTTCTCTTACATCTTTAGCCATATCGTTTTACCTCCTTAATTTTTAATTAATTTAATTTTAATCATTAAATTTAATTTTTCCTAACTCATTATTCTCTATACTCTTTATTAATTTCCAATTTCCAAAAATTAAATTTGTATAGCTAATTATTAGTATAGCAACTAATTTGTTATTGTCAAGAATATTTATATGAAAATCAATTTATTTAATAAAAAAAATGACCATTATTTAAGGTCATTTAATACTTTTTGATATTATTTAACATCTTCTTTAATATATTATCAAATATATCTAATTCTTCATCGGTGATATCTTCCAGCAGCAAATCACTAAAATGTTTTCCCAAAGGCAGCAATTCGTCAATCCTTTCTCTACCTACTTCTGTTAACTCCAAAAATTTAACTCTTTTATCATCTGAATTTTCTACACGGTTTATAAGTCCATCTCTTTCCATTCTGTCTATCAATCTTGCTAAAGAAGAATCTTGAATATTCATAAGAGATGCCAATTGTTTTTGACTAATTGATTTATCAGCCCTATTTAAAAAATATAAAGCTATCCACTGTATCCTTGTCATACCTTGCTTTTCCAAGCGTCTATTAAAATCTTCAGTTATTGTCTTCATTGTTGTATTAGTAACAAATCCAATACACTTTGACAAATCAAAATTCTCTATATTAACACCTCCATAACTTTAATATACATGATTTAACTATATAATAAAATTATCATATAGTTTAACAATGGTCAAGATAAGTATATTACCAAAATAATATAAGTTATTAGAATCTGCGCCATATGAATACATTGATCTTGTATCAAATTAATACGTTTTTTATTTGCTTTAAAATTATCTGTAATAAAATGAATTATAACATTTACAGAAAAACAAACATAGAAATTAAAATTTAACTGAAAATTGCTCATTGCCATTATAGGAAACATAATCATAAAGGACCAACTAAATGAATGGATCAACAATGCCCAAAGATAATCATATTTATATAAGTCTTGTGGTGCATTTTGAACCCACCATTGCCTTTGCTTCGCGTTTTTAAGCCATCCTTGTAAATAAAAATCATCTACTATATGCAAAAATATCATAGATAATATAATCATTTTTTCTTTTACCTCTTTTACCTCTTAAATTTTAATAATATTTATATTATTTACCAACATAATTAAATAATACTTCGCCAATATCTTAAGCATGTATTTCTTATATAAAAAAGTACACTTTAAAATCAAAGTTTATTATTTTTACATATTGGGAATTTAATAATCTGAATTCTATCGAGTATTAATGTGCTTTCTTTGATATTACATCAATATGGCAAAATATATTTCCTCGTAATAAAAAAAACTTACTTTCAAGTAAGTTCAACGTTTTTATATAATGATGTTTATCTATGTTCTTCATTAGCTGAACAAATTGCAACGCCTTGCATTAATGTTTCTAAGGTTTGTTGTTCTCCGGCTTCCATATACATCTGACTTCCGCCCATGCCGGCAGCTCTCTCACTAACTGTAACCTTATCATCTAAACTTATTTGTCCTCTATCAACAGCTTCTAAAATAAGTAACATTGTCATTATTTTAGTAACACTGGCGGGTGGTAATTTATCATGAGCATTTTGTTCAAATATAACCTTTCCGCTCCCTGCATCCATAAGTACGGCTGCTTTTGCATCCACTGACATTCCAGTCGTTTCCGTTTCACTTTTTGCCTTAGAATCAACAGTATCAACAAGCTTTTCGTCTGCAATTACACTCATAGGTATCATGGTAATTACCATTACCAAAACTAATATCAAAGCTATTTTTTTATAATAAAGCACAATAAAACCCCCTTAATATTTATCTTATTATAAAGATACTTGTATTCTTAAGGTTTTATACCTTTTTTTATTTATATTACCTGATAGATTCTACAATAATTAATAATTATAAATTATTAATTATTTATAATTTACAAATTAAATTCTGTTAATTTATTCGTAAGCTGACGTCTTGTAATACCTAAAATTTCTGCCACTTTATTCATATTTCCTTTTTCTTGCGTAATAATCTTTTGAATATATTGAGCTTCTACATCTTTTCTTACTTCTTTTAATGTTAAATTTTCATAATTTTTATCGTCATTTTCTATACTTATTGCAGAAGATGATTTCTTTATGATATTTTTAGAATTATGATTTTCAACAGAATAATTAGGCAAATGATTTTCTTTGATAATTCCATCATCAGAAAGTACAACAAGTCTCTCAATAAGATTTTTTAATTCTCTCACATTTCCCGGATAAGAATATTCCATTAAAAAATTTTTTACACCTGTTTCAACTTTTCTAATAACTTTTTTCATATCTGCCTGGCTTTTCTCGAGAAAATAATCAATAAGATTAGGTAAATCTTCTTTACGATTTCTTAAAGGTGGAATTTCAATAGTAATTGTAGACAAACGATAAAATAAGTCTTCTCTAAAATTTTCCAATTCTATTTCATGCTGCAAATTTTTATTTGTAGCCGTTAATAATCTAAAGTCAACTTCTATAGGAGTGTTACTACCTACAGGATATAGTTTTTTATTTTCTATAACCTTTAAAAGTTTTGCTTGGGTACTTAATTGGATATCCCCGATTTCATCTAAAAATAAAGTCCCATTATTTGCATCCTCAAATCGACCAATTCTTTTGTTTGTGGCACCGGTAAAAGCTCCTTTTTCATGTCCAAATAACTCTGATTCCAATACGGTCTCTGGAATAGCATGACAATTTATATCTACAAAGTTGTTTTCATTTCTCTGACTACATTTATGAATAAATCTAGCAAATACTTCTTTTCCAACACCTGATTCTCCTAAAATTAAAATGTTTGCTGAACTGTCAGCAGCTTTTTGGGTAATTTCAATTAAATTTTGAAAATCAGAATTTTTACTTTCCAACAGATAGTCTGTTGTATTTAATTTCTGTCTTAATCTTTGATTCTCAGCTTTTAAAGCCTTGACATCTTTGAGTCTTTTTATCTCAGCTAAAAGTTGTTCAGGATTTTCACCTTTAGTAACATAAGTATAAGCCCCTTGCTTCATTGCAGCTACAGCTTTTTCAATAGTACCGTAGGCGGTCATCATAATAACTTCCATATCTTTATATAGAGATTTAATCTCTGTTAACAATTGATTTCCATCCATTTTAGGCATCATTAAATCAGTTAAAACTAAATCAAAATTCCCTGTTTCTAACTTTTTTAAAGCCTCTTGTCCATTATTACAAGAATCTACAATATACCCTTCTCCGCTAAGTATCATACTCATAACATCACAATAATCCTGTTCATCATCTACTATTAAAATCTTTAATTGTTTACTCATTTTGTCCCACCTCCACTTTGGGAATAACAACCGTAAACCTTGTTCCTTTTCCAACAGTACTTTCCACTTGAATTCGTCCATTCATTTTTTGAATTTCATTATAAACTATATATAATCCCAAGCCATTGCCATCTCGTTTTTCTTTAGTAGTAAAAAACGGATTAAAAATTTCTTCTTGAATATTTTTAGGAATTCCCTCTCCATTATCTTCGACAACAATATTTATATAATTACCATCTTCTATACAGCTAATGCTTAAAAGCCCCTTTATATCTTCTTTGGAAATTTGACTCTCTATAGCATCTAACGCATTAGCAGTTAAGTTAATTAAAACCATATCAAATGATTCAACTAATACAAATGTCTCTAATAAAGTTGAACATTCTAATTTAATTTCTATTGAATTTTTAATTGCTCTGTTTTGCTGCAGTGATATAACAGAATTAATATGGGATTTTAATTTTATTAGCTCCTTTTCATGATTAGATTTGCGTGAAAAATTTAAAAGATTATCAATAATTTTACCTGATTTATCCACTGCTTTTTCAATAACACAAATTGCTTTTTCTCTTTTTAAGGAATCTTCTTGTTTTGAATTTTTCAAAACATAGCAATAATTTCTAATAAGGCCTAAAGGATTTCTTATTTCATGTGCAACACCTGCAGCAAGCTGTCCAACAGCGATCATTTTATTATCCTGTACCATTTGCCTTTCTGCAGTTTTTTCTCTTGTTACATCTTGTATAGTAACTAAAATTTTTACAACTTTTTCTCTTGCATTTTTTACAGGAAACACTCTGCATGTTAAAATTTTCTTTCCTGAAACAATTTCTTTCTTTTGTTCTTCACCTTTTTTTATTCCTTGTAATATGATATTTGTCAATAATTCTTTGTTTTCCAACTCCATATCTAAAATTTCTGTCAATTCTTTTCCTATGAGTAACGTTTCCTTTTCCCGTAAAAACTCTCTAAACGCTTTATTTACATTTACTATTTTCCCTTTTAAATCTATTTCTATCATGTAATATGATACACCATCAAAAGTAGTTTGTAATTCATTTTTACTATCTAATACTTGCTCCATTCTAGATCCAAGTTCTTCATACAAAGCCTTATTAGTTCCATAAAAAATATAAAAAACACATAAGACTGATGCTATTATTATAGTAAAGAGTATACTTATGCTTTCTGTAATCCCCTTCTTTTCAAGAGGATAAGAAATTGTAAACCATTTACCTTGAAGCTGCGAAAGAATAAAGTTTTTATCTAGTTTATAAATTGACTTATTTAAAATTTTATATAATATTTCATTATTGGAATTCAATGCAATACAAAAATTTCCATCATATTTATAATCTCTGCTGAATACAAACTGATCCAGTGCATAATTTTTTTCTATAAAATACCTTAAAGCCGGTTCATTACCTAAAACAGCCGTGACCTTTTTTTCTTCATTAATATTTTTATCAGCTAAAATATCTTTAATTGTAGCTTCCACTGACGGTACGTTTCTTGTATCAATTAAATTAACAGGATCACTGCTTGCAGAAAGTTCTTCATCATCCTTAGATTGTCCCGAGTCAATTAATTTAGCAGTAACTCCTTTAACTGGGATTATAGGAATAGTAAAAGAAAAGACTTTTTTATCTTCTCTTCGATATGACATAATAGCACCATCCAGCTGTTGATTTATTAAAGAATCCTTTAGCTCGTCCTGATTAAGAAAAACATATTCAACATCCTGATTTAACTGCTCTGCAATAATATCCATAAAATCTACAGCCAAACCCTTAACTTTTCCTTCATCTTCTTCATCAATAAAGACTAAAGGAGACAATTGATCAGATACACCAATTTTAATTTTCTTATTATTCTTTATAAAAGTTTGTTCTTGAGGTGTTAAGGTATTTGTTATGTCTATACCCATCTTAGTATTGTGATTTTTAACATTATTATAATAGTAATAACTAAATAAAATACTTATTAAAATTATTACAATTATTCCAAAAGCAAATTTATTTTTCATAGTTTTTCTTTCCTTGCATAAACATCACCAAATATTAAAATTTCTCTAATTGGTGTGGTTACCTTATCTTTTTTTATTGCTATAAATGTAAAAATTACCCCCAGCATATACCATAAAAGAATAATCATCCATTCATAAGGCCATTGCAGCGATATAGGTGACGATATTATAAACATACACACAAAAATAATAGCACCTATCATAACAAAATTACCAATTAATATTCCAAAATGAGTTTTAAAAGGTCTGTTTAAATCCGGTTCATTTTTCCTTATTAGTAAAAAAGATATAGACACGGTTAAATACGCCAATACTCCTTCAAAAGCACTGACATGCACTAGCCAAAGAAGTGCATTTTTCCCTAGTAAAGATCCTCCTGCAGAAATAATAGCTACAAGCCATATAGCGGCAGTCGGAGTATTATATTTTGGATGAAGCTCTCCAAATGCTTTTGGTAACATTCTTGCTCTTCCCATAGCAAATATAATTCTGGTAGCTCCCATCATAAAACCGTTCCAACTTGTTAAAATTGCACAAATTCCTCCTAAAATAAGTAAATCTCCGAATCCTTTTTCTCCAAAAGCATATGCCATGCAATCAGCAATTGGAATGGGTGTTGTATTTCTGATTTCTTCAGGAGCAGACAATGATATACCAATCATCATCAAAATATACCACCCTGCACCCAACAATATAGAAGCCATCAAAACTTTACCTATTTCTCGTCTTGGTAAATTCATTTCCTCCGCAGACTGAGGAATTATATCAAAACCTATAAGCATTGAAGGTACTATCATAAGTACTGCAAAATATCCTATTTTATCTGTAATAAATACTCCTATATTTTCTACATCTCCATATGCTATACCCCCGAAAAAAAACATAAAGCCAACTAAAATTATAGCAGATGTTGCCATAACCTGAAAAATTGCAGTTGGTCTTGCTCCAAAATGGTTTAAAATACTTAACAATAAAGTACAAAAAGCACCAACAACTGCCCAAGGTAAGGATACGGGGTCACCTGATACACTCCAAAGGGTAACAAAATTAGGTAATGGAATAATATAATCTATTGCCGTGGCAATGGCTATTCCTTCCCATGCAGCTACTCCAAGGTATGCTAAAGCCACTGTCCAACTGGCAAACCAGGAAAACTTATATCCCAATGCTCTGTATGCAAAAACCATTTCACCTCCGGCAATAGGTAATGCAGCAGTTAATTCAGCATAGGTTACTCCTACCAAAAGGCAGAAAGCAGCACCGGTGACAAATGCACCAATAGCACCAATAAGACCAGCCTGACTGACCCAATTACCCGCCAGCATTATCCAGCCCCACCCTATCATGGTACCTATAGCAAGAGCAATAACATCAGTACGCCCTAATACTCTTCTTAAACTTTGTCTTTCATTCATAATCTTATTGTTCCCCATATAAACAAATCTTTATAATTATTAAATCATAAAAAATTACACAATTCTACCCTTTATTAAATAATTATAATAATAAATCCCCTTGATCTAAGAATAAAATTCTTAGCTGATCAGGGGATTTATTACAAAATATGGCAAACTTAATATATAGTCTATAAAATAAAGCTATTTATTTTATTATCTTATAATTTTTTATTCTCTGTTGCTAGTTTACATTTTTTTAAGGAAAATTCATTTTCTTTTTCTGTATATTCAACTGCACATTGTGCTCCAAATAGCATTATACTTCTCTCTTCTTCAGTAACATGTTTGTATCTGTTCTTTGCGTAAAAAGCGAGGCAAAGACCAAAAATAAACCAACCAATTACAAATGACCATTCTATAGGTGCTAAAGGACTAGGTCCCATTGGAAGATACATATAAGCAAAGAAACAAGATACGCCTATAGCTAATACACCAACTAATTTTGCATATTTAACTTTATAAGGTCTTACCATATTAGGTTCCCTTACTCTTAAGAATATGAATGAAAGTACTACCATTGCATACATTATAACTACTCCAAATGAGCTGGCATTTACAAACCATTCCAATGCTCCCTTTCCTAAAAAGCAAGAAAATGTAGATATAACTCCGCAAAGAATTATAGCATTTACTGGAGTATGGTGTTTAGGATGTATTTTTCCTAAGAAAGCAGGTAACATTTTTGCATTTGCTAAAGCAAATAATACTCTTGCGCCACCATATAAAAATCCATTCCAGCTTGTAAGAATACCACAAATAGCTCCGATAATACAAATTTTTCCCCATACAGGATTTCCGAAAGCAAATGCCATTGCATCAGCTACAGGAATTGTACCTTCCATTCTAACTGCTGCTGGTGCTGACATACAAGTTGCGAAAATCATCAACATATACCATATAGCAGCTGCACAAATTGAAAGAATTAATATAATGGGAATCCTTTTGAGAGGTACATTCATTTCTCCTGCAGATTGAGGAATAACATCAAATCCAACAAACATAGCAGGAACCATAAGAAGGACAGCACTAAATCCTTTAAAAGAGGTTATAAGAGGAGTTACATTTTCTGTACCTCCAAAAGCGATTCCACCAGATAAAAATAAAATTCCAACGCATATAATGCCAGCGGTTGCAATAGTTTGAAATATTGCAGCCTGTTTTGCACCTTTTATATTAACAATTGTAATAACTATAGATGCAATTATAGCTACCAATGCCCATGATGCATAAATATCATATCCCCCTATATTCCAAAGAAAACCAATACTAGGAATCGGAAAAACATAATTTACTGCCGTCGCAAAAGCGGGTCCTTCCCAAGCTGCAACACCTAAATAAGCAAAAGCAGTAGCAAGTCCTGCAATAACAGCTGGCCAATAACCCATTGCCCTATATGAGAATACAACTCCTCCTCCAGTACATGGGATAGCTGGTGTTAATTCTGCATATGTTAACCCTACAAATACGCAAAGAAGTGCACCTACTACATAGGCTATAATTGCACCTACCATTCCTGCATCAGCAGCCCATTGGCCAGAGAGCATAATCCATCCCCAACCAATCATGGTCCCAAATGCCATTGCTAAAACATCTTTTGTACTAAAAGATTTTTCTAAAGTTTGATTTTGTGTAGACATTTTATCTTCTCCATTTCTTAAAATTTAAATATAATAACCAATCGCATTTTAATAGAGCAAAAGACATGCCAAAAACGCAAAAAACTTTTCAGAAAATTATTTCATTTCCAAAAAGTTTATATTTTCAACCATTCTATAAGTTCATATTATTAAAAAAATTTTAAATATATATGTCAATAAAAATAATTATTTGTATAATTTCGTCGATAAGGAAATTTTTTTCCGAAATATTTTTCCTTGTCCCATCATTTCATAATTACTTTTTTAATAAGAGTCTGCTTTTCAGGTTTTATATTACCAAAAGAAAATACCTTTGAAACTTCTTTTATTCCTGATTCTTTTCGTGAGTAGTCTGTTCCTGAAATAGTAGCTAATACATCTCCTAAAGAAACTGAATCTCCTAATTTTCTATGTAAATAGATTCCGGCCGAAAGGTCTATAATATCTTCTTTTGTAGCTCTACCCGCCCCTAAATGCTGAGAAGCTAAGCCAATATTTTTTGTATCAATATTACTTATATATTTTTTTTCTGACAAACCGCCATTTTCATCCATCATCATTTCACGAGTAACTTTTATTTCAACACTCCATGCTGGCTGAGGAAATAATGTATAATCATTAACTACATCAATATTTCCTCCTTGCCCTTTTATTAATTTAATTAATTTTTTTAATGCATTGCCACTTTTCAAAGCAGATACAGCCATTTTATAACCTTCATCTGGACTACTTGCTTTACCCCCAATGTAAATCATATACGAAGCCAGCGTTAAGGATAATTGAGTAATATCATCAGGCCCATTTCCTTTTAAAGTCTCAATAGCTTCTATTACTTCATTGCTGTTTCCAATTGCTCTCCCAAGAGGCTGATTCATATCGGTAATAATGGCAATTATTTTTTTTCCATCTGCAAAACCTATATCAACCATTAATTCTCCCAGCTTTTCAGCATCATGCAGATTGTTCATAAATGCACCATTTCCACATTTTACATCTAAAACAATCGCGTCACTTCCCGATGCTAATTTTTTACTCATTATGCTGGAAGTAATTAAACTTAAATTATCAACTGTAGCTGTTACGTCCCTAAGTGCATATATTTTTTTATCAGCCGGAGCAATATGAGCTGTCTGACCAATAACAGAAAGATTAGAATTATTAACAAGCTTTATAAATTCTTCTGTTTCTACACTAGTTTTAAAACCGGGTATTGATTCAAGCTTATCTATAGTACCACCAGTAAAACCTAATCCCCTTCCCGACATTTTCGCAATGGGAATTCCCGCTGCTGCTGCAAGTGGTGCAACAATAAGTGTAGTTTTATCTCCCACTCCACCAGTGCTATGTTTATCTACTTTGATCCCATTTATTGAAGAAAGGTCTATAATATCTCCTGAGTTTTTCATCGATGCTGTAAGATTAAATGTTTCTTCATTATTCATTTTTTTTAAAAAAATAGCCATTAAAAGGGCAGCTGCCTGATAATCAGGTATATTATTATTCGTATACCCTTTAACAAAATAATCTATTTCATCCTTTGTAAGAATACCACCTTCTCTTTTTTTATAAATAATGTCGTACATATTCATCACTATTTTCCTCCTAAGGTTTTAAAGGATTGATTTATCAATTTATCGGAAAAATTATTACTACTATTTTTTTATATGGTCTAAGAAGCTTTCACCAATTTCAGTTTTATTTACTTGTAATATTTCCGCAATGGTTGCACCAATATCCGCAAATGAATTTCTTGTTTTAATATCCACTCCGGCTTTTATTTGTTCCCCATAAACCAAAACAGGAACATGTTCTCTTGTGTGATCCCATCCACTGTGAATAGGATCATTTCCATGATCAGCACATAATATCAAAGTATCATCATCTTTCATCAAAGACATGATTTCAGGCAGTCTCAAATCAAATTCTTCAATACATCTTCCATAACCTTCAGGATCTCTGCGATGTCCGTATTTAGAATCAAAATCTACTAAATTTGTAAAAATAAGACCTTCAAAATTTTCTTTTAAAGCATCTATTGTTTTGTCTACTCCATCCATATTATTTTCAGTATGAACTGATTTAGTAACACCCATTCCATTAAAAATATCACTGATTTTTCCAATAGCATATACAGTTTTACCTTTTTCTTTAATATTATCTAAAACAGTTTTTCCACTTGGAGAAACTGCATAATCTCTCCTGTCTGATGTCCTTATTCTTTCACCATCTTTCAAAATATATGGTCTTGCAATTACTCTACCACAAGCAACATCTCCTACTAACATTTTTCTCGCAATTTCACAAATATGGTATAGCTTATCTAATGGAATTACTTCAGTATTAGCTGCAATTTGAAAAACACTATCCGCTGAAGTATAAACAATAGGTTTTCCTGTTTTTTCATGTTCAGGTCCTAATTCTTTAATAATTTCTGTTCCTGATGCCGCTAAATTACCTAAAACTTCCATGCCTATTGCCTTTTCATATTCTTTTATAAAATCTTTTGGAAATCCATCAGGATAAGTTTTAAAAGGAACTTCCGTGTAGATACCTGCAATCTCCCAATGTCCTGTTATAGTGTCTTTTCCCTTGGATTTTTCAGCAAGCCGTCCAAAACTTCCAATAGCTTTTTTTTCTATTTTATCTTTTATAATATCTTCGTTTTTCAACCCTTCAATATTAAAAATACCCATTTTTCTCAGATTAGGTATATTTAAATCCGGATTAACTTTCATTATATGTCCTAATGTATTTGCTCCTTTATCACCATATTTTTCTGCATCTTTTAAAGCTCCTACACCTAAGCTGTCTAATACAATTAATATTACTCTTTTCATTTGTTTCCCTCCTATATTATATTTTAATCCACAAGTATTCTTGGAGTACACTTCAAATAGTCTAATGAAACCAGCATATATTCTACTCCATTAAAAATAGCCCTAAGTCCATTTTTAAATCCATCTTTACCATGTAAATGTCCATATATAACTTTTTTAACACCATACTTCTCAAATAACTCCGTAAATCCAGAAGGCTGAAGTTTATCATTAGTAGGTGGAAAATGCAATACTCCAATAATATCTCCTTTACTCTCTCCTTCCGATAAAGCTCCATATCCTGCTCTCCTCGCTTCTTCAAGCGACAATTTTAATCTTCCTAATTCTCGTTTATATATTTTATCATCATGCTGAGTAAAATCATCATCACCCGGACATACCCATCCTCTGCTTCCACAAATTGCATATCCTTCTGCTATATAATATGAATTTTGTAAAAAAAACAAATTTTCATCAATCTTATTCAATTTATTGATTGAATTCCACCATAGATCATGATTTCCTTTTACAAAGACTTTCTTTCCAGGTAATCTGCTTATCCATTTTAAATCTATTAATGCATCATCATATTTCAAAGCCCATGATATGTCTCCAGGTATAATAACTATATCATCAGGCATTATTATCTTTTCCCATTTATCTTTTAACTTTTCTGTATGACCTACCCATTCTCCTCCATAAATATCCATTGGTTTTTCCACTGAAAATGACAGATGTAAATCTGCAATAGCATATATGCTCATAAATTATTCCTCTTTA
The DNA here is from genome assembly GCF_000426305.1 of Anaerovorax odorimutans DSM 5092. Taxonomy (GTDB): domain Bacteria; phylum Bacillota; class Clostridia; order Peptostreptococcales; family Anaerovoracaceae; genus Anaerovorax; species Anaerovorax odorimutans. The sequence continues at coordinate 42,517 of NZ_AUFC01000018.1, read as the reverse complement.
TCTTTATCCTTATCCAATTGTTGATCACTAGCTAATAATTCTATACCCAAAATTTCCTTACTGTTAATATCCGAAATGCTAGCTATATTCCTTAATTTACTTTGTATTTTTCTGGTTCTTGTTCCAATTAACTTGTCCAGCTCTGCATTAGCTTGATTAATTCTCTGCTGTGTTGCCGTTAATACTGTTCCAAATTTATCAAATTCCGTTTTTACTGCACCCAAAATATTCCATACATCACTGGAATGTTTTTGTATAGCTAAAGTTTTAAATCCCATCTGCAAACTGTTTAATATAGCTGCCATAGTAGTAGGTCCTGCTATATTAATCTTATAGTCTCTTTGCAATGTTTCTACCAATCCACGTCTGACAACTTCAGCATAAAGACCTTCAAATGGCAAAAACATAATAGCAAATTCTGTAGTATTTGGTGGTTCTATATATTTATCATTTATACTCTTTGCAAAATTTTTAATAGAACGTTCTAATAATTTTACAGCTTGTTCAACTTCTTCTTGGTTACCTGTATCATATGCATCTATTAGCTTTGTATATGTATCTGCAGGAAATTTAGCATCTATAGGCAAATATACATAGCTTTCCTCATCTCCCGGAAGTTTTACAGCAAACTCAACTCTTTCACTGCTTCCTTTTTTAGTTGAAATATTTTCTTCGTATTGCTCTTTAGATAATATCTGTTCCAAAATAGCACCAAGTTGATATTCTCCTAAAATACCTCTTGTTTTAACATTAGAAAGTACCTTTTTTAAGTCTCCCACACCTGAGGCTAAGTTCTGCATCTCTCCAAGACCTTTATAGACTTGCTCCAATCTGTCACTAACCAGCTTAAACGACTGAGAAATCTGATCTTCTAATGTTTTTTGCAGCTTTTCGTCTACAACAGCTCTCATCTGATCTAATTTTTTTGAGTTATCTTCCTGCATTGTAGTAATTTTATTTTCCATAGTAAGTCTGATATTTTCTAATTTTTTTTCATTTTGTATTGTCATGTACTCCAATTGCCTGTTTAGCTCTTGAAGTCTTTTATCTTGTGCCTCCGCAGACTGTCTCTGATTTGACGACAACATTTCACCTAAGTAATTAAAACTTGTCTGAATATACTGCGTAGTTTCCTGTTTAGATGTTCTTATTTCATTTTCAAGCTCTATTCTGGATTTTTCTATATCTTTTTGAATTAATTCATTATTCCTAATAATTTCATTTGTAAATCTAATAATTTCCTGTAAATCATTGTTGTTAAACAGTTTATTCTTAATTATAAATATATTAATAATTACAATTATAGTTGTTACTAATACAATAAAAATTATAAAAAATAAAAAATAATATTGAAATTCATCAATCATTAATATACCTCTTGTTCATTAAAATATATACATTATAAGCCGTTTCTTATATACGATTAATTATAACAAAAATTATATTCTATATCTATAAAAATACGTAAATTACAAAAGTTAGATTATTATAAACTTAATTTACACAATTTATTTTATAATTCTACCAATTATCTATATACATTTTTATATTACCTACAATATTATAAAAGTTATATTTAAACGCAAAAAAATAAAGTCAAGACTGCTTTTCTTGACTTCATTTTTTCCGTTCATTAATAAACTTGCATTATTTGATATAATGTTCATTGTTATTACCAAATAAGCATCTACTAACATTGTTTTCGTTGCTATATGCCTAATACACAGCATATAAGTGGAGACAAACAAATTGCTGTTACAGCACAAGCTAACTTTAATATACAGATACTTTAAAAACCACAGTTTTTAGGCTTATCTTATTCTCAAATGCTAAAACTAATTATAGTCATAAACCTTACCCACACATTTTGATTGTAAGATAATACCTTTTGTATCATTACGAGAAAATTTAATTCAGTTACATTTCCGACCTTATTGTTATAGCTAAACTGATGAAAAATATTCATCTTTTTTACAAAATTACCGATTTCGTTTGACGATAAATTGCTATAATTCCCAACTCCCATTTTAAATTCTACTAAAGCAAGTCTTTACCTATATACAAATTAACGCTTTACTATCAAATATTAAAGGTTTCCTGCAATAAAACCAAATTACTATAATAGCAATTTGTATATAAGATTCTATATGGACTTCATATTATTTTCAGAGTAACTTTTATTTTTCACATCCCATGACTATCTAATTTTATATTTACTTATATATTTCTGACTCAAGCATTTAATCTATAGACAGAAACAATTTCCACGCATTTAATTTAAATTATAAGTTACTTACCCTTTTTCCAACAAGTTTTATAAAATCCATACTTTTCTGTACATTTTTAACCCCCCCTATTATCCCCATAACTAATTTCAATAATTTCTATTTAAATTATAAACTTTATTGTTAGGATAATGTCAATATATTAATTTAGCGTATTGGTACTTGAATCTTATAAAACATATTTCTTTGTTCGTTATTAAATACAGGAAATTCAGAAATTACTTCGCAAATATAATCACCCACTATGTTTAAGCCCTTTTGCCTAACATAATCAAAAAGTTTATCTGCCAGTTCTCTCTCCTGATAAAAATCGTTTGAGCACATTGAAATATAAGTACCTGCAGGTATTATCTCTATTCCTTCAATTGCTTTATAATCATCATCAACAAAAACAAAAATTTCATTAGAAAAAAATTCTCCCGACATAATTTTTTCTTTTCTTATTATAGTCCCTACATTACAAAAATACGTAATTGATAAATCATTTCCAATTAAATGCTTTTTTAATGACCTTAAAATATATTCATAACTGGAATAATCATGTTCAAAGATATTTATATTTGATTTATATTTATAGATTTTTCGCTCTCTTGTATATTCCATAAATATCATTTCATCTTTAGGCAGTGATTCATATCTATGATAATTTTCCAAAGTCCTTCCAATTGCTTTTTTACATCTATATAGTTCCTCAATTTCCTCATCGATAGAATGATACCGCAATTTTAAAAATTCTTTTATATTATCAGAACTACAACTATCAAGCTGCTCTTTTATTTGCTGCAACGTCATTCCGTAACCTTTCATATATTGAATCATATCAAGCCTTGCTGACTGTGTAATACTGTAATATCGATATCCTGTATCTTCATCAATATAGAGAGGCAGCAACAGTTTCTTTTTATCATATACACGTAAAGTTTGCTCTGAAATATTATTTAATTTTGCCATTTGTCCTATAGTAAGTCTCTCTAAATCCAACTTTTATCACCTCGATTTTATATAACTTTTATCCTGTTATAAAGTTTATTATTATATCAAAAAATCCTATATCTTAAATAATAGATACAGGATTTACAGGCATTTTTAATATTTAATTAAAATTATTAATAACATTATCGATATAACCATCCACACCGATAAAGTTACAAAATGCTTTCTCTGTTACTGTTTCTACATCATATGCATAAATAAAAACATCATTATTACAAAAATCTATTCCACAAGCCATAATATTTTCAGCGGGAAGAGCAATAGCATATGGCTTATTAATCAATATAAAATCTAGGATTTGCTCTTTCGAATATTCATCTATATTTGGCATAAATACAATATTTTCATATCCCAGATATTGTATTTTAGTAAAATCCTCCATAGTGTTAATTATTGGTATTATTCTACTTTTAATATCATTAAACTCTTTATTTGCTATAAAATCTATACTTTTTATTTCACCAATTTCACCAATTTTCCCAGAACAACTTTCTAGATTTGTTAGCCCTTCTAATATATTATCCATTGTTAAAAGAACTTTATCTTCTTTATTTTCTTCTTTCATCCACTCATAAAAATCCTCTAAAAGTATCCCTTTATTAATATTTTTACTAGTAATAACAGAAACCATAGAAATATTTTTCTCTTTCTTTAATTTGGTATCAGTATCGTTTAAAATATCATCTATATTTTTCCCTTCGAGATATACAGATCTAAGTACATCATTATATAAATAAAATTTAGATAGTTCTACAAGGTCTTTTGCTTTTTTAACGTCTTCTTTATAAGGTGTAATATCAACTGCTTCTCTTGTTTTTCGATTCCATGCCCTGCTTTTCTCAAAAACTCCGTCTCTTGAAATTTCAAAAACAATATCATCTTTTATAAACGATCCTTTTAATAAATGAGTCTGTTCAATTACAAATCCTCTTTCTGCAGTAAGTAAATTCTGACCTAAATATAATGTATTTAACTTTTCTATACCAAGAATATACGCTATGGTTGGCATAAAGTCAAGCTGTCCACCGGAAATACTAATAGTTTCATTTAACTCTGAATTTGGTATATGAATAATCAACGGAATATTAAGCATCATGTCATAATCATAATTGAAACCAAGCCACTCAGAAACTCTTTTCTCAATTCTATCATCACTTTTTGTCAAGCCAAAATGATCTCCATACATAGCAATAACTGAATTATCATATATACCGCTTTCTTTCAGCTGTGAAAGTAATTCACCTAAAGCTTTATCAGCATAATGTACAGATGCTATATAATTACCAAATAGAGTATCTTTGTCTTTATCTAAAAGTTCCATATCTGTTAATGAGTCTGGAAGTCTAAAAGGATTATGACTTGATAAGGAAATAATAAAATTATAAAATGGCTCACCCGTCTCATTTAATTTTTTCATGTAATCCATACTTTGTTCATATAGTGCATGATCACTTATACCAACAATATTTCCGCCGCCAATTCCTTTAATATTATCACTTACAAGAATATCACTGTTTATAAAAGTATCAAAACCTTCTGTTGGATAAACATTTTCACGATTCCAAAAGGACTTATCATATCCATGAGTAACTGTTGTACTATATCCATTTTCCTTTAAAACCCAAGGCAGTCCATACATATAGTTGTCCTGAAAAAGTTGATAAGTATAACTTTCAATTGTACCAAGCAAAGAATTGTTTGTTGCAAATTCGGCATCGGATGTATTGCCGCTTCCTATTTGCTGATAATAATTGTCATAATAAAGGCTGCCTTTTTCCTTTATTAATGCATTAAGGTTTGGTGTAATTTCCTGACCGTTATACTCTCTGTTTATTACCATATTCTGCATGGATTCTATCTGAATAAGAATAAGGTTTTTATTCTTTGCAATACCAAATAAATTTTCGCAAACAGTATCACTAAAACCACCTGTCATATTTTTTTCATAAGTTCCTGTAGCTAAAAAGTAATTATTATCTGCTTGTATTGTCTTATCTGATGAATTTTCAATTAAATCTTTCAAATGATATAATACAAATTCTTGATTTGTTATAGACATTACTAAAGAACTATTCAAGGGATTTACTACTAAAGTAACAATTACTATGAGTACAATTACTATTTTTAATGCTATCTTAATTACACTTTGGATTTCTCTTGGTAAGGAGCCCATCATTCACCTCATATACATATATAACATTATCTGAGTCTAAAACTGATTTATATTTTCCTTTAGCAGACTCTTCTGTCATGGAACCTGCCCAAACATTATTCATATCCATAAATTCAAGCAATTGTGTATCTGTGAAATTACCCTTATCCATATATAAAATAGCATTATATAAACCTGAATATTCTACCATTCCAGGAACTTCCGGAATTATACGATCATTGATACCAGGCATATATTCATTTATAATTCTCATAAAATAATCTGCACTTCGCTCAGCTTTTACAATAATAGTTACATCCTTATGTCTACTCATCCAATCAGCTAAATCTTTATAAGTCATAGGAGTAAGGCCATTTTTCATCTCAAGGGAACTAAACTCATCATAAGTCATTTCCGTATTGTTATCGGTTTCAAAATAATTAGGTGCATTACTCCAATCAGAAAGCAGTACTGCTACCCTATTATCTATTTCTGAAGTCCAAGATATTTCAACTTTAATATATCTATGTCCTTCATCATAAGAAGCATCTAAAGCTTCAAGAGAATTTGTACCTACAAGATCCATATTAGGTGCACCTGCCACTGCAATCTCATCTGGATATTCTCTATCTATATTTTCGGAAAAAGCAGTTGAAGCGGATTTACCTTCCTTATAAACTTTTCTTAAAACATCATTTTTAAGAATGTATTCCGAAGCATTTATAATATCCATAGATTTTAAATAGCCTTCATAGCAATCTTGTACGGGAACAGATTCTCCTGTCCGTATATTCCAAGCACGTCCATTTTCAAAGACTCCGTCTCTGGACATTTCATAAGCAATATCTCCAGAGAAAAAAGATCCTTTTGTCATATATGTCTGCTCTGCTACAAATCCATCTTTTACAGATAATAAATTATGCCCTAAATAAATGGTGTCAAGACTATCAAATCCCATTAAATAAGCCATCGTAGGGAAAAAGTCCAACTGACCTCCCGCTACGCTTATTGTCTGATTTATATTATTATCAAGTCCCGGAATTGTAATAATAAGAGGAATATTCATCATAGTATCAAAATCATATTCCTTATCAAGAACTCTTGTCATAGATTCTTTTATTTCATCATCCTTTAAGGTTAATCCTAAATGATCTCCATATATTGCTATTACAGAATTATCGTACAATCCTTCGTCCTTTAATTGCTGTAAAAATACACCTATAGAATAATCTGTATATGCAACACTATTAATGTAATTACCAACAGTGGTATCTTTATCTTCAGGAAGCAGGTCAATAAAATCATACTCATCTAGCATAACAAATGGATGATGATTTGAAAGAGTGATTAAAAAACTGTAAAATGGCTGTGGTAAATTTTTTATATGCTGAATAGATTGTTTAAAAAATTCATCATCAACAAGACCCCATCCCATTTTTTTTGTTAAATCAAAACTATCATTATCTAATCCGTTAATACCACCAAAGAAATGTTGAAATCCTAAATTAGGGTAAGCTTTAGCCCTATTCCAGAAATCTGTATCCCAGAAAGCATGAAAAGATGCTGTTGAATATCCTTTTTCACCTAATAAAACCGGTAATCCCCTATAATAATTATCTTGGAATAATTTATATGAATAACTGGACAATGAACCATAAATGGAATTGTTTGTTGCCAGTTCCGCATCCGAAGTATTTCCACTACCAATTTGCTGATAATAATTGTCAAAATATAAAGTACCTTGATCTTTAAGTAAAGCATTCAAATTAGGAGTTATTTCCTGACCATTATAAGTTCTGTTAATTACAAAATTTTGCAGAGATTCAACTTGAATAACTATAAGATTCCTATCTTTTGCAATACCGAATAATGGTCCATCTTTTTCATTTTTATAGTTATCTTCAAAAGCTGAAATATAATTTATATCAGTATCATTATTACTCTTTATTTTATTTACTATATCTTTAATATGAAAACTATAAATTTCCTGATTGGAGATAGATGTAATCAAGCCATTATTTGTAATATTACAAACTATAATCAATAAAATTAGAATTAAAGTTATAATAGATCTGAATTTTAATTTTAACCTATATACTATATTCCGATCTGCACAATTTTTTTTTTCAAGCTCTGCTTGCTTTTGTATTTTTTCTCTATTTTTTATTTTACCGTAAACTAACGTTATAAATAATAACACTATATCAGCAAAGAGTAAAAAGAAAGCAGGTCTTAATACTTCTTTAATACTTTCTGTAATATCTCCAAGAACACCTGCAGCACCAATCATTGCAACTGAGAGATACCTGTTAAAAAAGCTGCTGTATGTTACATCTGCAAACATTAAAATAGTCAAAAGTGTATATACTACAGCAGGTATCCATTTATTTTTGAAAGATGTGAATAATAGCAATGTAAGTATACATGTAATAATCCATATTAATACAAAATTCGTTGCTATTCCGATAAGTTTATAAAACAAAAGCAGTTTTAAAGGAACTGCTGCTGCTAAAATAAATCCAAGAATTCCATAAATATTATAGAATCCTTTTCCATTTTCTTTTATTTTATATATTAAATTTTTTATATTCTCCATCATTATCTCCATTAATTTTTGAATTCTACTGTATACATGAAACATAACATTATACAACAAGGCATAATATAACATAACTATGCCAGTATAATACAAAATCCGACTTTAAACAAGAAGTTGTAAATAATTTTCACAATTTAAACACTTAATTATTTATATTCATCTAAATTTTCCTTAAATATTTTTATTAATTCAGGAGTTTCATCAATAAAATAAGGTCTTGATATATTGCCATTTATATCTAAATCATAGCTGCTCCACCATATGGCAACTTTAATTTTGTCATATTTTTTTATATGTTCAAACATATTAGCAACCCAAAGATTTTTATCTCCTCCAACACTACTTGATGCAAATTCTGTAATCATAAACGGATAATCGTATTTTTGCTGGTATTCTTTATATATTTGATCATACAGGTCCTTAAATTCTATCCAAGTTTCCCCTTCATAATAGTTTCCCGTATTATAGTTAGTCATCCCAATTACATCCACATATTCGTTTCCCGGGAAATAACATAATTCATCATTCCATTTAAAATCAGGAAATGATTTTGCATTAGGATTCCAAATCCATATAACATTATCAGCTCCTGCTTCTTTAAACAATTGAAATATATATTTATAAAAAGCTTTATATATCTCAGTATCCTTAGCGGTATGATAGGCAGAATATACACACCAATCACCATTCATTTCATTTCCAATACGAAAAAGTATAGGATCTCCATATTCTTTTATCGCTTTTATATAATTATTTAAATAGGTGTCATATTTCCCATTTAATACATCATAAATCATATTTCCCTTGTTAGCATCTTGACTCAAGGTCTGCAAAGTAAGTTCAAGTAACCTATCATTTTCTTTTGCGTTTTTCAAAGCTTCAGTTAATCTTGGATGTCTATCAACATCTTCTATAAATCCGGTATAATATAATATTATTGGAAATTTAAAATTCAAGTTTTTTTCTGTCTTATATAATTGAGTAAAATCAAGTGGGGCTTCTTTGTCAAATATTCCCCATGTTAATCCAGAATTATCACCAAAATATTTTTCATATGTTTGTGCTGTTTTTCTATTCCAGCTATTATTTTCAATACTACTGAATTTTTTATTATAAGGTTCTTTTGTCTTCTTTATTAAATTAAAACTATTGATAACTGAAAGATAATCTTTCGCTTCATTGTTTACACCATATGGTTTATTACTTTTAAACAAAAAAGTAAAACATTCTGATTCTCCTGTTAAAATATCCACTGAAGCATAATAACACCTATCATTTTTAATACGTTTTAATGGTTCTCTTGACCATTGTGCCAAAGAAATATCAAATTCACCAAGCTTAAATTGTCTAACATCTTCTACAGTATAATCAACATTGTTTTGCAAAAATGCATTAGAGTAGTTTACATATGATTGAGCTGTAATTCCTTTAGATTTATCAATATCTTGTCTATAAATTTCTATTTGTTCATCCTTATTCTCAAGAACAGACCGTACTCCTGATAAGCTCATATCCACATCCATATTATTTGGAATTCTTATACTGTATCCATCTACTTTATTTGTGAATTTATTGTAACTAAGACCATTTCTTTCAAGAGTATAAGTTTCCTGTTCCTTAATATCAATATTATTATTTGGCTCATTAATTTTACATCCATTAAAACTTATTAATGTAAAAGCAAAAATCATACTAACCGCTATCATTCTGGTTATAAAAAATCCAGTCCAAGTATTTTTCATATTTGAAAATGCTCCTTACTTACCATAAAAACTAAATTATCAATATCATTCTAATATATATTTTTTTAATTTTAAAGAAAAACCCTCTATTTATTTTACGATAGAAAATAGAGGGTGAACTATTAATTTATATTACCCGGAAAATATTTTTCTTTTAAATTTGCATAATTTAAAATTACATTAATAGTATCAGGTTTTAAGTTAGTACACTGCTTGAAATTGCAGATTTTATTTCCCATACTGTTCTACAAATTCATCATAAGTACAAGATCTGTCAATTATTGTACCATCTTCTTGTATTTCCATAATTCTATTAGCAATGGTTTGAATAAACTCATGGTCATGGGATGCAAATAATATTATTCCTTTAAAATCAATCAATCCGTTATTCAATGCTGTAATTGATTCTAAATCCAAATGATTTGTAGGCTGATCAAGTACCAATACATTAGCACCATAAAGCATCATTCTTGAAAGCATACATCTAACTTTTTCTCCTCCGGAAAGTACCTTAACCTCTTTGAAAACATCATCTCCAGAGAAAAGCATTCTTCCTAAAAAACCTCTCATAAAAGTTTCTGTTGTTTCCTCGGTATATTGACCTAGCCATTTTACTAAATCTAAATCACAGTCGTTAAAATATTCCGAATTATCCCTTGGAAAATATGATTGTGATGTACTTACACCCCATTTAAAAGTACCTTCATCAGGTTCTAATTCTCCCATCAATATTTTAAAAAAGGTAGTATTTGCAATTTCATTCTCTCCTACAAAAGCAATCTTATCATCTTTATTTACCCTGAATGAAATATTATTTAATACTTTTACTCCATCAATGGTTTTACTAATACCTTCAACAGTAAGAAGTTCTTTCCCTGGTTCCCTATCCATTTTAAATCCAACAAAAGGATATCTTCTTGAAGAAGCCGGCATTTCTTCTACAGAAATTTTATCAAGTAGCTTTCTTCTGGAAGTCGCTTGTTTAGATTTAGACTTATTGGCTGAAAATCGCTGAATAAAATTTTGTAATTCTTTAATTTTATCTTCACTCTTTTTATTCTGTTCTTTTATCATCCTCTGTATTAATTGACTTGACTCATACCAAAATTCATAGTTACCCACATACATTTTAATCTTGCCATAATCAACATCTACAATATTAGTACAAACTGTATTTAAAAAATGTCTGTCATGAGAGACAATAATTGTAGTCCCCTCATACTCTAACAAGAAATCTTCAAGCCAGTTTATTGCTAAGATATCCAAACCATTTGTAGGCTCATCTAAAAGAATAATATCAGGATTTCCAAAAAGTGCCTGCGCAATCAGCACCTTTACCTTTTCTTTTTCTGTAATGGATGACATCTGATTATATAAAATATCAGTACCAAGACCTAAGCCCTGTACTAACCTGCTTGCATCAGATTCTGCTTCCCATCCGTCAAGTTCAGCAAACTCACCTTCTAATTCCGAAGCTTTAATTCCATCTTCATCAGAAAAATCTTCTTTTGCATAAAGAGCATCTTTTTCCTTCATAATTTCATATAATCTGGGATTGCCTTGTATAATAGTATCTAAAACAGTAAAATCATCAAATGCAAAGTGATCCTGTTTTAATACAGACATACGCATACCTTTTCCAACAGATACTTCTCCTGTTGTAGGCTCCAATTCTCCTGATAATATTCTTAAGAAAGTGGATTTACCTGCTCCGTTTGCCCCAATTATACCGTAGCAATTTCCGGATGTAAACTTTAAGTTTACATCCTTAAACAGTGTAGTTCCACTAAAATTTATACTTATATTTGTTACGTTTACCATAATTTCTCCTCATCTTCTAAATTGCATACTTAGATTATTGTACAATTACTGCGTGATTTAGTCAAATGAAAAGATATATAAATATTATGATATGGTGGTTCCATTGATTGAAATACAGCGTTGCTGCAAGGAAAGAACCATTGAATCATGCTTGTGAGCTTGTGTCATGATATAGATATACTTTATTTAAATATGGAATTAGAAATAACTATTTTCATTACTTCAGAAGTGCCCTCATAAATTTGAGTAATCTTCGCATCACGCATCATACGTTCTACGGGATACTCTTGTAAATATCCGTTACCACCATGGAATTGAACGGCTTTTGTAGTTACTTCCATAGCTGTTTCAGAAGCAAAAAGTTTAGCCTGTGCCACTTCTACAGTGCTTGGCAATCCCTTTTCTCTTCTATATGCCGCATTATAAACCAAAAATCTTGCTGCATCAATTTTTGTTTTCATTGCTGCCATATCAAAACTAAGCGCCTGAAATGCAGATAAAGGTCTTCCAAATTGTCTACGTTCTTTCATGTATTTAACAGTTTCATCAAAGGCACCTTGAGCTATTCCCAAAGCCTGTGATGCAATACCAATTCTTCCCACATCCAGCGCTGTCATAGCCACCTTAAAGCCTTTACCTATTTCTCCAAGTAAGTTTTCTTTTGGAACCTTGCAATTTTTAAATATTAATTCCGCAGTAATAGAACCTCTGATTCCCATTTTTTTATATATTTCTCCGGAAGTAAAACCTTCAAAACCTTTTTCTACGATAAAAGCACTAATGCCTTTTGTTCCTTTACTCTTGTCTGTCATAGCCATAACAACATATGTATCAGCTAATCCTCCGCCCGAAATAAATCTCTTTTTTCCGTTAAGAAGCCAATAATCTCCTTTATCCTCAGCAACAGTTTCAAGACCTGCTGCATCAGTACCCGCACATGGCTCAGTTAATCCAAAAGCTCCAAGATGCTTTCCGCTCATAAGAGGAGGTAAGTATTTTTGCTTTTGTTCTTCTGTTCCGTATGTAAGTATGGGCCAAGTGCAAAGTCCATGGTGAGTCTGTACAATTACACCTGTAGAAGCACAAACTTTAGAAAATTCTTCTATCATTATGGCATAGGAAATATAATCTCCTCCATATCCCCCGTATTTTGGGGGAAAAGGATATCCCATCATTCCCAAATTTGCCAACTTATCAATTGTTTCCTGAGGAAAGCTTGCTTTTTCATCAATTTCAGCCGCAATGGGTGCAATCTCCTCTTCTGCAAATTTTTTTGCAAACTTTTTCATTTTTTGCTGTTGCTCATTCAATTCAAATATCATAATTAACAGTCCTTTCAAATATGTATTTAATCACATTTTGATATTTTTACATAATCATTCTATATCAAGTTCTGTACAATTTCAAGATTTCCCCAGCTGCATTCTTATATAATTGTTCCTCCCAAATAAATATGTTAGAATATAAAATAGTTAATCAAAGATAAATGACTAATCTCATTTATTAAAATTATAATTTGGGAGAATTAATTATGAAAAGTAAAGTTGCCGTAATAAAATGTGATTCTTATGATTTAAATAAAGTATATGATGCAATTTCAAGAGCTATTGAACTAATTGGAGGAATTGAAAATTTAATACCTAAAACGGATAAAATTTTATTAAAGCCAAATATTTTAAATAAAGCAAATCCAAAAAAAGCAGTTACAACTCATCCTGCTGTTTTTGAATCAGTTATAAAAATTTTACAGGAAAAAGGATATAAAAATTGTTTTTATGGAGACTCTCCTGGAAATCCCATGTCCCCAGAAAAGATAGCAGAAGTCTGTGGATTAAAACAGATTGGAGATAAGTATAATCTAACCTTTGGAGATTTTAACCATGGTAAAACTTATACATTCTCAGAAGGGAAATTTACAAAACGATTTGAACTTAGTAATGCTGCTTTAGAAGCAGATTCCATAATAAATATATGCAAAATGAAAACCCACGCACTTATGCGAATTACAGGTGCTGTTAAAAATACATTAGGATGTGTTTATGCCTTTAATAAAGCCATGTCTCATTCTAAATTTCCCAATACAGACGATTTTGGTAAAATGATTGTTGATTTAAGCAGATGTCTAAATCCGAAGCTACACATTATGGATGGGATTTTAGCTATGGAGGGTAATGGTCCATTCAGCGGCGATCCTGTTCCTATGAATGTAATTATTGTATCTACTGATCCTGTAGCTTTGGATTCTATATTTTGCAGACTGGTAGACGTGGAACCTACCAGTGTTCCTTCTATCAAATATGGAGAAGAATTCGGACTTGGAGTATGGAAAGAAGAGGATATTGAAGTTGTAGGTGATTATTCAGATGATTTAATTAATAAAAATTTCAAAGTATCCAAAGAACCGTTAAATGCCGATAAATGGCAAAACCTTGCATTACTTCGTTCTTTCTTTATTAAAAAGCCTGTTATTATTAAAGATAAATGTGTAAAATGTGGCGCTTGCGTTGAAGCATGCCCTATTAAAGATCCAAATGGGCAAAATTCTACTGAATATAAAAAAAATATTGCTCTTTATTTTAATAATGAAAATAATAATGAATCTAAAGAAAAAGAAACACCTGTATACAATTATAAAAACTGTATCAGATGCTATTGCTGCCAAGAAATGTGTCCTGCTAAAGCAATAGAAGTAAAAACTCCATTACTAGGTAAATTATTCATTTACAGATAATTTACAAATCAGTATTTTTTAACAGCCTGTTGCTGAAAAGAGAGGCAATAATTAATGCAGATATACCTGCTGACAATTTAGCCAACACTACAGGTAATATCATCTCTTGATTAACCCCCGCAACAAAACCTAAGTAATCTCCAAATACAAATGCTGCTGAAACTGCAAAAGTGCAATTCAGCAGTTTTCCTTTACTGTTCATGTCTTTTAATAATTGAAATACTAACAAGTTGTTTGCCAAATTGGCTATAAGTCCCACCGAACTTACTTTATCAATGCCAATAAGATTACCTACTTTAGTTAATTGATTCGAAAATACTTTTGTAATAAAATGTACCATAGGAAAAGCTCCTATCAAAACTAAAGCAATTGAGCCAATTATCATTATTCCCTCTTCTAAAGGTATGCTACCATTTTTATCAGGTTCTACCATCATATAAAAAAGAGGAAGCCTAATTCCTGTCAGATATTGAGAGACTGCCAATATTGTTCCTATAGTAATAAGTATATTAATTGATTTACCAAATATTAAAAAACCTTTTAGCATTTTATCAGTGCAAAACCAAAGTCCTATGGCTAATATTAATGATAAGATAATAATTGGCACAGTATTCAAGATTATTTGCTGAAATGATATTTTATATTCAGTTAAATTCATCATAATTCCACCGATAATACAGCCTATAGGAATTGTAACAATACCAATTAAAACACCGATTGCCAAATAAGTTCTGTCTTTTCTCTCAATAATATTTAATGCAACAGGTATGGTAAAAACAATAGAGGCCCCCATCATAGATGCTACAATAAGACCGGCAAAATATCCTGCACTTTGACTTCCAGCTAATTCCATAGCAAGGGGATATCCTCCCATATCACAGCCCAAAAGAATTCCTGCGAAAACAGATGGGTCTGCGCCAATAAATTTAAAAATCGGTGCAATAATAGGTTCGAGTATAACTCTTAAAACCGGCGCTAAGGTTATGATTCCAAGCATTGCTATTGCCAACGGTCCAAGTGTGAGAAAACCTTCATCAAATTTTTCTCCATAACCGCCCTTATTTCCTCTTATTTTATCAATTCCACCAATAATCATAAACAATACCATAATACATACGATAATCTTATTTATTGATATATCAGAAAAAAAATTATGTATTGATTGTGTAAATATTTCTGTATTTGCAGCTGCAGATATTAATTCTTTAAACATATAATCTTACTCCCTGATAAATTCAAAGCGAATCATTTTTTTCCCATCTTTTTCAACAACCTCATTCCACATGGAAATTGGCCTGACCCAGTAACCCATATCACCATACAGAGCTTGATAAACTACCATCTTCTCTAAAGTCTCAGAATGTAATGCAATGTATAACAACCTATATTCATTTCCTTTAAAATGCCTGTAAATACCCGGTTTTAAATTTTCATCATTATTTATTTCCAATTAAGTTCCTACCTTTCTGTATTATAAACTTTAACCCTTTTATTTCTGTAATTAATTATTTTAAAAGTACTACAGTAACACCTTTGTTCCCATCAATTCTGCTGTTAAAATCTTTCAGTTGCGGACAAACATCTATCATTTGACGTTTTTTATTTAACCAATCCTCGCCACCACAATAACTACGAACAAGACCAGAAAGACTTCGTTCTTTTAATTTATTTCTTACCTCTACCTTAATAGAACCTCCTATACCAGAAGATCCGTATCCATGAATAAGCACAACAGCCTTATAGCCTTTTGCCTTACAAGTAGTTAACTTATTAACCATATTCATAACAGCAACATTCGTTGCAGGGTTTCCATATTCAAGATTAACTTCTTTTACTTTCAACATAATAAAATATACACACCCATTACTGCCCTTCTATTATTTTATATACAAAATTTTCCCAAAGAAGTCTCTTTCCTTCGGCAATTTCCATAGGAAGTAACGCCATAGCCACAGTATTTTCTATACCATCATCAGAAAAAAGAATAGCATATTCTCCTCTTATTTGTTTAACTGTATAATAAATTGATTCCATTTTTATCAGTAGTATGAATTTAAAATCCTTACATTCCTCTCATATTTTTTACAATTTATTTTAAATAAACTGCTTAAAATTTTTATATTGTCAATCATACTTTATTTTTATTGTTTTTTCAACAAAATTTGATACTTTCACATTGCCAAATATCGAACCTTTGCTTATAAAAACGAATAATATGGTACATAAAATGATTTCCTTAAATTAATACGGTATTACTTCAAAGTAAAAATTATTTTAATTATGTCTGTAAGACTATTGTAACATGATATAAAAAGGAATGTGATTATAATGTTAAGTAATTTTCAATACGTGTATATAATACTTTTTCCTCTTGCAATATTTCTTGGTATATGTCTTTCTTTTTTTATATCGCAGGAACAAGATAAATCACTACTTAATTTATTTTTTTATGAAAATAACAATAATTTAAATTTAAGTATAAATGAAAAGCTTAATTCTTTAAACAAAGAGTTAGAACAATTAGGTCTTGTATATGACTTAGAACAAGATCTTTTCTACTCTTTAGACAATGACAGTACATTAGATAAATTAAGATCAGTCAGTGAAAATAACAGGCTTTTATATGAAGAAATTAAAAACCTCGGACAAATTAAACATCTGATGTAAATTTATGTTATATCTAAAATATTTTTTAGGAATTGCTTATAAATTTTATTTTATAAGCAATTCCTGATTCTTAAATGCTTTCTTCCTTTTTTAAAAAACATTGCAATTTCCATATACTTTGTTATAATAAAATAACGGGTGGTATCTTGAGGAACTACACCACAAATTTCAAATACTTATTTTTATTTACAGCTCATATCCTTATGGGAACGGGACTAAAAAGGTATTATCTTTAAAATATTTTGGGGGTGATACCATTGAAAATTGGATTTATTGGTTCAGGGAAAGTTGGCTTTTCCTTAGGGAAGTATTTTGCGGATAATGGACTTAATATAACAGGCTATTACAGCAAAACACTTCAGTCAGCAATACAGGCAGCAAAATTTACAAATACTAGTTATTATCATAGTATAGAACATATTTTAGAAGTAAGCGATACCCTTTTTATTACCACTCCCGATGGAGTTATAAAGGAAATATGGGATTACATTAAAAAGCTGTCCATTGAAAATAAGATTATTTGTCATTGTAGTGGATCTCTTTCATCCACTGTTTTTTCTCAAATAGATACTCATGGTGCATATGGGTATTCCATTCACCCGCTGCAAGCTATCAGCGATAAAAATCAATCTTACAAAACACTTTCAAACTGCTTATTTACAATTGAAGGAAGTTCTAAGCGTATGGAATTAATGCAATCAATTTTTCACAAACTTGGCAATACGATTCAAGTTATTTCTGCAGAAAATAAAACATTATACCATGCTGCAGCTGTGACTGTGAGCAATCATATGATTGCCTTATTCAAATATGGTATTGATATGCTTATACAATGTGGATTTAATGAGAATAATGCAGCTTTTGCATTATTACCTTTAATGACCGGAAATTTAAAAAATCTTCAATCACAGAATATTGTAAGCGCACTTACAGGGCCTATAGAACGGTGTGATATAGATACTGTTAAAAGTCATCTGTCAGTACTTTCCTTAAAAGATAAGCAGCTTTATTTATTGCTTTGTTCAAAACTGATCCCACTTGCAAAATTAAAAAATCCCGATCGTAATTATACAAATTTAGAAAATTTAATAAATGGAGGATTAAACAATTGAAAAATACAGTAACAACCTTTCAAAATGCTAAAATTAACAATGAAAAACTCACTATGCTTACAGCATATGATTATTCTACAGCAAAATTAATTGATGAAGCAGGAGTAAATTCTATTCTTGTTGGAGATTCCCTTGGAATGGTAATGCTCGGTTATGAAGATACTTTATCTGTTACTATGGAAGATATGATTCATCATGGTGCAGCTGTATCAAGAGGTGCAAAAAATGCATTGGTAGTTATTGATATGCCTTTCATGTCTTACCAAACTTCCGTTTATGATGCTGTAGTAAACGCCGGTCGTCTTATGAAAGAAGCCAGAGGTGGAGCTGTTAAACTTGAAGGGGGTACAGATATGGCGCCGCAGATTGAAGCCATAGTTAAAGCCTCCATTCCTGTAGTAGGTCATATAGGATTAACACCTCAATCAGTCAATGCTTTTGGAGGTTTTAAAGTACAAGGAAAAGATGAAGATACGGCCAGGAAGCTATTAGATGATGCAAAAGCTGTTGAAAATGCCGGTGCATTTGCTGTTGTTTTAGAATGTGTACCTGCTAAACTTGCCAAATTGATCTCTGATAAAATATCCATTCCTACAATTGGAATTGGTGCTGGAAACGGTTGTGATGGACAAGTTTTGGTATATCAAGATATGCTTGGAATGTACAGCAATTTTACACCTAAATTTGTAAAAAAATATGCAGAATTAGGCTTGAATATGAAAAAAGCTTTTGAAAATTATATTAAAGAAGTTCAAAGCGGTGTATTCCCAGAAAAAGATCACACTTTTGCTATCAGCGACGATGTTATCTCTAAACTTTATTAATTTCTACGAAAGGATAATAATTATGTTTATTGCAACTACCATAGAAGAAGTACGAAAAATTGTTTCAGATTGGCAAAACGAAGGTTATAAAGTAGGACTTGTTCCAACCATGGGTTTTTTACATGAAGGACACGAGAGTCTCATTCAGAAAGCTGTAAGAGATAATGAAAAGGTTATTGTTAGTATCTTTGTTAATCCTATGCAGTTTGGCCCTAAAGAAGATTTCTCATCATATCCGCGTGATTTAGAACATGATACCAACATATGTAAAAAAGCAGGTGTTCATTTAGTTTTCGCTCCTGATTCAAGAGAAATGTATGCTTCGGATTTTTGTACATTTGTGGATATGAATGGTCTTACTGATGAGCTTTGTGGAAAAAGCAGAGAAGGTCATTTTCGAGGAGTTTGCACTGTAGTTACAAAACTATTCAATATAACAAAATCAAATCGAGCTTACTTTGGAGAAAAAGATGCTCAGCAATTAGCTGTTATAAAAAGAATGGTTCGTGATCTCAATATGGATATTGAAATTATAGGCTGCCCTACTGTAAGAGAAAAAGATGGTCTTGCCAAAAGTTCAAGGAATTCATATCTTTCGGTGCAAGAACGTAAAGCTGCTGTTATTTTACACGAAAGTTTAAAACTTGCAAAAAGTATGTTAGATTCAGGGGAACGTAATGCTGCAAAACTCCGTGATGCAATATCAAATAAAATTACTTCACAGCCACTGGCATCTATAGTTTACGTTTCCATTGTAGATTCAATAACTTTAAAATCCGTAGATAAAATAGAGGCTCCTATTTTAATAGCTGTTTCTGTATATATTGGTAAAACAAAATTAATCGATAATTTTACTTATGAAAAAATAAACAAATTATAACTTACACCATTAATAATTTATTTATATAAAAATAACGGCGGAATTTATAAAAAATTTCGCCGTTATACGTTTTGTCATTAATATCCTAAATTTTCATTTATCAAATAAATAATTGTATGTGCGCCATACATTTGGCGTTCCATAATTAAAGTAGCATTGCATATTCTCTGTGGTGAATCACAATTAGCGCATTTTCCTGTATTTCTGCAAGGTGTATTGCAATCTAACCTATCTGTATTTTGAGGACAAGTTACATTTTTTATTCTAATTATAGCTTCTTCATAATTTTTAACAACCTTATTTATCCCTGCTACTATGTAAAGTCTTTTATGTCCAAAGAGCATGCTTGATAAGCGATTTCCTGCCCCATCTATATTAATCAGCCTTCCATCTTCTGTTATTGCATTGGAACTGGATAAATAAACATCCGCAGTGGCCGCATTCTTAATTATATTTTTTCTTTCTTCAGGGCTCTTTGCTCTGCCATGATAATATGCTGTATTGCCTTGCGCAACAAGATCTTCGTAAACTCCCATGTTGGTTAAAGTCATGGAACCTCCGAAACCTACTGTTTCATTTTTTTTTATATCAGTAAGTAATGCACTCTTAGCGTCCTTACTTGTTTCAAAATATTCTACACTAAAGCCATTCCTCTCTAAATTTTCAATAGTGTTTTTTATTCTCTTGTCCATTTTTATTCCTCCCCATTTTACTCTATTTTAATTTCTATGTATAAACAAGCTTTTTTAATCCCCTTTCAAAGGCTTCATCCTGCTCTGTCTTTCGCTTTGTGTTGCCTTTAATACGCCCTCCTGCTTCTCTTATTTTCTTTGCAGTATGCCTTGCAAATAATAAACTATCAATATTATCATTACTATAAATCATTCCGTTCTGATTTATAGGAATTGCTTTTTTAGCAAGACACATGGCGGCAAGGCCATAATCTTGGGTTATTACAATATCACCTTTTAAAACCATATTGACCAAGACGAAATCCACACTGTCAGCCCCTTTTGAAACTGTAATAGTTTCAGCACCATCTCTTTCAAAGAAATGGGAAGTATCACAAATAATAATACATTCTATTTTATTTTCCACTGCAATTTTAACAGCAATGTTTACTACGGGACAACCATCAGCATCAATTAGGATTTTCATATTTTCTCCTATTTTTAATAAATATAACTATAAGTTATTTCAAATATTAATAATAAAATTTTTCAGAAGATTTTATTATATAATTGAGAATTATTTATTGAATATTTAGATTATTATTTTAATATATCATATTTTTTAGTTAAACTTCAAATAAATCTTTCTATCATAATCCCTAAACTAAAAGATTATATTTCTTCTACAAATTGGATATCAATTCCATTAGGATCATTAACAAAGAAAAATTTAACATGTGGATTAGGCTGAAAAATACCTTTTGTCATCTTAATTCCTTTTTCTTCTGTCATTTTCAAAGTTTCATCTAAATTTTCAACTTTAAATCCCAAAGATATACCAGAGCTCCTATTCTCTATTTTAATATTAGAATCACAAACTAATTCTATCTTAGTATCTCCTTCTCCCAAAAAAGCAATCTCCTTACCAGGGCCAGCTGCAAATCTTCTATTTACTTTTAATCCTAAAATTTCATTATAAAACTTTATTGATTCTTCTAAATTATTAACCGTTATAGTTGTCCATAAATATTTTTTCATTTAATAACCTCCTATTAATCTTTCCTTATACAAATTTCATAAATATTTAGTGAGTTTTTCTGTTTATATATTGTGGCTTTAATTTATCATACATAATTTTCTGAGTACTATACAAGCTATAATACCCCGACAGCATATAACTTACTCCTGTGGCTATTAAAAACAATAAAGGCGATGTAAAATTAAATAATTCAAAGCTCATAATTAAAGCTGTCATTGGACAGTTAGTTACACCGCAGAAAACCGCAATCAGCCCTATTGCTGCTGCAAATGAGGGAGGAAGACCTAAAAGGCTACCAACTGCACATCCAAAGGTAGCTCCTACAAAAAATGCAGGTACAATTTCTCCTCCTTTGAAACCGGCACCTAAAGTAACTGCTGTAAATAGGATTTTAAGCACAAAAGCTTCCGGTCTAACCATTCCATAATCAATAGCCTGAACTATAATATTCTTACCAAGCCCTAAATAATCATGTGTCTGAAAGATCCAAGTAAGTCCAATAACAAATATACCTCCCGCAAATATCCTCAGATATGGATTTGGAAAATACTTTTTATAGCTTTTGCCTGCATTTTGCAATGAATAACATAAAACAATACTAATTCCTGCACATAACACTGCTAAAACTAAAACTTGAACAATACTTATAAACCCATATGCAGGACTACTTATTATATTATAAGATTCCGGTTTAATACCCAATTGTCCTGCAATAGCATATGCTACAATCGAGGCAATAGCACAAGGTACTAATGCTGAATAATACATAATCCCCACACTGATTAATTCCATAGCAAATATGGTTGCAGCAATTGGAGTTCCAA
The DNA here is from genome assembly GCF_000426305.1 of Anaerovorax odorimutans DSM 5092. Taxonomy (GTDB): domain Bacteria; phylum Bacillota; class Clostridia; order Peptostreptococcales; family Anaerovoracaceae; genus Anaerovorax; species Anaerovorax odorimutans. The sequence goes on along the minus strand of NZ_AUFC01000018.1, from coordinate 20,177 downwards.
AGATTGCAGTAAACGCTGCACTCATACCACACATAATTACAATATTTTTGCTTTTATCATCAAATTGAAGAATATTTCCTATAAAATTACCAAGGCTGCCTCCTAATTGAAGTGCTGCTCCTTCTCTGCCTGCCGAACCCCCAAAAAGATGAGTTAACGTAGTAGAGATAAAAATTAACGGTGCCATCCTTGCAGGAGGTTCGGTTTCTTCGCAGCAAATAGCTGTAAGAATTAAATTTGTTCCTCTCGGTTCTACAACATGTGATAAATGATATAAAAATACAATTAAAAGTCCATCTATTGGTAGAAGATAAAGCATCCATGGATTGCTTTTTCTAAAATCTTCTACAAAATTTAATGAGAAATAGAAAATGCAGCCAATACTTCCAACTATTATTCCAACCAAAATTGCTACAAAAACCCATTTGGAAAAACCCCAAAGGTTTTTCCAAATACGATCTAATATTGATAATATTTTTTCTTTAATTTGCATATGTAAAGTTCTCCGTCCTTAATATATATAGATGTATTTTTCTTAATCCCAGATAAACCCCTCGAAATTCGAGGGGTTTATAATAAACTTGAATCAGTATATTTATAATTATTATAACATTTTTAAGTGTATGTTTTCAACCTGTTTTTAAACCTTCAAAAGATTTGTATAATTTAATTAACTTCTAAGTCTTACATTAAAGTCTCTCATCATTTTCAGCTTACCACTATACTCTATTTTACCTAATTCAATCAATTTCCTCAATCTGTAATTTATAAATAAATCTCCTACCACTTGATTAGACATACCAAGTACCATTCCTACTACTCTGACAGCCTTTATAAAATCTTTAGGCGTATATTTTAATATTTCTTTATCATAATAATCATCACTTACAGGAATTATTTTGTTATCTTCAATTATTCTTAACGTAGCTTTTTCATTTATCATTTCATTCCATTCACTTATTAAATTATCTTTTCTCCACGTATTAATCAAAGAAATATTCTCTATTGCTGCCCCCAGTTCTTCCGGAGAACATTCGCCAGTACTTTTTAAATATATCTCCAATTTATCTCTCTTAATATAACTTGGTATAGAAACTTCATAAATCTCATTATTTTTAAATCTATTAACTAAATATCTTAATGCTGTCTGCTCTACTACATTATTTCCATGCCAAATAATAATTTTACAATTTTGTGAGATATCCATCTCAGATATATATGATTCCTTTAATTCTGAATCCATAGTATATTCTTGAAAAAATTCAACTTGTCCAGTTTCATAATATAATTTCTTTATCCAATCAATCCTGGTATCTAAATTATTTTCAATCCCATAAAGACTTCCCATGGAAAGATCATCATAAAAGCCCCTGATTTCACCATAAAATTTATGCTCCTTATTATTCTTAAAAAACCACTTTAAACTTCCTTTTGTAGAAGGTCCTATGGCAATATGTAAATAATTATTCATTTTATTTCCCCTTTTATAAAATTTAATTTGTTACATTATTACTTTTATACCCTTTTCACTATATTATTTAACAATTTTTAAATACTTTTTCATTTTAGATTTATTAAAAAATGTTGAAATTAAATAAATTTTTATTTATTAAATTTTAAAATATAATCTTTTAATTCTTCCGGTGGCAGTGGCTTACTAAAATAATATCCTTGAATATTATTACAACCTAACTCTTTTAAAATTTCTAATTGTTTATCCGTTTCCACACCTTCTGCAATAACCTCTTTACCCATAATTTTTACTAAGTTGATAATTCCTTCAATTATTGATCTGTTATTTTTGTCTTCAACATTGTCTATAAAAACTTTATCGATTTTTATATAGTCAATTGGAAGATTAACAAGGTGTATTAAAGAGTTATATCCCGTCCCGAAATCATCTAGTGAAATTTTTAACCCTATATCTCTTACACTTTTTAATAGAGATTCCACTTTCTTTTCATTCTCAACAATGGTTCTTTCTGTAAGTTCAAATTCAAGCATTGACGAGTTAATTCCATATTCATTTATGCATTTATTTGTATATTCTATAACAGAATTATCCTTTAAATCTTTAGATGAAATATTAATTGCTATCTTTATATCTAATCCTTCTTCTTTCCACTTTTTTAATTGCTTTGTAGTATTATTTATAACCCATTTTGTTATATCATTTATAATACCCGTCTCTTCTGCTACATTTATTATTTGTTCAATATTAATTTTTCCATCTACATTATTTTTATATCTTAATAAAGCTTCAACACCTATTACTTCATTTGTCTCTATATTAATTTTAGGTTGATATACCATAACTAAATTATCATTTTTAAGAACATCATAAAGAGAGACAAAGGTTAAATAATTTTCTTTATTTTGCTCTGCTATAGAATTCTCATAAACATAAATTCCATTTCCATCAAAATCCTTGCTATCTAATGTAGTTCCAAGTTTTTTAAAAAGCTCATTTGTTTCTATTCCATTTAAAGGACAATTTACTATTCCACTTGTAATACGAAGACTGACAGGTAAACCATTTATGATACATGGTGATTTAAATTTATCCAAAAACTCTTTTGCTTTTATATAAGCTTCTTCAATACTGCATTCTCTTATCAATACTACCAATTCATTAGTATAAATAGAGTAAATGTCATTTTTATTAAAATCTTTTATTAAAACTTCTATAACTTTAAAAATTGATTTTTCTCCCGTTTTATAATCAATGTACCGGTTAACGTGATCCAAATTTACAATTTTAAATACTAGTAAGGTAAATTCTTTTTTTGAATCAATCAATTCATTTAAATCAAGTTTTAGTTTATTTGTATTAGGATATCCTGTAATTACATGCTTATAAGATTTTTTTATCAAATCTTCTTTATTCTTTCTAAGCTTATCAAACATTATTCCTGTAGCTAAACCCATAGCCATTAAAAAAATCATTCTAAGAATCCAATTAATCGGTTGCTGCATAATTCCCATTTGAACATTAACAGGCATTAAAGGACCTAAGCTGATTCCTGCAATCGCAGCAGTTACAAGACCCCCTGTAACACCATAAAAATAAGCAGAAATAATAATTGGAATATATATTAAATGACAAAAAACAAACTCAGTACCCCCTGTAATATACACAATAAAATCGATTATAAATATTGATAAAGTAATAAATAACGAAATAAATAAATCTCTTTTTAAATTAATCAATTTATCACCAAATTTTATATCCACTTATTCACTCCTTTTCACATTATTGAATTACAATATATGTAAGCTTGATATAATCATTATTATTTTTTTAGTGCATATTTATAATTTTGCTTTAATAAATTTTCCTCTAGAATATAATAACATATTTTATAAAATTATGACTATAAAAAAGAAAATTTTAGAAGAATAAAATGCTTGATTTATATTAATTTTATGATTTAAATTTCCAGTTTTGGACACAATAAAAATGCAATCTTAAAAAGATTTATATGAAAGGAGAATCTAAAAATGTCAATAAGAAATGCAAAAGATTACATCCAAAGTATTAGAAATTTAAATTTAAATGTATATATGTTTGGAGAAAAAATCAAATCACCTGTTGACCATCCAATAATCATTCCCTCTCTAAATGCTGTAGCTTTAACTCATGATTTAGCTTTAGATCCTATGTATGAAGATTTAATGACTACAAAATCTCATTTAACAGGAGAGAAAATTAATTTTTATAATCATATTTTCCAAAGTACAGATGATTTAGTACAAAAGGTAAAACGTCAAAGAATGCTTGGTCAAAAAACTGCATGTTGTTTTCAGCGATGCGTTGGACAAGATGGAATGAACGCAGTATATAGTGTTGCATTTGAGGTAGATAAAAAATATAAGACAAATTATTTTGAAAACATTGTAAAATTCGTAAAATACGTTCAAAAGGAAGATATAGTAGTTGATGGTGCTATGACTGATGTTAAAGGAGATCGAGGATTATCACCTAGTCAGCAAGCTGATCCTGATTTATATCTTCATGTAGTGGAAAGAACTGAAAATGGAATCATCGTAAACGGATGTAAAGCCCACCAAACAGGAATATGTAATTCTCAAGAAGTATTATGTATGCCAACAATAGCAATGAAACCTGAAGATAAAGATTATGCTATATCATTTGCAGTACCAACTAATACACCTGGTATTACTATAATTTATGGACGTCAATCATGTGATACAAGAAAATTGGAAGGATCAGAAATTGATGTAGGAAACAGTATGTTCGGTGGACAAGAAGGACTTGTTGTCTTTGATCATGTATTTGTTCCAAATGAAAGAATATTTTTAGACGGTGAAACTGAATTTGTTATTCCTTTAGTAGAAAGATTCAGCGGTCATCACAGGCCAAGTTATGCTTGCAAATGTGGTGTTAGTGATGTATTAATTGGTGCAGCAGGACTTGCAGCAGATTATAACGGTGTAGCTAGAGCTTCTCATGTCAGAGATAAACTCATTGAAATGACACATTTGAATGAAACAATGTTTGCATGTGCCCTTGCTTGTTCATATGAAGGTGTGGAAACTCCTTCTGGTGCTTATCTTATTGATTTATTATTAGCAAATGTATGTAAGCAAAATGTTACAAGATTTCCTTATGAAATATCAAGACTCGCAGAAGATCTTGCTGGTGGTATTATGGTTACACAACCATCAGAAAAAGACTTGAGAAGTAAAGAAATCGGACATTATGTTAAAAAATATCTTAAAGGTGTAGAATCTGTTCCAACTGAACATCGTATGAGAATTATGAGGCTTATTGAAAATTTAACTCTTGGTACCGGAGCAGTTGGATATAGAACAGAATCTTTACACGGAGCCGGTTCTCCACAGGCTCAAAGAATTATGATTGCAAGATTAGGTAATCTTGAGCATAAGAAACGATTAGCTAAAGTCATTGCCAAAATTGATGCAGACGAAGCTGAGCCAGATAAAGAATAAAATATTTTTATTTTATATTATAACAATGATTAAGAGGTCCACTGCCCTTTCCTAAATCTAATCTGTTAGAAATCGCACCTGTAATATATTCTTTTGCATTTTCTATGCTTTGATTCATAGAATATCCAAAAGCAAGATTACATGCTATAGCTGAAGATAAGGTACAGCCTGTACCATGGGTATTTGGATTATCAATTTTATTTTGCTTAAACCAGTATATTTGACTATTGCTCAAAAGTAAATCATGGGCACCGTTTCTTAGATGACCACCTTTAATTAGGATGTCATATTTGCCTGTTTTGGATATTAATTCAGCAGCAGAAACCATATCTTCTTTTTTATCTATAAGAAGTAGCCCACTTAAACTTTCTGCCTCAGGAATATTCGGTGTTATAAGATTTGCAGTTGGCAATAGTCTTTCTTTTAATGCTAACATAGCATCGTCATTTAGCAACTTGCTTCCGCTCGTGGATATCATAACAGGATCAACTACAATATTCTCTGCTTTATATTCTATAAGTTTATCTGCAATTACTGTTATAATCTCCTTATTAGATACCATACCAATTTTTACTGCGTCAGGGCGAATATCTGTAAAAATACAATCCAATTGTTTTGCCACAAATTGTGGTGTTGCTTCCATAATATCATAAACACCTGTGGTATTTTGCGCAGTTAATGCAGTAATTACACTCATAGCATAAGCCTTATGAGCTGTTATTGTTTTAATATCCGCCTGTATTCCTGCTCCTCCACTGCAATCTGAGCCTGCTATTGTTAATATTTTTTTCATATTTATATCTCCCAATCTTCCAGTGTAATAAAATATTTGTCTGCTACCAATCTAATTTGCTTGGAATCTTTTTCAGAAAATTTGTCATGCACTCCATATACCATAAACTCAGCTGATTTTGCTGTTTTTATTGCATGAAGGTTATCCTCGATTATAACAGTCTCATTTATATCTGTATTAAGCAATTTCAACGCTTTACGAAAAATTTCCGGTCTATCCTTTCCAAAGCCCACTTCACTGCAAGTTAAAACTCCACAAAAATAACCCAATATATCAAGTCTTTTTAATGCTGCTTCAGCTAAATGTTTGTCCGTTGCCGTAGCAATGCACATTTTTATGTCTTTATTATGTAATTTATTAAGAAGTGAAAGAACACCTTTTTTTAATGGAATCTCTTTATAATATCCAATTTCTACAAGCTCATCTATCTGCTTAATAATCATTTCTTCACTATCTGTAATCCCATAAGTTTTACGAAAATATTGTGCTGCTTGTATTAAACTCATAGTTTTTAATGTTTGCTGTAAATCTTTATTTGCCTTATATCCTTTTAATTTCAGATACTTTTCACCGATAGTACTCCAAAGTTCCATGGAATCAAGAAGTGTTCCATCTAAATCAAAGATTATACCTTTTAAATTCATTTTTTCACCATTTCACAAGTTAATTTGTAAAGTTCTTTAGTTGAATTATATATATCTCTTTCTGCAAATATAGCAGATACCACTGCAACGCCGTCAACATTACTTCCTTTTAATTGCATTATATTATCCTTATTAATTCCTCCGATAGCTACAACAGGTATAGATACTGCATCACAAATTTCTTTCAATGTTGCAAATGAGACATTATTTGCATCAGCTTTTGTTGTTGTAGAAAATACTGCACCAACTCCTAAATAGTCTGCACCATTTTTTTCTGCTTCAAGTGCCTGCTGAACAGTTTGCACTGATACTCCTAAAATTTTATCTTTTCCTAATTTATTTCTTGCATCACTGGCTTTCATATCACTTTGGCCAACATGAACTCCATCCGCACCACAACTTAATGCAACTTCAAGATTATCATTAATTACAAATGGAATGTTATATTTATCAGTAATTTTCTTTATGTTTTCAGCTTCTTGAATAAATTCCTTATCATTCAAATCTTTTTCTCTTAATTGAACAAACGTTACGCCTGCTTTTATTGCTTGCTCTACTTGTTCTTTTAGAGAATTATCTAAAAGCCATTTGCGGTCGGTTACTGCATATAACAACATGCTTGATTTATCTAATTTCAATTTTCATACCTCTTTCTGCATCCTTTTCATTTATCTTACTCATTTCATCAATAAGAATAGTTCTAAAAGTAGATGTGCCTCTTTTATTTTCTTCAACATATTTATAAGCTATTTCTCCACATAGTCCCATTACGCAGACAGCTGCAGCTGCAGCATCAAAAATATTGTCTTTATTTGCTCCTATATATGCAGCAATAACAGCTGTAAGCATACATCCACTGCCTGTAATCTTTGACATCATAGCATGTCCATTTCTTATAATATACGCTTTATCACTGCACGCAACAATATCAATAGCTCCTGTTATTATAATTACAGTATTTAATTTATCGCTCAATTTTTTTGCAAAAATAACTGCTTCATCTAAATTTTCTTCTGTTACTTTATCACTCACATCAGCATCCACACCTTTTGTTGTTCCGCTGCCTTGTGATATAGTCTTAATTTCAGAAATATTTCCTCTAATAACCGAAAATTTAACTTCTTCTAATAATTTCAAAGTAACATCTGTACGAAATTTAGAAGCTCCTGCTCCTACAGGATCTAATACTATTGGATGATTTAACTCATTAGCTTTTTTTCCTGCTTTTACCATGGATATAATCGTTCTTTCATTTAAGGTGCCAAGATTTATATCAAGTGAATTACAAATAGTTGTAATATCTTCTACTTCATTTGAATCATCTGCCATAATAGGTGATCCACCACAAGCAATCAATATATTCGCACAATCATTTACCGTTACATAATTTGTTATGCAATGTACTAAAGGGGTTTTATATTTTACATTTTCAATTATTGTTTTAAACATAACATTTTCCTCCATTTAATATAAATTATACCTATTATGATAGTTACAAGCAAAATAAATTAAAACTGCTAAATTTTACTTATCTCGTCTATATTTATATAATATAATCCATTCTATATATAATATTAATTATATTGTCCAATCAATTGTACAATATTTAAAGGTTAAAATAAAATATATTATTCGTATTTTTATAGTTATTATCATAAGTTTTTGTATTTTTTCTTATATTAATATTATTTATAATAAAATATTTTACATAATAGCTTATTATCAATATTTTAAATATCTAATATTTTCACCTATATAACCTTTATATATTTTTGTTACATCATTTTAAAGTTACCTCTGTTATTAAGATTAATGTTTATAAATATATTAATAAATATTGTTATTCATTAATGTGCTTTTTTAATAAAAGGATTATTTGCTTGACTAAAAGACACTACAAAAATAGGAAACATCTATTAAGACGTTTCCTAAAAAATTCTCTATTTATAAGTAAATAAAATTAAATATCTTATTTTTCTTCAATCCAACTATTTACTAAATCCTCATGAGCATTCATCCAATCTCTTGCAACTTCAACAGCATCTTTATCACTATTATTTTCAATTTCGCCCATTAAGTCTCCAAGTTCTTCACTGCTCATTAAGAAATTACTTAGGAAGTTAGCTACATCAGGCATATCGGTTGATAAACCTTTTCTTGCAATTGTATGAATATACTCAGCTTCTCCATATACTCCTTTTGGATCGTCTAAAAATTTAAGATCCCATTTTGCAAACATCCAATGTGGCTGCCAACCTGTAACAACTATAGGTTCATTATTATCTATAGCCTTTTTTAAAGCTGCTGTCATTGTTGGACCGCTGCCAGGCATCAATTCGTAATCTAAACCATATTCTTTAATTGCGTTTTCAGAAGCAGACATTATACCTGCACCAGAGTCAATACCTACTATTTTCCCGTCAAATTCATCTTTCATAGAATTAAGATCTTCAATGCTGTTAATATCAACATAAGAAGGTACAACTAGTCCAATTTTTGCATTCTCAAAATTATAACCTAAATCCTCTACTTTATCACCGTATTTTTTCATATAACTTTCATGGGTTACAGGAAGCCAAGCATCTAAAAAGGCATCTGTATTCCCACTTGCTAATGATGTAAATAATGGTGCTGCATCTGTCATTGTAAGTTTAACATCATCATAACCCAACTTGTCTTCAAGTATAGCCTTAGCAAGGTTTGTCATAGCTATACCTTCAGCCCAATTTACATAACCAAGAGTAATGGTTTTATCTCCATCATCACCATTTCCACCATTAACATCTGAAGTTTCTCCGCAGCCGGTAAAAATACCTAAACTTAAAACTCCAATAAGCATCATAATTAATAATTTTTTCATTTCTACTCTCCTCTCTTTTTCTAAAATAATATAAATAATAAACTCCTTTTAACGGGAGCTTATTTACTTATCTTCTACTTAGAATTCTCCCTTTTTGAAATTTTCTTTTTTGATTGTCCTAATCCTTGGGTAATTCTATCTAATATCATAGCAAGGATTACTACAGCCAAACCACCTTCAAAGCCTTCTCCTACCCTAAGTTGTGTAATACCTTTTAAAACAGTTATTCCCAATCCGCTTGCTCCAATCATAGCTGATATTACTACCATTGAAAGGGATAGCATAATAGTTTGATTTAATCCTGCTAATATTGTAGGCATTGCCAAAGGAATCTGAACTTTAAACAGCATTTGTTTATCTGTAGAGCCAAAAGCTTTAGAAGCTTCAATTACTTCTTTCGGCACTTGACGAATACCTAAATTTGTTAATCTTACAGCAGGAGGCATAGCAAATATAATTGTTGCAACAGCACCTGGAACCATTCCTAAATCAAAAAAATATACAGCTGGTATAAGATATACAAATGCTGGCATTGTCTGCATAAAATCTAAAATAGGTCGAATAATTTTATTTGCCGCTTCACTTCTGGACATCCAAATTCCCAAAGGTATTCCTATTATTAAAGCTATCAGTGTTGAAGTTATAACTAAAGCTAAAGTTTGCATTGTTTCTGTCCATAGGTCTATGGACTGTACAATAAGTAAGCCTACCAGTGTAAAAATTGCTACTCCTTTATTTGCCAATTTCCATGCAAGTAAAGTTATTAAAATAATCATTATATAAAACGGAATAATTGTAAACAGCCATTCAAAGCTTGTGATAATACCAAGTAAAAACTCTTTTATAGCTCCAAAAAAACCTGCCCAGTTTACAGTAAGCCAATCCGTGAGACGTTCAACATAATCTCCAATAGGAAGTCTATACATTTTGCCCCTCCTCTCCATTGATACCTGCCAAAACAGATACTTTCATTATAATTCCCATGATTTTTTCTTCTTCATCTACCACTACTATAGGGTATTTTGAATCAATAACCAAAGGAAGTAAATTCTCTATTGACATATCAGGAGGAACTGTACAAATATCTTTATTTAAAACATTTTCCATATCATGATTTTCAGATTTTAATAATTCCATAGCATCATCAATAGTAAGCAGACCCTTTACACGACCTTCTTTATCCAATACAAAAATGCTTGATATAGACGCTTCCTGCATTTTTCGCACTGCTATACGTACACTATCCTTTGCTAAAGCAACAGGAGTAGGTTTTTTCATAATGGTAGAAGCAGTAACTACTTTTACACGATTAACATCTTTAACAAATTCTCTTACATATCCATCAGCAGGACTTGTTAAAATTTCTTCAGGTGTACCAATTTGAACAATTACACCATCTTTCATAATGGCTATTCTATCACCAAGTTTAAGTGCCTCATCTAAATCATGTGTAATGAAAATGATTGTTTTATGCATTTTATTCTGTAAAATAAGAAGTTCATCCTGCATTTCTTTCCTTATTAAAGGATCAAGGGCACTAAAAGCTTCATCCATTAGTAAAACATCCGATTCCATTGCCAAAGCTCTTGCAAGACCTACTCTTTGCTGCATACCTCCACTAAGTTCAGACGGCATACGATCTTCATAACCTTCTAGACCTACCATGCTTATAGCTTTTTGTGCTCTCTTTTTTCTTTCTTCTATATTAATGCCTTGAATCTCCAATCCAAAAGCCACATTACTTTCAATATTGCGATGAGGTAATAAAGCAAAATTTTGAAAAACCATAGAAATCTTTTTTCTTCTGACATTCAAAAGAGTTTCTTTGTTACATCCTACGATATTTTCACCATCAATCAATATTTCTCCTGAAGTTGGTTTAATTAAGCTGTTTAGGCAACGAATCAAAGTAGATTTACCGCTGCCTGACAGTCCCATAACTACAAATATTTCTCCTTCTTCAACTTTGAAATTTGCATTATTTACACCTACTCCATGTCCTGTTGATTTTAATATTTCTTCCTTTCGTTTTCCCTCTTCTACTAAACGTAATATTTTTTTTGGATTTGATCCAAATATTTTATATAAATTCTTTACTTCTATTTTGGACATATAGTTTCCTTTCCGTTAACTTATTGTTGCTTAAATTCGACTTAATAACCATTTTAATTATATCGTCTAAACTTAAATCGACAAAGTAACAACTTTATTATACGTCATAAGTTGTTACTTTGTCAAGTGGATTTGGGTATCCCTTCCAATAACAATTACTCTTAGGCATACTAAAAATTCATAAAAATAAGTTTAGTTATTTTATATGTTTTTTCAAAACAAAGTTATAATTTACATAAAATATTAAAATAACAAAATTATTATTTTGACCCTTATTAATAAATCATATATTAACTTACAATTAATACTTATAGTTTTAATTTTTCTTGGATTCTTATGCATAAAAATACTCCATATATTAGATTTTTTCTTATAAAATATGGAGTATTTAAAAAATTATTAACTTTTTAAAAATATAAATTAGCAGTCCTGTTTTAAACTGCTATTTAATACTTATGCTGTTATAAATAGACCTAATTTAGGAGGAAAAAAAGTAAAGACTATAAATAAAATTGCTATTAGTATTATTATTAAAAATGATATTTTAGAATTCATTACAAAACTGTTTCTTTGATCCGTATCCAAAGAAATTATATTATTATACATTTTAATAAATGCAAATACTACGCCTACAATAAAAGTTAATATATCCAGCAACAAAAGGTTAGTCCCTATAATTCCTGTATATGTATAAAAAATAATTATAATTGTTAAGAGACCAACAATTATTCCCTTTAATACAGCAGTAAAATAATTTTCATATTTTTTCCCAAATATAAAATATCCTATTAACGTATAAAAAAACATTGGCCAAAAAAGAAGTTTTAAATGCTCCCAAGTACTTTCATTAACGCTACCAAATACACCTGCTATAGGATTTTCGAGAGACAATTCATAAATAAAATGTAATAATGTACCTATTACTATTGTAAAAATTATGCCAGAAATCATAAATTTCTTTAATTTTCCATCCAAAGTAAAACACCCCCATATAAAACTATATGAGAGCGCATTATTTACAATTCATATTAATCCAATTTTAATTCTGTAGATACAGCACCTAAATATCCAATTTTATCTCCTATGCAAAACATATTGTCTTTATATTCAAATTTTCCTAGTCCTGCAACTTCTGCTCCACAAATATGTGACCAATTTTCTTTTTGAGACAATAAAGCAACTTCTCTTCCAAAACCTTGTAAAGTAGATGTAACTGCATCCGTAATTCCTCTTGAAACTTGTCTTGTATCTAGACAAAGTTTAAACCATGTTTTTTCATCCATATCTCCATCTTGATATTTTTTAATTAATTCTTTAGATATTGGTATAAAATGGCAAACTATAGTATTTCCTGGTCTGTAAAGTTTTTTAGGATGATTACATTTCTCTTCTTTATAAAATTCCATGAATTTCTCATCCTCTGTATTTGCATAACCTACCTCTATATCATCCCAAGATGGTTCTACATTTAACATTTTTTGATACTCTATAACTTTTAATTTAATATTTTCATTAATCCAATTCTTATAATTAATGCCAAACATAACAGTTCCTCCCGTTCTTTTACTTAATTTTATTATACAGCAACTGACCTTTTATTTCTAGAGTAAGATAAATAAAAGATTTTAGTACTCTTTATTTTGAATAATTACGTAATATTTAAAATCTTGTATAAAGATGTAAATTTATATATTTTATTGACTTATATTTTATAATTCTGTTATCATATTGTGGTGTATATATTTAAGAAAAACAAGAGAGGAATACATTTATGAATTTTATTATGGACGTTGCTGTAAAGGCAAATGATTTTTTATGGGGTGCAGCTTTACTTTTTCTTCTTTGCGGCACAGGTATATATTATACTTTAAGATTAAAATTTATTCAGGTCAGAAATTTTAAGGCAAGCTTTAATGCTACATTTGGTCAACTTAATCTTAGAGGTGCAAAAGCAGGTGATGACGGAATGAGTTCATTCCAAGCCCTTGCCACAGCAATTGCAGCACAAGTTGGAACGGGAAATTTAGCTGGTGCAGCAACTGCAATACTTTCCGGCGGTGCCGGCGCAATATTTTGGATGTGGGTCAGTGCATTCTTTGGTATGGCTACAATATATGCAGAAGCAACTTTGGCTCAACAATATAAAAAAACAATACGTGGTAAAGTAACCGGAGGTCCGGTTTATTACATTCAAGCTGCTTTTAAAGGTTCTTTTGGCAAAATACTAGCCTCAATTTTTTCTATATTAATAATTTTAGCGTTAGGCTTTATGGGAAATATGGTGCAATCAAACTCTATAGGCAATGCCTTCACAGCCTTCAATATAGATCCATTATATATAGGAATTGCCGTTGCTGTTGTTGCCGGATTTATTTTTATAGGTGGTGTAAGAAGAATTGCCTCTTTAACAGAAAAAATCGTACCAATTATGGCAGGCTTTTATATACTTGGTTCTGTAATAATAATTATTATGAATATAGAAAATATAGGGACAGCCTTTAATCAAATCTTTACAGGTGCTTTTTCTTCCAATTCGATTGCCGGAGGTGTATTAGGTATTACTGTACGAGATGCAATACGTTATGGTGTTGCCCGTGGTCTTTTTTCTAATGAAGCCGGAATGGGATCTACTCCTCATGCTCATGCGATTGCAAAAGTAAAACATCCTTGTGAACAAGGTAATATTGCAATGATGGGTGTATTTATTGATACTTTTATCATATTAAATATGACTGCATTAGTTATTTTAACATCAGGAATTCCTCTTGACGGAGCTCTGGAGGGAGTTGCTTTAACTCAAGCTGCTTTTATTGCTTCTTTTGGAAATTTCGGAGCAATATTTATAGCAATCTGTATGTTATTTTTTGCATTCTCTACAATTATTGGATGGTACTTTTTTGGAGAAATAAATGTAAAATATCTTTTTGGTCAAAAAGCAGTTATAATTTATGCTGTTTTAGTTATGATTTTCATTATTATAGGTTCAAAATTAAAGGTAAAACTTGTATGGGAATTAGCAGATATGTTTAACGGTTTAATGGTAATCCCAAATCTTTTAGCTCTACTGGCATTAAGCGCTGTCGTTATAAAACTTTCAAAAGAATTAGATAGAAAAAAAACAAAAAATTACTAATATTAAAATTTTAAGAATTAAGTTATGCTTTCAATTGTAACATAAACCCTTCTTTCCGAATATACTGGCTTTGAAAACAAATATAATGACCGGTTAAAGGAGGGAAATATATGAGTTGTTTCGGTGGCAACGTATCGCCGGACCTCTTTCAAAATTGCTGCAATGCAAATCAGCTCTGCGAATGGAATGGAAATTTAGAAGACGTAGTATCTGAACCTATATATGTTCAAAAGGTTTATGATGCTGTATTATTTAATCTTCAAGGTCTGAAAACAGTTAGTAATCAGTGTTTTAGTCCTGCTATTCCAAAAGGTCACAGACTAAAGAGAGTCATTGATGTTCGTTGTAAGAGGTTCTTTAATCCGTTAAATGTTGATGATCCAAATAATCTTACTCTTGACTTAGATACCACCATTTCAGGCGCTACATTTATCAAGAAGTGCGATGGTGAAGAGATCTCAGTCGTAGGTCCAGACGGAACTTTCTCAGAGAAAGTATTATTTGCAGACACAGATGACTGTGATGAAAAATGCATGGGAACACCAATATTTGGCACACAAAATATTCATGTAACAGGAGATGTTTTAGTTACAATTGATTTACTATTATGCGACAGATGCGATCACGAAGTGGTATTCACGGTCAGTGCAAATGTAAATATTGCTAACAGTAACGCTCCGCTAATGCTAACAAATTTCTTTGAAATGTGTATGCCTTCTACTCACGATAGTGCATTCTTACCACGTTTCACAGAATTCTGTAATCCAGCTTGTGAAACAAGACTGGCTACAAACAACATAGGAAGAGATATAACTGTATGTCCTGATGGAACAGTTAAAGCTAATTTAATTATTGCTTTATGTGTTACTTGCGAAAAGAAAATAATAGTTCCTGTACAGCTCTGTGTATTATCTACAGGTTTTGTACAATTAGCACCACAAGTATCCACAATTTGTACTACATTCCCATCATTATTCCCAAATCAGATCAAAGAAAGTGATACTATTGAAAATTGTGGAGAGACAGAATCAGAAGAAGAAAGTACTCAAAATGATTGCCAATGCGAATGTGAATGTGAATGCGAATGTGTTGATCCATGTAATAACAGATGCAATAATAACCGTTATAACAACTGTGATCCTTGCAGACCTAGAACACGTAGATAAGATAAAACTTTCAGGACCCGTGAACAATAAAATGTACACGGGTTCTTATATTTTTATAATATTCTTTTGTATTTCATTAGAAAATTATAAACAAAATAAAACAATTATTATGTAGACTTAATACTATTATCATACAAATATTATTCAACAGCCTGATATTCTTCTAGAATGGTATCTAGCTTTTATCTAAAAAGTAGCGCAAATTTATATCTAAGTATCTTTCTTATCTTCACAAATCTTAAAAATATGGTATTATAATTATAATTAGAGGTGTTACATTATTTTATGAAAAAAACTTCAAGAAGGAAACAGATAACCTCTATATTACTAAGCTTATATCCTATATGGACTATAAGATAACAATTAAAAAATACACTACAATTATAGTGTGAATTATTAACACAGGGAGGTAAAAAGCTGTGGAACAGACAATATTTACGAATGAGATCATTTTGTCTTGGCTTCGTTATTTTTCTCAAAACATTGATATTAACCTATCAGAACTAAAAATGATGGATATTACAAAGAAAAATAAAAACTTAATGCCAACCGTTATGAGCAACCGAGCAGTACTAGTCTTTGTAGATGCAGGGCATCCAGATATCTTCTACGACATGTGGAATTCTGAACTAGGAGATTGCGAAGTCTGGTATAATGAAGGTTCTGAACCATATGGAGAAATTAAGCATAGTAAACTCTCAAGTATGATTAATAGAGGGATCAATGCTTCTGCAGCTATGCTGATTCTAAATCCTAATGCTGCAACAAATTATCAGATTGGTATTGAGAACCGACGTTTTTCTTACAACTCTGTTCATTATGTATGTCAGGAAGTTCGAGCTATTATCATGAATAAGCTCAATTTGGGAGATCAAAATAATATTTGTATAATATCTGGAGAAAGCATTGCGGTGGAATCCGCCATGATCGTTTCTGAAGGTAGTGTCATTGCTGTAGAGTATAACAAAGAAGACCGCGATACGATGGAAGAAAATATATCAAAATTTGGATTAAATAACGTAACTATCGTTGAATCTCTTAAGGATTCAATCTTAAGTAATGTAGATGTACCGGATATAGCATTTATAGTAGCTTCTGCGAGAATTGATGAAGAAGTAAAAATCCTTATGTCTATTAATCCTGACATAAAATTTATAATCTATACACTAGATTTTGAAATGTTATCATCTCTTTCAGCTTTATGTCGAGAAAACGGCTTAGAACGTACAGAAGCTATACACATAGGAATATCTCACGTCAATAGTAAAAACATAGTAGAACCATTTCCGGCACCTTGGCTAATTTCTTGTAAAAAGAAAATCTAAGTTACATAAGAAACTTCCAAAATTCTTTTTAGATCAACAAAGGCTCTACTTTAAAAAAGTAGATGGATATTTTTTAAAAGACAAGAAAATCTAAAATCTAAAAATATATTAAACAATTTTAAGTTTTCCTATAAAAAGTTCCCGCAAAAGCGAGAACTTTTTCATAGGAATTATTAAAAATTATGGATTTATTTCCTGACCTTTATCTTAACTTTCAGAACCCGTTAACAATAAAATGTACACAAGTTATAATCTTATTAATCATTATGTAAACTTAAGGATATAATAGCGTAAACATTTTTCAACAGCCTGATATTCTCATAATTTTAGGACTTATGATATTTTTCCACATGCAATATAAAATTGTATACTATTTTATCCAACCTTACCTGTGCATAACTTCAATTCATGAAAAGCGTTATATTTCAATATTTTAAAAGGATTTTCCCAAAATAATCCTTTTTTCATCCACAGCCCTATTCTGTTTATGGATAACCTATATACATGGATTTTGATAGCGATAGATAAATTATTTTTGGTATAAAGAGTTTATCAACATTTAATTATAAATCATTAAAATAATGTATAATAAAACAAATATAAGCTTGATAAAGATGATAATTTATAAAAATAGATATAATTAAAAGATGATTATTAACTTATACAACCTCATCGACAAAACATAGCATAAAAAGTCGGGAATAACCTCTTTGAGGGTGATAAGATAAAGTTATAGACAGGAGGTAACGAGTATGGGATGGATTGAATGTATTAGTGATGCAATTTTCTATATTGAAGATAATATTACTGAAAAACTTACAATTGAAGATATTTCAAAACAAGTATTTATATCCCCATTCTATTTTCAAAAGGGATTTACAATGCTTTGCGGTCTTACAGTTGGAGAATATATCAGGCTGCGCAGGCTTACTCTTGCCGGAAATGAACTTGTTTCTACTGACAAGAAAATTATAGATATTGCTTTTAAATACGGCTATGGCTCACCCGATAGTTTCACAAAAGCTTTTACTCGTTTTCATGGCGTTACACCTACTTCTGTTCGAAAAGACGGAGCGATGATTAAATCTTTTGCTCCATTAAGAATCAAATTTATATTGAAAGGCGGATATGTTATGGATTATAAAATTATTAAAAAGGATACATTTACAGTTTTAGGTGTATCAAAAATGTTCAGATATGATAATGCCAAAGAAGAAATTCCACAGTTTTGGACAGAGCATTATCAAACAGGAAAAGGCGAAACCGTGTGCGGTATGTATGGAATGAGTATTGATGAAGACATGAGCGGGGATGAGTTTGAATACTTGATTGCAGATAATTATAACCCTTCTATGGAAATCCCCGAAGGCTTTATTACAAAAGTTATTCCTAAACATACTTGGGCTGTTTTTGCTTGCAGAGGTGCAATGCCCAAGTCCTTACAGGAGGTAAATGAAAGAATATTTTCAGAATGGCTGCCCAACTGCAAGGAATATGAAATAGCTGCAGGATACAACATTGAAATGTATAGTGATGCTACCCAATATGCAAAAGGGATACAGGATGAAAAATACTATAGTGAAATTTGGATTCCTGTCAAACAAAAGTAACTGTATACATCTAGAAGAACTTGAAACGGAAATGACATTATGAGATTATGAAATAGCCTGTAAATAACAAAATAAAAGCTTTCTATGAAAAATATAAATTCATAAAAAGCTTTTTTAATGAAAAAGAAAAATGTGCACAAAGTCTAAATTAAGTTAGATTTTTGCAGCAATCTCTGTACAATAACTGCAACTTCACCTCTTGTTATTGAATTCTTAAGTGTAAGTGATTTTTTTTCACTTCCAGAAATAAGCCCATATTTGAGGCATGCTGCAATGCTCTGTTTTGCGTACTTTGATGCATTTGCAGAATCTGTATAACCACCAAGTAATGTACTGATTTCAGCATCACTCAAATCAACGTTTAGTTCGGTTAATTTCATAGCTCGTGCAATCATAACCATTGCTTGCTCACGTGTAATTTTATCATTAGGTGCAAAGTTACCATTGCCATAACCCGTAATAATACCGTAAGAGGACGCTGTCTCTACATATTCGCAGTACCAATTTTTTTCTTTCACATCATTGAATTTATTGTCACCTATTCCTTCTTGAAGACCGAGAGCTCTTACCATAATTGTCGCAAACTCAGCTCTAGTAATATTGCTGTTCGCATGGTATGTGCCATCACCTACACCTGTTACTATCATTCTGGAGCCCATGTCATTCACAGCATCTTTCGCCCAATGATTTACAACATCTGAAAACTCAATAGGATTCCAAATAACAGTATATGTGCTATTTGTCATGCTATTAATTATCGCATAATATTTACTATCAATTAGTGTGATCTTAGTAGGTACATGTCTAACTTTACCGTCTGTATTGACTACAACACCCGTTGTAATCTTAGTAGGATCTACCCCCTCAGGAATAGCAATCATTCTATTAACATAAGTATTAAATTTGCTTATATCTACAGTTTTATTGTCATGTATGCAGCTAATACTAAAATCAACTGCTGGAGCTACCAGTGTAAATTTTCCTTTTTCTTCTGCATTTTTTACTATTGAAATAGTATCAGCAGAAGGCTCTGCAATTTGAATTTGAACATTAATATCTTTTAATTCTATCTGAGTACCCAGTTGCTGTGATACAGAGTCGATATTAATTTGGCTGGCAGGAAGAGTATAAGTTGCTGAAGCAGTTTCAATTTTAAGTGTGGCTTCAATATTTTCCATACTCTTTACCATCTGACCATTTAAAACCCCTGAAATCGTATCTGAACTATTTATTACAGGAATAGTAACTACTGGCTTCGCATCCTTTGAGTCAAGAAGCTTCACTATCTTCTCAGTGTCTAAAGTAACCGTAGTAACCATATTACCGTTAACACTTTCAGTCTGTGTACTACCCGCATTATAGTCTTCTCCGTTCACAATAACCTTAGTAGAAGTTATAGTTGTGTTTGAGGAAGATGAGCTATGACCTCCAGAAGAAGATTGTTTATTAACTATAATCTCAACTGTCGCTGTGTAGTTTCCTGTATTTGCATATCCGGTTGGCAAGCTTCCAAGTGTTGCTGTAAATGTATAACTTCCTGCTACGTTAGGATTATATGAA
>NZ_AUFC01000017.1 GCF_000426305.1 Anaerovorax odorimutans DSM 5092 | reverse complement strand
AAAATCATTATATCATGACACAAACTGCCAAGCATGATTCAATGATTCTTACCTTACAGCAACGCTGGTTCAATCATAAGAATCATTATATCATGGCACAAGCTGCTAATCAAGATTCAATGATTACTACCTCGTAGCAACGCTGTTTTAATCATAGGAAATATTATAACTTGTATTATAGTTTCTAACAACAAGTTGTTTTATTAAAAAGTGCATCATTTTTAAATGTTATTGTACCGTAATCTCATTGAATTATAATATAACAAATATTTAAAATTTTTACTTACTATTTTAAAATATAAAAAAATTCAAAATAGTCTTGATTAAAAGGAATTATTATAGTATAATTATATAATTGATAAAAATATTATCGTTATATGGGTTAATCTATTTTTGACAACACTTCTTTGATTATTTAGAGAGAGATGTCTCTGATTTTGAAATCCTAAATAAAACAAAGGAGGTTAGTGTTATGGCTGACAAAACAATTGTATGCAAAGATTGCGGGGCAGAATTTATTTTTACTGAAAATGAGCAGGCATTCTACAAAGAAAAAGGATTCGAAAACGAACCACAAAGATGTCCTGAATGTAGAAAAGCAAGAAAACAACAAAGGAATAATCGAAATAGATACTAATAATAATGTTATTTCAAGCATAAAAGTGGATTTAATTAATAATCCACTTTTATTTATATGAGGATTAAATAGGAGGTATTTAATATTAGTAATAAAAAAGATACATTGCGTATTAATGATGAAATTAATAATAAAGAAATCAGGCTTGTTGACATAGATGGTACTATGTTAGGAATAGTATCTACTTTAGATGCATTAGAGTTAGCTTTTCAAAAGGACTTAGATTTAGTGGAAATTTCTCCAAATGCGGTACCGCCTGTATGTAAAATTACAGACTACAATAAAACTATGTATGAAAAGGCTAAAAAAGAAAAAGAAGCAAAGAAAAGCCAAAAGCTTGTAACACTAAAAGAAATAAGATTATCTGCAAAAATAGGAGATCATGATTTAGATGTTAAGGTTAAAAATGCACTTAAGTTTTTATCTGAAGGAAATAAAGTAAAAGCAAGCATCCGTTTTAAAGGAAGACAACAAAAATATACAACGGATGGATTGGAAGTATTTTCAAGATTTGCTGAATCAATAAAGGAAGTTGGGTCTATTGAGAAAGGGGCCGCGCTTGAAGGTAGAATTATGAGTATGATTATAAGCCCTAAAAAGTAATGAATGCTAAATCATACAATTTAATATAAAGAAACTTTGCCCTAGAACTTTTAAGAAAAATTGTAACACCTTGAAAATCAAGGTGTTTTTTTAGGAATGTTTTTATGCAAGATAAATTTAGTAGGTTAGTAAATTTATTTGAGAAGGTTAAAAATTCAAGGTAATACTTCCATCAGATACATTGGATAAAAAGGATTGAGTTGAATTCTTTTCTATCATTATATATATAATGATAGAAGGGAAGATCAAGAGCGTAAAAAAGTTATTAAACTGTAACAAAATTTTAAGCTAAATCTAAATATAAGCACATTTATACTACCTCTGCATATTTTAATATGAGGTGATAATATGTGCGAAAGTGTTGTAATGGTAAATTCAGTTGTTATTGAAAATACCATGCTTTACAATGATCAAGTTGTTTTAAAATATAGAATTGAATATCCACAGTTTACATCAATATCTTTTCAGATGGCATTATACATGATTAATAAATATTATGAAAAAAAAGCCCTAGAATATGAAGAACATTGCAGAATGGAATTATTTGAATTAGTTGTTAAACAATATGAATATTGTATAGAAAATAATTATCCACTACCATTATATGAAAGTATAATAACATATAACATAACATATAATGAGGCTTGTATTATAAGTCTTTATTTTGATAAATATGAATTTACAGGCGGTGCTCACGGTAATACCACAAGGTGTTCTGATACATGGAACTTGCAGAAGTATAAAAGGGTTAAACTTAATCAATTATTTACATTAAATTACAAATTATATATTTTTAGAGAAATAAAAAATGAAATAGAACAAAACCCTAACATTTATTTTGATGATTATAGTGAACTTATTTTAAAAAATTTTAATGAAAATAATTTTTACTGTACACCTGAAGGAGTAGTAATTTATTATCAGCAGTATGATATTGCTCCTTATTCTAGCGGCATTCGAGAATTTTTTATTTCTTACAGTGATTTTGTTATGAATCCTGTTAAAATGTGTTTTCATGAATTTAAATAGCAGCATAAAAAAGGGACAATTAAAATTTTCAATAAAAAAGAAAAGATAGTAAGAAGGTATAACTTATAATTTATATATTTAAAGAAAACACTTAAATTCATAAGAATTTAGGTGTTTTTCTATGAATAGTATTACTTTAGCTTTTCGATCTGATTTTTCTACTAATAGCTGTAATAGAAATGGCCATAAAACATAAAAGTAAAGTTGTGATTACAACTAGGGCTAAAAATATTTTATTTGGTTTTTTTATAAGAGCTATAATACTATCCTCTTCGCAAATAATTTTTCTGCCGTGGGTTTTGCTGTAATATTCAGGAATTACAGGGATACCGTTTTCCTTTGGAAATGATTCTAAATATGAAGCTAAGGCTACCCATTCCTTTAATTCACCGTTTTTTGTATATATTATATGATCTTCATAATTTTCAATTGGCTTTCCGTTTTTATCTCTTGGAATAACAGAAATAAGGCCCTTTGATTTTTCGTCTAAAAAAGTCAGCATTTGCGTTGTGTATAAGCCGGTTACTACCCTATACAGTTTATCATCTTCTATTTCTTTATAAATACCGTTTTCCGGTTCCAATGCTGCTTTTACAACTTTATTTAGTATTAATCGATTAGGATTAAATGTATAAGCAAGACCATTCATAAACAATTGAGACTCTGGCATAAAACTTGGAATTGAAGCATCTATTTCAGCAGTATTCTTTAAATCTTTGCCAGTCAAATAACAACTTATAAGAGGATAACCTATAACGCCATCTTTTCCAATTCCAAGAGAGCTTACATTAAATACATCTGATACTGTAATATTGCCTTTATTGAGAGATGCTCTTATTACCCCTGAAGGAACAATTGATACATCTATTTTTTTATAATTTTCACCCTCAGCTTTTTTTACTGCATAAATATATGAGTCAGCTATAATGTTGCCAAGTGGATATTCTTGCTGTCTTTCAGCAAAAGAAACATAAGGTGTAAATTCATAAGGATTATATGCTAAAACTTGGTCAAATTTATAATCAAATTGCTCTAAGTATGATTTTTGAACTTGTTTTTTTATCTTTTCTAATTCCCCAAGTATAGTTTTATCAGAAGATATATTCCCATTTAAACATATCAGTTCATAATTATCTAAATTAACTTTACCTTTATTTAGAGTAAATTCCATAACTCCTAAATTATGTGAACATTTTCCGCAGGAAGCTATAACCGTATTACCTATAATAATAGGTTGTTCAAGCTTAGTGTGAGTATGAGCACTTATTATAACATCAATATCCGGAACTTTTTTTGCTAAAATCTCATCTTCAGATTCTTTTGGATTTTCATTTGTACCACTGTGAGAGAGACACACAATCATGTCAACATTTTCATTGTTTTTAATTTCTTTTACAATTCTATTAGAGCATTTAATGGGGTCTTCGAATATAAGGTTACTTGTGGGGGAATAAGAAATAGCTTCTTTACCTAAAATACCGAATACAGCAATTTTGAGTCCATTTTTTTTAATTATTTGGTAATCTTTTACTCCGTAATTATCCATAGCTTTTTTTATTTTAGAAGCTTCTTTTGAAGCAGAAGCATTGGATAAGCTTTTTTCCCAATCTATATTACTTATAACTATTGATGGTAAAATCTTACTACTATTTTTAGCAGCATTTAGCATATTAGCAAAGCCTATACCCGTATAGTCAAATTCATGGTTCCCTATTGTAGTAATATCATAATCTAAAGCACCAAGCATTTTAAGTTCTGATGCAGATTCTTGAAAAACAGTTTGATATAAAGTTCCCATGGAAAAATCACCACCATCTAATATTAATGGATGAGGATAAATTTCCTTAACTTGATTAATTACAGTTTTTGCTTTTGCAAGACCGTTTAAATTAGAATGTATATCATGAGAAAAAATAATACAAAGTTTTTCCTGTTTTAGAGTAGAATTTATATTATTTATGCTGATATCCTTTTCAGCAAATGATGTAAAATTTAAAAAAGTAGAAATCAGCAAATTAAATATTATTATAAGGGAACCAAAAATAATTTTTCTTTTTCTATGCAATAGCTGCTTCTAAAGCAATCTTCATCATATCGGTAAAGGTTTGCTCTCTTTCTTGAGCTGTTGTTTCTTCACCAGTAACAAAGTGGTTACTCATGGTACAAATACATAGCGCATTAGCTCCCAGATAAGAGGCATTCATATAAAGGGCAGCTGCTTCCATTTCTACACAAAGTGTACCCATTTTTGACCATTTCTTCCACCAATCTGGTTCCAATTCATAATAAACATCGCCGGAAAGAATATTTCCTGCATGAACTTTAATGCCTAATTTATCTGCTGCATTTTTAGCTTTTAAAACTAAATCCCAGCTAGCTGTAGGAGCGTAGTTCCCATTAACTCCAAAAGCATGAATGTAATTTGAGTCTGTAGAGGTACTAAGTCCTAAAACTACGTCCTTTACTTTTACACTTTCGTGAAAGGCTCCGGCAGTACCAACTCTAATTAAATTCTTTACACCATATTCAGAAATAAGTTCGTAACTATAAATTCCCATAGACGGCATGCCCATTCCAGAACCCTGAACTGATACAGGAACTCCTTTATAGGTACCTGTAAACCCTAGCATACCTCTGATTTCATTATAACATTTTGCGTTGTCCAAAAAATTTTCTGCAATAAATTTTGCTCTTAGAGGATCTCCCGGTAATAGTATAGATTCTGCTATATCTCCTTTTTTTGCTGCATTAATATGTGCTGTACTCATAATAAGTTACCTCCATTATTTTTTGGTATAATTATATCATACCCAAGCTTTATGGCAAATATTTAATTAGTGTTTACATATTCTTATAAGTAATGTATTATTTAATTAAATAATAGCAATTAATAGGTGCTATTATTTTTTGAAAGGAAGATAGAAATGTCCAATTTATCAAAAGAAAATGATTATGAAATCAGAATTGTTACTTCTTTAAAGGATATGCTGAATTCCAGTGTTGACCTTTACAGTAATAGATCTGCTTTTCTTGTAAAAAAGGAAAAAGGCGGTAAATATATAGAAAAAAGTTATAAGCAGTTTAAAGAAGATGTAGATGCTTTGGGAACAAAACTTTTAGAAATGGGGTTAAAAGATTCAAAAATAGCAGTTATAGGAGAAAATTGTTATTCATGGATTGTTACTTATTTCGCTACAGTAAACGGAACAGGGGTAATAGTACCTCTTGATAAAGAACTCAGTCAAGATGAAATATATAATTTAATCAATACTGCAAAATGTGATGCTGTTTTTTATACAAATGGTTATGAAAAGTATTTTAAAGATTTAGATATAAAGTATAAAATTTCTATGAAAGTTTATGAAAATATGCCAGATGATACTGAAGGATTAAAATGGCATGAACTTATAGAAGAAGGTAATAAACTAATAAAAGAAGGAGACCGCTCTTATATAGATACACAAATAGATGCAGAAGAGTTAAGAATTTTACTCTTTACATCAGGAACTACAGGTGCTGCTAAGGCTGTTATGTTGAATCATAGGAATTTAGTCTCTAATATTATGGATACATGTAAGATTGTGGAGATTTTTCCAGAAGACAGAACTCTATCTATTTTGCCGATTCATCATACTTTTGAATCAACTATGGGTATGATGCTGGTTATTTATAGAGGTGCTTCAACAGCATTTTGTGAAGGATTGAAATATGTATCTAAAAATTTAATAGAATCTCAGGCTACGGTATTGATCGGTGTACCTCTTATATTTGAAGCCATGTATGATAAAATTTGGAAGCAAGCTATTAAGTCTGGAAAAGCTGATACTTTGAAAAAAGCAATAAAATTCAATAAAACATTAAAGGCCATTGGTTTTGATATGAGTAAAAGATTCTTTAAAAGTATTTATGCTAATTTTGGAGGAAAACTAAGATTGTTGATAACTGGTGCCGCAGGAATAGATCCCAATGTCTTCAGGGGTTTTGAAGATTTAGGTTTTCGCATATTACAAGGTTATGGGCTTACAGAATGTTCTCCTCTTGTATCGGGTACTCCTTTTTATGGAAATACTTATAAAAAAGCCGGTTCTGTTGGTCCTGCTATCAGACATGGTGAAATTAAAATTGTTAATAAGGATGAAAGTGGAATTGGAGAAATTGCATTTAAAGGTCCAAATGTGATGATTGGGTATTATAATATGCCTGAAGAAACAGCAAAGGTATTAAAAGACGGATGGTTTTATACTGGAGATTTAGGATTTGTAGATTCTGAGGGCTGGCTTTATATAACTGGAAGAAAAAAGAATGTTATCGTTACAAAAACGGGGAAAAATATATATCCTGAAGAAGTGGAATCTTATGTAAATAAAAATAAGTATGTTGAAGAATGTATGATATATGGATCACTTGATGACAATGAAGATACTTTAGTAAGTGTACAAATCATACCAAATTATGAGGCAATATTTGAAGAATTTGGAAAAAGTTTTGATGACGATGAAATCTATTGTTTACTTAAAGAGGAAATTTCAGAAATAAATCAAAAATTCCCTATATATAAAAGAATAAGAAATGTTATTATTCGTAAGGATAATTTTATAAAAACTACTACTAAAAAAATTAAACGGCATAAAAATATATAAATTAAAAACTGCATCAAAAGATAATTATTATGTATTTAATATACTAATATAATTATTCAATTTTGAAGCAGTTTTTTAATTACTTTAAATTTTGTGTAACAGATTCCAGGAAAGTAACTATTCCATTGTCAGCATCTAATCTAACTTTGGTACCCATTGGGATTGAAATATGCGGATAAATATGACCTGCCCTAAAATTATTTATGGTAGGTTTTTTAAATGGCGCGATTACTTCATTAAATATTTGAGTTAATGTTAGATTATCTTCATCTTTTAAATCAGGATCACAGCAGTCCGACCAAGTGCCTAAAATTATTCCTTTGCAGTCTTGAAATTTTCCTGCAAGTGCAAGGGCTGTTAGACCTTTATCCAAACGATAATGTTTTTCATCTACATCTTCAATAAATAATATTTTTCCTTTTGTATCTATTTCATATGGTGAGCCGAGGGTTGCAGTTAATAATGAAAGATTGCCACCTGTTATTATGCCCTCACATTTACCGTGATTAATAATATCAATAGATTCACCGAAAGGAGTTGGAGCATTCCCTATAGGGGTGTCTGTGAAAATATTATCTGTTAAACTTTGTAAGCTAAGTTGATCTAAAGTATTCCAACCACCTGTAGGCATAGGTGCGTGGAGTGTAGCCATATTGCATAGTTTATTTAAAGCTAAATGTAAACCTGTAATATCACTATACCCTAATAAAAGCTTAGGATTATTTTTAATCATTTTATAATCCAGCATGTTAAGTATTCTTGTTACACCATATCCACCGCGAAGACAAAAAATACCATCTATGGAGGAATCAGAAAAAGCATCGTTAACATCTTTTGCTCTTGCTGAATCTGTACCGGAAAGATATCCATGTTTCATATTACATGTAGGAAAGATAACAGGCTCTAGGTTTAAAAACTCTATAGATTTTATGGATATTTCAAATTTTTTATCAGTTACAGGAGAAGAAGGAGCAATCAATGCAACTCTGTCACCTTTCTTTAAAGTTTTTGGTTTTATAATTTTATTTTTTTTATTATTTTTAATCAATATAGAACCTCCTTTAATAATAGACATAATTATAGACTATAGTAAATTATTATATTTAAATTTTTACCGAATTAGAAGAAAAGATGAAAAAATAGGACTAAATAAAGTTTAAATAAATAAGATAAAATTATGGTGTTTCATATATAGATCAGCTATCAAAAGTCAATAAGGGGGTCATTAAGAATGATAGAAAAAAAACATCTTTTAAACTTAATAGATGAAACTGAAAAATGGGCAATAGATATTAGACGTAATTTACATAAATGGCCGGAGCTTTCAAATAAGGAATACAAAACTAGAAATAAAATAGAACGTGAGCTTAATTCTTTTGGAATCTTAACGGAAAGAGTTCTTGAAACTGGATTAGTAGGAATTTTAAAAGAAGAAAAAAATAAATATAAAATAGAAAAAACAGTAGCGATAAGAGCTGATATGGATGCTTTACCAATAGAAGAAGAAAGTAATTGTAATTTTTCTTCCTTGAATAAAAAAGTTATGCATGCTTGCGGACATGATGTTCATATGGCTGTACTTCTTGGAACAGCGAAAGTTTTAAGTTATTTAAAAGAAGAAATTAATGGTAATGTTAAATTTATTTTTCAACCGGCAGAAGAAACCTTTGGCGGAGCTTTGCCCATGATAAAAAAAGGATGTCTTACATTATATAAAACAGAAGATGAAATAAAAAAACTGGATTACATAATAGGTATTCATGTAAAGCCAGAGCTTACAGCAGGTACTATTGGATTAAAGTATGGAAAAGTACATGCTTCCTCAGATATGTTTCGGATTATAGTTAAAGGTAAAAGTTGTCATGGAGCATATCCTGACAGGGGTGTAGATGCTATAGCAATTTCTGCTCAGATTGTATCAAATGTACAAAATATTATATCAAGAAATATAAGCCCTATGGATTCAGGTGTTATTTCTTTTGGTAGTATTCATGGAGGGGATGCAAAAAATATTCTTGCAGATACAGTAATTTTAGAAGGTATTATAAGGGCTTTAGATAAATCCACAAGAGAATTCTTAAAAGATAGATTACTTCAAGTGTCAATATGTACTGCAAAAGCCAATAGAGGTGAAGCAAAAGTAATTTTTGAAGCAGGTTATCCATCATTGATTAATGATGATAAAACAGTTGATTTAGTAAAAAAATCTTTATATGACTTTTATGATTTGGTGAAGAAGGATAACGATTACTTGACAGAAGAATTTAAAATTGTAAATATAAAAAATGCAACTATGGGTGTAGATGATTTTTCTTATTTTCTTGAAGAAGTTCCAGGAGCTTTTTTCTTTTTAGGGAGCGGCTATGAGGATAAAGAGAATTCAGGACTCCATTCATCAAACTTTAATGTGAATGAAGATTGTATAAGAACAGGGATTTTATTAGAAGTGTTATCGTGTTTGAAATTATTAGATACAAAGATTATTTAGTTCTATAGATTTGGTAAATAAGTATAAAATTTTAATAAAGTATTAATAAATTAATACTATAAATATAGAATAAAAGCAAAAAAAATGGTAGAATTAAGTTAATTTTGAAAGATGGAGGAAATAGTTTTTGTGAAAAAAATATTTTTGATTGCTGTATTCAGTATGTTTTTTATTTGTACTTGTTCAGTTTGTGAGGCTTATGAAAAGCCCATTACAGTCAAAGTAAATGATGGAGAGATTATTTTTAATGAGTCTACAGGATTCCCTTATATAACTGATACAGGGAGTACAATGATACCTTTACGTGTTTGCTTGAATTCTATAAATTGTGGGGTAGAATGGGATAAAGAGTCACAGACAGTAAAATCACATAAAGGAGATATTAATGTTGAAATTCCCATAGGAAGAAAAGAAATTTATAAAAATGGAACGACTATTTCTATAAATACTTCTGCGATTATAAAAGATGGTCGATCATATTTACCTCTTCGTACTGTTATGGAAGCTTATGATTATACTGTTGAATGGGACAGCAAAGTAGGTGCTGTTTCAGTAGTATCTAACAGTGAGAAAGATATGTATTCACCATTGAATATTAATGGAGGTAAGACAGGAATTTTCTCACGCAAACAACTCAAATTCAGTGGCTTTGATGGTATTGATGGAGATGTTACTCTTCCTAAGGTTATAATTGCAGAAAAGGGAGATTGCCCTTATGTATATTTTGGTTTCGACTGGGATAATGATGTGGGGAATGTTGAAGGTGGATTTCAGTTTATTGAAGATGAAAATAATCCTAACTATAATAAATGGACAGTATATATGCGTCAAGGGAACGAGTGGCTTTGGGGAGATAATATTTTCTTGGACCAAGGTTCCACCCACCATATAAAATTTTATGGTAAGAAAATTTCAGGAAATCAGGTGGATTTAATTATTGAACTTGATGGAAAAGAAATCATTCGAAAAGTTTCAACAGTAACAGAATTTGATAATGCCTCTGTTAAATCTGTCGTTTCAATGGCAATGTCTAAAGCATTTGATGGCTCAAATTGTATGTCACGGTTAGAGAATGCTAAAATTTCTGATTTAAAAGTATCAGTATTTAATAAGGATCAATATACGGATTTTAATGACTATGAATTATATAGTGAATTTAGGAAACAAGGAGCAAGTGGTATATGGTTCGGAACTGTGGAGTGTATACCTTCATATATACATAATGAATCTGATGGAACAATATCAATATATAAAAGTAAGTAGAAAGTATTGTTATATATATGATGAATAAATAAAGTATTTAAAGATGATGTTTTAAAAATTGAAAAATAAGAAAATAGTCTGTCTGTACATTTAGACCGGGAAGTATTATAAATAAACCACATAAGGTCATAAGATTACTTGATTTATAATAAGAAGCTTTTAATTATGTAAAAGGGCTTGCTTATAAATCTAAACAAGCCAAAAATAGTATTAATTGTACAAGCCGTTTTGAGCCATATAGTTATAAATTTTTTCTCCATGTTCTTGTTCTTCTTTTTGAATATGGTTAAGAGCTTGTCTGATGTTTGGATCTTTGAATTCAAATATTGCAGTATTATAACTAGATGATACATATTTTTCTGTAGAAAGAGCATCAGTACAAAGATAAGAATCTTGCTGTGGATTAGTAGTAGAAATATTTTGTGCTTGTGGCTGCATTTGTGGTTGAGTTTGAGTTTGTGAATTTGACTGTGATTGTTGCTGATTGCTTTGATTAGAATTCATATTTGGAACTGTTCCGTTTAAAATTTGATTGATAGTGTTGTAATGTTCTTGCTCTTTGCCAGATAATTCTTGAAAAAGGGTTTTCAACTGTGGATTTGATGCTTGAGATGCATATTTATTATATTTCTCAACGCAAATCTCTTCATTCTTCTTTTCATCTTGTAACAATGTTATTTCTTTTTGTGTTAATGTATTCATAAAATCACCTCAAAGTTAGTATGAACATTCTTAATTAAAAAATACATTATTTTAGGTAAAATTATCTATAATAATATTAAAATAACTTTTTTATTTTTTCAAAAGAAGTATGAAAAGAATATTCAATATAACAATATATAATACTTTTTAAATGCATTAAAAATAAGATTATTGTGAAATTGTAGTATAATTATTTTAGAATTAAATTTTATAGGCCAATTAAAAAAAGATGGGAGACACTTCCATCTTTTTCTTTAGATTATGTGCATTTAACTTATGCACTATTGTGGGGACGGGTGAGATTAAGCTCTCGCTTTATTGAATCTTCTAGTTAATCTTGAAACTTTTCTTGAAGCTGCATTTTTATGGATAGTTCCTTTTGCAGCTGCTTTCATAAGCTTCTTTTCTGCTAAAGCTAACTTTTCTTTTGCTGTATCAAAATCGTTTTCAGCAATTGCTGCTTCAAAATTTTTGATGATAGCTTTTAGATGAGATTTTACTCTTCTGTTAACTGCAGTCTTTTTGTTGATAACTTTGATTCTTTTTTTAGCTGATTTAATATTTGCCATTTTTTCACCCCACTTTCGTAAATAATCATAATTTAGAGTATATATGAATAGAAAAAAATTTGCAAGGGAAAAATATAAAAAAAGAAATTAGAAAGGAAGAAAAAATATGAATATAAGAACAGATTTAGCTATCGAAAATAAAGAAATGTATGACGAAGAGAATAAAGGAAAGGGTGTTGAAATCTCAGGAGTTGAGGTAGATAAGAAACAATTTGATGAAAATATAAATGTAACTAATATTAAAATTACAGATGAACATGGAAGTCAAGTTTTGAATAAACCTATCGGTAATTATATTACAATTGAAGTTCAAGGATTAGTAGATGAAGCAGACGTTTTAAAAGAGAGTTTAAAAGAAAAGGTTGCTAAGGCTGTGGCAGAAGAATTAAAAAAATTAGTTCAATTTCATTATAAGTTGAAAGTTTTAGTTATTGGACTTGGAAATGATAAAGTTACTCCTGATTCATTAGGACCATATACAGCATCAAAAGTAAAAGTTACAAGGCAATATTTTTTAATTTATGAAGCTGAGGGTGATGAAGAAATGTCTTGTGTCAGTGGATTTATTCCGGGTGTTATGGGAACTACAGGAATGGAGACCGCAGAATTAATCAGAAATGCAGCTGAAATTGCAAAACCTGATGTGATTATAGCTATAGATGCTCTTGCAGCCAGAAACATAGAACGTATAAGTACTACGATTCAAATAAGTGATACTGGAATTTCACCGGGAGCTGGGACAGGTAATATGAGAAAGGAATTAACAAAAGAGACTATTGGATCTAAAGTAGTTGCCATAGGAGTACCTACAGTAATTGATTCAAGGACGTTAATTTTAGATTCCTTATCAGGATTTCTAAAAGATCCTGTAAAAGCAGAAAAATATATAGAAGAAAATGGGCAGGATATGATTGTAACTTCAACAGATATAGATCAGATAATAAAGGATTTTTCTGATATTATTGCAAATGCTATTAATATAACTTTACATCCAGGCATATACTCTTAATATATGCTCTTAAAAAGAGTAGCGTGGAGGAAAAAAGCCAATGAGAAAAGGATTAATTTTGTTTTGTGCTGTTTTTATTCTGACTGGATTTTTTACTATTTCTAGTTTTAATGGAAACAGTGATTCTAAAAAAGCAGAAGCGTCTAACACTAACAGTGAATCAAAGGGAGAAAGCATTGCTAAGTATTGTATTAGCAGCGTTTTTCCCACTGTCAGCAGAGGTGCAGATGAAGAAAGAAAAAGAATGACAGTAAGCAATGCAGATTCAAAAGATAAAACTGATGAAAATACTGAAGAAGATACAAAAGAGTCTTCGGATGTATCCATAGTAGATACTCAAAAAGAAGAATCACCTAAAGCAGCAAAAGCAAACATTGACTACTCGAAACCGGCAGTAATTATTTATCACACACATGCTACAGAATCTTTTCAGCCTGCATCAGAGGGGAATTTTCATTCACTATCAGAAGCAAATACCGTAAGAGAAGTAGGAGATATTTTAACGGCTGAATTAGAAGCAAAAGGTATACAAGTATTACACGATAAAACTATTCATGATTCTCCTTCTTATAATAAATCATATAGCAGGTCGTTAGAGACTATTCAAAATTTGATCGCCAATAATCCTACAGCTAAAGTAATTATTGACTTACATAGGGATGCAGCTGCATATACAGGCAATGCCGGTAAAACAATAAAAATTAATGGAAAAGAAGTGGCAAAATATAACCTTGTTGTAGGAAATGGAAATGAAAATGCTAATAATCTAAAAGTCTTTGCTAATCAAGTTAATGCAAAAGCAGAGGAATTATATCCGGGATTTGGGGGAAGAATTATTGAAAAGGAATATAAATATAACCAATGGGTTTCAAATTATTATCTGCTTTTAGAAGTAGGTAACAATCAAAATAATATTTCTGAAGCTAAACTTACAGCAAAATATTTTGCTGATGTATTGGCAGAAGTTATAAAGGAGATAAAATAAAAACACAATGAGATTAAAAAAAACAATTGTATTTATTTTAGTTTTTATGTCAGTTTTAAGTGTTGTAACTGTTGATTCTGCATACTCTGATATGCTTGATCAAGAAGGGAAATTAATTCCAAATGTTAAACGCTTAAATACTAATTATCTTTCTATTTCCATGTTTGGAAAATCAGAAGAAATAAATATAAAAGAGTTAGAAGAAAATTGGAATAAAATCAGTACTATAGTAGTAAGTAATCTTGATAGTTTCGTAACAAATGTCAGAAAAACTTTTGGTATTGAGAAAGAAGAAATAAATTATGATGCATTTAAACCGCAATTGTTGTAAATGATGAGTTTGGTATGATATAATGATTCCTAAGATTAAAACAGCGTTGCTGCAAGGGTGGAATCATTGAATCATGCATGTCAGTTTGTGTCATGATATAATGATTCCTAAGATTAAAACAGCGTTGCTGCAAGGATGGAATCATTGAATCATGTATGTTAGTTTGTGTCATGATATAATGATTTCTAAGAATAAAACAGTTTTGCTGCAAGGGTGGAATCATTGAATCATGTATGTTAGTTTGTGTCATGATATAATGATTCCTAAGAATAAAACAGCGTTGCTGTAAAGATGGAATCATTGAATCATGTATGTTAGTTTAATGTCATGATATAATGATTCCTAAGATTGAAACAGTGTTGCTGCAAGGCAAAGTGGGAAGCATTTAATCATATGAGTAAGAATATGGTAACATAATTAATGATTCCTACAATTAATACAGCGTCGCTGTATTAAGGGAATCATTAAATTATGTTTTGAAAGTTATAAAACTGATATAATATAATAATTTAATTAGTTTAAAAACTACTTAGCATAAAATAACTATATTTTAAATAAGAAATGGGATAGTTATTTTTCAAGGAGGAAGAATGAATTCATACCAGAAATATATTAGAAATTTTTGTATTATAGCGCATATAGATCACGGCAAATCTACTTTAGCAGATAGAATTATTGAAAAAACAGGACTTGTATCACAAAGAGAAATGAAAGAACAATTTCTGGATAATATGGATTTGGAAAGAGAACGTGGAATTACTATTAAGCTACAAACTACAAGACTTGTTTACAAAGCTAAAGATGGAAATGAATATATTTTTAACTTAATAGATACTCCAGGACATGTGGACTTTACCTATGAAGTTTCTCGAAGTTTAGCTGCATGTGAAGGAGCCATTTTAATTGTG
The DNA here is from genome assembly GCF_000426305.1 of Anaerovorax odorimutans DSM 5092. GTDB lineage: Bacteria > Bacillota > Clostridia > Peptostreptococcales > Anaerovoracaceae > Anaerovorax > Anaerovorax odorimutans. The sequence goes on along the minus strand of NZ_AUFC01000017.1, from coordinate 65,042 downwards.
GACGCTACTCAAGGTGTAGAAGCTCAAACTCTTGCTAACGTCTATTTGGCATTAAACGAAGATCTTGAAATTATTCCCGTTTTAAATAAAATAGATTTAGCAAGTGCAAGACCTGATGAAGTAAAATTGGAGATTGAAGATATTATCGGAATAGATGCAGAAGATGCCCCTCTTATATCAGCTAAGGAAGGTATTGGTATAGAAGATGTTTTAGAAGCGGTTGTTGCGAAAATTCCGTCGCCAAGTGGTGATATTAATGGAAAATTAAAAGCATTAATATTTGATTCTTATTACGACAATTTTAAAGGAGTTGTAATTTATGCAAGAGTTTTTGATGGTTCAATAAAGAAGGGCGATATTATTCGTTTGATGAATACAAAGAAAAAATATGAAGTTACAGAAGTTGGCGTTTATGCTCCATCACATATGGCAGTAAAAGAATTAGCAGCAGGTTCTGTTGGGTATATTTGTGCTAGCATAAAACAGGTTTCTGATGCAAGAGTAGGCGATACGATCACTCTTGATAAAGATCCGACACAAACCACATTACCAGGGTATAAAAAAGTACAACCTATGGTATATTGCGGTATTTATCCAGCTGAAGGAGAAAAATATGAAAATGTAAAAGATGCTCTTGAAAAACTTCAAGTAAATGATGCAGCATTTCATTTTGAACCTGAAACATCAACAGCTTTAGGTTTTGGTTTTCGTTGTGGATTTTTAGGCCTGTTGCATATGGAAATAATTGTAGAGCGTTTAGAACGAGAGTTTAATTTGGGAGTTATTACAACATCGCCTAGTGTTATTTATAAAGTTGTTTTAAATGATGGCTCTGTAGAAATGGTACAAAATCCTTCTAATTTACCAAATCCTATGGAAATTGATCATATAGAAGAACCAATTGTGAAAGCGGATATTATGATTCCAAAAGAATATGTGGGAAGTATTATGGAGCTTTGTCAGGAAAGACGTGGAAAAATGATGCATATGGAATATATTACGGAAACGAGAGTTCAGCTTCATTATGAAATGCCTCTAAATGAAGTTATTTATGATTTTTTTGATGCATTAAAATCAAAAACAAGAGGCTATGGTTCTTTAGACTATGAATTTATCCGATACGAAAAATCAAATGTAGTAAAGATGGATATTTTATTAAACAAAGATCTGGTAGACGCATTTTCTATGATTGTGCATGAATCAAAAGCTTATGCAAGAGGTCGATTTGTATGTGAAAAATTAAAAGAAATTATTCCAATGCACCAGTTTGAAGTACCGATTCAGGCATCCATTGGGCAAAAGGTAATTGCAAGAGAAACGGTAAAAGCATATCGTAAGGATGTAATTGCAAAATGTTATGGAGGAGATATTTCCCGTAAAAGGAAACTTCTTGAAAAGCAAAAAGAAGGTAAGAAAAGAATGAGACAGTTCGGCTCTGTTGAAGTTCCACAAGAAGCATTTACAGCTGTTCTAAAATATGATGAAAATAAATAGTTTGTTTAAAGGGAGCGAAATTTTTTGAAGAATCTAGGTATCTATATACATATTCCTTTTTGCATTAGGAAATGTAATTACTGTGATTTTGTGTCTTTTGGCGGGAGTTTGTTAGAAGATCAAATAAAATATTTTAATGTATTAAAAAAGGAATTGGAGTATTACGGCAAAGTTTACGATAAAAAGTTTTATGTAGATACTATATTTATAGGTGGTGGTACTCCTTCCCTTGTGAATGAAGCCTTGATAGCAGAACTTATGACTGCTGTTAGGGCTAATTTTAATATAAAAAATGACGCAGAGATTACTATTGAGTCTAATCCGAAAACTCTAAGTAGAAATAAACTTAATACTTATCTACAAACTGGTATTAACAGGCTGAGTATAGGAGTTCAATCTTTAAATCAAAACCTTTTAAATTATATGGGCAGAGTATATGAAGTAAATGATGTTTTTAAAAGCTATAGTTTAGCAAGAGACTGCGGATTTAAGAATATTAATATGGATTTAATGTTTGCTGTGCCCAACATGGACATGATAATTTGGAAAGACACTTTGCAAAAAATTATTAAACTTCAACCTGAACATATCTCTTTTTACAGTTTACAGTTAGAGGAAGGAACTCCTTTTTTCCGTGATTTCCAAGAAGGTAATTTTAAGGAAATCCCTGATGAATTAGATCGTCAGATGTATGAATTGGCTTTAGATTTTTTAATATTATATAGCTATAATCATTATGAAATATCAAATGCGGCAAAGATGGGATTTGAGTGCAAGCATAATTTGAAATATTGGTCTTTAGATAATTATTTAGGTATAGGGTTAGGGGCTCATTCATATATAAATGGAATCCGATTTAGTAATACAAAAGATTTTAATTTATACAATAGTACAGATGTTCCTATTTTGGAATGGCAGCATAAAAACTCTGAAGAAGATGATATTTGTGAATATATTATTACGGGTATGCGAAAGATTCAAGGTATTGATTTATATGATTTTGAGCAAAGATTTAAAAAAAATATAATTGATATATATGGTGAAGAAATAGATAAATTTATAAAAGGTAAATTATTAAAAACAGAAAATGGCAAGCTAAGATTTACCAGACAAGGTATTAATATATCCAATAAAATACTAGCAGAATTTGTATAAATAAATTTAAAATTATTATATGCGAAAGGAAGAAAAACTTATGGAGCAGTATATTATGTCTTTAGACCAAGGAACTACCAGCAGCCGTTGTATACTTTTTAATAAAAAAGGACAGATAGTTTGTCAAGCACAAAAAGAACATAAACAAATCTATCCAATGACAGGATGGGTTGAACATGATGCTTTAGAAATTTTAAACTCTCAAATTAGTGTTGCAAAGGAAGCTTTAAGTAAAATTAATGTAACTTTTAAAAGCATTGCAGCCATTGGTATTACAAATCAACGGGAAACTACTGTAGTTTGGGATAAGAAAACGGGAAAGCCCATATATAATGCTATAGTTTGGCAGTGTAGACGTACAGCAAAGTATTGTGACCAGTTAAAAGAAAAAGGTTTTGTGGAAAGTTACAGAGAGAAAACAGGTCTTATAATAGATGCATATTTTTCTGCTACGAAAGTTAAATGGATTTTAGAAAATGTGCAAGATGCTAGAAAAAGAGCAGAAAATGGGGAACTTTTGTTTGGTACTATAGATACATGGCTTATATGGAATCTTACAAAAGGAAAAATTCATGTTACAGATTATTCTAATGCTTCAAGAACAATGTTGTTTAATATTAATAATTTAGATTGGGATGAGGAAATATTAAGAGAAATGGGTATTCCTAAAGCTATACTTCCTGAGGTAAAACCATCAAGTTATAATTACGGAGTTTCAGATTCTTCCATATTTGGAGGAGAAATTCCCATAGCAGGAATGGCAGGAGATCAGCAGGCAGCACTTTTCGGGCAAGCTTGTTTTAATGAAGGCGAGGCAAAAAATACATATGGAACAGGCTGCTTCTTACTAATGAATACTGGGGAGAAACCTGTGACTTCTAAAAACGGTCTTTTGACAACTATTGCCTGGGGAATAGATGGAAAAGTAAATTATGCTTTAGAAGGATCTATTTTTGTTGCAGGAGCTGCCGTTCAATGGTTAAGAGATGAACTAGGAATTATAGAGACTTCAAAGGATACTGAATGGATGGCTAAAAAAGTCTCAGATACAAATGGAGTATATTTTGTTCCTGCTTTTGTAGGTCTTGGAGCACCTTATTGGGATCCATATGCAAGAGGAACTCTTGTGGGATTGACAAGAGGAGCAAATAAGTATCATATTGTTCGTGCTGCATTAGAATCATTAGCATATCAGACAAATGATTTAATTAAAGCAATGATTCAAGATTCAGGGACTAAAGTTTCATCATTAAAAGTAGATGGAGGTGCTTCTTCTAATAATTTTCTTATGCAATTTCAATCGGATATAATTAATATTGAAGTTAAAAGACCGGCTTGTGTTGAAACGACGGCATTGGGTGCAGCGTATTTAGCAGGAATTGCAGTGGGGTATTGGAAAAATAAAGGTGATATAATAGAAAATTGGGATTTATCTAATGTTTTTAAACCCAATATAAAAAATTCGTATCGAGAAGAACTTTTATCAAGTTGGCATAAGGCTGTAAATTGTTCTTTAGGATGGGCTAAGTAATATAAATTATAATTTTATTAAATATACATATTGACAGGAAGAAAAATGATTAGAAATTATTTATTTGATAATTTAAAAGCAATTTTAATTTTTTTTGTAGTTTTTGCACATTATATAAGAGTTTCTGCTACGTTTGAAGCAAATACCATTGGAGGAGTTATTTATATTACATCATTCTCATTTATTATGCAGGGATTTTTATTTGTATCAGGATATTTTTCAAAGCATGTTGATAAATGTAGGGAGACAGCCTTTAAATCTTTTTTATTCCCTTATTTTGTACTCATGCCTATTATGTATACAATCAGATATTTTATATTTGGAGAAGCAAATTTCGATATAACATTGCCAACTATGGCCCTTTGGTATTTATTAAATATGTTTGTTTATAGATATTTTTTAAAAGACTTGATAAATATACAATATATATTACCAATAAGTGTAATTCTTTCTTTACTTTCAGGATGTATTGATAGCATAGATGAAACTTTATCTATAGCTAGAATTATTGGATTCTTACCATTTTTTTTATTAGGATATTTTTCTAAAGAAGAACATATTAAAAAGATACAGCAAATTCCTAAAGGTGTAGGGATATTTGTATCTTTTATTCTTGTTGGATTTTCTGCAATTTTGTCATATTTTAATAAAATACCTATTGATGCTTGGTATTTTAAATCATCGTATAACAATTTGGGAATTTCTAATATAGAAGGAATTGTTATACGAATTTTTATATCAATTATAGCCTTAGCATGGATTGTGGTTTTTCTGATTTTGGTACCTAATAAAAAAACTAAGTTATCGTATATAGGAAAAAATACAATGTCTGTTTATACTATGCATATTATAATTCGTTACATAATTAAAGGGTTTGAAATTTTCAGCGGTGAAAATATAGTTAATTATTTATTAATTTTACTTACAGCAGCTTTATCTGTATGGCTATTATCACGGCAGATTGTGGCAGATACATATAAAAGTATGATTGATATAATTTATAACACTTTAAAAAAGTTCTTTAATTTAGGCTTATTTCAAATGAAAAAAATATTACAAAGTTTTACAATGATAAATTAAATTTTATTTGTGCAAACTTTTTTATTATTTCAACGGTACCTGAAATACCAAGCACGTTGCTGTCAATAGCTAAATTATAATTTTCTGCTTTTCCCCATTTCCCTGAGGAATAATAATTATGATATGTGGCACGCTTTTTATCTGTTTTAATCATTAAAACTTCAGCATTTTCAGCTGGTATACCATATGAGTTAATAATCCTATTTATTTTATCTTCTTTATTAGAATGAATAAAAATATGTATTGCATTAGGATTGCTTTTTAAAATATAATCAGCACATCTGCCGACTATAACGCAAGAATCCTTTTCGGCGAGTTCCTTAATAACATTTGACTGAATAATAAAAAGTTTATCATTTATAGGGATATCGCTTCCGGAAGAAAAGGGATTTCCAAATGATGTGGTATTATATGCCATATTATCCCAAAAACTATTTTTATGATTTTCATCAACATTTTCAAATAATTCTTCATGAATTCCACTTTCTTCAGCAGCAATTTTAATTAAGTCTTTATCGTAGAAAGCAATATTGAGCTCATTAGCTAAGTTTTTGCCGATTTCTCTTCCGCCGCTTCCAAATTGCCTAGCTATAGTAATGATAATTTTACTATTCATAGTTATATCTCCTTTATAAATTTTTTTTATTTTTATGTTTATAATTATATCATATGGGGTAAATAGATAATAGATTAAAAAATATAAAAAAATATTAAACAAATCATAAAACACTGTTGACATTCCAATGCAACAGTGTTAAATTAAAACTAAAGGTTAGCACTCACTGAACTTGAGTGCTAACAAAGAAAATTTGACTTAAAGTTTTTTTATAGAAATTGGTGAGAATTATGGAGCTAACTGAAAGAAAATTAAAAATATTACAAGCTATCATAGGAGATTTTATTCTATCAGCTGAACCTGTGGGTTCCAGAAGCCTTTCTAAAAAGTATAATATGGGAATAAGCCCTGCTACTATTAGAAATGAAATGTCTGATTTAGAAGAAATGGGTTTTTTGACTCATCCCCATACATCTTCGGGACGTGTTCCTTCAGATAAAGCTTACAGACTGTATGTAAATGCTTTAATGGAAAAATATGAACTGCCTGATGATAAAAAGAAAATTATTAAAGAAAAAATAAATTCAAATTTAAGCGAGCTTGACAGAACAATTAAACATGCAGCCTCATTACTTTCTGAACTAACTAATCTTACATCATTTGCTATTGCACCAGAGCATAATGAAAATAAGCTTAAATATATTAATCTTTTACCTGTTGATGAGCATACTGTAGTTTTAATGATTGTTACAGAAAGCGGCAAAGTATCTAATACAGCGTTAAAGATTAAAGTTCCATATACAGAAAAAGGTTTGGCATTACTTTCAAAAACTATGACTTATAATTATAAAGGAAAGAGTTTAAGTAATATTTTAACCCTTGATATCATAAAAAACTTTGAGACAGATATTGAAGCTATGAGCAGATTAGCCCAAAATATTATGCCAAACTTTATGAGTACATTAGAAGATATGCTTAATGTAGAATTATATATGGATGGTTTGACCAATATTTTTTCAATACCGGAATATAATGACATAGAAAAAGCAAAGATATTTTTAGAGATGCTTAGTCATAAAAAACACTTTACAGATGTTCTTGTAAGTCGAGAAAATGGAATGATTATTACTATTGGTAATGAAAATATTGATGATGTTATGAGAGAGTCTAGTCTAATTACAGCTACTTACAGAGTGGATGGAAAGCTTATTGGGAAGTTAGGAGTAATAGGACCGACTAGAATGAGATATGATCAAGTTATTTCAGTAATAGAATATATGACAGATAATATCAGTAAAGCATATCTATTAGAGGAAGGAGATCAGGAAGATGAATAAAAAGAAAGATGTCGAAAATGAAATTGATATAGAGGATATCGATTCTAAGACAGAGGAAACTCCAAAAAAAGAGTCTGATAATAAATCACAATCTGAAGAAGTTAATAAGGAGTCAAAAGAAAATAAAAAAACTGGTAAAAAAGAGGAGTCAAAGAAAGACAAAAAAGTTGAAGAAAATGCAATGTCTTCTGAAGATGAGGAAGGTAATACAAAGTATTTAAGACTTGCAGCAGATTTCCAGAATTATAAAAGAAGAGTAGAAAAAGAAAAAAGTGACATTTATGCATTTGCCAACGAGAAAATCGTTTTGGAATTGCTTAATGTAATAGATAATTTTGAAAGAGCACTTGATCATAAATCTGAAGAGAATGAAAGCTTTACAGAAGGAATGGGCAAGATTTTTAAACAGCTTAAGGGGGTATTGGAAAAAAGCGGGGTTGAAGAGATTAATGCAAAAGGGGAGGATTTTGATCCCAATTTCCATCATGCAGTTCTTACAGAAAGTTCTGATGAGCATGAAAGTGGAAAGGTCATATTAGTATTGCAGAAGGGGTATACTTTAAATAATAAAGTAATCAGACCTGCTATGGTAAAAGTATCTGAATAAGATAATTTTGTTTACTTAAAATTACTTAAATTTAAGAAATATATTTAATTGCTAATTAGGCAAAATAATTGATAATGATTAGAAAAGGAGAAATTAATTATGGGAAAAATAATAGGAATTGATTTAGGAACAACAAATTCATGTGTTGCTGTACTTGAAGGTGGAGAACCAGTAGTAATAGCTAATGCGGAAGGTAATAGAACAACTCCTTCTATAGTAGGATTTGCTAAGAATGGTGAAAGACTTGTAGGAGAAACTGCAAAAAGACAGGCTATAACAAATCCTGACAGAACGATTGCATCTATTAAAAGACATATGGGTGAAGATCATAAGGTTGAAATTGATGGAAAGCCTTATACACCACAAGATATTTCTGCTATGATATTAGGAAAGCTAAAAGCAGATGCTGAGTCATATTTAGGTGAAAAAGTTACAGAAGCGGTTATTACTGTACCCGCATATTTTACAGACAGTCAGAAGCAGGCTACAAAAGATGCAGGTAAGATAGCAGGTCTTGATGTTAAGAGAATTATAAATGAGCCAACAGCAGCATCATTAGCTTATGGCCTTGATAAGGATCAAACTCATCATAAAATTTTAGTATATGATTTAGGTGGAGGTACTTTTGATGTATCTATTCTTGAATTAGGTGACGGAGTATTTGAAGTACTTGCAACAAGTGGAAATAATAAGCTTGGAGGAGATGACTTTGACGAAGCTCTTATTAATTTCATTGCAGATAATTTTGCAAAAGAAAATGGTGTAGATCTTAGAAAAGATAAAATGGCACACCAGAGATTAAAAGAAGCTGCAGAAAAGGCTAAGAAGGAACTGTCAAGTTCACAAACTGTAAATGTTAATTTACCTTTCATTACTGTAAATGCTGATGGTCCATTACATTTAGACATGGATATTACAAGAGCTAAGTTTGATCAACTTACATCTGATTTAGTAGAAAAAACAATTGAACCTATGAGAAAAGCAATGTCTGATGCAGGTATAACTAACAGTGATATTGAAAAAGTAATTCTTGTAGGCGGTTCAACAAGAATTCCGGCAGTACAGGAAGCTGTAAAGAAGATTACAGGAAAAGATCCTTTTAAAGGTATTAACCCGGATGAATGTGTTGCTATAGGTGCTGCAATTCAGGCAGGTGTATTAACAGGAGAAGTAAATGATGTATTACTTCTTGATGTAACTCCATTATCACTTTCTATTGAAACATTAGGTGGAGTAGCAACTAAGTTAATTGAGAGAAATACAACTATCCCAACAAAGAAGAGTCAAATCTTCTCAACCGCAGCAGATAATCAAACCGCAGTAGATATACATGTAATGCAGGGTGAAAGAGAAATGGCAGCAGGGAATATTACACTTGGAAGATTCCAGCTTACAGGAATTCCTCCAGCACCTCGTGGTATTCCTCAGATAGAAGTTACTTTTGATATTGATGCAAATGGTATTGTAAATGTAAGTGCAAAAGATATGGGAACAGGTAAAGAACAAAGAATTACAATTACATCTTCTACAAAATTATCAGAAGATGAAATTAAGGCTAAGGTTAAAGAAGCTGAACAATATGCCGAAGAAGATAAGAAAAAGAAAGAAGAAATTGATATTAGAAATAGAGCTGAAACTTTAGTTTATGAGACAGAAAAAGCAATGAAAGAAATGGAAGCTAATCTAAGCGATGATGAAAAAACTAAAGTAAATAACGCAAAAGAGGAACTTTCTAAAGCGTTAGAAGGTAATAATATTGAAGAAATTAAAACAAAAACTGAAGCTTTAACAAATGAATTCCATACTATTTCAGCTAAGATGTATGAACAGGCTCAAGCTGCTCAAGGCGGTGCAGATCCAAACATGGGAGGATTTGATCCAAACAATATGGCTGGAGCTGGTGGACAGGATAACGGTTCACAACAGCAAGATAATGTAGTTGATGCAGATTATGAAGTAGTTGACGATGAACAAAAAAAATAGTAAAGTAATTAGGGCGGTTTTTTAACCGCCCTAATGAGAGTATAGGAGAGGGTTAAAGCAATGGCAGAAAAGAGAGATTTCTATGAGGTCCTTGGAATAAGTAAGGGCGCATCAGATGATGAAATAAAAAAAGCCTACAGAAAAAAGGCTATGGAGTTCCATCCTGACCGTAATACTGGAGATAAAGCCGCTGAAGAAAAATTCAAAGAAGTAAATGAAGCGTATAGTGTTCTTTCTGACCCTCAGAAAAAGGATAAATATGATAGATTTGGTCATGCCGGTGTAGATCCAAATGCAGGATTTGGAGGCGGCGGTGGCTTTGGAGGCGGTTTCGGAGGTGGATTTGAAGACATTTTCGGAGACCTATTTGGTGGTATGTTTGGCGGTGGATCTTACAACCAAGCAGGATCACGAAGAAGGAATGGGCCTAGAAAAGGTCAAGATTTACAAAAAAATATAACAATAAGCTTTGATGAAGCTGCATTTGGTGTTAAAAAGAAAATTGAGATTTATAAATATGTTGCCTGTGAGAGCTGTAATGGAAGTGGAGCTGAAAGTGGTTCTTCAAAAATTACCTGTCCTAAATGTAATGGTTTGGGGGAAGTAAGAGCAACACAAAAAACACCTTTTGGACAATTTACAACTGCACAAACTTGTGACAAATGTGGTGGCACAGGCCAGGTGGTTGAAAAACCATGTCATAACTGTAATGGTACAGGTAAAGTTAGAAAAAATGTTACTATTTCTGTAGATATTCCTGCAGGTGTTGATAATGATTCAGTAATATCTATAAAGGGTCAAGGTGAACCAGGTAGTAATGGAGGTCTAAACGGAGATTTATATGTAGTTATCAGTGTTTTACCGCATAAATTATTTAAACGTAAAGATACTGATTTATGGATTGAAATTCCAATTACATTTAATCAGGCAGCTCTTGGAGATGAACTTATAGTTCCAACCTTAAAAGAAAAAGTTTCTTATAAAATACCTCCGGGAACACAACCGGAAACTGTATTTAGATTAAAAGGTAAAGGAATAAAAAGTTTAAGAAGTTCAAAAGTAGGAGATTTATATGTTAAGGTAAACCTGGAAGTACCTACAAAATTAAATAGCGAACAGAAAAAGCTTATTAAAAAATTAGGAAATTCTTTAAATCAAGAGAGTTATGTGAAGAAAAAAGGCTTTACAGAAACAATGAAGGAACTTTTTAAATAAGTATAAACAAAAGAGCATTGTTTTTATCAATGCTCTATTTTGTTTATATCAATAAGATATGAAAGGTAGTAACGGATATGAAATACAATGAGGTAAAAATATATACGACAACGTCGGGAATTGAGCCTCTTACAGACATTCTTATGAATCATGAAGTTGTAGGCTTTGAAATTGAAGATTCTAAAGATTTTATTGAGTTTTTAGACAAGAAGAATACTTATGACTGGGATTATGTTGATGAAAATTTGATGAACTTAAAAGACACAGAAACAAAAATAACATTTTATTTAGAACAAAACGATGAAGATGACAAAAGGCTTCAGCTAATTAAAGAAGATGTAATGAAATTGAAATCAAATGAAATGGAAGGTTTCTTTGGTGAAATTAAAACAGTAGGAAAAGACGGATTTAATGGAGAGACTAATGTTTTAGGAAGATTATATGTTGAAAGTAATACTGTTGATGATTCAGATTGGAAGGATAACTGGAAACAATATTTTAAACCAGTAAAAATTACTGATAGAATTGTTATAAAACCTACTTGGCAAAAATATGAAAAACAAAAGGATCATGAACTTATTATAGAAATAGATCCAGGTATGGCATTTGGAACAGGATCACACCCTACAACTTCATTATGTGTGAAACTTTTAGAAAAATATATAGAAAAAGGAGATTGTGTTTTAGATGTGGGATGTGGATCTGGTATTTTATCTATGGCAGCAGCACTTCTTAACACAGATAAAGTGGTGGGAATAGAAATAGACCCTATAGCAGTTAATGTAGCAAAAGACAATATTAAATTAAATGGCCTTTCTGAGAAAATTGATGTATTAGAAGGTGACTTAACAAAAGGTCTTTCATATTCAGCTGATATTGTTGCAGCAAATCTTATGGCTGACTTAGTTATTATGCTTACAGAGGATATAGTAAAGCATTTAAAGGGAAAAAGTATTTATATTTCATCAGGAATTCTCATTGAAAAAAAGGAAAAAGTTGCTTCTGTAATAGAAAAATGCGGATTTGAAATTTTAGAAATTTTGGAAGATGATGAATGGTGTGCAATAGCAGCACGTTTGATTAATAAATAAACTAAAAGTTTTTCCTATCTATAAAAAGGAAGGGTTATTATGAGTAGATTTTTTGTTTTAAATAAAGATGTAATGGATAATACAATTAATATTACAGATAAAGAGGACATTAAACATATCTCCAAAGTATTAAGACTTAATGTTTCTGATTGTATTGATATTTCTGATTCAGTGGAATTTGAATATAAAACACAGATTATTTCTATGGAAAAAGATTGTATAAAGGCTAAAATTTTAGATAAGCAAAAATTTGCAAGAGAACCTGAAATAAAAGTAACCTTGTTTCAAGGTATTCCAAAACAAGGTAAAATGGAAACCATTATTCAAAAATGTGTGGAACTTGGTGTGTCTTCTATTGTACCTGTATTTACAGACAGAACAGTTGTAACCGATAAAGGTAATTTTAAAAATAAAATAGAACGTTGGCAAAGAATTTCTGATGAAGCAGTAAAGCAGTGCAAAAGGGGAATTATACCATTAGTTAACAATAATAAGACTTTTAAAGAAATGTTAGATGATCTTGATGATTATGAGTTGATTATTTTTCCTTATGAAAATGAAGAAAATTATTCAATAAAAGATAGTCTTAGAAATTTAAATAATATACCAAAGAATATTGCTTTGATTATTGGACCTGAAGGCGGATTCTCTGATAAAGAAGCTAAAGAGCTAAAAAGTATCAATGCTGAATGTGTTACCTTAGGAAAGACAATTTTGAGAACTGAAACAGCAGGTATGGCTGCTTTATCTATGATAATGTATGAATTAGAATTATAAGATCAAATGACAGACTATGAAAATAGAGTTTTATATAAAGTTTAAAACTCTATTTTTAATTGTGGTTATTTTTCAATTTTATTAAAAAAGTCTTCACTTGTTATTTCGGGAAGTCTTATAAATCGTTTCATTCTATATAAAGATTCAGGGTCTTTTGTTACATAATTTAAACCTTCGGCACAGCTTAAAGTTGCACGAAATCCCATTTCTTTTAATATTTCTTCAGCATCGTAGCTTATAAATCCAAAAGGATAAGTATAAGTAGTTGGTTTTATTCCGGTTTTTTCTGATATTTCTTTTTGAAGTTTACCAATATCATCATTTAAGTTTTTTTCGTAATCATCTGTACTTTCACCTAACTTTTTCTTTGAGCCTTGCCTTCCATTATCATAACTATGCATATCATAAGTATGATTTTGTATTTCTACTAATTTTGATTTTTGCATTTCTTTTATCTGATCCCATGTGATATGAGAATATGAAGCATTATTTTCATTCAGTTCACTATACTTATCAGTACAACTGCCAATAATAGAAATAACCGCTTTCATATTATATTCTTGTAGAAGAGGATATGCATATAAATAATTGTTATAATATCCATCATCGAAAGTAAGAACTATGGGCTTTTCAGGTAACCGTGTACCCTTGTCTACATAAGCTATAAGATCTTTCATTAAAATCGGAGTGTATTTATTTTCTTTTAAATACTTTAAATCATTTTCAAAAATTTGGGGGTCAATAAAAAATTTATTTTGAAGAGTAGTATCTTTTATTAACCCGTGATACATAATGATAGGGACGGTAACACTGCCTTCAGGTGCTTTTGATTCAGATAAGGTAGTAACCGCTTTAGGAGTAGTTAATTTATTATTTTTATTATTTTCCTTTTCATAAAAGTTGGGTTCTGAAAAATCATACTTCCTATAATATTCTTTTGTTTCTTCAACCTTATATACTTGAGATTTATTCTTTGAAAGAAGATTTGTAATACTGTATAAATCAATCCATATTTGATTTGGGCTGTCTTTTTCTTTTTCATCAAAGATAAGCTGTATTCCATAATGAAGATGAGGTGTATCAATATTATTAACATTTTCTTTTATACTGTAACCTGTTCTGCCGGAGTATCCAATTACATCTCCTGCTTTTATAGCTTTACCTTCATATAAACCTGCGCTGTATGGACGATCTTTTCTAAGATGAGCATAATAATAATAACGTTTTTTATCAAAAGATCTAATACCTATTCTCCATCCACCGTACTGATTCCATCCTAAGGCTTCTACTATTCCACTTTCTACAGCTATAATGGGAGTGCCTGTTGATACCATTAAATCATGACCAAAATGTTTTCTATCAAATCCATAATTTCTTCCAGCACCAAAATCATCATAATGATTGTACCAATAGCCATCAGCTATAGGAGAAAAAACTTTTAAGCCGTATTTTGTCTGCCATTTTACAGCACCATTTGTTGTATTGTCATTTGATTCATTTGATTCTTTACTAACAGGAACTTCAATTTTAAATTCGCCGAGAAAACCTGATAAAACGGCTGAATAAGCCTCATTATAATAATCATAATGTTTCATGTCTTTTGTAAGATCTTTCATTGAATCACCATTATTTAACTTTTCTATAAGTTGGTCTAAATCATGAGAATTGTATAATTTGAAATTACCCCCGTATTTACTTGCAAGATAGGATAATAATTCTATCCAGTTAAGATGAACCTCACTATTATAACTTTCAATGTCTAAGTACATGGTTTTTTCCAATAGTTCATAAGGTACATCAAAATCTACCCACTTAATTGAATCACTGGATTTTGGCTGAAGTGCGGCAAGATTCACAGGAAATGCATTAATAGAAAACAGAGTGATTGCTATTATAAAAGCAAAAACAATTATAGATACTAGTCTTGTAAATTTAGGATTATTTAGTTTAAAATAAAAACGATTAAATTTTATAAATCTATGTTTTTGCAAAATTTTACCCCTCCCAACATGTATATTATCGCAATAATATATGCTTAATGTCATACAGAAAAGAACAGTATTTTATAAAATACATTGACAAATGGTATAAACGATGTATATATTGTGTTCAGATAATAATGGGCAGGATCCCAATTTACATAGTTTTATTATGATATAAATTTATATGAATGAACATGTAAACAAAGGAGAATTTAGATAGTGAAAGAAAAAAGAAAAAGAATAGTAAGTATATTAACGCTCGGTTGCAAAGTAAATCAGTACGAAACACAGGCAATAAAAGAAAAATTTATTACCAAAGGGTATGAAGTTGCAGAAAATGAAGAATTTGCTGATGTATATATTATAAATACTTGTACTGTTACAGGTTTATCAGACAGAAAATCAAGACAATATATAAGACGTGTTAAGAGAATTAATCCTAATAGCATTACGGCTGTTATCGGATGTTATGCACAAGTTAGTCCAAAGGAAGCCAGTTCAATAGAAGGTGTGGATATTGTAGCCGGAACTAATGAAAAAAATAATTTGGTAGAATATATAGAAGATTACAGAAAAAGAAAAGATTTATATAGTCAAAATGATTCAGAAAACAATAACTTGGGAGTGGAATGTCATATAAAACCTCTGGAAGCATTAACAGAGTATGAAGATATGGGCATAATTACTTCCATGGATTCTAAAACAAGAGCCTTTATAAAAATCCAAGAAGGTTGTAATAGATTTTGCTCTTACTGTATTATTCCTTATGCAAGGGGTTCAGTACGAAGCAGACCAAAAGAAGAAATTATTAAAGAAGCTGAAAACTTAATTTCCAAAGGCTTTAAAGAGATTGTTCTTACAGGTATAAATACAGCATTATATGGGACAGAAAAATCTTTTGCAAAAAATGAAGATAGCAAAATTTCGGGTATAGAAATCATTATTAAAGCTCTTAGTGAAATACCCGGAGATTTTAGAATAAGACTAAGTTCTTTAGAACCTACGGTTATTAATTCGCAATATGTAAAAAACTTACTTAAATATAAAAAACTTTGTCCTCATTTGCATCTTTCGTTACAAAGCGGCAGTGATAAAATTCTTAAACTTATGAACAGAAACTATGATCGCAAAGGATACTTGGACATAGTTAATGTTCTAAGGGAATACGATCCAGGGTATGGAATTACAACTGATATTATTGTAGGATTTCCCGCAGAAAGTGAAGATGACTTTATGGATAGTGTAAAAATGGTAGAAATTGTAGGGTTTTGCAAAGTTCACGCATTTAAATATTCAAAGAGACAAGGAACTAAAGCAGCTGAGATGAAAGGGCATATTTCACCTGAAGTAAAGGCGAGAAGAAGTAAAATTCTCATGGAAACTGCTAATAGTATATCTAAAGAATTTTTTAAAAAAAATATTGGAATGAAAAGAACCGTGTTAATAGAAAGATTTGATGAAAGCAGCGGATATTTAGAAGGCCTTTCGGAAAATTATATAAAAGTTTATATAGATGGAGATAAGAATTTAATAAATAGTTTTGTTAAGGTTAAGATTAGTGAAACATACAAAGATGGTTTAAAAGGGATTATTGAGTAATTAAAATTGTTATATTTTGCATATAACTTGATTTAAATTTGAAAATGTTATAATATTTAATTATAGTTAAATAAAAGTTACGTTGATTTGATTATATTGTAAAATATATTATATGTTCATAATAGTTAAGAAAGAACAGGAGTGTGTTTTGATGAGTGACTGTATTTTTTGTAAAATTGCAAATAAAGAAATTCCAGCAACTATAGTATATGAAGATCAAGATATGATTGCATTTAATGACCTTGAACCTCAAGCACCGGTTCATGTTCTGTTAATTCCCAAAAAACATATAGAATCAATGGATGATATAAAAGATTCAGATAAAGAATTAATAGGTCATATTATGTGTAAAGTTAAAGAAATTGCTTCCAAATTAGAATTGGAAAATGGATATCGATTGGTAGGCAATTGCGGTGAAGATGGTTATCAAACAGTAATGCATTTACATTTTCATTTATTAGGAAAGAGAAAAATGACTTGGCCTCCGGGCTGATTAAAAGAAGAAAAATATATCTATGAAAATATTTCTTGATTAATGGGACAAAAAAAGGTATAATACTCATGTTATAGATAACACTATTAGACCCGTTTTGAAAAGCATCTGAATTATTTCAGAACATGGAGGGAGGGGAATGAATAAATGGCACAAGTAGTTGTAAGAGAAAATGAAAGCTTAGAAAGCGCACTAAAAAGGTTTAAGCGTTCTTGCGCAAGAGATGGAGTAATGTCAGAATTAAGAAAAAGAGAACATTACGAAAAGCCGAGCGTTAAGAGAAAGAAGAAGTCAGAAGCTGCAAGAAAAAAGGCTAAAAAGTTCTAAGTATTGTGGAAAAGCAAAGAGGTGTTATTATTGACCTTAAAGGATAGATTAACAAGCGATTTTAAAGATGCCATGAAGGCAAAAGACGAAATTAAAAAAAATACAATAAATTTAGCTCGTGCTGCTATAAAACAGTATGAAGTTGACAATAGAGAAGAACTGGATGATCAAGGAGTTTTAAATATTCTGACCAAACAGGTAAAAATGAGAAAAGATGCCCTCTCTGATTTTAAAAAAGCAGGACGAACGGATCTATTGGATAACTATAACAGAGAAATAGAAATTTTAATGGAGTACTTACCTAAGCAGCTTACTGAAGCAGAGATTACTGAAATTGTTAAAGCGACTGCTGCTGATATGGGAATAGAAAGTGGTAAGCAAAATTTAGGAAAGCTTATCGGTGCTGTTATGCCAAAGGTAAAAGGTGTAGCAGACGGCGGCGATGTTAAAAAGGTAATTGAAGCATTTCTTTCATAATAAGTAGATTTCTATTTTAATAAAGATTTCAAATAACCTAGCATATGCTAGGTTATTTTTCATTTTTTGAATCATATACTCATAAGATGGTATAGGGTGATTATATGAATATAAAAGATGAAATGATTTATGACTTCGGATTAAATATGCCGCGTATTTTAGTAAGCGGTAAAACAGCAATTATTGATAATATAAAAAAAATAGTATTAATAAGTCAAACAAGTATTATAGTAGATAATGGCAATCGTTATACTGCTGTAAATGGTGATAACCTTGTGGTCAATCAGCTTGGAGAAGAACGAATGCAAATAACAGGTAATATTAATATGGTGGAGTTTTATGAGAGAAAATAGCAGCTTTTTTGAACATTATAAACAAATAAAAGTAGAGGGCTTTGATCAACAAAGGCTTATTAATAATTGTGCAAAAGAAAAGATAATTTTAAGAGATATAAAAATTAAAAATGATATAGAAATGACTTTTAAAATAATGGCATTTGATTATAAAAAGTTTTTAAGGCTGGCAAGAAATAAATATCAAATAACAGTTATTTCTGAAAATGGATATAAACCTCTTATAAAGAAAATTTTTAATAAAAAAAGTACTATAATAGGGCTTATATTATTTGCATTTATTATGTATTATCAAAGTTCATTTATTTCTGAAATTCGTATTAACGGATATGAAAAATTTACAGAAGCTCAAGTAAGAAACTGCTTAAGAGAGGCAGGTTTTTATGAAGGGTGCAGTAAAAATATTTCTATTGATGAAGTTAAATTATATTTATATAATAACTTAGAGGATTTATCATGGGTTGGCATAAGCTATGTTGGGAATTTGGCAGAAGTAACAATTGTAGAAGGTACTAAGCCTGTTAAAAAAGTTGACCCTAATAAACCAACACATATTGTTGCTGATAAAGATGGATACATAGATAAAATTATTGCCAGAGAAGGTTTTGCTACAGTATCAGAGGGTGCCTTTGTAAAAAAAGGAGACATTGTTATTTCAGGAATTGTACCTATTACAAATAATAATTATAGTACGACATCTTCCGCTGCTTTAGAGCGTTATGTTCATGCATCAGGAGAAGTAACTGCAAAAGTTCCATATCGTTTTACATATTATCAAGAAAGATATGATTTAATTAAAGAACCAACGGGTAAAACTATGTATGGCATTAATTTAAAAATAGGTAATTTCAATTTAAATACGGGTAAATTATGTAATAGATGGGAAACCTCAGTGTATAAAGAAAATAATATATTTAAAACAATAAGACCATTACCGCTTAGTTTATCTGTTACTAAGACTCAAGAGGTTAAATTATATAGACGTGAATGTGATAAAGAAGAAGTTAAAAAGGCTTCTGAGATACTATTAAGACACTCTATAAAAGATAAAATAAGAGAAAATAGCCAAATTTTAAATAAAAGTTTGAAGTTTTCGAAAGAAGAAAATATAATAGAGGTAACGGTTATGTTAGAAGCATTAGAACAAATAGGAAGTGAGGAGGATTTTGTTATTGGAGAACGTATTGATTGAAGAAATTAAAATGAAAATCGATCAAGAGCAAGATACTAATGAATTATTTGGTAATTTAGATGTAAATTTAAAAGTCATACAAGATAATTATGATGTGGAAATTGTTCAGCGTAAAGATGAAATAATACTAAAGGGAAAGGAAGCCGATAAGGCACAGGAAGTAATTATAGAACTTCTTGAAATTTTAGGCTCAGGAGAAAAACTTGATGCACAAAAAGTAAATTATGTTATTAGTTTAAATAATAAAGGCTTATCATATAAGGAAAGCAATATTAACAAGGATGTTATTTGTTTTACTCACAGAGGAAAACCTATAAAACCAAAAACTATTGGACAAACATCATATGCACATAGTATTAAAAAAAATGATATTGTATTTGGAGTTGGACCTGCGGGTACAGGAAAAACATATATTGCAGTTGCAATGGCAATCAATGCATTTAAAAATAAAGAAGTTCAAAAGATTATTCTTGCAAGACCTGCTGTGGAAGCCGGAGAAAGATTAGGATTTCTACCGGGAGACTTACAGGAAAAAGTTGATCCATATTTAAGACCTCTTTATGATGCTCTTTACGATATTTTAGGTAGGGATAGTGCCCTTAGATTAAAAGAAAAAGAAGCAATTGAGGTTGTACCTTTAGCGTATATGAGAGGAAGAACTCTTGACAGCTCATTCATTATTTTGGATGAAGCACAAAATACCACAAGAGAGCAGATGAAAATGTTTCTTACGAGACTGGGTTTTGGTTCTAAAGCAGTCATAACAGGAGATATCACTCAAATTGATTTACCTCGAGGTAAAAAATCAGGTTTGGTAGATGCTGTTAAAGTACTTGACAGAGTGGAAGGTATTGAATTTTGTTTCCTTAAAGATGTTGACGTAGTAAGGCATGCACTTGTAAAGCGAATTATAAATGCGTATGATAAATATTACAAGGAAAATCCTGAAGAATATGAAGATTAAAATTGTTAAGTGATTGGAGAGTGTTATGAACATTATTTTTAGTGAAGAAAGAAGGCCGGGGCAAGTAGTTGTTGAACATATGAAAAAAGCTGCAGAACTTTGTGTAAAAGAAGAAGGTTTGGAGCCGGACAGAGTAGAAATTAGTGTTACGTTTGTAAGTACAGAAGAAATTCATGAATTAAATAGTGTTTATAGAGGAAAAGATGCTATTACAGATGTACTTTCGTTTCCTCAATATGAAGATTTTGATAACTTGCCTAAAGAAGGAATCCTTTGTATAGGGGATGTGGTTATTTGTCCGGAGCAAGCATTGATTCAGGCTGATGAGTTTGGACATTCAGGAGAACGGGAGCTTGTATATCTATTTGTTCATAGTGTTTTTCATTTATTAGGTTACGATCATATGGAAGAAAATGACCAAAAAATAATGCGTAATAAAGAAGAAGATATAATGAATCAAATAGGACTTATGCGTTAATTTTATAAAAATAAAGGTAGAATAAAATGGAGTATAAAGAATTATATAAATTAGCTGAAGGTATGCTGGAAAAAGCATATGCACCTTATTCAAAATTTCAAGTAGGAGCGGCACTTCTAACTAAAGAAGGAGAAGTATTTACAGGTGTAAATGTGGAAAATGCATCTTATGGTGCAACTATTTGTGCAGAAAGAACAGCTTTTGTGAAAGCTATCTCAGAAGGACATCGCGATTTTACGGCAATTGCCATTGCATCTTCGGGAGGAGAGGCATATCCTTGCGGTATTTGCCGACAGTTTATGTTCGAATTTAGTGATGATTTAGATATTATAACAAGTAAAGATGGTGAAAATTTAAATATTACAAATATAAAAGATTTATTATTACATGGATTTAGATTATAGGAGAGAAAATGAAATCAGGTTTTATAGGAATTATAGGAAGGCCAAATGTAGGAAAATCTACACTGCTTAATTCTATATTAGGAGAAAAAATAGCAATTACAACTGATAAACCTCAGACTACAAGAAATAGCATAAGGGGAATTTATACTAGAATAAATGATAATGATGATGATTGTCAAATGATTTTCATAGATACACCCGGAATTCATAAAGCTCGAAATAAGCTTGGCAGTGCAATGACTGAAATGGCAATTAATACATTTAAAGAGGTAGAAGTAATTATTTTTATTGTTGATGATGAACTAGCAGCAGGTCCGGGGGATAAATATATATTGGATCTTTTAAAAGAAGTATCCACACCTAAGATCCTTGTTATTAATAAGATAGACAAGCTGAATCCTGATAAATTTAAGACAATTTATGAAGAATATGAAAATTTAAATATATTTGATGCAATCTTTGGTACATCTGCAATTGAAGGGAAAAATATAGATGTATTGTTAAAAAAATTAGAAAATATGTTAAAGGAAGGTCCTATGTATTTTCCAGAAGATATGATAACGGATCATCCTGAAAGGTTTATTGTAAGTGAAATTATAAGAGAAAAGATTTTATTATATTTGAATGAAGAAATACCTCATGGAGTTGCTGTTGATATAGAAAGTTATAAAGAAAATTCAAATATTACAAAGATTGGTGCGGTAATTTATTGCGAAAAGAAATCTCATAAGGGTATTATAATCGGTAAAGAGGGAAAAAAACTTAAAGGAATAGGAAAGAGTGCAAGGATAGAAATAGAGGCGTTACTGGGTACCAAAGTTTACTTAGAACTTTTTGTAAAAGTAAAGGAAAATTGGAGAGATAATGATTTTGCTTTAAATAGCTTTGGATATGGTAATTAATAGGTTATAGAATATGTATACAGATACTGAAGGGATTATTTTAAAGCAGACGAAAACTGTCAATGGAAGAAGGATGATTATCCTATTTTCCAGAAAATACGGTAAGATAAGTGCAGGTACAAGTATTAATGAAAAAGGAAGAAGCAAAGCTGCTTTAGCTATGAGACCTTTTACTTATGGCAGGTATGAACTCTTTAAAAATAAACAATCATATAATATTAATGGTGCCGAAGTAATTAAAAGTTACTATAAACTAGGTCAGGATGTAGAAAAATATATGTGTTGCTCTTATGTTCTGGAATTTACAGAAAAATTAATTATTGAAGATGTACCTGCTCCTAAAATTTTTGATTTAGTCAACGATTTTTTTGATATCATGGAGAGACGAAATAAAAAATATTTATCTCTTGTATTAGCTTATCAGATTAAATCGTTACAGCTTTTTGGAAGTATGCCCCAAATAAGAGAATGTGTTCTTTGTGGAAGCAAAGATGAACTTATTGGATTTAGCGTAAAAGACGGCGGTGTAATCTGCAAAAAATGTATGCAAAATAATAAGTTAAATAGTAATGAGAAGTTGATTTATAACATAAATTTTGGTATAGTAGATATATTAGAGTATATTCTTGGAAGCTCATTAAAAAGCTTTGAAAAATTGGGGCTGGATGATGAAATTTTACAATGTTTATCAGTTATTGTAAAAAAATATATTGAATATCATCTTGACATTGGAAACTTAAAGAGTGAAGGTTTTTTAAGTGACTGATATAAAATGGAGGTAAGAATATGGAGATTACATTAGAAAAGATTGAATTAGTTAAAGATAGAACCGGTGTAAGCTATAGAGAAGCAAAAGAAGCTCTTGAGGCTGCAAACGGAAGTGTAGTGGATGCTATTATTGATATTGAAGAATCTATAGATATTAATAATAAAAGTAAATTAGGTGAACAGGGTGCGCATTTAATTGATAAGATTAAAGAAGCTATAAAAAAAGGCAACGTTTCCAAGATTGTAATAAAGAAAAATGATGAAATTATATTAAATCTTCCTGTTAATATTGGAATTTTAGGTACTGTAATTTCACCTTTGGTTGCTGTTGCTGGAATTCTTGCAGCATTTGGAACTAAATGCGTAATAGAATTAATAAAAGAAGATGGTGAAATAATTGATATCAGCGAAAAAGCAACAGATACTTTTGGTAATGTTGTAGAAAAAGGTTCAGTTATAGCTGATGAAGTAAAAGTAAAAAGTTCTGAAGTCTTTTCCAATGTAAAGGAAAAAACAGCAGAAGCAATGAATAGAGGAAAAAAAGAAGAAGATTATACGTCTGAAAGTGATGAGGAAAGTTTTACTTCAGATTCTCAGGAAGAAACTAGTTCTTGCGACAGTAAGGAATAAATAAAATAAGATAAAACAAGAAATGGTAGGTAGGTATGAGCAAAGAATTTTCAATGGATAAAATTACAGCATTAGCAAAATCTAGAGGTTTTGTTTTCCCAGGCTCTGATATTTATGGCGGCTTGGCAAATACATGGGATTATGGCCCTGTAGGCGTAGAACTAAAAAACAATGTAAAAAGAGCTTGGTGGAAAAAATTTGTCCAAGAATCAAAATATAATGTAGGTCTTGATGCAGCTATATTAATGAATCCTAAAACGTGGGTAGCATCCGGCCATGTTGGCGGTTTTGCAGATCCTCTTATAGATTGTAAAAGTTGTAAAGCAAGATTTAGAGCAGATAAGCTTATAGAAGATTATATAAAAGAAACTGATGGGATGGAAGCAAATGTTGATGGCTGGTCAAAAGAAAAACTAGAACAGTTTATTCAGGATAATTCAATTAAGTGTCCGGAATGTGGCAAGAGTGATTTTACTACTATAAGGCAGTTTAATTTAATGTTCAAAACCTTCCAGGGAGTTACAGAAGATTCTAAAGCGGAAATTTTCTTAAGACCAGAAACCGCACAAGGTATATTTGTTAATTTTAAGGCAGTACAGAGAACATCAAGGAAGAAGATCCCATTCGGAATAGCACAAATTGGTAAATCATTTAGAAATGAAATTACTCCCGGTAATTTTACTTTCAGAACAAGAGAATTTGAGCAGATGGAATTAGAATTCTTTTGTAAACCGGGTACAGATTTAGAATGGTTTAGTTATTGGAAAGATTATTGTGTTAATTGGCTTAAATCATTAGGCATTAATGATGCTAATATTAAACTTAGAGATCATGAAAAAGAAGAATTATCTCATTACAGTAATGCAACTACTGACATCGAATATCGTTTCCCATTTGGTTGGGGAGAGCTGTGGGGTATAGCAGACAGAACAGATTTTGATTTAAAACAACATATAGAACATTCCGGTCAGGATATGTCGTATCAAGATCCTGAAACAAATGAAAAATATGTACCTTATTGTATTGAACCTTCACTTGGAGCTGACAGAGTAACACTTGCATTTTTAGTTGATGCTTATGATGAAGAAGTTTTAGTTGATGCAAAGGGTAAAGAAGATATCAGAACAGTTATGAGGTTTCACCCTGCGATAGCGCCATTTAAAGCTGCTATATTACCTCTTACAAAGAAACAAAGCTCAGAAGCTGAAGCGTTGTATGATGAATTGTCAAAGTCTTTCATGTTAGATTATGATGCAGCGGGCAGTATTGGTAAGAGATATAGAAGAGAAGACGAAATTGGAACACCTTTCTGCATTACTGTAGATTTTGATACAGAAAATGATAAGAGTGTAACCATCCGTGATCGTGATACAATGGAGCAAATCAGAATACCAATTTCTGAAATAAAAGAATATATTGAAAGCAAGTTGGTATTTTAACTTATAAAACATGGGACAAACACCTTATAACAAGGATAGTTTGTTCCGTTTTTGTAACCATATGAAATATAATTTTAGCGGAACTTAAAAAAACACTGATTATTGGCAGCAAATGAAAATAGCAAATTGCCAATACGTGCAAATAGAATTTATGATTTCGTAGTTTTTTATATTAATTATTTGATGACATTAAAAAAGGAGTGAGTAGTCGAAATGGGACAAAAGTATGTTTATCTCTTCAGTGAAGGTAACGGAAAAATGCGTGAATTATTAGGTGGAAAAGGTGCAAATTTAGCTGAAATGACTAATTTGGGAATGCCTGTACCACAAGGCTTTACAATCACCACTGAAGTATGTACACAGTATTATGCTGATGGAGAAGCCATTAATGATGAAATTAAATCTGAAATAATGACTTATGTATCAAAAATGGAAGAAATTACTGGAAAAAAATTCGGTGATTTAGAAAATCCATTATTAGTATCTGTTCGTTCAGGTGCCAGAGCATCTATGCCAGGTATGATGGATACAATATTAAATTTAGGTTTAAATGATGTTGTTGTTGAAAGTTTTGCAAAAAAAACAGGTAATCCTCGATTTGCATATGATTCGTACAGACGTTTTATTCAGATGTATTCTGATGTAGTTATGGAAGTAGGTAAAGCATACTTTGAAAAACTAATTGATGAAATGAAAGAAAAAAAAGGAGTAAAGCTTGATACTGAATTAGATGCAGAAGATTTAAAAGAATTAGCAAGATTATTTAAAGAAGAATATAAACTAAAAATCGGTGAAGATTTTCCTCAAAATCCAACTGATCAATTAATGGGTGCAATAGAAGCAGTATTTCGTTCATGGAATAATCCAAGAGCAATTTATTATAGACGAATGAATGACATACCATCTTCATGGGGTACTGCAGTAAACGTTCAGGCTATGGTATTTGGAAATATGGGAAATACTTCTGGTACAGGTGTTGCATTCTCCAGAAATCCTGCTACCGGAGAACAAAAGCTGTATGGTGAATTCCTAATGAATGCTCAAGGTGAAGATGTAGTTGCAGGTGTAAGAACTCCTCAAACTATAGATCAGTTAAAAGAACAGAATCCAAAAGTATACGAAGAGTTTTATAAAATTGTATATACATTGGAGAAACACTATAGAGACATGCAGGATATGGAGTTTACTATTGAAGAAGGTAAGCTTTATATGTTACAAACAAGGAATGGTAAAAGAACTGCAGCTGCAGCTCTAAAAATTGCATGTGACCTTGTTGATGAAGGTATGATTTCAGAAGAAGAAGCAGTGTTAATGATTGATCCAAAGCAACTTGATGCATTACTTCATCCACAGTTTGATAATGAAGCTTTAAAGCAAGCTAAGCCAATTTCTTCAGGACTTCCTGCATCCCCTGGGGCTGCTTGTGGTCAGGTTGTATTTACGGCTGAAGATGCTACAAATTGGGCAGTAAATAAAGGTGCTAAAGTAATTCTTGTTCGTTTAGAAACATCCCCTGAAGATATTGAAGGTATGAATTATGCTCAAGGTATTTTAACAGTTCGTGGAGGTATGACTTCTCATGCAGCTGTAGTTGCTCGTGGGATGGGAACTTGCTGCGTATCAGGATGCGGAGATATAAAAATCAATGAAGAAGCAAAGGTGTTTACACTTGGAGGAAAAGAATTCCATGAAGGAGATTACATATCATTAGATGGCAGTACCGGTAATATTTATGGTGAAGCCATTAAAACTGTGGCTGCTACTATCTCCGGAAACTTTGACAGAATCATGACATGGGCTGATAAATATAGAACACTTAAGGTTAGAACTAATGCAGATACACCTAAAGATGCTGCACAAGCTGTCAGCTTTGGTGCAGAAGGCATTGGTTTATGCAGAACTGAGCATATGTTCTTTGATTCAAAAAGAATTTCTGCAATGAGAGAAATGATTGTGTCAAAAACCGTTGAGCAACGAAAAACTGCTCTTACAAAGCTTTTACCTATGCAGAGAGAAGACTTTGAAGGCATATATGAAGCAATGAAAGGTTTCCCTGTTACAATACGTTTCTTAGATCCACCTCTACATGAATTTTTGCCGACTGAGGAAGAGGACATTAAAGAACTTTCTAAAGAAATGAATTTAGATATAAATGAACTTAAAGCTATTATTTCTTCTTTACATGAATTTAACCCAATGATGGGGCACAGAGGCTGCCGTTTAGCAGTTTCATATCCAGAGATTGCGGAGATGCAGACTACTGCTGTTATTGAAGCAGCTATTAATGTAAAGAAGGCTCATCCTGATTGGAATATGGTACCTGAAATTATGATTCCTCTTGTTGGAGAAATTAAAGAACTTGCATATGTCAAGGGAATTGTAGATCAAACTGCGAAAACAGTTATAGAAAAGGCTGGAGTAGATCTTAAATATATGGTTGGTACTATGATTGAGATCCCTAGAGCTGCTATTACTGCTGATGAAATTGCTAAAGAAGCTGAATTTTTCTCATTTGGTACAAATGATCTTACACAAATGACTTTTGGATTCAGCAGAGATGATGCAGGTTCATTCTTAGGCTCCTATTACGATAAAAAGATTTATGAAAATGACCCTTTTGCAAGACTTGACCAAAAGGGTGTAGGAAAATTAGTTAAGATGGGTGCTGAGCTAGGAAGAAAGACAAGACCAGATATTAAGCTTGGAATATGTGGAGAACATGGTGGAGATCCATCTTCCATAGAATTTTGTCATAATACAGGTTTAAATTATGTTTCTTGTTCACCTTTTAGAGTACCGATTGCAAGACTTGCTGCTGCACAGGCTGCTATTAAGTCAAATAAATAAAATATAAATATTATAAAAAAGATTTAATCAATTTATTTGATTAAATCTTTTTTTATATAAGCACCCATATATTGTATGTTGGCAGACACGTTTCTTCATAAATACTATATATTTATTTATAGTTTTATGACTTAAAAAGATGAGACTGATTTTTTAGGAGACAAGAAATCAGATATGATAAAATATTAATATATTATGTTTTAAATTGTCGCATTAGGGTATAAAAAATTACATAAGAAAAAATACTTTGATTTAAAGGAGGATGTATAAAATGACAGAGAAAGAATTAAATACAAAAAAATGCAGCTGCGGAGATGGTAAAGAGATTGATGAATATCTAAACTGTACTATTTGTGAACCTGCAAAAGAAGAAGAGGATGTTACAGTACCTGGAGATGCAGACTATGAAGTATCTGTTGAAGAAAAACCTAAAAAAGATCCTGAAGAAGAGGGTGCAAAACATTATCTAAATGATAAATAGTTTTATTTTAATGAATATGTAAAAAATATAATTTAATATATGAACATAAAAACCGATCCTATTAAAGATAGTTGAACCGACCTTTCATAAGTTAAACTTAAAAATCTAACTTATGAGAGGTCAGTTCAAGATGATTTTTAAGGGTCGGTTTTTTGTTTGATTTAGATAACGGTTGATTTTTAAATCGTATTTAATTAAATTTTGAATCACAATTTATGTTGTTTCAAAAATAATTATATCTTCACCTATTTTAAGAATAGAATTCCAAGGTAGCTGTAAATAATCTTTGTTATTTAAAAATCCAATTCTGCCCTGAAAATCAGGAACTAAAATTGCTTTTATTTTTCCATTTTTTTCATCAAAAAGTAATTCGGCATTTGATAACTGTCCATGTCTGCTTCCATTAGATAGATTTATAATTTCCTTATATCCAATCTCGCTGAGTCTCATTTCAATTCCTCCGATCAAATTGATTCGTTTTATTTCCATAATTATAAAAAATTATCTTATATAAAAATATATATTGCAAATAATAGAATTATTACAAAGAAAAAAACATTTAATGGAGGTTTAATATGAGCAAAAACGATAAAGATAAAAATAAAGAAAATCTACCAGACAAAGATGAAAAAGATAAGGAAAAAGATGTAGAGGAAGAAAAGAAAATCAATGAGCCAGAGACTAAGGATAATATTGATAGCTTTGGTGTAATAAGTAATATATTTGATTTCAGAAGTGATATACAATATATGACTATTATTGGTAGTATAGAAGGACATATGGTATTGCCACCAAACAATAAAACTACAAAATATGAAAATCTTATACCACAGTTAGTTGCAGTACAGGAAAACGATAAAATTAAAGGTTTGATAACCATTTTAAATACTGTTGGCGGAGATGTTGAAGCTGGACTTGCGTTAGCGGAATTAATTTCTACATTGTCTAAGCCAACAGTATCATTAGTATTAGGAGGAGGACATAGCATAGGAATACCTTTAGCAACAGCAAGCAATTATTCTTTTATAGCAGAAAGCGCAACAATGACGTTACATCCTATTAGAATGACGGGTATGGTCATAGGAGCTGAACAAACTTATGAGTATTTTAGAAAAATGCAGGAAAGGGTAGTTTCATTTATTACAAGAACTTCAAAAGCTGATAGAGATACAATAAGTAAATTGATGAGCGCAACAGATAATATGGCGAATGATGTTGGAACTATATTATTTGGTAAAGATGCAGTAAAAATAGGATTGATTGATGAAGTAGGCGGGCTAGATAAAGCACTTGCAAAATTAAAGGAATTGATTGTTAATAACAAAAAAGATTGACATAAATTGGGAAAAGATATATAATTATGCAAAAGGAAGGTTTAGCATAAAATGGAAAAAATTAGATTATTAATTTTGCATAATGAAAACGATAAGGAGTATAGCTTAGCATTAGGTAAAGCTATCTCCAACTTACATAATGACTTTGATGTAACGGTTACTTTCTATAGTTATATAAAAGATTTTAAGTATGATTTGATATTGGCAAGTTGTATTTATAATAATTTAGTTGAATTTACAGTTCTCAATAATAATAATTGTGTTATTTATCTTACGGAAGATAAAGTCGAAAAATCTTTAAGAGATAAACCTGTTAAAGAACTTTATAAATATTCAAGGATTCAGGACTTAGCTTCAAAATTAAGGATTATATATGCTTTCTTTTTTGGAAAGAAAAACATAGTTTGTGAAAATAAAGCATGCAAATTTATTGGTTTTTACAGTGCAGGAGGAGGTAACGGTAAGACTGCTGTTTCCATAGGTGTAGCGCAGGAATTAGTTAGGTATCATGATAAGAAAGTATTATATCTTAGTTTAGAAGAATTTGAATCAACTCATTTTTATTTACAAGGCGGAACAAAAAATAAAAATATCAGTGATTTTCTCTATTATCTTTTTAATAAAGAGCATGAAAATATATGTACATTTATCACAAGCTTTACATTTTTAAATCCATGTGGAGTAGAGTTTTTTTATCCTGCGAAAGGAAGTAATGAATTAAATAAGCTTAAAAATGAAGAGTTATATCGTTTCCTTAAGTTTATAGAAGAGAGTAGACGATATGATTATGTTGTTTTGGATTTACCCTATTCATTAAACAATCAGACATTAGAATTGTTGCAGAATTGTTTTAAAGTCATATTGATAGAAAGAGATGAGTTCATATCAATAAAGAAAAGCAATAATGCTATAAATTATTTTATAAAAAAGGACTATAGCATATTTCCTGAAAACTATATAAGGGTTAGAAATATGGTAATAAATAATGATGAAAATGAAGCTGAAGGCGAAGAAGTAAATAAATTTGAAGAAAGAAAAATTATTTTCATTGATAAAGATGAAAGCAGTTTTTCCATTAGGGAAGAAATTAAGGAAATTGATTTGGATAATGTATTTGGATTAGGAATAAAAGAGGTTGTTAATGAAATAATTAAATGATGAACAAACTTATACTTAAAACATTTAATGTGTCAACATTTTATATACTACAAATATAATAATGGGTATATGTTGCCTTTATCAGCCTAAATAGTTATAAGGAGTAAAACTTGTGAGTCAAATGGAAATTATTAAAGAGCTTACAGATGGAGTAAGAGTAATTATTAATAGTCGTGAAAATCAACTTACAGATGATGAAGTACTGGAATATATAGAAAATTATGTACTCCATGATGATAAGAGTCAATTTTATTCATATAAAGAGAAAGAAAAAATGATATATATAATATTTAATATAATCAGAAAAGATTTGAGTATCTTACAACCTTTTGCTGATGACAAAGAAGTAAATGAGATTATGGTTAATGGTACTGATAATATATTTATTGAAAAACATGGGAAATTAGAAAAATTAAATTTTAGATTTCAGAATAAAGAAGAGCTCGAAGAGATAATAAGAAGAATAGCGGCCAAGGTACATAGAGAAATAAATGAATTAAATCCCATAGTTGATGCCAGACTTGAAGATGGCTCAAGGGTAAATGCTGTCTATAAAAATATTGCGTTAAATGGTCCCATTTTAACTATTAGAAAATTTCCGGCAAATAAGATTACAATGGAGAATTTGATAGAAAGAGATTCTGTTACTCTAGAGGCTTCAGAATTTCTTAAAAAACTTGTACAAGCTGGTTATAATATTTTTATTTCAGGAGGGACAAGTTCAGGGAAAACAACTTTTTTAAATGTTTTATCTTCATATATACCAAAAGATGAAAGAGTTATTGTCATAGAAGATTCGGCAGAATTACAAATTACCGAAATAGAAAACATTGTTCGAATGGAGTGTAAAAATGCAAATGCACAAGGTAAGGGAGAAGTAAATGCAAAACAACTTATTAAAGCTTCTCTTAGAATGAGACCTGATCGCATTATTGTGGGAGAGGTAAGGGGAGAAGAAGTTATGGATATGGTTCAGGCGATGAATACAGGACATGATGGCTCACTATCAACAGGACACGGTAATTCGCCGGAAGGAATGATATCAAGGCTTGAAGCAATGTTTTTGCAGGCTGCCGATTTTCCAATTGAAGCTATTAGAAGTCAAATAGCGGAAGCTATAGATATTATTGTACATTTAGGAAGATTAAAAGATAAGAGTCGGAGAGTATTAGAGATAGCCGAAATACAAGAGTACAGAGATAATAAAATTAGAATTAATACATTATTTAAATTTAGCATAAAAGATGGGGAAGGAAAATTAGTTCGAACAGATAATCATTTAATTAATAAAGGTAAATTAGAAATGAAGGGAATTACATTATGATTGAATTGATACCGGCATCTTATGATACATATGAACTAAGTAAAAATGAACGATTAAAATTTTTCTTTATTGTATCTCTTTCGATGTTATTAGTCTCATATTTATTTTATTCCAGTATATTGTTGTCAATAATTAGCTTGTTTTGTTGTTTACCTATGCAAAAATATTATAAAAAATATTTAGCAAAAAAGAGAAAACATGAATTGAATAATCAGTTTCGTGATGCTTTGTATTCAATCTCTGCATCGATATCTGTTGGAAGACAAATGCCTGAAGCATTACTTGAAGCAAGGGACAACATGAAGGTAATTTATTCTGAAAACGCTCCTATTGTAATGGAGCTATCATATATAGTAAAGAGATTTTATGTAAATCGCGAATCAGAAGAAACTATTCTCAGAGATTTTGCAAAACGTAGTGATTGTGATGATATTAAAAATTTTGTAGATGTTTATTTTACTTGCAGAGTAACAGGTGGTGATTTGGAAAAAGTAGTTATGAAAGCAGCGCAAATCATTATGGATAAGATTTCAATCAATAAAGAAATTAAGACGTTAACTGCGCAAAAAAAATTTGAAGCGAAAATATTAACAGCTATTCCATTAATTATTATATTGTTTTTAAGAATTATATCTCCTGATTATTTGAGAGTTATGTATGAGACCTTTATCGGAAGGATTATTATGACGGTTTCATTAATTGCAATAGGAGCTGCGTATTATTTGAGTAATAGGATAACAGATATAAAAGTATAGCTGAATGAAGGGTTAGGTGTAAATATGAAAGGGAAAAAATATAAGGATATTTTAAAAATTTTTATAGAATGGTTAATGCCTAAATTACCAGATTGGATTATAGGAAAGACTACTGTACTTGAAATGAAGTTTCGTGAAAGGTATGGAGATAGAAATTGTATTGAATACATAAATAAGATTAAATACGATAATTTGAAAAGATACATAGTAATTATAAGCTTGTTTCTATTATTTATTCTTTTGATTGTAGTTGATAATTTTATAAATTTAGATGGTAAAGTAAAAAAAGAAGGAAATTTAACTTATATTAATCGACCTGTAATTGGGGATAAAGCAGAAACTGTTGATGTTCATGTTGAACTTGAGCATGAAGATACTCAAATGGAAAAAGATGTTCAATTAAGTGTGAAAACAAAGAAACTTACAAATAAGCAAAAATCTAAGATTTTGAAAAATTATGCGGATAAATTACCCAAAATTATATTAGGTGAAAATAAGTCGGATAATGAGATTACAAAAGAATTAAATTTAGTAGAAAAAGACAAAGAAAATGGGATTGTAATAAAATGGACTTCAAATAACCCTGATATTATAGGAGAAACAGGACAAGTAGATTCAATGAGTGTTAGTAAGGGAAAAAAAGTAATTTTAACTGCGGAATTAATATTAGATGATTTAACATATGAAAAAGAAATAAATTTAAGAGTTATACCGGCAAAGGATAATGTAGATGTTAAGAACATACTTGAATGCAGATTAGCCGCATTAACTGATGAACTTGCTGATAACCGTGATAACAATTATTTAGTATTACCAAATAATTTACAAGATAATATTAAAATTAGATGGAGCGATAAGAAAAGTAATGATATTACTATACTAATTATTATATTTGTTCTTTTAATATTAATTATATTTAAAAACAGATATGTAAAGATAGATAAGGAAATTAAAACTGCTAAAGAATCTATGCTGAATGATTTCCCTGACTTTGTTAATAAACTTGTATTACTTCTTAATGCAGGACTAGTGCCAACTACCGCATTGCTAAAGATTTCAAATGATTATGCTGATTATCATTGCGAAGAAAAAGTCTTATATGCGGAGTTATGTGAAATACAAAGGAAAGTTGATGGTACAAATTTATCTGTTATTTCAGAGCTAAAGAATTTTGCACAGAGGTGTGGAATCAGAGAGTTTATGAGGTTTTCAGCCATAATAGCGGAAAATATAAATAAAGGAAGTACATTAGCTGAAAAGCTTGAATCGGAGTCGGAGCTTCTTTGGCTTAACAGGAAAAAAAATGCAGAAGAAAGGGGTAGACTAGCAGAGACTAAACTTACATTACCACTTTTAATCTTACTTTTAGTTTTAATCGTAATAACAATTGTGCCAGCACTTATTGAAATGTGATTTATTTATATTTCAAATCCATGTAAAGCTATTAGATTTAGAATATTAATGAAAAAGGAGAAAAGATAATGAAGAGAATTATTAAAATTAAAAATAATAAAAAGGGAATGGAGCTAGTTCAAGTGGCAATATTAATAGCTATAGCTATTGGACTGGGCTTGATTTTCAAAGATAAAATAGGAGAATTTGTAAATTCTACATTTGATAATTTATTAAACAGTGATTTTTAAAAAAGTTTACATAAAAAGGTATTATGTTATGAAAATAATAAATAAAAAAGGGACTACCATTGTTGAAGCTAGTTTGATATTTCCTGTAGTTATAATAGCAGTAATGTCGATTATTTATATCTCTGTTTCAATGTATGAAAAAATAGAAAATCAATGTAATGATCATCTGATCGAAAGAGAAAATCAGCAAGGAGATGAAGTAGATTTTGTAAGGAAAATTGATTTAACAAAAATGGAGGAAGATAATTGAAAAACTATATATGTAATAAAAAGGGATCAACATCAATATTTCTTACTGCTATTTTATTAAGTATGATTATATTAGTTGGCATGTTTATAGAAATCTCATCAGGAAAAGCTGCACACAGTTATGCTGATGGTGTATTAAGATTAGCAGGAAGTTCGATTTTATCAGAGTATAATAGGAATTTAAAAAAAGATTACGGAATTTTTGCGTTTAAAGGTGATAAAGAAACTATAGAAAATAAGATAAGAATGTATGCAGAAGCCAGCTTAAATAAAACTGATAAAAAAGGTACTATGGACTTATTAAGACTTAATTTAAAAGATATAAATGCAAATCTTACAGGATATTCTATTACAAACATGGATATTTTCGAAGAAAAAATTAATGAGTATATGAAATATAGGTTAATTGAAAAAGCCATTGATGATGTACTAACAGAAAATGAAGAACATGTTTCACAAATAAAAAAAAGTAAAAAACTAACTGACGATAAAACTAATGAAAGTGATGAATTAAAAAAAGAAATTAAAGAAAAAGAAAAAAATAAGGATAATAATGAAAATGAGGAGAAAATAAAAGACGGTAAAAAGAAATTAAAAAAAATTAAATCCTTATCTGAAAGTATTGGTGAAACAAATGTAAACAAGAAAGGTAAGGGCAGCTCTATATTAAAAAATCAAAAGGTTATAAATAGACTACCATCTAAAATAATTGGAACTAGTAATAGCGGTAATATAAATATTAATTTTAATGCTATTCTGATAAATGAGTATATATTGGATACATTCAGTAATCAACAAAACCTTGGAAATCACGGTGAAGGATTTTTTAGGAATGAAGCAGAATATATACTGTATGGTAGTTTTAATGATCAGATTAATTATAAAAAAGCTAAAGCTGAACTATTAGCAATAAGAACAGGTCTTAATATGGCATATATTTATGTTGATAAAACAAAATTAAATGAAACCTTAACTTTAGCAAATAGTTTAACTCCAGGTCCATGGGCTCCCGTAACCCAATTTATAATAATTTCCAGTTGGGCAGCAGCTGAGGGCGGAAATGATATAAGACTTTTAGAAGAAGGTAAAAAGGTACCTTTTATGAAAACTTCCGAAAGTTGGGCTTTGGATTTGAATCAATTAGTCAAAGGTAATACGAAGGGCAAATCTAAGCAAAATGATAAGGGATTAGATTACGAAGGATATTTAAAGATATTATTGACTATGAGAGATAGGAATAAAAAGCTTATAAGAATAATGGATTTGATACAAATTAATATGATAGGTAAATACAATAAAAATTTTTTCTTGCAAGATTATTGCATAGGATTTGAATATGATGCAATTTTAACTAAAGAAAGTGGGATTTTTAAGCAAAGAGGGAAAAGGGTTACTAATTTAGAAGGGCTTTGCACGTACTAATTAAATAAAAGGATAAATATATGAAAAAAAATAAAAAAGGATTTATAACTGTAGAAGCAGCAATTTTTATTCCTGTCTTTATAATTGGTTTATTAACATTAGCTTATCTTATTAAAATTTTGTGGATTCAAGAATCAAATTTTTTCATCTTTGAAAAAGAAGCACATGAACTGTCAAAAAATACATATGTAGCAGAAGTTTATAAAAATAGTAATAAATTTCTTAATTCCAGTTTTGAACTTTTAATAAAAAATAAAATATATAAAAATAAACCTAAAGATGTTCAAAAAGTAAACCTATCAAATTATAAATATTTATATAAATATAAAGGTGTATCAGGTCTTATTTCTGCCCAGTTAAATTATAACATAAAAATAAGAATGCCAATTCAATTTTATAATAATATACCAATATCTGATAAACTTCTTTTTAGAGCTTTTATTGGTGCAGATGAGAATCTAGATCCTATGAGCTTTGAAGAAATGGAAAAGTTTAATAAATCGGAAATCGTATGGGTGTTTCCAAAAGCAGGAAAGAGATATCATAAAGAGAATTGTTCGTATATTAGTAACAAACCAAAACAAGTTATATTAAACAGTGCCATAAGGAAAAAATATAAAAGTTGTGATTTATGCAATGCAGATGAAATTGCAGATGGAAATATAGTTTATTGCTTTACTAATACAGGAAAAGTATACCATTCAGGAAATTGTCCGCTGGTAAAAAAATATGTTATACCTATGGAAAAAGAAGAGGCTATAGCTAAAGGATATACTCCTTGTCATAAATGTGGAGGTGAATAAATATGAGAGACTTTGAAGATGAAATAAAAGAAGATTTTAAATTACAAAGTTATGAGGTTAAAATTGAAGATTTATATGGAAGAAGAAAACTTGTTATGGAAATAGATTCAGCTAAGTTTTATAATTTTGAAAGAAAATATTTAGAAAGCAATTTATGTCATTATATGCTTCCGATGAATTTTATAAATATTGATTCTAAAGAAAAAATCTATTATGATATAACAAGATTAATACCAATAGAATCTTATATTAGATCAATTAAAAATGAAAAAAAAGAAAGATTTCCACAAGAAGAAAATACTAGGATTGCATTTTCAATAATAGAGCAAATATTAAGTGCTGTAAAAGATGCAGAGGATTGTCTTTTATTTCTTAATAGGTATAGGATTTGCAAAGATAATATATTTGCAAATATACAAACTGGAAATATACATATTGCATATCTGCCCGAAGAAAATGATTTGCCAACTCAAACAAAGATAATAGAGTTTATAGATAGTATTAATAAATTATTTAATGAAGAAATTGTTAGTAATACTCTATTTAATCTTACTCAAAATATAAAAAGAGAAAATCTTGGGATTGACGAAATAAGTAATGAAATTAGTAGAATAAAAAGGGAATTTGTGATTACTTATGCTGATTCCTTAAGATAATAAATTTATATATTTAATTTAAACTTAAACAACATTTTAAATTAAAATAAAACTTTTTAGATAGTACTAAATATAGAATATGAGATTTAAGACAAATAATTGATGGAAGTTTGATTATTGTTAATAATTTCTTAATAATTTCTTAAGTTTTTATTATAACAAATAAAAAAATTTTCTGGTAAAATAGTACTATTGAAAGGAGTTATTGTTTTTATGGAAAATATAGTAGTAATAAAAGATTTTTTTATAGTTGGATTAATAGTAAATATTGTTGTACTGATTTTTTCACAGATTAATTTAAAAAGAAAGCATGAACATGCTGCAGGAATTAACAGATTATTGTTAATAATATTAGGTTTATATTTAACGTTTCTTTTCTCATCAACAATTTCTCCCGTATATGGTTTTTCTGTTTCAAAGTTTTGGGGAAATATAAACTTAGTACCATTTAAAATATTATCTGATATGCATGATAATTTATTTGATTTTATAGGAAAAATATTTATGTTTGTTCCTATAGGAATTTTATTTGTTCTATTGTCAAATAAGTGCCAAAAACTTTATGTAACATTATATAAGGGAATGGGAATTTCTTTATTAATTGAATTTATACAGTTATTTGAGAATCGTGGTGCAGATATAGATGACATTATTTTAAGTACAATAGGAACTTTTGTAGGTTATATAATTGGAAGAGCATTATTGATTTTTATACCATCATTACGTAAGAAAATAGGGATTTTGAAATTAATAGGAGAAGGTAGATATAAAAGAAAATATAATGATACTGCTAGTATTAATGCCTTGTGTATTCTTATAATTATTGGTGTATTTACAGTTGGTCTTTCAGAAAAGAATATTGTAGCACAAAATATTAAAAATAAAGAGACTGTTATTCCAAAAGTAATATCTGAAGAAATAAAGCCGGCAAATAAACAAATTTCAGCAGAAGTTGAAGCAAAAGATGTATATTTTATGAATGTTACTACTAATACATTGTTCTATGAAAAGTCAAGTGATGAAAAAATTGCACCTGCAAGTACAACAAAAATGTTGACAGCTTTAACCGTTTTAGATTATTGTGACATAAATGAAATAGTACAAGTTGGTGATGAGGTAAATTTAATCTCGGCGAATGCTTCAAGAGCTTGGGTATATCCTGGAAGTAGGTTAAACGTTAAACAATTATTAGATGGACTTTTATTGCCCTCAGGAAATGATGCGGCATATGCTTTAGCGGTTTTTACAGGTAGAAAAATAGCTGAAAATGAGAATCTTTCCATAGATGAAGCTATTACGGTTTTTATGGACAAGATGAATTTAAAAGCAAAAAATTTAGGTGCTGAAAATTCTAATTTTGTAAGACCGGATGGGTATGATATTGAAAATCAATATACAACAGCACACGACCTTGCGTTAATAGCTAAAGGATTTTTAAAATGTAATGAATTAAAAAACATAGCAGGTTCCTATAGTATTTATGATGAATGGCTAAGCGGAGAAAGTATAACATATCAAAATACAAATGAGCTAATTAATCCAAACAGCCAATATTATTATAAGACGGTTATAGGACTTAAAACCGGAACAACTGAAAATGCAGGTTGTTGTTTAGTTTCTGCTGCTGAAGTAGAGGGAGATATTTACATTTGTGTAGTCATGGGGAGCACTGAAGAAGGCAGATGGGAAGATAGTATAAAATTATATAATAAAATTGAAGATAGTTTACAAGAAAGTTAGAGAAATTAAATTAAAAAAATCATAATATACATTAAAAAACCGAGCATGGCCCGGTTTTTTAATGTTGTAATACTTTTATTATCTGTCGTTTCTGAATTGTCTTCTTTCGTTCTTCTTTTTATCTCTGCATTCCTTACATCTTTTTGGTTCGTTATCAAAACCTTTCTCTTTGTAGAATTCTTGTTCTCCTACTGTAAATACAAATTCCTGCCCACAGTCTTGACATACGAGTGTTTTGTCTTCCATTGATTTTCCTCCAAGTTTTTAAAAAAAATAATTTAAATATTTAAAATAGGTTATGGAGTCGACTTTCAAAAAGATGATCGGACCATTTATTTTAAATATATATATCTATATTATATATATTTTTATTTAATCTGTCTATAAAAATATTAAAAAAATATGAATTGTCAGAATTGTTCTACAATACAAAGCGCGCGCATAGATTTAATAATATATTAAAAAGTAAAGCTAAATATTTCGGTAGAGGATAGCCCTAGACACTCTGTTTTTAGAGGACCGAAGAAGCAAATCGAAAGAGATTACAATCTTTTGATGAAACTGACAGGTAAAAAGGAAGGTTATCTGACGAATCTTTGGAGAGATCACATATGTGGCGCCTACGTGGATATAACCAACTGGCAAAAGGACAGAGGAATATATGTTGCTATAAGCATACGTATATTCTTTTTTTATTGTTTCTAGTTTGGATATTGTATGCTAATAACAATGTATGATATTTAGCCATTTAAGTCAGTTTTGAATATTAAATGGGAGGTAAAATTATGAGAATGTTATTAGTTGGAGCAGGAGCAGTAGGAGAATCTATTTTAAAAATATTACAAACTCGTGACCCTAATGCTGACTGGTTGGAATTAGTAGTTATATCAGACTATAGTTTAGAAAGAGCTAAAGAAGTAGTTGAGCATTTAGGAGGAAGTAGTATCTATATTGCAGAGCATATAGATGCAAAAGAGACACAAAGCATAGTGGATTTAATTAAAAAACATAATTGCGACTTTGTTATGGATGCTGCAGCACCTTTTGTTTGCAATAATATCTTTGATGCAGCATATGAAGCAAATGTTAAATATGCATGTATGGGTACTTGGTCAGTTCCAATGGAAAATCCTAAATATGGATTAGGATTTGATAAGAGTTATTTAGAACCAATGGCAAAATATAATTTTGACAGACATGATGATTGGGCTAGAAATAATAACATGGCATGTATATGTTTAGGCATTGATCCTGGAGTTGTAGACGTTTTTGCAAAATTTGCAGCAGAGTATTTATTTGATGAATTAAAAGAAATACATGTAAAAGACGGAGGAAATCTTACTATTCCAAGTGCAGGCAAAGATGATATTACTTTTGGATTTAATGTATGGACAGTACTTGATGAGTGCGTAAATCCTAATGTTGAATGGAGTAAAAAAGATGGATTTATAATCGATAAACCATTTGCAGGAGAAGAAACCTTTGAAATGCCTGCAGGTGTAGGCCAAAATACATTAGTAAAAGTTGAACATGAAGAAACTGTTCTTATGCCTAGGTATCTTGAAAAATATGGGCTTGAAAAAGCTACATTTAAAATCGCTTTAGATGAAAATCTTGTAAAAGCATTAAAAGTGATTAATGCTTTAGGTTTAAGAAGCTTAAAACCAATAGAAGTGGATGGACAAATGGTAATACCGCGTGATGTGGTTGCAGCAGCAGCACCTCAGCCTAAAGATTTAGGAGATGAAATGATAGGGAAGATGTGTGTTGGTATTCATTGTATTGGAATAAAGGATGGAATGAAGAGAGAAGTATTTTTATATCAACCTTTTGATAATCAAGAATCAATGAAAAAATGGCAAATGCAGGCTGTAGTTGCACAAACAGGTTTTGGCGCAGCAGTTGGCATTGAATTAATAGGAACGGGAGTTTGGAATGACAAAGGCGTATTTGGCCCTGAACATTTTGACCCGATTCCATATTTGAAAATAATGGATGAAGCAGGCTTTGAATACGGTATTGTAGAAATGGATTCTGAATATAAGTCTATTAATGACAAATATATTATGTCACAAATTTTTAAGGAGGCAGAAAAGATTAATAAGGCAGTAGCTAGGAAAATGGCTAATGAATAATTTCATAATGAATATTTTAAAAGTACATTTGTATATTTTTAATTAAAATATATTTGCTCTGTACTGTGAGAAAGAGAGGTACTAATATGGCTGATTTAAATCAGACACATGGTGTAGCAGGTCTGAAAAAATATGATATGAAAGTATCAGGTATAGTTTTCATGATTTATTGCTTAGTAGCAGCAGGAGCTTTTGGCATAGAAGAAATGATACCGGCAAGCGGCCCTGGCTTAACATTAGTAATGCTGATAATTTTCCCGATTATTTGGGCATTACCTATTAGTAATCTTGTAGCTGAAATGGGATCTATACTTCCCTCTGAAGGCGGTGTTTATGTTTGGGTAAGAGAAGCTTTTGGAGAATTTTGGGGCTTTCAAGCAGGATGGTGGGCAACAATTTCAACATATATTACAAATGGCGTTTATGTTGCGTTGGTAGTAGGTTACACAAGTCAATTTGTTCCAATGTCTGAGGCAACGGCATTTTTGCTGAAAATAATTATGATAGCTATTTTCACAATAATAAATTTAATGGGGATTAGAGAAGTTGGTAAAGTCAGTACTATATTATCAATTTTAATTATATTGGCATTTGCAGCGGTTGCATTGGTAGGGTTTATGAATTGGAATTATAATCCAGCAATTCCTTTTATACCTGAAGATATGACATTGCTTGAAAGTATAGGTGGTTGTATAGGAATTTGTATTTGGATGTATTGTGGTTATGAATGTATTTCAAATATGGCTGGTGAAGTAAAGAATCCTCAAGTGATTCCAAAAGGTTTAATAATTGCAATGCCCCTTATTGCACTTACATATGTTCTTCCAACAATGGGGGGTATTGCTTCAATTGGACAATGGGAAAATTGGTCTACAGACGGTGCCGTAGGTTATGCTGCTGTTTTAACAGAAAATTTAGGTCATGTTTGGGGATATGTATTCTTATTTGTAGCTATAATTTCTCAGTGTGCAATATTTAACACTTATTTAGCATCCGGATCAAGAGGTTTTTTTGTTTTAGCTGATGACAATCTTTGCCCTGAATTTTTAGTAAAGGTCAGTAAGGGAAGAGGCGTTCCATATGTAGGTATTTTATCTTTGTCTATTGTTACTATGTTTCTTGCACAATATGATTTTACTACTCTTGTTATGACTGAAGTAGTTTTTATGCTTGCATTATATATTATTATGCCTCTTGCAGTGATCAAACTCAGAAAAACCATACCAATAAGTGAAAGAGAAGGCTGCTTTATTATACCGTGGGGAAAAACAGGCTTATATTTATTTGCAGGACTTCCGGTTGTAATATCTGTTATAGCTTTACTAATTAATGGAACTGATTATTTTTTGATTGGTTTGCTTGCAACTTCCACAGGACCAATATTCTATATTCTTTTTAAAATAAAATTTGGTGGCCTTTACAAAAATGATCCTATTCTTTATCCTGTTAATTTAAAAACAAAATTAGCAGTTGGAGATACTTTAAGAATTTCATTGTATTGTATGATTGCAGGAATATTTGCAGTAGTAGGGCATTTCTTCTTAATTTGGTATGAAGGAGACTGGGGTGAAGAATATTATTTAGAGGAGTATGAAAGCGGTCTTTTTAGTAATTTCCAACAGATGATAGATAGTCTTTTAATTGGAGGATTAATTGTATTTTCAATAGGAATAATTCTATATATAATAGGCAAAAAGGTTGAACCAGAAAAATAAAATTAAAGTAAAAGAAAAAAATACATCTTGCATAGGTGTATTTTTTTCTTTTATTTAGAAAGTTTTTAAAGTATAATATAAGTTATTAATGATAAAATTACTGTAATATTAAAAGATAATTGTAAAATTACAGCTTTAATTTATGAACATTCGGATATTGTGACTAAGAATGGGAATGATTTTTTATGTATGTCACGATAAGGACGGGTGAACCTGTCCTATTTTTTTAATACTGAAAGGATAAGATGTTAGGATATATTTTACCGGAAAAACCAGAACTGAAAGTAAGAGAGTATGAAATGTACAGCGGTTACTATTGCGGGATTTGTAAATCTATTGGGAAAAGATACGGGCAGATTCCTAGATTTACGTTAAGTTATGATTCTGTTCTCTTAGCTTTGATTTTAGGCGGTATTAATTCTGATGCAGAAACTATACGTACTGAAAGGTGTATAGTTAATCCTTTGAAAAAAAGAAATATAGTTTATGATAATAAGGCTATAGACTATGCTGCTGATTTAATGTTAATTCTAGCTTATTTTAAATTAAAAGATGATTTTAAAGATGAAAAGAAAATTACTGCAGCTCTTGGCAGTGTTCTTATGAAAAGCAGTTTTAAAAAAATATTAAAAAATAGAAGTGAAAAATGCAATATTACAAAAGAACGTTTAACAGAACTTTCAATTTTGGAAAAAGATAACTGTGATAACATTGATCCAGCTGCAGAACCTTTTGCAAAGCTAATGGAAGAAGTCTTTGATGGAGAAAGTATATTTGCAGAAGATAAAGAAAATGATGAAAATGTAAGATTGGCATTTAGAAAAATGGGGTATCATCTTGGAAAATGGATTTATCTTATTGATGCATTTGATGATATTGAAGATAATGCTAAAAATAAAGTATATAATCCACTAATTAATCAGTTTAAATATGATTACAAAAGTAAAGAAACTATAGAAGAATTTAAAGCAAGAATTGCAAATAGAGTAGAGTTTAATTTAATGTGCTATTTAGCAGAGGTTGCTAAAGCATATGAAAACTTAAATATAAAAAAAAATAAAGGACTTATTGAAAATATAATATATTTTGGACTTCATAGGAAAACAGAAGAAGTATTGGGGATAAATAAAAGTACAGATGAAAAAGGAGAGTAACAATGCAAAATCCATATGAAATATTAGGTGTAAAAGAAGGAGCTAGCAAAGAAGAAATAAAAGCAGCTTACAGAGAGCAGGTAAAGAAATATCATCCAGATAAATTCCAGGATAATCCTCTCTATGAATTGGCGGAAGAAAAGCTGCAGGAAATAAATGAAGCATATGATTATTTGATGAAGAACAATGGATCTGGGGGCAGTTCATACTCAACAAGTAGTAACCAAACGGGAATGAATCCTCAATTTATGGAAATAAGAAAAAATATCGACAGAGGAAATCTTCCATTGGCAGAGTCTATGCTCAATAAGATGCGTGATAAAAATGCAGAGTGGTTTTTCTTAAATGGTATGATTTCCTTGAAAAAGGGTTGGTATGATAATGCTCTAAGTAATGTACAGACAGCAATATCTATGG
Source organism: Anaerovorax odorimutans DSM 5092 (assembly GCF_000426305.1). Taxonomy (GTDB): domain Bacteria; phylum Bacillota; class Clostridia; order Peptostreptococcales; family Anaerovoracaceae; genus Anaerovorax; species Anaerovorax odorimutans. Next base: position 20,375 of record NZ_AUFC01000017.1, on the reverse strand, counting down.
ATCCTTCCAATATGGAATATAAAAACGCCATGAATAGTATCATGGGAGCAGCTGGCGGCTACAGAACAACGGCATATGGCAGAGGATATAACGGAGCAGGTTCAGATCCGTTTTGCCAAGCATTGCAGTGTTATTGCTGTGCTGATCTTTGTTGTGACTGCATATAATATATAAATTTTCATTTTGATGCAAGGAGTATGAGATAATATGAAAGAATCTACGAAAGGAGTAGCTATGGGGGGAGTTATGATTGCTCTTTCTATGATTACTTTGTTTTTGGCTACATTTATGCCGGGTATAGAGCTTACTTTATATGCGATTGCTTCTTTTTATACCGCTTTTATAATTTTAGAATCAGGAATAAAAGCAGGGTGGATATTTTATTTGGCTTCAGCAATTCTTTCTATACTTCTAATACCTAATAAAGTGGGATTATTGCCATTTGTAATGTTTTTTGGATTATATGGTATTATAAAATATTATATTGAAAAATTGAAAAAACAGCCTATAGAAATCATATTAAAACTTTTATTTTTTAATATAATACTTGCTTCAGGAATATTTTTTTTCAAAGAGGCATTTCTTGGTAATATAAAAATACCTGACTTTTCTAGGCCGCTAATTATAGGCGGTGCTCAGATTATTTTCTTGTTTTACGATTATTTATTTACAATGGGGATAGGATTTTATTTAAGAAGAAAACCTAAGAGCTGGTAATAAATTTGATCTTCTCTGAATAAACATAGCTATATGAGATACTTTGATAGATTAAAAATGCTATGAAAAGAGGGGATAAAAATGAGAAGAAATAACAGGCGTTATGCCAGAGGCTACAGAAGGAATCAAACTAATTTTTCAATACTTATTATAATTATAATATTTGCTGTGGTAACAGGATATGCAGGAACAAAATATATAATATATCCTTATTTCTTAAATGGTCAAAAAGTCGAATCTGATAATGAAGTTACAAAGGAATCTGATAATACTACTGATTCAGGAATAAATACTATAACCAGTTTACCAAGTGTTATTATTGACAAGCAAGAAGTAAAGGATTTAGACAAATCTAACGATGATTCCAATGAAAAAACAACAGATGATAAAGCAACAGCAAGTAAAGATAGTACTGAAAAAGATAAAGAAAGTACTGAAACAAGTAATAAAGAAAATGATACTAAAGACAATACAAGCAGTGATGGTGCATATTCTTTGCAATTTGGTAATTTTGAGTCAAAAGAAGGGGCAAGCAATAGAGTTAAAGAACTTACTTCGCAAGGAATTAATGCATATGTATTTGAGAGCGGTGGAAGCTACCGCGTATTAGGAAATACATATGATAGTAAGGATAAAGCAAAAGAAGCCGCTAATATTGTATCAAATAGTGCTATAGATGTCTTTATTATAGATATGAAAACTATTATTTAAAAATAATTGAAAGGAAATATAATGATACCTTTATCTACAAGAATGAGACCGGAATCTTTAGATGATTTTGTAGGACAAAGACACTTTATGTATAAAGATTCCCTATTTTATAATGCAATTAAAAATAAAACCTTTGATTCTGCAATTTTTTTTGGACCATCGGGTACAGGAAAAACAACTCTTGCAAGAATAATTGCAAAAGAAATGGATGCAGACTTCTATGAGTTAAATGCAACCACAACAGGGATAAAGGAATTAAAAGAGATCATTGATAAAACGAAATTAAAATTTTTTGGCCTTCAAAAAGAAACTACATATCTTTATGTAGACGAATTTCATAGATGGAATAAGTTACAGCAAGATTCCCTTTTAAAAGCATTGGAAGAAGGAGTTATTAAATTTATTGGGAGTACCACTGAAAATCCATATTTTGCTGTAAATAATGCAATATTGAGCAGAGTTGGGACAATCTTAGAATTTAAAAAACTAGATAAAGACAGTATATATAACCTCTTAATACATGCTCTTTCGGATGATGAAAAAGGCTTAGGGAAGCGTAAACTGAAATGGGATGAGGAAGCAATTAAAATTCTTGCAGATATGAGCAGCGGAGATGCAAGAATAGCATTGGATACGTTGGGATTTATCGGAGAAAATATTAAAAGTGAAGTTAAAATTGATAAATCTATCGTAGGAGAAGCCATGCAGCGACAAACTACATTTTATGATAGAGGTGAAGATAAGTATAATTTACTATCTGCATTGCAAAAATCTGTACGAGGTAGTGATCCTGATGCATCTATTCATTATTTAGCAAGATTAATAGATGGAGGTGCGGATGTTCAAACAATTGGCAGGAGATTATTAGTTATGGCCAGTGAAGATGTGGGAATGGCTTATCCTAATGCCGTTACTGTAGTAACAAGCTGTGTACAAGCTGCTATGATTGTTGGCCTTCCCGAAGCAAGAATTAACCTTGCACAAGCAGTTATATTACTATCTTCATGTCCAAAATCCAATGCGTCATATGTAGCACTTGAAAAAGCTGTATCGGATTTGCATAAAAAAAATATTGATGATATACCGCAGCATTTAAAAGATTCACATTATTCCGGTGCCCAAAAACGTGGAATAGGTATAGATTATAAATATCCTCATTCATTTGGAGGATATGTAAAGCAGCAATATTTACCTGATAATTTATATAAGGAAAAGGTTAAATATTATGAACCAACAGAAAATGGAAAGGAAGGAGCTTTTAAAAGGTTTTTAGACAGCCTTAATAGGTAAACGATGGAGATTAAGTTAGCGAAACATTCGGGATTTTGTTTTGGTGTTAGAGAAGCCATAAAAAAAACGGAAAGCATAATTAAAAAGTATCAAGGCACAGAAAGAAGAATTTATACATGTGGGCCTTTAATTCATAATAAAGCAGTAACTGATGAGCTTCTTGAAAAAGGAGTTGGAATTATATCTAAACCGCATGAAGCAGAAAAAGGCGATTTGGTTATTGTAAGATCCCATGGAGAACCTAAAAAATTTTATGAAATTTCTGAGGATATGGGATTAGAAGTTATAGATGCTACTTGTCCTTTTGTAAGAAGGATACATGAACTTGTTCATGAAGCTAAAAATCAAGGACAAAATGTAGTAGTTATTGGAAATAAAGAACACCCTGAAGTAGTTGGAATCAATGGTTGGTGTGATAATAAAGCTTATATTGTAGAATCATTAAAAGAAGCTATGGAAGTTAATGAGGATAATCTTTGTATAGTGGCACAAACTACTATAACGAAAGAATGTTTTGATGAAATTGTTAATTACTTTGAAAAAAATAAAGAAATGGTAAAAGTATATAATACTATATGTAATGCTACTACAGAACGTCAAAAAAGTTGCATGGAAATTGCTAAAAAATCGGATATTATGATAATTATTGGTGGCAATCATAGCTCTAATAGTAAGAAATTATATTCTATTTCAAAAAAATATTGCGGAAAAACGTATTTTGTTGAAAATAAGGAAGATTTACCATTGAAAGAAGTCGAAAAATGTAATAGAATAGGAGTTGCGGCAGGTGCATCTACACCTGAACGTATAATTAAGGAGGTTATTGCTACCATGAGTGAAGTTAACACTGAAAACAACGAAAAAAATTTAATGCATGAATTAATGGATGAAATTGAGAAGTCCTTAAGATTGCCACGCAGCGGAGAAATTATAACAGGTGAAGTTATACAAGTTTCTGACAGAGAGGTTGTAGTTAACCTTGGCTGCAAAAAAGACGGTATCATTCCAAGAGATGAGATGACATTGGAGGGAGATCAAAAATTAACTGATTTATTTAAGGAAGGCGACGAAGTTCAAGCAAAAGTATTAAAGACTGATGATGGAGATGGAAATATACTTCTTTCTAAGAAAAAGCTTGAAGTAAACGAACATTGGGAAGAAATTAATACTGCTCTTGAAGATAAATCATTTGTTGATGCCAAAGTAATTAAAGAGGTTAAAGGCGGCGTAATTGCTGTTTATAAGGAAGTTTCCGGTTTTATACCATTATCACAGCTATCTGACAAATTTGTTGAAAATGCTGAAGAATTTGTTGGGAAAACATTACCAGTAAGAGTTACTAGGGTTGACCAGAAGAGAAATAAAGCTGTATTTTCTCATAAAGCATACTTAACTGAAGAAAGACAGAAAAAAGTAGAGGAAATTTGGAATGCACTAAATGTAGGTGACGTTGTTACAGGTACCGTAATGAGGTTTACTGATTATGGTGCATTTGTAGACATAGGTGGAATTGACGGATTGCTTCACATTTCTGAAATTTCTTGGGGTAAGTTAAAGCACCCACAGGAAGCATTAAAAATTGGTGAAAAAATAGATGTAAAAATTCTTTCAATGAATACTGAAAAAGGTAAAATTTCATTGGGCTTAAAACAGAATAAACCAGAGCCATGGTCAGTTATCGATGAAAACTATCAAGTTGGACAGGTTATTTCAGGTAAAGTAGTTCAAATTAAGGATTATGGTGCATTTGTAGAGCTTGAACCGGGACTTGATGGTCTTGTTCATATTTCTGAAATAGCGTACAAGCGTGTTACTAATATTTCTGATGAAATTTCAGTTGGACAAATAGTATCAGCTAAAATTCTTGAAATTGATAAAGAAAGAAAAAGAATTAGCTTAAGTATAAAAGAAACTCTTGAGCCACCTACAGCTGATAATTCTGTAAACGAAGAAGCAGCAGATTCTGCTGAAGCAGAATAGTAATATATAAATAATTGAGCAGGGTTTTAGCCCTGCTTTTTTAAGTTTAAATTGATTATGTGTTAAACGCTATAAATTAAATTGAGTTCAAGGTATTAAATTGTTTAAAGAATGGTTTTAAAAGAAAGAGGGGGTTAATTGGAAAATATTGTGTTAATTGGTATGCCCGCATGTGGAAAAAGTACAGTGGGTGTAATATTAGCAAAAACATTGGGAAAGTCTTTTGTAGATACAGATTTGTTAATACAGGAGAAAGAAAATTGTCTACTACAAGATTTAATAAATGAAAAAGGAAATGATTACTTTAAAAAAGCTGAAGAAAGAATTCTCTCTGATCTTAAAGTGAGCAATACAGTTATTTCTACAGGAGGTAGTGCAGTTTATTATCCTAATGCAATGCTGAATTTAAAACAGGATGGCAAAATTGTTTATATAAAACTTAGCCTTGAGACAATAAATATGAGATTAGATAATATTAGCACAAGAGGAATTACAATGGCTAAAGGAGAGACTGTTAAAGATATATATGAACGAAGAATTCCTCTATATGAAAAATATGCAGAATTTATTATTAATGGCGAAGATAAAAATGTTGAAGAAGTAATTTTAGAAATTATTAAGGTAGTAAAACTGTAATAAAATAAAGATAATAAAGACTATCGTAATTAATCTGTTCTATTTATGATAGTTTTGTAATAACTATTTCTCATAAGGAGAAGCATATCATATAAATAAATTTATTTTGATAGTCTTTATATTTAATTATTGAATGGATAATTTTATTAATTCTTCAGCACTTTTTAGAGTAGTATCGGTTATATTTGTTCCGCCGAGTAATCTTGCAATTTCTTTTATCTTTTCATCATAGGATAAAGAAATTATATCAGTATAAGTTGATTTTTCATCAAATATTTTTTGTATCTTATAATGATGATCACTAAAAGAAGCTATTTGAGGAAGATGAGTAATACATATAACTTGATGATTTTTACTTATTTGTCGAAGTTTTTTACCTACTATACTAGCAGTAATTCCACTTATACCGTTGTCAATTTCATCAAAGATCATGCTTGGTATATTATCATAATCACAAGTTATAGATTTAAACGCCAACATAATCCTCGAGATTTCACCTCCTGATGCAATTTTAGCAAGTGGTTTAGGAGTTTCGCCAAGATTAGTTATAATTAAAAATTCAACTGTATCTGTACCATTTGAACTAAAATTAATTTTACCATTTTCCTTGTTATCATTAAATTCTATTGATAGAGCTGCATGGTTAAAATTTAATTCTTTTAATTCATTATTAATTTTTTTCTCAATTTTCTCAGAAATTTGCTTTCTTAATGATGTAAGTTTTTCACTATGTTTTTGGAGCTTCTCATGACAATTCTTTAATTTGGCTGATAATTCTTCTCTTAATACATCTATATTTTCTATATTATTAATATTAGATATAAGGTTTTCTTTGTACTTTAGTACTTTTTCAATAGAACCCCCATATTTACGCTTTAAAGTATCTAGTGAATTCAGACGATTAATAGTTTCATCCAAATTTTCTGAAGAAAATGAAATAGATTCTTTTTCTTTTCTTATATCTTTAATTAAATCTTCAAATTTATAATAGTTGTCAGAAAAGCTTTCCGTTAATTTTGATAAATCCTTAGAATAGTCAGATATTTCTTGTAGTAAGTGTATACTTTTTCCAAGTCCCTCAAAAGCAGAAGGAGAATTTTCATAAATTATTTCATATGCAGATGATAAATTCTGATATATTTTTTCACTATTTTGTAAAATGAGTAAATCTGAGGATAATTCTTCATCTTCACCTATATAGGGATTTACTGATTCGATTTCTTGTAATTCAAATTGCATGAAATCTCTTTTTCTCTCCGATTCTGCTGCATTTTTTAATAAAGAGTTAAGCTTGTTATTAATATTTGTATATTCTTCATAAAGTACTGCAACTTTATCTTTTACAGGATCAATAATATCTGAACCATATTTATCTATTAATGAAAGATGATACTCAGGATTTAACAGAGATTGATTGTCATATTGACCATGAATATCAACTATTTTTTTACAAAGTTTATTTAAATAAGAAACGGATACAATTTCATCATTAACTTTGCATATACTTTTTCCGGCAGCAAAGACTTCCCTTGTAATTATGTATTCTTTTTTATCTTCTTCTACAATAAGCTGGATAATAGCTTTTTCTTTACCTGATCGTACAAAGGTGGTGTCTGCTCTACTTCCTAAAGCAAGGCTTATTGCTTCAATAATTATGGATTTCCCTGAACCGGTTTCTCCTGTAATAATATTTAGACCAGAATAAAAATCAATATCAACATTATCTATTATTGCAAAATCTTTTATTTTTATATGAGAAATCATTTGTATCCTCCCTAATTGTATTTGAAAATCTTTTTATTCGCTAATTTAAGAAATAAATTACAAAATTAAAAATTATATTAGTTATTCTTAATAATTGAAAATTACTAATTACTAATGTGATTTTTCTATCGTAAATGATATTATTTATATAAGGGCAAATTAAATATTTTTATTTTTATAATTTGGCATTTTAAAATATAAAATTTATCAATTCTTATATTAAAGTCTTTCTTTGATTATTTGGCTAATTTTAATTTACATATTTCTTACATAGTAAAAATGAGCTTAATCAAAGGATTAAACTCATTTTATCACAGTTTTATTCTATTATCTACTTTATCATTTCATTAAATTTATTTACTAATGCAGGCACATTCATAGGATCATTTATAACAAGAAGTATTGTATTATCTCCTGCAATAGAGCCGATCACATTTGGGAAATTTAAAGAGTCGATAGCTTCGGCGGCAGCAGATCCGCAACCGCTAAGAGTTTTTACAAGTACTATATTTCCTGAAGATACTACTGTTTGTATTGTTTCTTTAAATATTTTGATAAACCTATCAGAAATAGGCTGATCCATGCTTTTTCCTACAGTATATATATATTTTCCCGTGGAAGAAAGAGTTTTAATTAAATGTAGTTCCTTAATATCTCTTGAAATGGTTGCTTGAGTTACTTTAAAACCATTCTTATTAAGTAAAGAAACTAGTTTATCTTGGGTTTCAACTTCATGGTTATTTATGATATCAAGTATTTTATTTTGTCTTGCATATCTCATTGATATTCTCCTTTGTAACGAATAAATATAAAGGTATACTTATATTTATTATATCATAGTAAAATAATTTAGCAATTATTATTTTTACTAGACAAACATACGTTTTTAATGATAAGATAAAAGTAACATAATATGGTATAAATAAGTTTTGTGACATAGTAAATGATTTATGTTATAATAATTTCTATGATTAAGACAGCGTTGCTGCAAGGAAGGAATCATTGAAACATGCTAGTCAGTTTGTGTCATGTTATAATGATTTCTATGATTGAAACAGCGTTGCTGAGAGGTGGAAATCATTGAAACATGCTAGTCAGTTTGTGTCATGTTATAATGATTTCTATGATTGAAACAGCGTTGCTGCAAGGGAGAAATCATTGAAACATGCTTGATAATTTGTGTTATGTTATAATAATTTCTATGATTTAAGCAGCGTTGCTGAGAGGAGGAAATTATTGAAACATGCTTGATAATTTGTGTCATGTTATAATGATTCCTATGATTAAGACAGCGTTGCTGAGAGGAAGGAATCATTGAAACATGCTTGATAATTTGAGTCATGTTATAATGATTCCTATGATTAAGACAGCGTTGCTGCAAGGAAGGAATCATTGAAACATGCTTGATAATTTGTGTCATGTTATAATGATTCCTATGATTAAGACAGCGTTGCTGCAAGGAAGGAATCATTGAAACATGCTTGATAATTTGAGTCATGTTATAATGATTCCTATGATTAAGACAGCGTTGCTGCAAGGAAGGAATCATTGAAACATGCTTGATAATTTGTGTCATGTTATAATGATTTGTATGATTGAAACAGCGTTGCTGTATGGAGAGAATCATTGAAATATACTTATTAGCTTGTGTCATATTATAATATATAGAATTTGAAAGTTGAGTAATTAAAATGAAAATATTAGGGATAGATCCGGGTTATGCTATTTTGGGTTATGGTATAATTGAAATGAAGGGAAATCATTATTCTGTCTGTTCTTATGGTTCCCTTACTACAAGCGCATCTATGGACATGCCGGACAGATTAAAACATTTATATACTCAGTTGATGGAAGTTATTCGTGAACATGAGCCGGATGAAGCATCTATTGAGGAGCTATTTTTTAATACAAACGTTAAAACTGCTATTTTAGTAGGTCAAGCCAGAGGGGTTGCAATTCTTGCATGTGCCAATTCAGGACTTGAAATATCAGAATATACTCCTCTTCAAATTAAACAGGGTTTAGTTGGATATGGTAGAGCTGAAAAAAAACAAATTCAATCTATGGTAAAAACCATATTACATTTAAAAGAAGTACCTAAACCTGATGATACGGCAGATGCTTTGGCAGCTGCCATTTGTCACGGTCATTCAGTAGGTTTTAATAATAAACTTAGAAATGTGAGGTAAATTTGCATGTTTCATTACATAAAAGGTAAAGTTACAATGAAGTTTGGTGGAGGAGTTGTAGTAGAAACTAATGGTATCGGTTATGAGGTATTTCTTCCTGACAATTCATCTATTTATTTAACAAATCATGATGAAGAAATTTTAGTATATACGGCAATGATTATAAAAGAAGATGATGTAAGTATTTATGGTTTTCCTGAAAAGGAAGCTATTTATTTATTTAGGAAATTGATGACTGTTAGTGGAGTTGGTGCAAAGGCAGCTTTGGCAATTCTTTCTATTATGCCTGTTTTAGAAGTAAAGAAGGCTATAGTTTTTGGGGATACAGCTAGTCTTACAAGAGCTAATGGTATAGGAAAAAAATCAGCTGAAAGGATTATATTAGAATTAAAGGACAAATTAGGTGAAGTAGGCGGATTAAATAATGAATCCAGGAACGCTGTTGTAAGCGATAATAAGTCAGAAGCTATAGATGCATTATTAGGACTTGGCTATAGTAAGTCGGAGGCAATGACTGCAATTTCAGGAATTACTCAAGATAATTTAACGACAGAAGAATACATAAAACAGGCACTTAAAAGAATCTAGGAGATTATTTTATGGATTATGAAGAACGTATTATTACAACAAACTTAAAAACGGATGAAGAAAGTATTGAGCTGAATTTAAGACCTAAAAAGCTTAAAGAATATATAGGGCAAAAAAGTGTAACGGATAACTTAAATATTTTTATCGAAGCAGCTCAGCTTAGAAATGAACCTCTTGATCATGTTCTTTTTTACGGGCCTCCAGGACTTGGTAAAACTACTTTAGCCGGAATTATAGCAAGTGAATTAGGCGTGGATTTAAGAATTACATCAGGACCTGCAATAGAAAGAGCAGGAGATTTAGCCGCTATATTAACTAACTTAAATGATAATGACGTTTTATTTATAGATGAAATTCATAGATTAAATCGTTCTGTAGAAGAAGTACTATATTCTGCTATGGAGGACTATGCAATAGATATAATTATAGGAAAGGGTCCATCAGCGAGGTCAATTAGAATTGACTTATCAAAATTTACTCTTATAGGTGCAACAACAAGAGCTGGAAGTTTATCTGCACCTCTCAGAGACAGATTTGGAGTTATAAGTAAGTTTGAATTATATAATCTTGATGAATTGAAACTTATAATTAAAAGATCAGCAGATATTTTGGGAATTGGTATTGATGAAAATTCTTTAACTGAGTTAGCAAAACGTTCGAGGGGAACTCCAAGAGTTGCTAACAGACTTCTAAAAAGAGTGAGAGATTTTAGTCAAGTAAAAGGTTCAGGAACAATAGACCTTGATATAACTAAAGAAACCCTGAAATCTTTAGGAATTGATGATGAAGGATTAGAAGGTCTTGACAGGGAGATTTTAAACATGATCATTGAAAGGTTTAATGGAGGTCCTGTTGGCATTGATACAATAGCAGCATCAATTGGTGAGGATAAAATAACTATTGAAGATGTATATGAACCTTATCTTATTCAAATTGGATTTTTACACAGAACTCAAAAGGGAAGAATGGTATCAAGAGAAGCTTATAAGCATTTAGGTATTGAATATTCAGATGATTAGCAAAGATTTTTTAAATATTAGGAGAAATAGGATGAAATTCAACAGGTTTACAATAATATGTATTATGGCAATAATGTTTGCGTGTTCTTTTTCAATTTTTAAAGGAGTACAAGCTTGGGCTGATAGTAATATGGAATATATTAAAGTCGGTCTTAAATATGGAAGCGGTGCAGTGGAAAGCTGCACTATAGAATCTGATGACAGTTTTATTTTAGGAACGGTATCTGATTCAGGATATACAGAATCTTTGCCTTTATCGGCTTATAATAAAATTATTGCAACCGTTGAACATGGGAATGTGGTTTTAAAAGATGAAAATAATACTTTACTTTCTGCTGAGTTAGGAGACATTGGATGCATTATGCCTTCAAATTATAATGATAATGGTGTGATTTATTTTGAAGGAACTCCGTATAGGGGAGGTATAATGTTACTTCCAACAAGTGGAGGCAAAATGACAGTTATTAACTTTCTGAGTTTAGAACATTATCTTTATGGAGTTATTCATTCAGAGATGGGACAGTCAAACCCAGAAGAAGCTTTGAAAGCACAAGCTGTAGCTGCCAGAAGTTATGCAGTTGCCAATAAATCCAGTCATGAAAGTTATGGATTTAATGTATGCTCAACTACACATTGTCAAGTATATAAAGGTTATTCAGGAGAATATACAAGGACTAATAAAGCTGTAGATGATACGGCTGGTCAAATAATATATTATAATGGTGAACCTGTGACTTCATTTTATCATAAGAACAGCGGTGGTCATACTCAAAATTCCGGAGACGTTTGGTCAGAAAATATAGGTTATTTAAAGGCGGTTGATGATATTTACTCACCTGATTATACTTGGTCAGCAACTTTTACATTTGATGATATACAAAAAAAACTAGAGAATGCTGGATACGCTCCCGGAACAGTTAAATCTGTTGCCATTAAGAAAAAAACAAGTTCAGGAAGTAATCTAGAAATGGAAATCATAGGCAGTAACAAAAGTATAACTTTAGAGAAGGATAAAATAAGAAGTACATTAGGTACAAATACAGTTAAATCACTTATGTTTAATTTAGTAGATTCTATTTCAGAAGATGCTTCGGGAGAAAGTAATTTATATATAAGCAATGGTAGCAGTAAAGTTAGTGCAGGATCTAAAATTTATATAATTGACGGTAATAGTACCGTATCTAACAAATTAGTGTCTGATATTTATGGTAAAAATGAAAACACTACAGTAAAATTGCAAGGTGAAGCAGAAAATACAGGTGAAGCACTTGAGATAGATACAAATAGTCCTTTAACCATTAGCGGAAAAGGATGTGGTCATGGAATTGGAATGTCGCAGGATGGAGCCATTGCCATGGCACAGCAAGGATTTACATATAAAGAAATTTTAAAATTTTATTATACGGGAATTGAGATAAAATAATATAAATACATAAAAAGGTATAAAGCTTATAAAGGAGATAAAATATAGATGCAAATTAATGATTTTGATTATTATCTGCCGGAAGAACTGATTGCTCAGCATCCTGCGGATAAGAGGGAAAATTCAAGGCTTATGGTTATCCATAGGGATAATGGTAAACTCGAGCATAAGCATTTTTATAATATATTGGAATATTTAAATCCGGGAGATTGTCTTGTAATGAATAACTCAAAAGTTATTCCTGCAAGACTTTTTGGAATAAAAGAAAATACGGGTGCTAAAGTAGAATTTCTTTTGATAAAAAGAAAAGACGGTGATATATGGGAAACAATGGTAAGACCGGGAAAAAGATTGCATCCTGGAGATGTTGTTTCTTTTCACAGTGAGGGGAAATTAAAGGCAGAAATACTTGACTATGGGGACGATGGAACACGTATTGTAAAATTCCTTTATAATGGAGTATTTTTGGAAATTTTAGATGAAATCGGTAAAATTCCTCTGCCTCCATACATTGAAAGAGAAAGTAATGACGAAGATAAACAAAGATATCAAACCGTTTATTGTAAAGAAGAAGGCTCTGTAGCAGCACCTACAGCTGGTTTACATTTTACAAAAGAACTTTTGGATGAAGCAGTAAAAAAAGGTGTAAAATTAGCATATGTAACGTTGCATGTGGGAATAGGTACATTTAGACCTGTAAAATGTGATAATATAGAAGAACATAAAATGCATTTTGAAGAATATGAAGTGGATGAAAAAAATGCTGAAATAATAAACAGTACAAAAAAAGCTGGAGGAAGGATAATTTCTGTTGGAACAACTTCCACAAGGACTCTTGAGAGTGCTGCGGTTAATTCAGAAAATCAGGAAGGATATACTTTAGTTGCAGGAAGGGGAAATACAGGTATTTTTATTTATCCTGGATATAAATTTAAATTAGTGGATAGTTTGATAACTAATTTTCATTTGCCAAAATCTACTTTGTTGATGCTTGTATCAGCATTATATAATAGGGAAGATATTCTTAAAATATATGAAGAAGCTGTGGCTGAAAAATATAGGTTTTTTAGTTATGGTGATGCAATGGTTATTTTGTAAAAAAATCTTATAAATAGTATAAATATAAAGAGGTAAAAATGACAGCTGTAAAATATGAATTAATTAAAACTGACAGCAGATCCAATGCACGCAGGGGAAGAGTTCATACTCCTCATGGTATAATTGAGACCCCTGTTTTTATGCCCGTGGGTACTGCTGCAACAGTAAAAGCTATGAGACCTGATGAGGTTGAAAAGATGGGCGCTCAGATAATTTTATCTAATACTTACCATCTATATTTAAGACCTGGTCATGAAATTGTAAGAGAAGCTGGTGGGTTACACAAATTTATGAATTGGGATAAAGCCATCTTAACTGACAGTGGAGGCTTTCAAGTATTCAGTTTAGGGGATCTAAGAAAGATTACAGAAGAAGGAGTACAATTTAGGTCACATATAGATGGATCGAAACATATGCTTACGCCTGAAAAATCTATAGAAATTCAAATGGCATTAGGATCTGACATTATGATGGCTTTTGATGAGTGCGCTCCTTATCCTGCTGACAGAAGTTATGTGAAAAATTCATTGGAAAGAACAACAAGATGGCTTGCACGTTGTAAGAATGCAAATACAAATACAGAGAATCAAGCTTTGTTTGGAATAATGCAAGGTGGTATGTATAAGGATCTAAGATATCAAAGTGCAATGGAAATAGTAGAAATGGATTTGCCTGGATACTCAATTGGAGGGCTAAGTGTAGGAGAACCAAAACCGCTTATGTATGAAGTCCTTGATTATTGTGTTGATTATTTACCTAAAAATAAGCCTAGATATCTTATGGGAGTAGGAAGCCCTGACTGCTTATTTGAAGGTGTTGAAAGAGGCATTGATATGTTTGACTGTGTTCTCCCTACCAGAATTGCGAGAAATGGTACTGCAATGACATCACATGGCAGGGTTATTATTAAAAATGCACAGTATGAGCATGATTTTACTCCTCTTGACCCAGAGTGTGATTGCTATACTTGTAGAAACTATTCAAGAGCATATTTAAGACATTTGTTTAAATCAAATGAGATTTTATCATCCATGTTACTTACAAATCATAACCTTTATTTTTTGATAAATATGATGAAAAAAATGAGACAATCAATTGAAGAAGATAGATTTTTAGAATACAAAAAAGAATTTTATGATAAATATGGAAAATTTTAAAGGAGGCGATATTAATGCCTATATTAGTACCAAAAGGATTACCAGCATATAAAACATTAAAAGAAGAAAATGTTTTTGTAATGTATGAGCATAAGGCACATAAGCAAGATATTAGGCCTATTCGTATTGCTATCGTTAATTTAATGCCAACGAAAGAAATTACGGAAACACAACTTATTAGAATGCTTGCTAATACTCCATTGCAAGTAGATTTACAGTTGCTGACCATGGGAAGCCATGAATCTAAAAATACTGATAAAAATCATTTAGATAATTTTTATAAAACCTTTGAAGAAATTAAAATGCATAGATATGATGGAATGATTATAACCGGTGCTCCAGTTGAATCATTGCCTTTTGAAGAAGTTGATTATTGGAAAGAACTTTCGGAAATTATGGAATACACGAAAGAAAATGTATTTAGCACATTGCATATTTGCTGGGGCGCTCAGGCAGGTCTATATTATCATTACGGAATTAATAAATATATAATGGATAAAAAACTTTTCGGTGTATATAAACATAAATTAAAAAGCCAGAAATCTGAATTAACAAGGGGGTTTGATGAGGAATTTTATGCACCTCATTCAAGACATGCTCAGGTGTTAAAGGAAGATATATTAAAAATTCCTGAACTCAAAATTTTAGCGGAATCAGATATAGCAGGACCTCATATAATTTCTACAAAGGATAAAAGAAGAATTTTTGTACAGGGTCATGCAGAATATGATAGAGAAACTTTAAAATTAGAATATGAAAGAGATATTAATAAAGGACTCAATATAGATGTTCCTTTAAACTATTTTAAAGATGATGATCCAAACAAGAAAATTATAATGAGATGGAGTGGCCACGGTAACTTATTTTTTGCCAATTGGCTAAACTATGTATATCAGGAAACTCCATATGATCTTAGTAAATTAGAAAAAGCGTAGAAATACGTTTTTTCTTATCTTTTTAATTATAAATCGATTTTTTTGTAATATTGATATGACATCAATAAATATGATTTAATATCTAGGGTAATATTGGATTATTAAAACTTTTGTATTGCAGGCATAAATCTTTGATTTATATTTGCATATATTATAAAAATAAAAATTAAATGTATTGGAGATAATTAATGACTATTTGTAAACATAATGAGCATTGCGGCGGATGTATTTATCAAGAAATTCCTTATCAGGAACAGATAATACTTAAAGGGAAAGAAGTTCAAAGGATTTTAGACGAAAAGGAAATTAAATATGAGAAGTATTTAGGTATTGAAGGAAGCCCTAAACAGTTAGCATACAGAAATAAAATGGAGTATACTTTCGGAGACGAAGTAAAGGATGGAGAAATGACCCTTGGAATGCATAAAAAGGGACGTTTCATGTCTATTATTACTGTAGATGAATGTCAGCTGGTAGATGAGGATTTTAATAAAATTTTAAGGGCTGCATTAGATTTTTGTAATGAAAAAGGGTATCCTTTTTATCATAAAAAATCACATGAGGGTCTTTTAAGAAATTTAATTGTACGAAAAGGAGAACATACCAAAGAAATTCTTGTGAATATTGTCACGTCTTCACAAATTGAGTTTGCAGAAAAAGAATTTGCAGAAATGATGAGAGGATTGAATCTTTCCAACAAATTAGTTGGTGTACTTCATACTATAAATGATAAACTTGCAGATTTTGTTTATTGTGAAAAATTGATTACTGTTTGGGGTCAAGATTTTTATTCTGAAGAGATTATGGGATTAAAATTCAAGGTAAGTGCTTTTTCATTCTTTCAAACAAATATCCTTGCAGTGGAAAAATTATATACTGAAGCATTATCTTTAATTAAAGACTTAGATGGAAAAACAGTATTTGATTTATACTGTGGAACGGGAACTATTACTCAGACATTAGCTTTAAGAGCGAAAAAAGCTATAGGCGTAGAAATCGTAGAAGAAGCAGTAGAAGCAGCCAAGGAAAATGCTAAATTAAATGGACTGGATAACTGTGAATTTATTGCCGGAGATGTATTTGAAGTTTTAGATAATTTAGAAGATAAACCAGATGTTATTGTTTTAGACCCACCAAGAGTAGGTATTCATCAAAAAGCAATGAAAAAAATAGTAAATTACGGAGTTGAACAGATAGTATATATTTCATGTAATCCTAAGAGTTTAGCTGACAACTTGGATTTTATGCAGAGCTATGGATATACAATAAAAAGCGTAAAAGCATTTGATAATTTCCCATATACTAGGCATACGGAATGTGTTTGCTTGTTGGAACTTCTGACGTGAAATAATCAATATCTATATAATTACTTAAAACCTGCAATATACTTAGGCTTTTATTAATATGCCATGTCTGAAAGGAGACTGATAATATTATGAAACCATATATTTCTCAAACTTTAGAGAGTAATAGTTGTGGTGCATACTCAATCGCTTATTATTTATGGGAAACAACTAACTCTCAAACTATTAATGATAAAACCTTTATTTCTAATATACATAAAAGAATTCAAATTGGTCCAAACAATATGGGACTTCCTGAGAATTATTCAAGCCCAGAAAAAATTGCTTATGAATTAAGTAATAATTGGAGTTCATGCTCTTATATATGTATACTAAGCAATAGTACTGTTATGCCAATAGCAAAAAGCCTTAATATATCTACAAAAAATATTGATATCCTTGATAAAGTTAAATCAGATGCTAATAAATATGCCATTATTATTTGTAGTATAGGCTATATGACTCCTGCACTACACTACATGCTTATTAAATATGAACAAAATACATTTAAACTTTTAGATTCTCTATATAACCTAGATCATTCTAATTTTAAAATATTAGATTCAATCTATGGTACTGACCAGGTGGTTTGGGAAAAGTTTACTATAGAAAATAATAATAAACTTATACTAGATCGAAATTCTAACTATTTTTATACTGGAGCTGGAATTCTTATAGATTAGTTTTGCTCATAATTAAATATTATAAAGAAATGTAAAATTATAATAAAGGTAGAAGAGTTGAAAACAGCCAGTGTAGTCATCACATTTTTGTTAGATAATATTTCAAAGCAGATAAAACATAATATTGAACTGTAACTGTACAGGAAATGGTACTACAAAATATCAGAATTACACTGATTTTTCTAATGTTAGTGGATGGGCAGGAACATATGTAAAAGAAGTACTTGCAGCGCATATTTTCAATGGAACAAATGCTACAAATATTTCACCAAAATGAATTTGACATATGCGGAGTCAGCACAAGTTATCAAAAATTTATTGGTAGAATCGGAGTTAATTAATAAATAAAAGATAAGTATCCAAAGTATAGTGTCTTATAAAATGGAGCATTACACTTTGAGCCATGTATCATTGTTGTTGGACGTTAGAATTAAAATGATATAAATCTTCCGCCAAGGAACCAGTGGGTCCTAACGACATCATTATTGTCTACTCAAGGCATACGGAGGTCGTTTGCTTGCTGGAGAATGGTAAAAGCATTGAAAAATAAAGGATTTGGTAAGCGTTTAACATATCCGAAATTTGGGAAACCCTTGAGGTAACAAAAAAGATGGCGAAATGTGGTTCTGATAAGAAATAATAGAATATGGACACAATATGTTGTGGATTTGAAGAAGATATGGGGCAAAACCGGACGAAAATGGAACGGTTTTTGCCCCTTTTGACTGGGCGGAAATATAGATGACCTCTAAAATTGCCAAAAAAATATTCTTTTAGTGACTTTATAAGGTAAGAAAGATATAATTAATTTTCAAGCAAATGTGTAGCTAATTTGAATGAAGAAAGACAAATTGAAATTTGGCGGAGGATATTGATGAAGGATATTAATCTATTAGTCAATCAATTTCGAGATGCTTTGGATATAGATAAGGATGTAGAAAAGTTTGATAAGGTAGGGGAAATTTATTTGTATGCCAATATTGTTATTAGAAGATATTGTATATAAAAGTAAAGTCAATGGGATAAGGAATCCTGAATTTTAGGAAAAGTTTTTACGATGCAACTAAAAGTAGCATAATGTAAAACTTAATTGCTTGATAAAAATCATGCCAAATGTACAATGAAAGAAAAATACAGAAGGGCGGTTACAATAATGTTATTAAATGAAAAAGTATCAATTATTCGTAAGATGAATAATTTAACTCAGGAGAGTTTTGCGGAGGAATTAGCGGTTAGTAGGCAGGCTGTTTCAAAATGGGAGAAGGGTGATTCAGTACCAGATGTTCAGATGATAACTAAAATAGCAGACAATTATAATATAACATTAGATCAATTGGTTAGGGATGAATATGATTTGCCGGGTATGAAAGAATTAAGTACCGATATTGAAAAAGAGGAGAAAGAAACTCCTATTCAGATAGAAAGGTACATTGGTAAGATATGCGATGTTTCTATGAATAGTTTTAGTTCTACTAAAATATTGCTTGTTAAAAAATATAAAGATTTTAATTGTTTTGAATCTATGGTAAAATTATAATAATATAGTTGATTTATTACATAAAACAGTAAATAGTTTTCACGAAGGGGAGTATTTTATGAAAAAACAATTCGGTTTAGTTTTATCAGCCATCATGGTTTCGATGGCAATTACAGCTTGCGGTGGCAATACAAATGCACCAGTATCAGGCGATGTAAGCGCACCCACAGCAACCGCAAATACAATTTCATCCTCATTAGAGGGTGCGTATACCGATGGAACCCATTACATGGTAATCCAGAACGGTGCAATGTCTATGGATGATACGCCTTATGAAATTATCAATGTTCAAACGGACCTTTACGATGACGGAACTCCTGTTTATTTCTTCACCCTTGACGGAAAAGAGGAATCCTTCTGTGAAGATCAAGGGGATCTGATGTGCAGTATTGGCGAGGAAGAAGGGAGTATGAGTTCTTGGAACAAAATTGATGTGGCAGATATTCCGAAACCTAAGACTCAGGAAGAGCCAGAGGAACAGCTGGGTGAAAATCCATATGATGGAAAAATTTATCGTTCGGATGATGGAAGCGAACAAACCTTAGAAATAACTAAGGTGGATACGGATGGAGGCCTTATCGAAATGGTGGTTGACGGAACAACCTTGAAAATGATTTCCCCTTCAATAGAAGAATATGAGGAGGAGATCGTATACGGCATGGAATATGAAGACGAGAGCTTTAACTTAAGAGTGGATTATAACAAAGCGCAGGATAAGTTTTTGGTGGAAGTATTTGCACCCCATGGCGTGACGCCATCCTTTACATTCACAGGTGATAATTACTATTATGAAGGGTCTGAATAAGGTTCGGATTCATCAGCTACACAGTCTAAATTTTTGGAAAGAATTATTTTTATACCGCCGATGATGGAATTTTGAATAGTTCAGAAGTGACAGAGATTTGGATAAAAAGTCATGTTTGAGGATTTCAGATATGACTTTTTATTGTATGTAGAAAACCTCCGGCAATGCCGCAATGGCATTAAGTTAAGAAACCTCGTATCAATTTTTTTGATGCGGGTTTTTTTATGCTTGACAACTTCATAAAAATGTGAGGCCACTTTTATCTGATCATCCTTTTAAAAAGGATAAAAGTGGCCCTTGTAAGTAGAACTTAACAAATCTATTTACAAGGAGAATAAAATGAATACTAAAGAAGCAATTTCAAAATTCAACTCACAAATAACTAGTTTAAATCATATCAAATCAAAATTATGTTGTCGTCCAGAAAAAGACTTTACGCGTAATAGAAAAGTATCTTTTGAATTCACTATACGCTCAATTTTGTCGTTTGGTGGTGGTAA